>ONAY01000048.1 GCA_900315895.1 uncultured Eubacteriales bacterium
GAAGCCGGGATCCTGAAAAGTACCGTGGGTCGCACGGGAATTAAAGCCTGTGGAGAGAATGTGAGACGGAGCCCTTAGGGGCACGCAGATCTCTGTGAAGCAGGAATTCCCCACTTCAAATTCGCGGAAGTGAATTAAGTGGTGGGAGCGTTCAATCAGTGTAGCCTATCTTCCACCTCTCGCCGTTGGGCATGGTGTATATGGTGCCGGGATAGCGATCCATCAATTCACCGTCAAGAGATCTGACTATTACATCCTCGCGGTAGTCCGGATCCTCATACCAGGCTGCGAAGTACAGCTTATCTCCGTCTCTGAAGTCGAAGGTTTCCGTTCTTTCTATGGGAAACTCTGCTTTCCAGGGCCATATTATCTGGAACTTGCCATCGTTAGCCTGTCTCGTAAGAAACAGCGGGCTTCCGTGGACCATTAGATTATAGCAATCCTTTACATCTTTTCTGGAGAGCTCGGCAAGGACCTGTGTCTCGCCGCTCACTGTATCGAACTCCATTACAGATATGCGGTCATCAGGAAAATCCACCATTAGAAATGCCAGATTCCCATCCACATAGGCAGTGTTGCCGAAATACCTACCCTTTTTCTTCGGTGCAGGTTCATAGATGGTCCCATCCGGAAAATGGATGAAATACAGGGAGTTGCAATCAATACTATGTCCATCCTGATACAGTTCCTCTGCCTCGTAAAGGTCACCGTGGACATAGTCCGTAGCCTGATACCAGGCCCCGGTACCTGAAATAGGCTCCAAAGTGATTTTAGGATCCAGACCGATGCTTATCATCTCTACTGTTCTCCCTTAGCCTTGGCTGATCTTTTGCGCCCCACGAAGTTTATGTACAGAAGAAGCAGCGCAAGATATACGATTATTATTCCGAAAGTAATGAACAACATGGTGTTTCCTTTGGCAGCCATGGATACCAGAAGGAGCACCGGTGCACCGAAGAGGATCCCGAAGGAACTTCCCGTTACCAGGTTGTTGGCGGCAGGTGTCTTGAGCTCCGGATCCACCTCTCTCAGAAGCAGAACTCCTGATGAAATGGTTCCTGTCAGCATCCCGTACATGGAGAAGAAGCCCTCGAAGGGATAGTCCGGGTAAACTTTTTTGCACATGACTTTGAGGTAAATGAAAGTCACGATACCGCCGGCCACCGCCATGAGAATGAATGGGAGAAGATATCCTTTAAGGTCACTGATGTTGATGCTGGCGATGCCTGCAACGATCATGTAGTCGAAAGCCAGTCCCGAGATCCTGCTGAGAAGATAATTGTTCTGATACTGTCTGTTCATCAGCTTCACAGATCTGAATAACTTGAATGATCTTCTGACGATCATGGCAACCAAGGATCCCAAGATGAAGTTGAAGCCCCAGAGCAGCGTGCTCACCGTGGATGCCACTCCCGGAGATATCAGTCCCAGAAGAGCTGTGATCCCCCATGTGAACAGGTACGTAAGAAGGTATACCGCTGCGATAAGCGCCACCTGGATGCTCAGCTTATCTATTGATTCAGAGATGGGTATCTCGTCGTGATCCTGGAAGGTATCGATGGTTACGGAGCCGGACAATTCGTTCCGCACATCGTAATGCTTGATCCTTCCCCTGCGATCGTAGATGTTAAGGAAGATCACTCCCACGATGCATGCGCAGAGGTAGCCTGCTGCTGCCAGGTACAGTCCGAATGAACGTCCGCCTGTCATGCCCAGAGCCTCATAGGTAGAACCTATGTTGTTTGCCTGTCCCGGGCCCTGTCCGTAAGCCATGGGAAGCAGGATGCCGCTGGCCTTGAACAGGTCAGGCATAACGGTAAATGCCAGACCTATGGATATCACAAGGCCGGTCAAAGCCTGTACCAGATATGTGCTTACGATCAGCGCTCCGCTCTTCGATCCGATGAGACCCCCACTGGCACTTCCCTTCGTGGGGACTCTTAAAGTCAGAGCGATGAAACCTATTCCAAGAGCGTGGTAGGTCAGCATTTCAAGGAAATCCGTGTCCATGCCAATGAGTCCGGTCTGCCTGATTATGAGCATCAGGAATCCCGCAAGGACCGCGGTGGGCATTAGAGTCTTCCTTATGAATGGAAGCTTGCGCCTGAGCACGTTGGCAACCAATATGAGGATGGCGATTATCCCGAATTGAATGATCGGATTCCAGAGAGCAGCATTAGCTTGTGAGTATTCCATATGTCCCTACCGTTTTATGGCAGATCTTCATCATTAAAAGATCCTGCCCAATTTATTCATTCTTGAGTTCAGCGTACTTTTCCAATAGATCGTAGAGCCCGTCCTCAGAGAGAACTCCTCTCTTAAGATCATCCGGCAGTTTTCCTGCCTCGTCGTCCTCGAAGTCGCTTTTCCAAAGAGAACCGGTGTAGTACGCATCCAACTCTTCCATGATCTCCCTGAGACGGTCGTTTATATTCCCCTTTTCAACAAGGTCCAGAGCTTCATCGTACAGTTCTTCATACTTTTGGATGCGCCTGATCTGCTTTTTGGCCCTGCGCTGCTCCCTGTTGTTCTTTTCAGAAGCGAAGACTTCAACTGCAGCGTCAGTAAGTTCATCGGGCCATACCTCCCCTGAAACACTGGTCTTCGCCCAGGGACAGATCTTTTGATAATCGCTGTCAAGGATCACCGTATATGGCGGACCGCAGCGATCGTCCACAGCCATGTAGAGATGACGGCCGGAACTTATGAGACTGGTGGGCCACTCTACATCCGGATCATCCACATGATCGTAGATCTCCTTTGTTATCTCATACAGATCGTGGTTGGGGCCTCCGCCCACCTCAGCCGTATAAAGACCTGTGTCAGGATCATAACAGCATCTCCAGCCTAAGCCCTCTTTAAATTCCATGGGGATCCTCCTTTGATTCTTTGATGATCGCTATGAAAGCAGTGATGGCTATAATGGTGCAGGATACCGCACCCACGTAATTCATCAGGAAAACATTGAAAATGCCGAACATGACTGCATTTATAATGAATGCGATCTTAAGGGCTTTTCCATTGTCTTTGAACCTGAAGACTGCCACCGAGTATTCAAAATTGGCTATGATCGGAAGCCAGCCCAGAAGTCCCCTGTTATTGAGAACCACCCCAAGCACCACGCCCGAAAGTATCAGCACCCATTCAAGAGCCTTGCTTTTCACGTTCTTCATGGAGGCAAGATTTCTGAAGACCGCCACCACGTTCTGTGCCAGTGCACTGTAGCCCTTAAGAACTATGGAGGAAGCCCCGTAGAAGAACTGGCTCACTATCTGGATGGCCATGATCTCACTATGCTTCCTTCTGGTCCCACTGATGGAATCAGTTACCATAGCGCAGAGGCTCAGTATATTTCCGATTATTATTACAATATGATTCATTGATTATCAGTTCAAAACACTCTAGCCCGCCATATCCTCAATGGTAAGGCCAAAGCGGATTCAAAAGGAAGGCCAATAGGAATCCTCCTATCAAGATAGCCACTAACTGCTTGGGATCTCTGTACAGGACCAATGCAGAAGCTACGTATATTAAGATATACAGAATTCCTTTTATGTCAACATAAAACAATCCTATCGAAAAGCATGAAAGTGTAATGATCGCCATTATCCCCATGCCGAGAATGATGGGAACGATGCCCTTTCCCTTCGCATACCAGCATAGCACCGCAAGCACCGGTGAAAACAGAGTTATCCCGTACCATATCATCATGTATGACTGGGGATCAAATCCACTGAAAAGCACGGTATATGCATGATAAGCCACGCAGGTCCCAGCAAAGAATGCAAAGGTATTGATCCCTGCCCGGACAGTAGACGCGCTGAATACCGCGATCATTAGCGCCAATAAGAGCCATATGCCGATATCTGAGAAGAAATTGCCGAGATCAAGGACTTCGATGGGCCTGTGCCAGCCGATAGTATCATCGAAGGCGATATTATCCAGCCATTTTGACATGATTCCCAGCGCTATTCCAAAAATGAATATGCTAAGGGTATATATGGTCGCCCTCTTCTTTGATACTGTCTTTGGTTCCCTGATCTTATTCAGCATTTCTTTCACAGTTCTCACTCTCCTCATTTCTAAGAACGTATTTCATCCGTGGATCCCCTCTTCAACAGCACTCATTATCTCCTCAACATCTGCCCCAACGATATCCAGACCTGTAGCCTTGATCAGCCGGGTCTCTTCGATACCGAAGAACATCTTTGAAAGAGCCTCCACGTATCCAAATCCGAATTCCAACGGACAAAAGTCCCCTCCTGCCGTAGTCAGGTAAGTCAGTTTTTTTGCTCTGCAGAGCCCTTTCGGAGTTCCATCCGGCCCATATATAAAAGTCACACCTAAGACGCAGATCTGTTCCAGATACTGTTTAAGACTTGAAGGAAAGGACAGATCCCAGTAAGGTGCAGCAATAACGATCTCATCCGATGCTGCGAACTGACGGGCAAGATCAAACATGGGATCACTGAACATCTCATTATTGATCAGCTGATCTCTCTTTTTAAGAAAGTCTTCATCCACCACGGGAAACTCCATGTCCCAAAGGCGAAGCTCCGTCACAGGCCCCTGAAGGTCCGCCAGCAGTTTATCTGCCAGTCTTTTGGTCCTGGAATCCTGCCTGACGCAGGCATTTATGAATAGTACCATATATCCCTTATCCTCTTCTTTAGTTATAAATCCCAAAATCAAGGCGATTATATCATATAATCCGTCCAAA
>ONAY01000045.1 GCA_900315895.1 uncultured Eubacteriales bacterium
CTACTCTATCCCTTAAAAAGTCATGAACTCGCTCTTGAGATCCTTTACGTCGAGATGATAGGCCATATAGCTTCGGAGCATCTTCATCAATTCGTCCGAAAGTCTGTCATCCAGCCTGATCTTCTCGAATCTCGAAAAGGGTTCATTCTTAAAATATTTCAGGATATTGATTATATCAAAATCCACGGTATAAATCAATGATCCCTCATTAGTTTTCACCTTATCGTCACAGCAGTTTCCGCATATGATCCCGCCGTCTGTGACACTGAAGGCTGCAGGCCTGATCCCGGTCATATCCTTCCCGCAGGAAGCGCAGTGATCCAGCTCCGGCATGGTGCCTGTGTGATCCAGTGCTTTGACGATGTATGCCATGGTAAGGGTCTTCCCGTTTCCACGGCTTATCTCTATCGCTTTAAGGAACTCCGTAAGCTCCACGAATAGCCTGGGTTGGGGATCCTCCTCCATGAGTATCTTGTCCGTAAGCTCCAGACAGTACGATGCAGCTGAGAACCTGTCCAGATCATCGCCGATCCCATAATAGCTCTGTATCACCCTTCCGGAATTCAGGTCGTACAGGTCTCTTCCCTTGTACAGTTCGTAGTTTCCGTAGGTGAAGGGTTTGGCGCTCAGGGCGGAACGGTTCTTCCCTCCTCCGGTCATATTGGTGGCTACGGATATTTTGCCCAGTTTCCTGGAGAACATTACCAGCATGGTCCTGCCGTTAACGGTCTTGAATTGTCTCAGGATGATGCCTTCTGTATCCGTTATCATTTCTCAGTGTATCCGAAGTTCGAAAGGGCTGCGCCCGAATCTCTCCAGTTCTCCTTTACCTTTACCCAAAGTTTCAGCATCACCTTCACTCCCAGAAGATCCTCGATCTCCTGACGTGCAGCCTTACCTACTCCCTTGAGTTTACGACCCTCGTGGCCGATAATAATTGACTTGTGGGACTTTCTCTCACAGTAGATCACAGCACTGATCCTTGCGATCTCCTCACCGTTACGGTCTGTGCCGTTCTCAAAAGATTCGATCTCCACAGCGGTCCCGTGGGGGATCTCGTCGTTGAGATACATGAGAAGCTTCTCTCTTATGATCTCGCTTACCACGAACCTTTCCGGATCGTCGGTGACCATGCCTTCAGGAAAATACATAGGTCCCTCAGGAAGGAGCGCCTCAAGCTTTGACAGAAGGTCATCGACCCCTGCTCCCTTGAGAGCACTGATACCTAAGATCTCCTGGAATATGCCCATTTGGTCATAATGATCGTATATTTTTTTGAAGAAGGCCGGATCCATGGTGTCCGTCTTGTTTATGAGAAGGAACTTGGGCGTATTCACGGATTCAAGCCTCTCAAGGATGAATCTGTCTCCACCGCCACTTTCCTGGATGGAATCTACCAGAAACAGTATCACATCAACTTCCTTCATGGTCCCCAGAGCGGAATCCGTCATGAAGTTTCCAAGTTTAGTCCTGGGCTTATGGATACCTGGTGTATCGATGAAGACCATCTGGACACCTTTAGTAGGCGCTCCCTGACCCTGTGAGTGACCGAAAAACGCATCCAGCACGTCATCTGTGCCTGTTCTTTCGGCTCTCTCATCTATCCTGGTATATATCCCCCTGATGACGTTCCTGGTGGTCTGAGGCTTATCCGTAGTGATAGCGATCTTCTCACCCAGGATGGAATTCAAAAGGGTGGACTTTCCCACATTGGGTCTTCCGATTATTCCGATGAATCCTGACTTCAACTCTCTTCCTCCTCTTCAGGATGTTTTTTGTAATACGTATCGTAGGCGTTTACGATCTTTCTCACCAGCTCGTGGCGCACCACATCGGTATCCTTCAGGTAACAGAAGGATATGTCTCCCACTGACCTCAGCACTTTTTCTGCCTCCAGAAGACCGGAACGCTTCCCTCTGGGAAGGTCTATCTGGGTCTTGTCTCCTGTGATGACCATGCGGGAACCGAAGCCCATTCTTGTCAGGAACATCTTCATCTGTTCCTTTGTGGTGTTCTGCGCCTCGTCCAGTATGATGAATGCATTATCCAGTGTCCTTCCTCTCATGTACGCAAGGGGCACGATCTCTATGGTCTCTCTTTCCTTGAGCCTCAGTGCCTGGTCCCTTCCAAGCACATCGTAGAGAGCGTCATACAGAGGTCTGAGATATGGATCTACCTTCTCCTGCAGGTCTCCCGGCAGGAATCCCAGCCTCTCGCCTGCTTCCACGGCAGGTCTTGTTAAGACTATCTTCTCTACCATTTTTTGCTTAAGGGCGCTGCAGGCCATGGCTACCGCAAGATATGTCTTGCCCGTTCCCGCAGGGCCAATGCCGAAGACCACTTCCTTTTCACGCATGGCCTTGGCGTACTCCTTCTGGCCAAGAGTCTTTGGCTTCAAAGGCTTGCCTGAATGGGTGAAGCAGATCACGTCATTTCCTACCTTTGACTCCCTGTATGAAAGGCCGTCCTTGGCCAGGGCCACTATGTATGAGGCCTTCTGGGAATCTATGGGAGCTCCCTGGAGGAGCTGCTCCACATACTCATTCATGACCCTTTCGGCCACATCAAGATCGGCTTCCACATCGCGGTCAGGGTCCGATTCCAAACGGTCCTTGAGAAGGACCAGTTCGCTTCCTCTCTGGACCACGTCCACTCCCGTGGACTCCTTAAGGATCCTCAGATTCCGGTCCAGATTGCCGAACAGTTCCTTTACGTCTATTCCTTCCGGTACGTTAAAATGTCTCTCCAAAGGCCTCTCCTCTGAGCCTGAATCCTTCAGGCAAAATCTCATCCATGGTATATCTTCTGATGTGGTCCTCGTCCGCAGCTGTCATGATGATGAAGTCATCGTCGCAAAACTCCTTCATGAACTGTCTGCAGATACCGCAGGGCCAGGCTTCTCCGCCGGATGAAGTGATCATCACCTTGGCGAAGTCTCTGTGCCCCTCTGAGATCGCCTTACACATGGCAGTTCTCTCAGCGCACATAGTGGCTCCAAGGGACGAATTCTCCACGTTGCATCCCGTGAAGATGGTGCCGTCCTTGCACTCAAGGGCTGCTCCCACGCAGAAGTGGCTGAAGGGAGCATAGCTCATCTTGGTCATTTCTTTTGCTATTCTGTATAATTCCTTATCTGTCATCTTTTCCTCTACTTTCTGGGGATGCCGAGGCTTTCCATTATCTCCTCTTCCCTCTTCCTCATGTTTGCTTTGTCTTCTTCATCTTCGTGGTCATATCCGAGAAGGTGCAGGACCGAATGGGTGAAAAGATACACCAGCTCCCTTTCGAAGCTGTGCCCGTATTCCACTGCCTGCTCCTCTGCCTTCTCTCTGCAGATCACCACGTCGCCCAGCATGAATTCCTCAGGGGCAGACTCTGTCTCTTGCGCATAGTACTCTATCTCGTCCCTCTCGAACTGGGGAAAGCTGAGCACGTCTGTGACGCTGTCCACATTACGGTAGTCCCTGTTAAGATCCTTGATCTCGTCCTTTGATACGAAACTTACCGAAAGCTGACAGGCAGGCGATTCCAGCCCCTCACCTTCCACCGCAAGCACTGCGGCCCGGGTCATGTTCTCTCTGAGACCTTCCGTAAGTTCTCCTTCATCCGCAAAAAATATGACCATTCTCTTTCTCCTTTTCTACAGAGCCAGCTTATATATGTTGTACATATCTTCCCTGTTGAGCCTTCTGGCTGATCCCACCGCTCCTCCAACGCTTCTCTCGCAGTTGTCGGCCAGGGCGTTCAGAGCCTCTTCATCCGGGTCAGGACCCAGCTGTCTGATGCTCAAAGGCATTCCAATGGAACTGAAGAATCCTTCCATTTTTTCGATGCCCTTCAGGATCACCTTTTCTTTATCCTCTTCAGGCTCAACATCCATTATATCTACAGCGAACTTATAGAATCTGTCAGGGAGATCCTTATAGACGTACCTCGCCCATGTCCCCCAGATAGCGGCCAGGCCTGCGCCGTGAGCCACGTCATACATGGCGCTGAGCTCGTGTTCCATCTTGTGGCATGCCCAGTCTCCGCCATCTCCGCCGCATCCGGTAAGTCCGTTGTGAGACAGCGCCTCAGCCCACATGATCTCAGCTCTTGCCTCATAGTTCTCAGGATCCTCCAGGGCCTTAGGTGTGTTGGCCATAACTGTACGGATCACGCTTCCCGCGATCATGTCTGTAAGATCCAGATTTCCTTCCTTGTTGAAGAATCTCTCAAGTGTATGCATTATGATATCTGTGGAACCTGCTGCAGTCTGATAGCGGCCAACTGACATGGTGAGCTGCGGATCCATTACCGCAAAACAAGGGCGGCACAGGTCGCTGTTGACTCCAAGCTTCTCCCCTGTCTCCTCGTTGGAAATGACCGATGAGTCAGACATCACTGATCCTGTGGCGGAAAGCGTAAGCACGCACCCTACGGGGACCGCCGTCACCGGCTTTCTGATCTTCTTGTAGAAGTCCCAGACATCGCCCTCATCGGGAAGACCGTATCCCACAGCCTTTGCTGTATCGATGACGGATCCTCCGCCCACTGCCAGGACGAAGTCAACGTTATTTTCCTTGCCTAATGCTATGCCTTCCCTTACCTTGGAAAGTCTGGGATTGGGCACTACTCCGCCTAACTGGATATGGGTTATCCCTAACTCATCCATCTGATCCAGGATGTCTCCCAGAAGACCGTTTTCAACGACTCTTTCAGATCCATAGAGGACCAGGACACTGTGGGCTCCGAATCTTTTGAGAAGCTCTCCCGTCTCATTTTCAGTGCCCTTTCCAAAACGAACGAATGTTGGTGTGTAATACTTGAAGTCTTTCATGTTTTTTCCTCTTGTTTTAAATGATTTGGTGGCTTCTAACTCCAGACCCACCTCCACCACATATATTTTAACCTATGAGAGTTCAAATTACAATAACAGCCTTAAATTTAGGGCTTGAAACACGGGTTGAAAGATAGTATAATAACTTGCGTTGTATAAAAGTCCGTTCTCAGGCTAATCATTAAACGGCAAGGAGGTGAGAAGGAATGGCAACAGTAATCGTTAAAGAGGGCGAAAGCTTAGAATCTGCTCTTAAGAGATTCAAGAGATCATGCGCAAGAGACGGCGTCATGAGCGAACTCAGAAAGAGAGAACACTATGAGAAGCCCAGCGTAAGGAAGAAGAAGAAATCAGAGGCAGCAAGAAAGAAAGCCAGAAAGTTCTAATTCCAAACAAGAAGGTGATCTAAATGACTATCAAAGAACAGCTTATGGAAGATTTCAAGGCTTCCATGAAGGCACACGATGAAGTCGCAAAAAATACAATCAGCTTCGCCAGAGCGGCTATCAAACAGTATGAGATAGACCACAGAGGCGAGGAACTGGATGATCAAGGCATAATCGCCATACTCTCCAAGCAGGTCAAGATGCGCAAGGATGCACTTGCTGATTTTGAAAAAGCCGGCAGAACAGACTTACTCGATTCTTACAACGCAGAGATAGCTATCCTGGAAAGATACCTTCCCAAGCAGATGACAGCCGATGAGCTTCGCGCAGTAGTTGCGGAGACCGCTGAGGCTCTGGGCATCTCAAAGGGCGAAGGCCCCAAGATGATGGGCAAGCTTATGGGCCCCGTCATGGCCAAGGTCAAGGGACTGGCCGAAGGAAACGAAGTCAGAACTCTGGTCCAGGAATTTCTGAACTGAAAAAATTACCCGGTAAGGAAGACCTTACCGGGTTTTTTCTTTTCTGTAATTATTCATCAGCCCGGTGGCCAGGTCATCTTGCGCTTCCCTAAGATGTGGAAGTGCAGATGTTTAACGGTCTGGAAGGCGTCCTCGCCGTTGTTTTCGTAATACTTTTTTCTCAGGCCCACATACTCAAAGCCCAGGGACTTGTACAGTTTCTGGGCAATTTCGTTGCTTCTGCGCACCTCCAGGGTGGCGTACACCACGCCCAGGTTGGCGGCGTATTGCAGCAGGGCCTGCGTCAGCGCCTTGCCAATGCCCCGGCCCCGATGATCTTTCAGCACGGCGATGTTGGTGATGTGCGCCTCGTCCAGCACGATCCACGCCCCGGCGAAACCGATGATCTCCCCCGCTTCCTCCGCCACCAGATACCGGGCGCAGGCGTTGGCGCTGGCCTACTGCAAAGAGCATTTTCCCGGACACCAAGCCCTTGTCTGTACCCACCCGG
>ONAY01000020.1 GCA_900315895.1 uncultured Eubacteriales bacterium
AAATCAAGTTCATGTGTTCTGAAGACATAGTCCGACACATAATTACAGGCCTCGGAATAGGTACGCATGGTATCCATAAGAAGTTCAGTCTCAGAAGGACTTGGCAGTATTTTCAGTTTTGCGGTAAGAGTCTGTTCCATATATTGATTATACCACAGAACTGCAGAAAAAGGAACGTATGTTCGCACAAAAACAAATATAGAACAATCTAAGAAAGAGAAGAAGGGAGAAGAGATGCGGGCCGATAGGGACGCTCATCCCGCCACCTTAAGAGGTGGGGGTTTCCGCGTCAAGATTTTTTGATGAAGGCTTTAGAGAAAAAGCTTTAACGATAAACTAAAGTATCACCCATCTGCCATTACGCTTGCCGTTCTCGCGTCGTATTAGGTATTGCCGCTTCATCCAAAGTGCAGTTTTTGCACTTTGAATTATCTTCTGTTGCACTTTGGGGTTCTGCATAATCTACATGCATATACCTGTTCCTCAACTCATTTTTTGCGCCGAGGATAAGATTTTCCAAGAATGCAATCAGATACCTATCAGTTGCTGTAATGCCTTCGTTGAACTCATTATACCGCAGGATCATTCCATCAATTCAATGAAGGGCGCCATAATGGTGGGAGTCGCCAACTCAGTCCCTCCGTCTATCTCAACCGTTCCGGGGTCATTGAGCTCACCCCAAACCATGATCCGGTCTCCCTTTGAGAAGCCTTCTTCACCTTTCTTCGAAACGTAGGCCACCATGACCAGATCGTTGTCAACATCATCGGTAATGTCAACCAGATAACCCGCAAAAGATCTGCCCAATAGGTTCTCCTGGACCACATATTCTATCTCACCCTCGATGACCACCTTTGCGCCTCTAAGGGCTTCCTGCTCACTCATGATCTCTTCATAAGAGTACTCCTGGCAGACGGCCTTGTACTCATCTTCTGATAGATCCGTGGTGTTGAACACATCCATATTCCATACAGACCGGAACACGATGAATCCGATGACCGCTATGACCAGACCAACGATCAATGCTGAGATCAGACAACCTATCAGGCAGCCCCTCTTCTTCTTGGGCTGCGCTGCGTAAGTCTGGGGCGCATCAGGATCGTGACGAACTTCAGAATGTTGGGCACCGGACGCATTGTACAGCTTGGTTCCGCAAAACTCACAGTACCTGCTGCCGTCTTCGATTTTCTCTCCACAGTTTGGGCAATACATGGTTACGCTCCTTAACAATTAATTCTTAGCTCGATCTGTTTGGCCGGTATTTCCAGGCCTTCAGCACTCTATTCCCTTTCTGGAAAGCACACCCTCGTTGTAGTAGTGCTTCACTTCCTTCACTTCGCTGACCAGGTCGGCCCGGTCGATTACCGCCTTCGGGGCGCTGCGTCCGGTCATGATAAGTTCCACGTTCTCAGGCTTAATGTCGATGAGCTCCAGCAGGTCTTCCTCCCGGAGAAGACCCATTGCCACGGGGATAGTGATCTCGTCCAGTATCACCATGTCATACTTCCCTCCTGCAAGGATCTCCCTTGCCCGCTGGAGGCCCTTACGGGCCGCGGCCAAGTCGCTGTCATTGGGCGCACGCCCGACGATGCAGCCCTCTTCAGTCCCAAAAAGCTCCACTGTCACCTCCGGGAAACGTTCTCTGAGAATGTTCACCTCGCCGTAAACCATCTCCTTGATGAACTGGCCGATGTACACCTTCAGGCCCGCGCCACAGGCGCGCATGGCAAGGCCCAGCGCAGCAGTGGTCTTGCCCTTGCCGTCACCGGTATATACCTGTACGTAGCCCCTGGTAAAGGGGGAAATGATGTATTTGGGGGTCGTCATGAATCAGTCCTCCTGACTATCGAAAATGTTGAGGTTAGATCAATATATGAAGGGGCATTTCAGATGAGCTAAATCTGTTTATCGGGCTGCCTGCCTTCTTGCCACGGGTTATGTTCACTCAAGCGGATGCAGCTCCAGCCACTCCGGCACCTCATCCACACCCTCAGCATGGATGAAAAAGGCCTCTTCATACAAAAGGACGTTCTTACCGTTGTCGGGCACCTTGATGAGCCACTGGTCAGGCTCCAGTCCCTCCGCGGTGCAGTAAAACACATAATGATCGTCGTTTATGAAATAGCTCACCACTTCTCCCGCATAGTCGAATACTTCCCTCTCCGTGTCGCCGGCAAGGGTGTACAACTCCTCATTCTCGAACTTGACGCCGCCTATGATCACATGCGTCATCTCATCATCGAACTGCGTTTCAGCAGCATTGGACACATCCAATGCGGGGTCCTTGACGATGTGCGGTCCCCGGCAGGCGGTGAGGGAGAGGAGGAGCAATATGAGGGATAGTGCAAAAAATCTTGATATAGTTCTGTTCATTGGAGCTCCTTGTGGGCTGATTTGATGATAGCTATCCTTCGAGAATCTTGATTGCCTTTTCATACTTGCGCACACGTTCCAGAGCCTTTTCGTCGACCACGTCGAGCCTGGTGATATCGCTGTTGTGCCTGAGATCCGCCAACTTGACCGCAGAAGCAATTGGATTCTCTTTGATGCGAGCCACATAATCCAGATAAGGGACCGCATCGTCGTGAGTCATGTACGACAAAGCCTCGACGATCCGTTCCGGGAATCCCATGTCCCTAAGGTCATCCAGCGTGTAGTCGGTGTCCTCCACCACGTCATGCAGGAGCGCAACCACAACAGTGTCCTCCGTATTCATCTGTTCGGCCAGGTGAAAAGGATGGTACACATAAGGCATACCGCTCTTGTCCATCTGATCTTTATGTGCCTCAAAAGATAGCTTGAGGGCTTGTTTGGTTAAGGGTGTGTAAAGCATATTATACCAGCTTATCTTTATCTCTTATCAATGAATCAATTGCCTTTTCGAGTTCTCTTATTTCTTTGCCAAGCCTGTCGTTATTCAACATAACCGGATCATTCCAGTTTTCCACCGTAAGGAATCCATTTATTACCGCGTCTTCTTTGAACTTGATTTCCTTGGATTCGAACTTTACAGTTAGGTGTTTATCCTGGTGATCAGTGATAATACCTTCCCCTCTTAGTTTGTGGTGGACTGTTTTTCCGATAAGATTTGGTGTGGGTTTAATCTGCTTTTGGAGATTCTCTATTTCCTCAGTTTTTTGCTGGATCTCCTTGTCAATTGCTTCTTCCTGCTCTCTTCTCCTGGCTATTCTGATCCTTTCTTTTGTTGATACTCCTAATGTGGGACACTCTCTGTAGAATGACATATCGTGAGAGCAGTAAATTATGTCAAATGTCAGAAGATGATTATTATCATCAAATCCAACGGCTTCCCTGTCTACTCGTTCTTTATTTAGCCTCAGTACCTCTGGATAATCATCTAACGCATTCCTTAATTCATCGCACATTTTATAGTACTTCTCGAGTGAGAAAATATCACCGGCACCAAAGTCATCGGCAAATTCAACACAATCAGCCCACTCTCTGGCTTGGGTGGCTTTGAAAAGATAGTTGTCTTCCGGTCTCCAAAGATTCAGGTAGAAAATAACTGCATTTCTTGGCTGATGAGCTTTCCAAGAGCCATTCTGCTTTTCATCAATTCTTTTATTAACAGTTTCCATAAAAGAACTGACTCGCTCACCTCTATCCTCTAAGTCTCCATTATCATCCTGGAAAAGTTTTCTGAATTCTTCGCGAAGGAACTCTCCCTCACCTTCCACTTTTGCAAGATTGATAAGCCCTGTTACCGGTTGGACGCTAGCATTGTTCACCAGATTCGTCTTGGCCAATCCCGCCATAGACTTTTGCAGCATGGAAGCAAAATCCTTTGCTTCTATGTCCCAGTGACGTTTAAATGAACTGATGACTCGCCATTTATAGCCCTCGTCATGTCCCCCTTCAGCTTCGGGACGATTTAGAAGATCAAAATTAGCGACGTATTGTTCAATTATCTTATCGAGGTTCTTTTTGTTCATGTCCTAAAACTCCTATTACTCTAGCTCGCCACTGACTATCGTATCTAATTCCTTCGCTATACTGCCAAAGTCTTGGTTCAGATCTAACGTTCTCACCCAAATTGTATTTCCGCCCAGTTTGTACCTATTGTCTGGCTGAATTGGCTCGTCAGTTCTTGCATACAAAAGCATTCCAGATACATTATTTGGGTTTAACCCTTCTTTTGCCGTTTTGTTTTTTACATATGTGAAAATTTGATATAGATTACTCTCAAACTTTTTCAGCGTGTTTCGGCGGTCTGGCGCAGTTTGATCATCCTATGAAATTACACTACTCTCAAACAGTTTGCTAATATTGGTGAAGTTCCTGTTCGTTTGATCATCCTATGAAATTACACTACTCTCAAACATTTTAGTAGACACAAGAGAAAAGCCGAAAGTTTGATCATCCTATGAAATTACACTACTCTCAAACTATACATGGGGTGTTCACTTTGGGATGCAGGTTTGATCATACTATGAAATTACACTACTCTCAAACCATCCTCTCTGCGATGCCGACCAGCCCCAGGTTTGATCATCCTATGAAATTACACTACTCTCAAACATTATGATTATATTCCCTGTGGCACTTGCCGTTTGATCATCCTATGAAATTACACTACTCTCAAACCAAAGGCTGGCAAGCTCGCTACTCCGTCCAGTTTGATCATCCTATGAAATTACACTACTCTCAAACCGCTTTCCTGTTTTTTCATCATAACCAATGGTTTGATCATCCTATGAAATTACACTACTCTCAAACATATACCATTCGGTAGTTGGCTCGGTCTGCGTTTGATCATCCTATGAAATTACACTACTCTCAAACCCCATCGTGGTGTGCTGCGCTCTTTTCTGGGTTTGATCATCCTATGAAATTACACTACTCTCAAACATTTCTTCCTTATCTTTGTTCCTCTACTTTTGTTTGATCATCCTATGAAATTACACCACTCTCAAACTCCTGTTTAGGTTCTTCCTGAGCCTGTGCGGTTTGATCATCCTATGAAATTACACTACTCTCAAACGCAAGAGTGCCGGAATGCCTACGCGAAGAAGTTTGATCATCCTATGAAATTACACTACTCTCAAACTTCAAAGCTCATGTTGTTTACACTCATTATGTTTGATCATCCTATGAAATTACACTACCCTCAAACTGTGGGATTCTGCATTCCGAGATGAACACCGTTTGATCATCCTATGAAATTACACTACTCTCAAACTGGAGGACCTTGCTAAAATTGATAGCAGATGTTTGATCATCCTATGAAATTACACTACTCTCAAACTCTTGAGAAGGCTGGCGTAAGCGAGAAGCTGTTTGATCATCCTATGAAATTACACTACTCTCAAACCCCTCTCTTATTATATGATCCATGGGTGGGTGTTTGATCATCCTATGAAATTACACTACTCTCAAACTTCAATTCATCAACTATGAAAGAATATGAGTTTGATCATCCTATGAAATTACACTACTCTCAAACTGTGGGATTTTGCATGCCCATATGCACACCGTTTGAGCATCCTATGAAATTACACTACTCTCAAACTCCAGATTCTTGATATATACTCCCATATCAGTTTGATCATCCTATGAAATTACACTACTCTCAAACTGATGTGACGAGCAGGTGCTTGGGCAGTCCGTTTGATCATCCTATGAAATTACACTACTCTCAAACCCAACTCCTGCATGATCGGGTACAGGTTCTGTTTGATCATCCTATGAAATTACACTACTCTCAAACAATGCTGTCTCTTTTGACAACACTATTACGGTTTGATCATCCTATGAAATTACACTACTCTCAAACATAGCCTGATAGCCTCTTGAATGTTGACGGGTTTGATCATCCTATGAAATTACACTACTCTCAAACGTCTCGGCATAGAACTTCTCCATGGTTTGAGTTTGATCATCCTATGAAATTACACTACTCTCAAACGGCGAAAGCATCGGATTAGAAAGAAATACAGTTTGATCATCCTATGAAATTACACTACTCTCAAACCTACATATGCTCGTAATGATGAAACCATAAGTTTGATCATCCTATGAAATTACACTACTCTCAAACAGGTCCGGCTTCACCTATGCCGATAAGGTTGTTTGATCATCCTATGAAATTACACTACTCTCAAACTCAGCTCTGGGTCGTTTAATATGTCCACGAGTTTGATCATCCTATGAAATTACACTACTCTCAAACCAGGCAAGATGCAATGCCACTACAGACTCGGTTTGATCATCCTATGAAATTACACTACTCTCAAACATTTCGATGTCCTTCTTACTACATAGTTGCGTTTGATCATCCTATGAAATTACACTACTCTCAAACACTAACTATGATGATACCATCTGGGACGGAGTTTGATCATCCTATGAAATTACACTACTCTCAAACCGATAACATCCAATGTGTATATGTATGACTGTTTGATCATCCTATGAAATTACACTACTCTCAAACATGACCAAGCAGTGTCCCAATATTGTTCAGGTTTGATCATCCTATGAAATTACACTACTCTCAAACAATGTCAATTACATTTAAAGGCTTTGACCAGTTTGATCATCCTATGAAATTACACTACTCTCAAACTGAAGTCCTATGATAAAAGTGCCATACAATAGTTTGATCATCCTATGAAATTACACTACTCTCAAACTTACCTACAACGGCGGCATTATAACGGTATGTTTGATCATCCTATGAAATTACACTACTCTCAAACCTCAAATTTGAAAAATGTACTGCGATACATGGCATCTCATAGGATTTGCTAACCTTTATCACTTTATATTACGCACAGATCAGCGTCAATTATAACTCTTTTGGTTTCCATGATGTACTTTCTTTCCAGGCTTTCTAGAAATAAGGTCCTTAGTCCCTTCATAGATAAAGTCTGTATAAACGCTAACATTTCATCATCATTGAAATAACTACGGAAATTTATAAAACAATATAGCTTTTCCCCATCATAGCGATTGATCAACTCCATGTAATCTATTATTGCTTCCAATGGGGTTTCATAATCCACAGATATCCTTGTCCCAATAGCACGGACTATCGAATCAAATGAGAGTTTAGTGTAATCAAGGAACACACCCTGCTCCTCCCCTAAACCATCTAGATACTGTTCTATTTGTGCCAGTAATTCCTGTCCTTTGACATAGAACTGCTCACTTATGGCAGTTGATTCCATGTTCGAATAGATTCTGTTAAGCAATGCTTTGCTATTGATATCAAAGGGGCATATATCATCAAACAATTCTACATGCTTTCTAAGCGTAACAGGTTTATCATTAATTGATAATATTAAACTGCCATTTTCCCCTTCCAGTTGATGTTTAAAATCCTCTACAGTCTCCCTAAAGAGCTTTTGATTTTCAATTACGAATTCAATTGCATCTCCTTCTTTTATGACCAGGGGTTCACTTAAGAAGCTGTGTAATAATTTCAAAGCACTACCATCCTTTCATCCGTGTCCAACACATCACCATGTCTTGTTCCCACGATGAAATCAATACCAGCAAATTGTTTCTCTGTTATAGTTAATGCTTGTACCAACCCCTCAGGCGGCTTATTCTTGCGAACTATATCTAAAACCATATCCTTTGCAGTAGAGTTTAGAACTATTTTCGAATATACAGACTCCTGCATCATGACAAAGCCTGTCTTGATTAGCATCTTTCTGAATTTGCGATACTCCCTTTTGTCATTCGCAGTATCTGTTGGTAGATCAAAGAAAACTAATACCCTCATAAATCTGTAACTCATATCTCCGCAAATTTAATAATTGAAGGGTCCTCATCATTTACAGCATCAAATACACTTTTCACATATATCTTTATGGCATTTAGAAGGGTTTGCCTTGACATGTCTATCAAAATGAGATCATTTAGCATGCTTGCCAATTCTCTTTTTTGCTCTGTCCCAAACTCAACAATGTTCATTCCAACTACCATCCGATCCACAATGACTCTGAACGGCTCCATCAAATCGCTAGAAAGATTATATGGATTAAACACATTGTCATGGAACAAGCCAATTTGGGAGCAATAGCCATTTATCGCAACTTCCCTATTAACTGCTGACAGTATAAGCCCATATCCATAGTTTAGAGCAGCATTAATCGGTGAATCTTGCCCACGAGAAAAGTCCATCCCAAATATGGCATTAAAATAAACTTTAGCCGCATGTCCTTCACGATTAGTACTGTCGCAGAATTCAAGTTCATCTAAATAACCCATCAACATAGTGCACTCTTTGATATGCCCTAAATCATTTAGATGCTTTGCCTGGTTTCTGATTTTTTCAGCAACAATTCCGGTCCATATCAGCCCCTTTTGTTCAGCAGTCCATCCCATTTGTATCCGTAGCTTTCTGGAGCTATCATGGCTACCATAGTACAGTTCTAATTCTCCATAGGGACTTCTTTTTTCATCACAGAAGATGATTCTAGTCTTATTCTTTGACAACGCGGACAGGAGAGCACCTGTTATAGATATAGCAGGGCTCTCCAGCACCAATATGGCAATTTCGTCAAGAAAGACCCGCCTAGTATCCTCTCCACGTACGACCATATATCCCATGTTTAGGTCTAATTTGCATCTCTGTGATATTATGACAGTGCGCCAGCTCATAACAGTTCTTTAAGATTTATAGATTTACTTTCAAATAAACCGCTTGCAGATTGATCAACAATCCGCACGTCAGTATAATTCCAATTGCTTAGATTAGCACTTAACCGTAAATCTCCAATTGCTTTTGCTTTATCCTTTAATAATGAGACATCACATGTCCCTGTTCTATTGGTTTTGAGGTATGAAATCATCTGGTAAAGAATTGATAATTGTTCCTCCGTTGTAAACGAATTAAACAAATCCATATTCTCCTGTTGAAAAACTATTCTTGCTCCTGGCATCTTACAATATAGTCCGTTGATTTTGTTCGCAAGTTCACTCAGCAACATAACGTTTTTTTGCCTATCTATACCATCAAATACAACATCTATTATATAGTTTTTATTCTCCTTTTTCTTTTCTATGACCCTATCTATACACTTTACATATCTTGCGGCCTCTTTTGAATACTGACATGTCATTAGCGACCTTGTTAGTATTCTAGCTCCACCAGAATTCTTACCTGCCAAGCATACTCTAAATCCATCCAATGAGAGAACGGTATTAACCTTCAGCACCCTGTCTCCTAGTGGGAACTGTATATTCGAAGATTTACTGCCAAGCACATTCTGAACGTATTCTAAGGCAAATTCTTTGTCTGTTTTGAATCTATCGGCCACAAGCAGATCCACTGGGATAAAGGTTAATTCCCTCTTGTTCTTGAGCTGATGGCTGACGAGGGTAAAGAACGTGGCTGTTGGCTTGTTATATCCTCCATAAACAGCCGTATTCTCTCCCTTCTTTAATGGCATCAATCCATCAGATGCTTTAACAGGTTGCATGTCAAAGAAGCCACCCTTTTGGCATGTCTGGTACTTCGTCAAATGGATGTGATCATTCGACATCATTTTTTCAACGATGGGGACATGCTTTTCTGGTGCCCAGGTCTTTCCATCTTTTGTCGGTGTCCCAAATATTATCCTATCATTAAGTGAGTACCTGTCGCTTGAGACATCAAAGAAACGCTTCGTAAATTTAGTATTATACACATTGCCTGCAACGATATTCAGATAAGCGTCTTTTGCATGGTGCGTATCATTGATTGATCTACACTTTACGAGTTCCAAATCCTTCTTTGCCACGTTATCCAAGTGTAAATTCAGTGCTTTATCTTTGATATCTCCAAAATCATGTCTAAACTCAGAAGCTAAAGCAGCTTTGACAAATACGATCTCAGTTGAATCTCCAAACTTGCTTCCAAGCAGTTCTGCTATTGCCTTAGTCGACTGCCTCGTCTCAACGAGCTGTCGATTGATAAAGCCCATCTTCTCGTCATTACTGAATCCATTCGACCTGGTCAATCTCTTCAATTTCTCATCATTAATCAAGCCCTTGCTGTTCAGCGATCTCCAATAACCGTCCATCTTGATACGCCACTCTGCTGGCAGCGGATATGTATCACCTTTTTTACCGTTCTCGGTAGAATGAACTAGAACCTTATTGTTCGTAAGACTATCATCTTTAACGTATGCTCTGGGCCATATGTGATCTATATCACAGTATTGAGTATTGTTGATACTGCTTAGATCTATTGGCTCTCCGCAGTACATGCATTTACCCATTTGAAGATAATACAAATACAGTTTCTGGCTTTGTAGTTTCTTGTCGCTCTCAATACCTAATTTATCCAATTCAGCAGACAGTGCTTTCGCATCATCTGTCTTTACCGCCTTGTACAGATCCTTCAGCTGGTTCGTCCTTGAGACAGTTCTCTTGTTTTTCTGTTCTTCTGTGGCTCCACGCGCCATCTCGATGAATATTTTCTTTGGCGGATGTTTTTCTGCTTTTACGATATCAGATACCACGTCCAATGTGCGGTATATGGGTCTCTTAACAGCGTTGGAGATCCCCATTTCCTCTAATTTTTCGTTCAGCGATTTCTGGACTGAGAACGCTTCATCCCTTTCTTTTTTAATGATCTCTGCGAACGTATACCTGTCTTCATCTTTGATGATCTGCATCAGATTGTCGTTCGTATTCCACAAGAAATACATTACAGTACCAATCTCACCGGTCTGCTTGCTTACGCCCTCAATTCCGTTAAGCAGTTCTGCAGATAATCGTCCAAACTCACTGTATTTGAGCTTTGAAACATATTTGAGATCACCTTCTCCATTGTCGAGAGACTTAAATTCATTACTTAACCACTTCCTGAATCTATTGGAGTCCTCTGTGTATGTGGACATGGCAATGATCCGCTCTACATCTTCCTGTGTCAGTTTCTTTGATTCCAGCAGTCTCTGGAAGTCGACCCATGACTTCAGCGAAGCATTTATGTTTATATCAATTCCGCCAACTATGCTGTCATTCACAGAAAAACCACTCACATTGCACTTTAGATAATTCTTAAGTGCTTTCATGGTGACTTTTTTATTTTTTCTAAACAAATCATTGTAGATGGCCTGTTTAAGTTCTACCGAGATCTTCTTTCCATCGATGGTGATGTTATTTATCTCGTTCAGAACCGTATACCTGGTGTAGAGAAGTGACCATCTCGGTAAAACGTCCTTTCCGGGCAAATATGAACACGTGTTGGTCATCCTATCTATGAATGCTTGCTCACTTTTCTCAAAGTCGACCTTCTCCTGGATGTTCCATGGGAGGATCTTTCCTTCTGCCTTCCTTTCAAGCCATGCGTAATCACTGTGTGAATTAAGCGGTCCAACAAAATATGGAACTCTGAAGTTAAATATTGATAGAAGTTTGTCCTCAACAGTAAGTCCATCCTCATCCTTATTGGTCAAGAAAGCATACTGAGATGAGGCTTTGCCTAGCAACCTCTTCAATTCAGCGTAATATAACTGTCTGGGGATAACTCTATTATCCCCGGTTACTTGTTTAGGCATAAATAACCCCAATTCAATGTCTGAAAGCATACGCTGTACGCACTCTTTGTCATTTGGGGTGAGTTTATCAAGATCTATGTCGTTAAGTATTCCCTTTATATTCTTATAGAAGTCCTCTTTACTTGCAGATTTAGGCAGTTTCTTGTTGCCTGATACAGACTTAAAGTTCCCAACATATGCTGAATAGCTATTGTCAGTTCCTTCTCTAAATAGGTCATCATATTTGGCATTCACATATGTCTTTATAACATGCTTCAAGTCAACAAGATCTTGTTTATGCTTCTTATATATGTCGACCTTGGCTTCAGAAATATAGGTCCTTCCATTCTGTAGTTCCTTAAGTACAGCACTGTCGTAGATCCTCTTCATGATAACTATCAGTTCTGCGTAGTCCCCAAGTGTTGCCAATACAGCCTCGAGGCTCTCTTCATCCATTCTTAAAGAGATCTTCTCCGTGCTTTCCGACAGCTCATCGTCTGCAATGAATACTTTCTTGACTTGAGTTTCTCCTCCTGCAAAAAGCTTCAAAAGGGACGAAATAGCTATTGGGAATGCTTCAGGATCGTCCTTTGGAGCCTTACCCCCGAAGATCATTTCCGCAAACTGTTTCTCTTTGTCTGAGATTCTTATTTTCTTGTTCAGAATGTCAGCAAATGCATCTGTTGCGCAACTCCACGGTTGATCAAGCCCTCTATCGACAAACCAACTCTTAAAGTCATCGTAGAGAGGTCCGATATCTGTAAGAGCTTCAATATTATTACCGTCTATTTCACTCAAGAAATGTCCTCTATGAGCAACTAGCCATGCACAAGCCAAATAGTAAAGCCTGATATCTTTGGCCTCTCCGGTATTATCCAGATCCATTAGATCCACGATCAGATGATGGATCGTGGGATACTTTTTATGAAATTCTTTGTCGCCAAAATCCTCGTCAGAAAAAATGCAGTTGGTTTCGTCAACCAGTGAAGGATCAACCGTTCCTTTGTCTCCCTTGACTAAAGCACTAGCCTTGATCCTATTGTAGAACGAGGGATCAACCTTTGCGATTTCAGATGCAAATAGTTCCTGGACCAGTTTCACTCTTTGCTGACGTCTGTCTAATCTTCTTCTGGCAGTTCTAAACGAGCGCCTCTCTGCCGCTTGCTTTCCAGCTTCAAATAAATGTGCACCCCACATGGGCTCTCCCTTAAACTTAAGAAGCATATAGTCTGTATCCGTTACAGCCCAGCCGACTGAGTCAGTACCGATATCGAGTCCGATATAGTAGTCGTTGTTAATTCTCTCATTCTTGCTCATCTTGACAAACCTCTCCTTCTGTGATACATTGTCTATGGTAAGTTTTTATCCTATGGACTTACACTGCGAGTTCAAATAAAAATTTATTCAAATCGTCGGCAATGCCGGCCGCACAGGAGTGCATTGAGCATCTGCGCAAGCAGATGTTTTTCTTTTATATTTTGCAGTAGATTTCTCCACTGGCTTTGATCACGTCAATACTCCGGTAGCAGTTCTTTCAAATACTCCCTCAGTTCATCATTACATGCATAAATGTATGTGCCCTTGATTCCTCTGGTCATAAGTGTCAGATAAATATTTGTGAGATAATCCCGGAGTTCCTTTGGCTTGAAAGCAACCCCCGCCTTTCCTTGCTGGTCATAATAACTGTCCTTATCAGCATATATTTCATGAGACATGGGGTCATACTTTATATCTTCCCCTATTATGACACCGCAGTAATTCAGATCGTACCCCTGGACAGTATGGATACATCCAATCTCATTGATTGCCGTCTTAGTGCTTATCCAGTTCTCATAGGTCATATTCCAGCGGTATTTTTTGCCCTGTACAACGATGGTATAATCCTGAGTGCGCTTTCTGTCCCATGGCCAGGCGTACCCTGCAACGACTCTGCAAAGACCCATCTCTTTTTCTTTGGCCTTTATATGCTCGATCATCAGGTCGCAGTCCTTGTACAAGCGCAGATCATAATTGATCACATCCTTACGGGTGGTGCACTTGCCGCTCAAAATATCCTTCAGATATGAGATGTACGAGTTGCCGCCTTGACACCTCCATTGGGTCGAAAGCCCAGTCTGGACCACAGCGGATGTATAGCGGTTTTCCAGGATATCATAAAACTCTTTAGTAGGAATATCGCAAGGCCTTACCATCTGTAGTTCGTCCCTGAACAAAATCCTATTGTTGCTGCAAAGCATGATCCAATCCAACTCAGTGCCAGTATACTTGTCTAATCCCAAATTGGCATTGCATTGGTCAAACGTCCTATAATTGCTGAGATGCCCGTGGTTACGGCACTTTAGACGATGTGATTCATCAACTATAAGAAGATCGTATTTCTTCCCTGTTCTGAGGTAGTTCTTCACTACCTCGGCAGGAGTCATCACCATTTCTGGTTTAAGATTCCTAACGCCGCCAAAAACATCCCTTAAAGATATCATCAGTGACTTCTGAGGAATGACAATTCCTATGTTTTTGATCCCTTCTATCGATGTTGCAGCGCTGACTAATTCAGTATATTCGTCGATTTCTGTCTCTTCATCTTCCGGGATCTTCACTGCCAAATCAGCAAAAAGCTTCATGAGATATATTGCAAGAATCGTCTTACCTGTGCCGGCTCCGCCTCTTACCACTATACTTGCACCACCAGGCGAATCCTTGTATTCGGCAAAGGCTCTAAGTATCTCCTTCTCGGCCTCAACCTGATCTTCACCCAATATCTTATATGGTGAATACTTATATAGTTCACTGTTTTCAATTGAATCGATGGAGTTCTTGACTAACCCTTTGCGTCTAAGTTTCTCCCAAATGTCTTTGAACTTTTCCTCGTACTGTTCTTTGCTGTAATAGGCGTGATCTCTGATGCCGCTATTGCCATTCTGCAAACTGAACTTTCCATCAGAAGACATATACCTGATAAGGTACGATTCCAGATCCAGGATCACCGATTTATTGAATGTCTTGTCACTTACGATATGTACATCATCAAGGCTTTGCCTATCCGGGTTTTGAAGGTGTTGTTCAAGACGCCTATATGCATTCAAAGTTTCACCAACGTATGCTTCTTTAGAGTTATTAAGCACGTAAACGACCGGCCAATTGGTACCAACATCATTTCCTCCATGATGCAGTTCCTTGACCTCCTCTAATGATGCTGCGTTGAATGCATACTTATCAATGCTAACCATAATTACTCTCCCAGCTTATCGTATTTATCGCTACGTCCCTTACATTTTTCGACTGGATACTTTAATTTGGTCTTTTCTAACTTATCTAGCACGATCGTCTCCGGATCAACGTCAAGTTTATCACAGAGAACCAGACAATAATTCATGACATCTGCCAATTCCTCGCAGACGTGATCAAAGTCGAACTCGTTGCTCCACTGGAAGCACTCTAAAAGTTCGCCTGCCTCTATTGATATTGACTTGGCCAAATTCTCTGGGCTATGAAACTGATCCCAGTCCCGCTCTTCGTTGAACTTTCTTATTTCTTCAATTGCTTTTTTCAAAGGGATGCTCCTTTCACAAGAGGCTGTACAAAGCCTCTACTCTTTCAGTTTGATTTTACCATAATGCGCTGTCGATATCTATCTTATTTATGCCCCTCCACTGTCATTGTACGCCCTTTCCTGTCCCATTTTCCGGACTCAAATAAACAGGCGCCTGGCCATCCCCTAACAGCCAAGCGCCCTCTCACTCATGTTATAGTTTCGTCCCTTCCGGAAGCACTTTCTCCAACCCCTCGATCACCTCGATCATCTCCTCTGGTATCCGCGCCCTGCACTCGTCTTTGAGCCACTGATCCACGCCGTAGAAGGCTTCCGCCATGCTGCCTGCGATGCAGGTCAGGGTGTCGCAGTCGCCTCCTAGGGACACTGCGGTCCTGATCACGTCCTCGAAGCTCTCCCCCTCCAGGAAGGCCGTGATGGCCTCAGGCACCGTCTCCTGGCAGGACTCCACGTGGTGGTAGCCCGGCCTGATCTCGTCGATGGTCCTGGTGAGGTCGTAGCCGAATTCGCGGGTGATATAGTCCCGGATCTGGTTTTTTGCGCTGCCGGTGCGAGCCATGTAGATGGCGGCTGCCGTGGCCTCCGCGCCCTTCACCCCCTCGGGATGGTCGTGGGTCACCTCCGAAGTCCAGCGGGCCACCCGACGGGTGTCCTCCAGGCTGTCCATGAGCCAGCCCGCCGCAGCCACCCTCATGGCCGAGCCGTTTCCGAAGCTGCCGTAGGGCTTGGGGTCGTCGGCCCAGAGCCACTGGGTGAACCTGGCGCCGTAGCCGGCATCCGGGTATTCATGTCCCCAGTCTTGCATGGACCTGACCAGGCTTTCCTTCACCGCCTGCTCTTTGCGCCTGTCGTTTATGGCGTCGTGGTCCAGCCATCCGGCCTCCCTGGCCTCTATCAAAGCCTCCGCGACGGCCACCGTCATCACCGTATCATCCGTGAACTCCGACTCCTCGCAGAAAAGCGGGAAGTCCTTGGTCTTCTCGCCTCTGTCGAACTCGTAGGGACTGCCGATTATATCTCCAAGTATTGCGCCATACATAATATCACCTCCTGATCTGATCATATTATACCATATCAGATGTCCCGAAAAACGGACTCCTGCAACCCGTCCGGAATTGTTTGCTCTAAAGGGCGGGTTTCGGTATAATGTGTGTATCTTAGTATACTATATACCCTTCTGACCAGAAGTGCCGGTTTCCGAATTTGTATTTCGGCGTGAACACTATGTGATATTTGCACATCCATTTTGTATGTGCGAGGCTGTAATTCTTTTGTGCCATAAACTCTCCTTTCTCGGACACTGCTCGTGCGCGTTGCGCACTCGACCGGCTCATAAGCCGCAACACTTTAAAAGACGACCCTTACGGGTCGCCTTTACCCAATGCCACATGGTGTGCTGCCTCTATGCCCACTTGTATCGGATTTTTTCGGAACTATATCGATTGTATTCTAATAACTTTTCACGTTGGAGCCGCCCTATCACTATATATGGCCGTATATGCTGACTTTCGGCAAATGATCTAATGGCATTCAAACTAAAATCAGTGCTCCTAATGAATTCTTCATAGGCTACCGAATCGATCAATCTTGTTTTGGCGAAATCATCAGCTTTGACCTCAATATCAGACTCCCCGTCATAGTCAATGTAATTAATGTATCTGTTAACATCGCCGTTTGCGATATGTCCAAGTTCATGAAACAGTGAGAACCAGAAGATATCAGCATAGGAGCCTCTGAGCGTCAAAACCATTTGATAAGTACCGTCATTCTTTTTTGAAATATAACCCTGAACAGGTGCTCCCCGAAAGTTTCGTACAAGTGAAAAATCTATACCATACTCTCTAAATAATTCTGTCAGAGACTTTTGGATGGATTCTTCTGAATTACACATTACTGCTTTAGTTTTGATCACAAGCTCATCGATCTTTTCTATATCGAATCTCGTATTAACGCTACGTTTCTCCCCGGCAATTTGACAAATTCTGATCCAAGCGCCCATCACATAGGGATTCACTTTGGCTTTTGATGACATTCTAAGAGCACCTTCTGGTGCCATCCCTTTGAGATTTGCTATGTTGCTCATCTGAAGCGCTTTTCTAAGTGAGAGAATCGATTCATCCACAGTTTCTCTGAGAGGCATCTTCCCTTTTTCTCTCAAATACTTAACGATATCCTTCAAATTCCCTCTTGCCACTCGTTCTTCTTCTGTAATGGTATCAAATTCGCTGGCTTCCAGCAGCTCTGCGTCATAGTTTGCCTGCAGATTTATCCAAAAAGACTTGGATACACCCAAAGCATATTCCAATGCGAATGCAAACTTGGCAGAGATGTCTTTTTTACCTGCTATAACATTACAAACATACGCAGGGGTTACGTCAGTCAATGCAGCCAGTTCTGATTGTGTTATATTCCTTTCTAAAAGAATATCTCTTATTGTTTCTCCCGGATGAATAATCAGATCACGGGATATACCAGTTCGCTTTGTCGCCATGATAATCACTCACTCCTTCCACTTCCACTTCTTCACAAATCATCACAGTATCTTGTGCTGCGTTTAACGCTATTATCAACCGTACATTTGCGGATATATGCAGTGAATATGTAATATCCTTATATCCTGATAATCTCTCCGGCTTTCCCAATCCCAAAGATAAGAATATCCCAAAATTGTCTGCAGCCGATAGATAATCCATAAGCTTCTTGACCGCACGTACCCATTCAAACGGCAGCTTTTTCTTCATTTTGGAATAGTCGGTGAAATACTTCTCAACTCTCTTATTCGCGTACGTTATTCTCAAAATGATCACCGCACCTTGCTGTTTAAATTAACCATTTGGTTAATAGTACTATATCATCAGGATTCCATCTTGTCAATGCTCTCACGTAGATGACCAATGCAAAACTAATATTTCCCCACTCCTATTGTATTCTTTTATGCCTCCATCTTTTCGGAGACTCACAAATCAACTCCCACCCCCCATTGCCCCGCCCCGCCTCTTTCTGTATAATATGCTTACCTTAATTGATTTTTTTGTGAGGTTAAAGATATGGGAGAATATACGATTCAGCCCTGCACCATGGAGCACGTTCAAAGGTACGGGGAGATATATGCGGCGGCTTTTTCGGGGGAGCCCTGGAACGACGCCTGGAAGGCGGCGGACGCTGAGGTCCACGTCAGGGAGATCCTTGAGATGGAGCAGGCCTTCGGGCTGGAGTACGTTGAAGACGGCGAGGTCGTCGGGTTCATCCTGGGCAGCTCCATGGTTTTTCACTACGGCAGGACTTTCGAGATCAATGACCTGGCGGTGGATCCCGCCTATCAGGGCCGCGGAATCGCCCGGACTCTGCTGGAGGCGTGCCTCTCTGCCATGCGTGAGCAGGGAATCTGCGGTGTCCACATGATCACTCAGGGCGACGGTTTCCTTCCGGAGTTCTACAAGCGTTACGGCTTCAAGAAGGAGAATAAGGTGATCCTTATGGGGCTGGACATGGACGAGGAAGGTGATGGCAGTGAGGCCGTGGACAACGCCGACCCCACCGGCGCAAAAGATCCCGCCCCCGCAGTCAAGGCTCGCATCGACCTGGGCCGTTCCTTCATAACCAAGTTCGCAGATGACGAGTCCATCCCGGAGACTTACATGACCGACCAGGAGCTAAAGAAGCCCCAGCCCCCGCTGGCCAAGGCTCCCATGACCGGAAACATCATCGACCTGCCCAACGATTTCGGTGAATTGGAGATCCGCACGGATTTCCTGGGCATAATCAACGACCGCAAAAGCCACCGTGTCTACACGGACCAGCCTCTGACCCTCAGGGAGCTGTCTTACCTGCTCTGGTGCACCCAGGGCGTAAAGGACGTGCGTGGCAAGTCCTACGCCACCATCCGCACCGTCCCCTGCGGCGGCGCCCGCCACGAGTTCGAGTGCTACATGGCGATCCGCCGGGTAGAGGGCCTGGAGCCCGGGCTTTACCACTATCTGCCAATGACTCACCAGATCGAGTTCCTGGGCGAGTCTCCTGACATGGGCGGCTTCATCTCCAAGTCTCTTCAGGAGCAAAACTGGGCCCTGAAGTCCTCTGTGGTGTTCTACTACAGCTGCGTCTTCTACAGGGCTGAGTGGCGCTACGGTCCCTGGGCTCACCCGGTGATCCTCATGGACAGCGGACACATCACGGAGAACCTCTACCTAGCGGCCACTTCCATCGGTCTGGGCGGCTGCGCCATAGCTGCGGTTGACCCTGAGGCCTGCAACCGTGAGTTCGGTCTGGACGGTGTGGAGGAGACCATCTTCTACGCCATGCCAGTGGGCACTGTGGATCCGGCCGACCGGGAGTCTGAGGACGCGTTCTATGCGTTCGTGAGAGAGGAAGGGCTGTAAAAGCTGAAGATCTGCCAATTATGGAAATTAGTAAAAGGGAATGCCTTGAGCATTCCCCCTTTTGCGGTTTGATTTATAAATCTGCAGGCACGATTCTCACGGAGCCTTCTTCAATTGAATATCACAGTCACGAATACAAAGTCGTTGTATCCTTCCAGGATTCCCTCAGGATCCTCTATTATATCATCCAGGTCTTCATATGAGATGAGCTCCTTCATTTCATGATCAATATCGTACCAATCGTCCGCATATTGCTCTAAATCTACAGCGTCATAGCCGTAGTCAAGAGCATAGAGCACGGATTTTTTGCCCGAAACGAGTTTTTTCTTTCCCGCAAAAGCATAGTGACACCGCGCGCCTTTGTTTATGTCAAATCCTTCGATCACATCGCTGAGTTCCAGCTGATACGCCTGGTAACCGCAGACGCCCATACCGGAGACGGTTAGTTTGCCGTCGGAATATGCTATGACCAAAGTCCCTTTGCCTGATGCCCGCTTTCCGCTCTCGGGATCGTACGGGAACGGGAACTCTGCGGACCCGATAAGCTTGTTTCTCATCCGGCCGCCGTCTTTTTTGTAGACTGATATCTCGATCTCCTTGTAACTTTTATCGCACGAAAACTCATACAGCTGGACATTCCCCAAGGGCATCACGGCTCTGGATAGCTGGCTGGCATTTGATTCAATATCGTAGCTTTTGAGATAGTTTCCGCCAAGATATCCCTCTCTGATAAGGAAAGTCAGCGAAAAAGCCGCAAGCAAAATGACTAGGATTCCCAAGGCGGCGGCTGTCTTCTGGAATTTTTTGCTCCTCTTGTTTCCTGCTTTTGTGACGCTTATGATGTTTTCTTCGGATCTCTTCTCTACGGTCTCCGGCTCCAGGTCCTCACCCTGGAGGAATTCATTGAGTGATATCCCCAGGATACCGCAAAGCTCCATATAGATTGATACGTCCGGAAGGCAGACTCCCCGCTCCCACTTGGAAACGGATTTGTTGCTCATGCCAAGCTTCTCCGCAAGTTCTGCCTGGGTGAGGCCCAGGGTCTTGCGCTTCTCTGATATGTATCTGCCGATCTTTACCTGATCCATCGCCGTTCTCCTTTCCGGTACATCTGTATTATGGCACGATCATAAACTGATTTCACCATTATTTACAGCCCCCGGAGGGAGAATTCTACATTTATGCGTAGATCCGTCGCTCCGCTCAGAAGCCTTTATAATAAGCACCTGTGCGCCGTAGTTCGAGGGCGTTTTTTGGGACTTATCATGTGATATTATCTATTTGTAAGATGAAAACGACGAAAAAGTCTTATTGGTTGTTCGTTAACATCGTTGCTCCTTTCTGTTTTATGGAGACATCTCCAAAACACCCTTCAACTTAACAAAAAACCCGAGAAGGCAGCCCGACGGCTGCCTTCTCAGTTTTTTGCGCTATTCTTCTCTGCTCATGGCCTTGACTCGGTCCAGCTTGCCCTTGACTCTGGAAAAGTCCACGGCGCACTTCCCTTCGGATATCGCCACCGGCACCACGTCGTCGAAGCTATAGGTCTCCGGCCAGTCATCCCGGCTGAAATCGTAGGTCCACACTGTGCTTTTCTCGGGGTCCACTATCCAGACTTCCCTGCAGCCTGCGTTGCAGTATTTGTTGAGCTTGATGAACTGGTCCTTCTTCCTGGTGGTCGGCGAAAGAACCTCCACCACGAACTCCGGCGCTCCGTACACCACGCGCTCACGCAAGATGCTCATGTCGCATATGACGATCACGTCTGGCTCGACCATGGTCTTGTTGTCTCTGTCCAACTGCACGTCTATGGGCGAAATGGCCGGGAAGCAATCCAGATCATGCTCCTCCGCGCACTGCATGAGCTGAAAGTACACCTCCCCTGCAATGGCCTGGTGCCGGATCGTAGGTGAAGTCATATCATAGATTACCCCGTCTATCAGTTCCACCCGTCTGTCATCCGGAAGTGCATAGTAGTCATCAACGGTATACTCGCCCTGCCGCTTCACGGAACCATCAAGGGCATAGGCTGCCACGGACTCGCCTACCCGTGTTCCCTGGCGCTGGTCGGCATATTCCGCCATGGGATCCAAGGCCCTGAGCAGCGCCAGATAGGTTTCCCTCCTTGGTTCCTTGGTCGTAGAGCCAAAAATCTTTTGCACTGTCCCCAGGGGCACCCCCGAGATCTCGGCTATTCTCTGGTTCGTAAAGCCAAGTTCCTTTTTCTTATCTTTTAATCTCTTAATATCCATTTTATTACCTCCTCTTCTCCTGTGCCTCAATTATACCACAGGCACATCCATTTGTCGATCTGGCGCATCCGTTTTAGGTCCATTTGGGAGGCGGATGGATGCGGGATGGGGCGCTAGTCGCGAAATACGGCTTGAGAGCAAAAATCATATTCCAAGCCGTACAACCTGGCTACAAAAAACGCATTCCAAGCCGTACAACTGATCGCAAAATACGGCCTGAGAGCAAAAAACCCTTTCCAAGCCGTACTATTTGGTGGAAAAATCGGCCTGCAGACAAAAATTGCGTTCCAAGCCGTACTATCTTCCCCAAAAAACACGCCGGCCCATGCGCCGCCGGGCGCATGGGCCTTCTATTCTAGTACAGTCCTGCTATCCAATCCTCTATCTCGGCGTCTGAAGCGCCGGCAGTGGTCAAAGCCATATTATGCCTTCGACTTCAGTGCATCCTTAAGCACTGACAGGTTGCTTTCCATTATGGAAAGATAGGTGGCGCCGTTCTCAACGTCTTTTGCGGTGACCGCCTGCATGGAGTCTAATGTCAGGATCTCCTGATCCTTTGACTCGGTGCTCTGGATTATGGTCTCTGCGATCCTGTGGTCGGTGCCCTCGATGGTCATCACCGCGGGGAGTGCCAGTTCGTCCATCTTTTGCGCCAGGAATGTGACCGTGGCAAAGCTGGCCTCGGTCTCTGAAGAGCATCCTACAAAGGCTGCGTAGTATGACAGTCCATAGTCATCCGCAAGGTAGCGGAAGGGGAAGCGGTCTCCGAAGAGAAGGGTATTGAACTGAGCACCGGAAACGGCTGCCTTGTACTCTTCGTCCAGCGCCTCCAGCTTCTCTACGAATGTTGCTGTGTTTGCCTGATACTGATCGGCATTTGCGGGATCCATCTCCTGGATGGCAGTTGAGATCGCATTGGTAAGCAGGGACGCATTCCTAAGGGAAAGCCAGACGTGCTCGTCGTACTCGGGGCCCTCCTCATCGTCCCCTCCTTCCTCCTGCATGCCTTCCACCATTTCTTCCTCCTTGGCAGCATCTCCCATGAGATCCATCAGGTTGATCACGATCATGTCCTTGTTGGTGGCTTCCTTCAAGGCGTCCTCCACCCACTCATCGGACTCTCCGCCCACATAGATGAACATATCGCAGGTGGAGATCTTCATGATGTCCGCAGCAGTTGGCTGGAAGCTGTGAAGATCCACTCCGCTGTTGAGAAGCATGGTCACTTCCGTTCCTGCGGGATCGTCCCCCAGGACGTTCATGACCCAATCATATATGGGAAAGATAGTTGTTACTATTTTGAACTCGCTGCCCTCTTCACTGGGCTCGTTCTGCTGGTTGTCAGTGCCGCAGCCCGCCAGGCATCCCAAAACCAGAAAGATAGAGATAACTATCGATAAAATTCTTTTCATATACTTAAACCTCCGATTGTTTTCGTGAGCAAAAAATCCCGCACCACTTCCTGGTACTCTCTGGTCTCGTAGGCTGCGTGGCCCAGGTCTTCGAAGATGATGGCTTCCGTCTTAAGCCCCTTGGCCAGCTCCACTGAAGCCTCCGGTGACATTATTATATCTTTCCCTCCGGCCAGCACCAGCGCGGGGCACTTGATCTCACTTAACCTGTCGTGGGTGTTGCAGGTCAGGCAGGACTGGGCCAAGGCTGCGAATTCCTTTGGCGGGTGGGTCTTGAGGCCCTCGGTGGGAAGCTCTCCCGGCGGCGCCGGTTCAGGCTCCTTTCCCGGCGGGTAAAGCATGGACATGAACTTGTCCACGAGGCCTGCCATATCCCCTGAAAGAGCGATCTCAGACCACTCCTCCACGTTCTTTTTGAGCACCGGATTGGGAGTGGACGTGGTGACGTTCAGCACCAGCTTCTCTACCATTTCCGGGTGGTTCAGGGTCAGGTACTGGGCGATCATTCCTCCCTGGGAGTTTCCGATGACCGGCACCCTCTCGAGGCCCAAAGCCCTGGCTCCGTCGTAGACGTCCTCCGCCAGCATCTCGCAGGTTATCACCTCTGGAAGGGGCTCCCTTCTGTCTATCACATATATTCTGAAATCATCCACGTAGGTCTTGTACCTTCTGATCAAAGCCTTCACCGTGCCTCTCAGCCTGGTGACGTTCAGCCCCCTGATCAAAAGAAGGGGCCTGTCGCCTTTGCCGAAGATCGCATAGTCCATCGTGTGGTCGCCTACGGTGATGACGCCCTCTTTTACGTTATATGGCATAAAATCCTCCCTGCGGCGCAAAACATCCGCTCCGCATAATACATACAAATTGTAACATAGTTTTTTGCGCTATACCAGTAAGATAAAAACCGCCGTAACGCCCTTAAATGGGCGTTACAGCGGTTTTTTAGTTCATGTCATCTGGTTGCCTTTTAAGTAGGTTTTTTACTCAAACAGCACGATCTCAGCTTCGGGATCTGCCATGATGGTCCTGACGTTATTGTCGGTGACCAGTGTGGGTCCGCCGAATGTGACGCTCTTGGTGGCGCCGGACTCCTGTACCCACTTGGCAACGTTTGCGATCATGTCATCTCTGTCCATGGCAAGCAGTACGGGTGCTCCGATGACGGATGCAACTGCTCCGCCGCTCAGTCCGTCCGGGAAGTTCTGGCCGTATACCAGAACTGCTGTCTCGCACTCGCCCGGGAAGAACTCGTGGGCTACCATGTAGGATGTCTCGTAACGGTTGTCGCCTTCGAAACGCTTGATGCCGCCGTCAGCAACGAAGTTCTTGAGGTCAGTCTCAACAGTTGCATTCACAGCGCTTGTTCCGCCGACGATCCATGCCTTCTTGGGCTGGGCTTCTCTCAGGTAATCCTGCTGGTCAGCAGTGAGCTTAGCGCCTGCAAGAAGGATGGGCTTGCCTACGGAGCTGGTGGAAAGTGCATCAGCGAATTTTGTAGCGGATGCTACCAGTACTTCGCTTGCATCTCCGCCGAGAGCATTTCCTTCTTCAAGGATCAGGATGTTGGTCTCGAACCTGTTGGCTCCGCCGAGACGCTTCACGTCGAATGACGCATTTTTCAGCTGCTGTTCAAATGCCTCTGAGACTACGCTGGTTCCGCCAAGGAGGTAGACCTTTCCTGCGGGCTTAACATTATGTCCGATATATTCCAGTACAGCTCCTTCGTACATCGGGTGTACCAGAAGGATGGGTGCTTCAGCGACTGCAGCCAGATAGCTTCCGCTCAGTGCGTCTGCGAAGTCTCCGCCGTATGCTACCACAACGGTATCGAACTGGTCGATTCCTTTGACTGTCTTCATGTAGTTGGCAGCCTGGAATGCTGTGTCGTAACGGCTGGAGCCCATGACTCTCAGATGCGGGATCGTGGGTTCTGCGGGCTTCTCTGTGTTAGTGATGGTTCCGCCGTCCACTGCGAAGGTGGCGTCCTCAGCACCGTAGCTTACTTCGTATCCGGGCCATGTCTCAGTCTCAGTTACGGTGTAATTGATCTCGACAGGCGCGCCGTTGACCAACTTATACTTGGGAAGTCTTACGAATACTGCAGTCCAGGGCTCATGCTCCTGACCACCCTGCATGATCGGATTGCCGTCTTCCTGTCCTGTAAGAGTTACGGCGAATCCGGTGTCCTCTCCGTCAGCATAGAGTGTGAACTTGACCGCTGCTCCCTCAGGTGCTGTGGTGGTTCCGTCAGCGTTGACCCATGCCTTGGATACGGTGACGCTTGTGATCTCCTGAGTATTGGTGATCGCTTCGCCATTCAGTGCGTAGTTCTGACCGTTGGGATAGCTTGTGGTGAATCCCGGAACACTGCCGATCTCTCTTACTGAGTAGACGATCTCGTTGCCGTTTGAATCGAATTTGTCAAGTCCGGCGAAGGTTGCTTCCCAAGGAGCTGTCTCTGAAAGTTCAGGATTGCTATTTGTGGAATCTTTTACTCCATCGAGGCTGATGGTATATCCGGTATCAATGCCGTTAGCGTTGAGTCCGAATGTTACGGTCACACCCTGCGGGGCTTCCATATCCACAGTATCCCAAATCTTTGAAACGGTGATGTCTACTGTGGGTTCTTCAACCTTGCAGACCACGTCTGCCCTGTTCCTGATACGGATTCTCGGGAAGGGTCCCTCGGGTGCGTTGAAGGTGTTATCGTAGGAGGAGATACCTGTTACGGTGATCTCAGCGCCAACTTCGCAGTTCTTAACTTCATTCTGGGTAGTGATGTATCCGTCGATGAATACTCTTGCAATGTCGCCCTTGCTGTCCTCGACCATGATGGTCTGGATCAGGCCGTTGACCACTTCGAAGCTCTGAACTGTACCCTTAACTGTTACCAGTGAACCAAGCACGGACAGGTTGTTGATCATCTCTGCACTGACCTCTGTAGGTGTGATCTCGCCGGATCCGATGACCGCGATGGACTCTACCTGAAGTTCAGGTTCTTCCTGATAGAAGTCTGTGTATCCTTCGATGTGGACCTTGTCACCGATCTTGTATTCTCCGGAAACGGGGAAGCAGCAGATGCCGCCGGTAGCGTCCTGAACGTAGATGCAGTCGAAGAATGCTGTATCCTTGTCATAGCCGGAAGCGTTGGATGTTACGATACCCTCGATGGCGTATTCGTAACCGGCTTCGGTCTGGGAGTTGACTACGTCGATGTCGGTTACCGGAAGGTCGCCCTCGTTCTCACGTACGGAGAATGTTACGTCCTTGGAGTAGGTGACTTCCTTGTCGCCTACTGTGAATACTGCTGTTACCGTAACGGTCATTCTCTTGGCAACGGTGGGTGTGTACTCGAAGGGTACTGTGATCTCGTCGCCTGCAGCGATTGGGTGTCCGTCGGTGTCTGTCCCGATAACTGTGCTTCCGTCCACTGTGTAGGTAAGTGACTTAACGTTTACAGCGTCTTCTTCGTTATTGAAGAGTGTGGTGTTAATGGTCATGGGCTGGTTCACCAGCGGCTGATCTTCTGCAACTTTCACTTCCTTGATTCCAACTGCTACATCAAGTCCTGTCCAGATAGGTGCGGTAACTGCGATGTCGCCGTCTTCCTGAGTGACTCTTACGAAGTAGTAGCCGTATTCAGGTGTGAGTTCTGCTGTGAACAGGCCTTCTGCCAGTTCTTCTGCACTGTCCCAGGTCTTAGCCACGACTCCGCCGTTAGCTACGAGCTCGACCTTAGCGGTTCCGTCATAGTTGTTGGGATCGTAAACTGTGATAACTGTTTTCAGTGTCTCAGGGGTGTTTTCCTCTGTGAAGATGGTGCCCATGGGCTCATCATTCATTGTGTAGCTGATCTGAAGGTTCTTGTCCTCAGTAGCATAGACTCTCAGGTCGCGGATAGCATTGTAGATGCCTTCCTCTGAGAAGTCATTTGTAAGGATAACGTCTCTTGCGTCGTTGGCATTACCCCAGCGACCCTTGTGGTTATCCTGGTTGTTGGTGGGAGCCAGGTGCCATCCCTGATCCAGAGCCAGTGTGTACTGCTCATAGCTGGGATAGTATCCGCCTGCTCCGATCTGGCCTTCGCCGTTTCCTACCTCTACCAGGAACATGTGGGCGTCAGTCTCCTCATTCCAGTATGAGAAGTCTGTGAAGTTGCCGAATGTTGTTCCCGGGTGGTTGAACTGGCTGAGAGACTCACCCTTGTTGATGGTCTCATAGTACAGTTTCATACCGGCGTCGTTGGTCTTGTTGTTCAGAAGCGCATTGTTTCTGGAAACCAGACCGTCTGAATCGTAGGTATTGATGTGGCCGGGGCCGCCGGACCATGTCATTTCGAATCCGCCGATAGCGATCACGTCGGACTGCTTATCGTTGAATGCTGCGATGGTCTCCTTGTAGGTGTTCCAGTCAGCCAAGCTTCCTGCTGTCATGAGGCTCTTGTCGTTAAGAGCGTCTGCCGGGTTGGCTGCGTTGGGAGCGTCGAAGTAGTTGGAGTGGTCTGTGAAGGCCACGAACTGAACGTTGGCGCTCTCAGGAAGTGATCCGATGTAGTCCAGAGCTGTCTCCAGTGTACCGGAACCGTCGGAGTATGTGGTGTGTGAGTGGAGCTGTCCGAAGTACAGCTGGTAGTCGGAGATTCCTACTGTGAAGTTCCAGGACTTCTCTGCGGATACTCCGTCTTTTCTTGTAACGGTCATCAGTACGTTTACACGGCCGTCTTCCATGTCTTCAGTCGGTGTGTAGCTTAAGATGCCGTTCTCGTATACGATGTCTGTGATGACTTCATCGTTAAGCTTAAGTGTGAAGGTCGGCTCCTCGCCTACGTTACCTACTCTTGCGGAGACCACAGGTCTCTTGTCATCCCTTGTCTGGGAGTTGGGAGCAGGTGTGAGATCCTCGAAGAAGGGCTCATCAACGATGGCCACTGTCTTGGATCCTTCGTATTCGATGCCGTAGCTGTTTACTACGTTTACGTTGAGCTCAAAAGATTCAAGTCCTTCTTCAACGTCGATCTCAGAAGCAGGAATCGTGAATGTGTAGTTCTTGCCGTCGGAAGATACCTCGTAGTCTGTGATAGTTCCGGTCTTTGATCCTGCTGTGAAGGTGATCTCGATATCGGTGATCTCATCTGCAAGGTCATCCAGAGTGATGGTCACAGGGAAGTCTTGCTCGATGTATCTGGAGTCTTCGCAGTCGAAGATCACGCTGGGATCCTGGACAACGCCTTCGTGGATATCAGTATCATCTGTTACCTTGTAGAAGTCGAAGTAGAAGATGCTTGTGTCTTCTGCGTTTGCCTTGTATGTCCAGCCTGAGAATACACTTGAATAGTATTCGATGCAGACCGGGGATCCCTTGTAGTTAGCTGTTTTGTTGAATACTACGTATCCGTCGCTGTCAGAAGGCTTGGACAGATACCACTTGGCGGTTCCCGGAATGCTTCCGTCTTCGTTGGCTTCTACGAAGAGAAGTTCTTCTTCATCGTTTGAAGCAAGATACTTGCCGCCCACCTCGAAGGTGTAGTAGCGTCCGGTGGTTCCAACTGTGAATACATAGGCTCCGTTTCCGGGATTAGCCTTATCGCCAACGATGGTAGTCGGGATAGCATCCATTGAATAGTTGGCTTCCTTGAAGAGTCCTACGGAAGCTTTTGCAGCATCGCTGTACATTACGTACTGCTCGCCTGCTGTAAGGATTCCGTCCCATTCACCGTCATCATACTCGGCTACTGCGTCTGCAGGATCTACCAGGTAGAACTGAAGAGCGTAGTCTGTGCTGGTGATCTGGTCTGGATACGGAGCATATCCGGAGAATACCTCTCCGCCGTTACGGATAAATGCCTCAATGTAGACATCACGGCCGCTTATCTTAAGAGTGCTGCTCTTGATATACCAGGTATGGTTCTGAGAGTTGAAGGGGCTAAGTACCCATTCATTGACGGTTTGCTCATCGTAATTTGTGTTGACTGTTAATTCTGCGTATGTCTTGCCGTTGACTACGCTGGGCCATACAGAGATACTGTCGCCTTCCTTATCATTGGAGTAGAAGGAGTATGTTCCGTTGTCGTTTACTTTGACTTTCCAAACTAAGTCTGATGTGAAGTCCTTGACCTTGCCGTCTTCAACGATGGCGGGGTTGGCCTTAAGGTACCAGTCTCCATTGGCCTTTGAACTGATAGCTGTCTTGTGAGTCGGGCTGTAGATGGCAACTGTTGCGCCGTCTGTCAGCTGGCTCAGGCTTGTTACCAGATCTCCCTCAACTGCCGGGCCTGAAGGTGTTTCAGGCTCTGCGCCCTTCTTATAGAAGGTGATGCCGAATGCGCCCTTTTCGGGAGCATTGGAGGCATATACGGTAAATCCGTTGAAATACTCGAGATGGAAGTTTCCATAGTTGTTCGACCATCCGTTCAGATACATGTAATAGTTGAAATCTTCAGAATCAGGTCCTGTCAGCTTCCAATTAGTGTATGTACCGTCGGTCACTACAAGGTTGTTGTAGGTTCCGCTTACAACTCCGCCCAGGGTATTGGTGCCCTGTGTGAATGTGTATGTGCCGTCCTCATTCTTGGTCACTGTCCAAACAACGTTGGTGTTGTCTGTGGTGATCACACCGTCTTTAGGTGTAAGTGCAATGCCCTGAACCTTGTGGCTCACGATAGTATTGCCAACCGCCATGCCGCTTCCTGCGTTGTAGAGGATGACTTCGTCGCCTGTGTTAAGTGTGCTTGTGAGGCCGAAGGTGTCGCCTGTGGGTTCAACCGGTTCTGTGCTCTTCTTTACGAGATAGAACTGAAGACCGTAGTCTGTCTCGTTGAGTCTGTCCTCGGTTGAATAGCCACAGAATACAGGCTTAGTTGTTCCGCTGATATTCTTGTTATATGCTTCGATATAGCAGTGTCCGTAGCTAGTTGTAAGAGTGCTGCTGTACACATAATATGTGTTGGCCTCTGCATTGCAGTCCCTGATATTCCATCCGGATGCTGCCCCGGAGACTGAAGCATTGCTTGTAAGCTCAACAAAATTACCACTGAGCCATGCAGAAACTTTCTTGTCGCCCTGAGAGAAGGTATAGACTCCATCCTCAACGCTAACATCCCATATAAGATTTGCCGCAGGATCTACTACCTTGTCATCCTCTATGGTAACAGCTGCACTGTCGAGATACCAATCAGCATTGATTACATCTGATGTCATCGCAACGGAGTGACCCGGATTGTAGATGACAACGCTAGCGCCGTCTTCAAGATCCGCAAGATCTGTTACCAGCCCTTCCTTCTCACCCTTCACCTTAAGTTCTGTGGCCAGGGTGTTTTTGAGCTGCTTGGTTCCGTTGAAAACACTTAAAGCACATGTGATGTCGACTGTGTCGCCAACTTTAACATCCCATGCTCCATCAGTCTTGCCGACAACGCCCTTGTAAAGCTGGATGGTATTGTCGTCAGCATCCTTGAATGTGATGTTGGGGTTGGAATATGCTCCGTTGTTGTCAAAGACCTCTGTTACGGTGAGACCCTTCAGACTCACATAGGTGCAAATGTCTGCATCAGTGAGAGTGCCGATTGTCCTTTCTGTTGCAGTGAGGGTCATGCCCTCGGACATCTCATATGTCGCGCCGGACAGTTCGGGAAGGCCCTTATAGGTAGCTCTTTTACCTGTTCCGATAAGTGTGTCTCCAAGAGAGATGCCTGTGGGAGCAGTGTCGAAGAACAGGTCGATTCCGCCGGTCTCGTCCTGGATGTAGATGTTCTTGCCATCTACCAGAGTAACTACACCTTTAACGGTGAATTGAGTGTTCGCAGCTCCGGCCAGTGCTTCTGCGATGGTGTCGTACTCGACTGCAGGTGTGTCTTCCTTGAACTCACCTGTAACCGTGGTGTTCTCGGTGATCTTTACTGTTACGACTCCGTTTGTATCAGCGGGATTGATGGCTGCGCCGTTTACGAAAAGCTTATCAGCAACATATCCCTCATCGGGAGTCATTGTGATGGTGATTTCTTCGTTGTATGCAATGTTCTCTGTCTTGGAAGCCGTGATGGTTCCGTGTTCAGCCTGCTGAACGGTGACAGTGAAGGGTCCCTGAGGAGGATCTACCGGTGTGCCGTTGTCGCCGTAGAACTCGAACTTGTAGGCAGCATTGTTATCCTTCACACCGAATGTTGTGAATCCGCTGTAGTACTCAAGAGCCTGCTGGCTGCCATTGTATACAGCCGCATTGTTTATGATGTACCAAGTGCCGTCTGTCTGCTTCTCCAGAGTCCACTTGGTGTAATCGCTCTCTGTGTCAGTAAAGGAAAGCCCTTTTCCTGTAGCAGGACAGGTGAGGTACTTTTCATCCGTAGTAACGAATGTGAAGAGTCCGTTCTCTTCCCTGACATCCAGCTGTACCATGGAATTCAGGAGTCCCAGTTCATCATTGTCATTGAATGTGGTGGGCATTCCCAGGAGTATGGCTCCGCTGGCAGTTCTTGAAAGAGTGGTGCCGGAATCCGGATGATGGATGACTACGATGGCTCCATCGACAATGTCATCTTCAATCAGAGGCCAGTAAGCAACGGGCTGTTCTGCCTCTCCACCAGACTCAAGTTCCCAGAACTTAAGTGTCTGGCCTGAAATATTACCAGTGGTGTTGGTGTAGCAGCGCCAGTCCTGGTTGTTATACACACCCAGATAACGCACTGCATTATTTGAGTCTGTTGCAGCAAGATAATTATTTGAGACGGACCAATCAGCTCCAACAGACGGTTTGGTATTTACTCTGACACCGTTATTGGTAGCAGTTACAAACAGATACAGCCCGGCATCGTTTGAAATGTTGTACTTGCCGTTGGCCTCTGTTATGGTCCATCCGTAATCGGATGCTTCACCCGGTGTGGTCAGCTTGCCGTCAGCTACCGTACCTGCCATGGCAGTGGGACCACTGCTATTGGCTTTAGCTGTTGGAAGCACCCAGGTGGTTGTTCCCTTTGTCATCGTGATCGCAATGGGCTTGTCCGATGCGGCTGCTGCAGCGATGTCGGTGACCTCAGTCCAGGTCGATCCGTCGGCTGCGTATGCCTCAGTCGTCCATGCCATGGGCGATGACATAGTAAATATCATCCCTATACATAAAAGTATAGAAATGACTCGCCATAAAGATTTTTTCATTACATACTCCTCCACTTAAGTTGGCTACCCCTTTATGTCCTACAATTATACCAAAAACTACTTTTCAGCGATACAAGAAATTTTCTTTTTTGCCCGATTCTTGCGTTATTTTTTTGCTGAATAATTTGACTTTTTTATCCTCACCATTTCGACGGCTTTGGTCCAATCCCTTGACAAAAAAATGTATACTTGTTATTTTTTGTTTTAGAAGAAAAGAGGTACATCGTGAAGAAACCTAAAACCATAGAAAAACCTAAATTCGAGAAGACAACTGTCATCGTCCTGATCATCGCAGCGGTGATCTTCGCAGCCATGTTCTGGACGGTCCGCAGTCCTCAGGAGCAAGGCACTGAAGCCGACGAATTCGTGGAATACGAAAAAGGCACCGTAGTGTCCGTCCTGAGCGACAACACTCAGCAGGACCCGTCCTCCGACGGCGCTTACCGCGGCGAGCAGATGCTCACCGTCAAGGTGGAGAGCGGCAGGTACCAGGGCGAAGAGCTTTTGGTCTACAACTATGTGGGGCCGCTCTACGGCGTGCCGGTCAGTGAGGGCGACAGCGTCACCATGGCCATCTCCACTCACTCAAACGGCGATCACAACGCCACTGTCTACGAGTACAACCGCATTCCGCAGGTCATGATCATTCTGGTGGTATTTTTTGCGGTTACCATCCTGGTGGGCGGCCGCACCGGTCTCAAGTCTCTGATCGGCCTGGTCTTCACCGTGATCTGCCTATTCCTGATACTGATCCCCATGCTCCTCAAGGGAGCTCCCACAATACTGACCACCTTCCTGATGTGCGCCTACATTTCCTTCGTAAGCTTTACGATACTTGGCGGAATTCACCGCAAAACCTTGAGCGCCTTCCTGGGCACTCTGGCCGGCACCGCGGTGGCCATGATCTTCGGGCTCCTGGCTCAGGCGCTCACCAAGGTCAACGGTCTCAGGATCTCCGACGTGGAGCCCTTGCTTCAGCTTAGGCAGTCGGGCACCGACATCGGGCTCAAAGGCCTCCTGGTGGCGGGCATAATCATAAGCGCGCTGGGCGCAGTCATGGACGTGGCCATGAGCATCTCCTCATCTCTTGAGGAGGTCCACGCCGCCAACCCGTCTCTTGGCGTCAAAGATCTCTTCAGGTCCGGCATGAACATCGGCCGCGACATGGTTGGCACCATGACCAACACGCTGATCCTGGCCTTCCTGGGAAGCGGCTTCACCCTGATAATCTATCTGTACTCTCTGGGGCTCAGCTTCTATCAGCTGTTCCCCTCGGCCTACGTTTCCATAGAGGTCATAAGCGGCATCGCATCCAGCATAGGAATGATCCTGGCCATACCTCTGACCACCCTGATCTCCTCCTATCTGCTGGCCGGCGCAAAACATACTGGCCGCTAGGTGTTATTTGAGTTCCAACCCTGAAGAAACGAGCCTCGGGCATCTGCCCGAGGCTCTTCGTCTTCTTAATCTATTTATCGAATACTATCTTTATTCTGGTGCCTATGTCTTTTCTGGAAAGCACCACGAAACGACCTTTGTGTTTGTCCACTATCCACTTGGCTATGGAAAGCCCCAGCCCTGTGCCCTGCACCGCTCTGGTGTCGTCGGCACGGTAGAACCTCTCGAACATGTGCTTCACGTCCACTTCCGCCATGCCCATGCCGCTGTCCTGTACCTGGATGTAGGGCTTCTGCGCTCCTCCCTCTTCATCCTGGTATCCTACTGAGAGTACGATCTCGTCCCCCGGGGCTGTGTATTTTGCGGCGTTGTCCACCAGTATCCTCATGGCCTGCTTGATCATGGATGGATCGGCGGACATCCTGACGTTCTCATCCACGGCCACGTATCTGTATACGTGGTTCTCGTCGATCATCAGGGACTCCTCATAGATCTCGCGGATCACATCGTTCAGGCACACGTCCTTGAATTCCATGGTGTTCCGGCCCGCGTCGCCCCTGGCCAGGAACAAAAGCTGCTCCACCAGGTGGTTCATGTGGTCGGACTCGCTTTTTATGGCTGCGATGGACTCATCCAGAATGGCCTCGTCCTCTTTGCCCCAGCGGTCCAGCATGTTGGCGTAGCCCTGGATCACAGAGATGGGTGTCCTCAGCTCGTGGGATGCATCGTTTACGAACCTGGCCTGCTGCAGGTAGGCGTTGTGCATCCTCTTCAGCATGTTGTTCATGGCGGCCTCGATGCCCTGGAGGTCCGAGTCCCCCAGTGAAAGTTCCGTGGTCTCCTCCGGCGAGATATGCTCGATGGCGTTTTCGATGGTGTGGAACTTCGCATCGTCAAATGACAATTTGGTGAGCTCGTCGGCCCTCAGCGCGATCTCGTTTATGGGACTCAGGGTCTCCTTGATCCTCCGATGCTCGAAATAATATGAGAGCAAAACACCCAAGACCTGCAGTACCGCCACTGCCGCCACTATGGTCACCAGCACCACAAAGGCAGGATACACGTACTGATGGAGGATCACCTGATCCCCTGATGTGACCTCATAGAACAGGCCTTTCAGGCCTCCCTCCGAGGACAGCCTCCAGCTCGTGCCCGGTCCGATCAGCTCCTTCCAGCCTTGGACCAGACTGTCCCCGCCGATGGCCGTCAGGGCGGAGCCCACCATCCATCCGAATACCAGCCCAAGGAAAAGCAGTATGTCAGCGCCCAAAAAAATGCCAAGTTTCTTACGGACCAGCTGTCCGTGAAGTTCCCTGGCTATGGACGACATCTTTTTTGTCGGTTTTAATTCTTTATTGTCCTTGCTCATCAGCTTCCCATCAGCTTCCAATCAGTTGGATTTTATGACGTAGCCCACTCCCCTTACGGTCTGGATCATGTGCACGTCGAAAACTTCATCTATCTTGGACCTCAGGTACCTGACGTAAACGTCGATGACGTTGGTCTCCCCAAGGTACTCGTATCCGCAGACCTTCTCCAGGAGGGTGTCTCTGGAGAGAACTATGTCCATGTTCTCCAGAAGGATCCTGAGCATCTCGAACTCACGGTTGGTCAGGTCGATGGAGTGCCCTCCGTAGGTCACACTGTGCCTCGGGATGTTCAACTCCAGGTCCTTCCAGCGGAGCACCCCTTCTTCATGGGATTCTGCGGGGGCGGGATCTTTTGCGCCGGTTGCACCGGACGGACCGGCGGTCACCTGGCCGTGGCCATAGCGCTTGAGGGCTACCCTGATCCGGGCCAGAAGTTCCTCGATGGCGAAGGGCTTCGTTATGTAGTCCACCGCCCCGGCGTCCAGGCCGGAGACTTTGTCCATCACAGCGTCCCTCGCCGTAAGGAGGATCACCGGAGTGTCCTTGGACTTCTGGAGCCTCCTCAGGACCTCCATGCCGCTGAGCTCGGGAAGCATGATATCCAGAAGTATCAGGTCATAATCCTTCTCAAGGGCCATGTCCAGGGCGGATCTGCCGTCGGCGGCTTTGTCCACCCGGTAACCCTCGTGGAGGAGCTCAAGTTCCACGAACCGGGCCAGCTTCTCCTCATCTTCAACTATCAGAATACATGCTTCCATGTCCTTACCTCTTACTGCTAAAATTCTTCCTGCCTACTTGTTGGCCTCTTCAGCGGAGGCTCCCTCTTCAGCAGCTTTTGATGTGAAGCTTTCCTTCACGTCCCCGGCTATGTCCGATGCCTGGTTCAGGATCTTGTTGACTGCCTTTGAGTCATTCCTGCCCTCGATGGAATATCTGAAGCCGAAGAACAGGGAGATCACGATGGCGATCCAGACGATGTGCCATGTGAACAGGATGATTATGGCGGTCACCCACAGGGGAAGGTTGATCAAAAGATTGCCGTTTCTGGATATCTTAAGGGAATTGTCCACCAGATACCTGCCCACTCTTCTGAAGAAGTCCCCGATGCCCTTGAAGGCTGCGCCCTTTTCGGTCTTGCTGCTGTCCTTCACTGCCTGGGACACGTCCTTGTACTCGGACTTTTCCTCAGGGCCGGAAACGTATTCCTGTTTCTCGGGGCCCTTGACCTTGCCGCGGTTCTCCAGGATTATCATGGCGTCCAGCATGTCGCCGTTGGCTTCATCCAGAGCTTCCTTGGCATCCTTGTATGATACGTTGGCTTTTTCTACCAGTCTCTCTACTTTTTCGAAATTATCCATGATCCTACCTCTTTCTTAAAGATCTATATTTATTAATACCCGACCGGCCTTGCCCCTGCCGGTCATTTCCTTTTGACGATTATGATTCTAGTCTTAATAAATGAATAAATCTTTTAAGAAAGATTAAAAACAGATTAAATCATTCTTTTGTTATCTTCTTGATGGACTCCATGCGGATCAGCTTGGTCTTGCTGCCCTTGGGTCCGTCCACTTCCACCGCCATCCAGTCTCTGTCGGCATCCAGGATGATATTGCACCCGTACTTCGAATTGCCGTACATCACTATGTCCACATCTTCGTGATCTTCCTTCAGTTCGATCTTGACCTTCTGACCGATGCAGTCCTGCGCGATCCTGAAGAGGGACTCTCTGTTCTCATGGAAGGCGGTTCCCTCCATCTTTGAGAGGGCAGATTCCAGGACCTCTATCCTTCTCTTCAGTGGCCCCATGCTGCAATATGCCATGAGCCCGAATATGCCCAGTACGAATCCGAGTACTCCCATAGTGTCCATGTCAGCCCTCCTTCACTTCTTCAAAAGAGAGCACCGATGACACGGGGATCAGCTTCTCGGCGGAACCTTTTTTGCTCTCAAAGGAGATCCTCATCCAGTTTCCTTCGAAGTCCTCGATCACGCACTCCTTGTTGTACAGATCTATGTCGCTCTCGTCTTCAAAGAAATTCAGTTTGACTCTCTTGCCCTTGAGGGCGCCCAGGACCCTGCTGACTCCCTTCTGGGTGTTGTCCTTCTCGTCGGTCACGTCGTCTCTGAGCAGGTAATCGCAGCTGACCTCCAGGATCTCTGCAATGTCCGAGATCTTGTCGATGTCCGGCATTACCGTCCCGGCCTCCCAGCGGCTTACGGTCTGTCTGGTAACGTTAAGTTTTTCTGCAAATTCTATCTGTGTGAGCCCGATGTCTTTTCTCTTGCGGGCTATCTTGTTTCCAAGGTCGTTCATTACGGCCACCTCCTTTTTACAGCCTTATCTTATGCTCCGATCTTTGGCCGTATCAAGAAATTCTCCCGTGCAAAATGTAACACGGCAGTTTACATTTGCCATTTCTCTCAGCGCAAAACACCCTAGTGCAGTTCTTTTTCCTTATCTATGAACGATCCCAGGATCCTGCCCACCTCATCCAGGTCGCTGTGATGCTTGTAGGGCACGTTGGATGTGGATATCCTTATCATCTTATCGTCCTTTAAGAACTTCACCACCACTTCTCCTCCGCAGAGCGCATCCGCCCTCTTACCATCATAACTTGCGAGCCTAGCCTTCTTTATGTGCTTCATGACTGCATCGTACGCATCAGATGATGTTTCGAATCCCACATGGCGCTCACCCTGCTCACCCGGATTCATTACGTAGCGGTGGATCTGATACTGCCCGGTCTTCTCGTCCAGATACAGAACCGTCTCATCGTGTCCGTCGCCCACCGCTGTTGCCAGGGTCTTGCGGCAATAGTCTACTATCATCTTGAGTCCGCTGTCGTCGGGTCCCTTGGGGAAATCGGGCTGGGGCTGAGGCTCAGGCTGGGGTCCGCCATCCGAAGTCATCAGTCCACGGAACAGTCCCAGTGCCGGTCCTTCCACCTTGACCGGTCCAGGAGGAACGTCAGCGGTGCTCCCCTCTCCGGCGACGGCAGCGTCCTTAAGCGGCGATCCGCACTCCGGACAGAACTTGGGGCCCTTCTCCAGCTTATACCCGCAGCAGGGGCAGACTATGATAACTTTATCCATTTCGCACCTCCCGTCATCTGTTGTTTCTGAAGAACTCCCTGAGTTCCTCCTCGTTGTGGAGCACCACTCCCCCCGCCCTCTGGGGCAGGAAGGTCTCGTGGCCGCAGGCTCTCAAAATATCGTCCACCTTTTCGTTGAATGCTCTCTCTCCTTCGTTGAAGAGGGGTGCTGCGATGTATATCTTCATTGTTTCCTCCCGTATATCAAAACACCCGCATGCAGGGCATACGGGCGCAGTTTACACGTCAATCACCGGGCTTGGGGTTCTTTACCTTGCCCAGATTCCAAAGCATGGCCGCCTTCTCTGCAGCCTTTTCTCTATCTTCAGGTCTCTTGTACTCGCTGTACCCGCTTACGGCTCCGCAGTCGGCGCAGACCACGTACCAGATCCAGCCGTGCTCTTCCTCAAGCACCCCCGGTCCTCCGCAATATGGGCAGTCAAGCAGATCTATGTCCTTGTAAATATCCAAATGTCTTTCCTCCTAAAGTTCCTCTGTTGATTCTATCACACACTGCTCTCAGTTTCAATTGGTGTCACCTTGAGTCTTTTGCTTCAGTGACCTGGGCAAAGATCACAGCAGCGGTAATGATCACTGCACCGATGGCCTCTCTGAAATATGGGATCTCATTGAGAAGCACCATGGAGAAAAGGATGGAATACACTGTCTCCATGGAGGTGCAGACCCCGGCGAACTGGGCGGATACGTCCTTCAGACAGCTGATGTATACGGTGTGGGCCACCGCTGTGGTCACAACTCCGAATATGATGAGAAGGCCGATGTCCCTCATGGTGGGCTGGGCCCCTGAGGTCAGGGCGAAGGGCGCCAGGATCACCATGGCAGTCAGCTGCTCGTAGAATGATATCTGGGTGCCGTTCAGCCTGTTTCTGAGCCCTTTGTTCACGATGGAGAGAAGCGCGTAGGCTATGGGTGAGATCATTCCCACCAAGATCCCACGGACTATGTGATTGTCCATGGAAAGCTCTGGCACGGTGATCAGCACGCCGATGATTATGACTACCGCGATCACCACGTTCCTGGCCTTTAGCTTGGTATGGAAGATCAGCGGCTCCAGGAAGGTGACGAACAGCGGAAATGTGGAGAAGGTTATGACTCCAATGCCCACTGTGGAGATCTGGATGGCCTTAAAAACCGAGACCCAGTTGGCGGTGGTAAAGATCCCTCCAAGAAGAAGGAGCCCGATGTCCCGCCTGTCGCTCACCTTGAAGGGCATCTTGGTGATCAGCATGAAAAGCCCCAGGGCCAGGGATGAGAACAACACCCTGTAGAAGGTGAGGCTCATGGAGGGCAGGTCTATCCACTTGCCAAAGAGCCCGGCGAAGCTGAAAAGCACTATGGAAGCATTAAGAAGTATTATGGATCTGGTTTTGTCCGGTTCCAGGTTCATAGGATCACCTTGAGCTATATCTTTTACCTAAGCGCAAAAAACTACCGATGCCCCATTATATCACAATCCCGACGCAAAAAACAGGCACTTTGGATGACTTATTAAGGTAATTCAAAGCGCCTGTTCATCTATTCAGTTTTTGTCAGCTGCGGCCTGCACAAGGCCGCCCTAAAATGTTCCTACGATCAGCACATTATGAACCCGGCCACAAGGAACAGGATCACTCCTATTGCAAAGGGATAGGCCAGTATGATGGGAAGGGATGTTCTGAAGTAGTCACTTGGTGTGCACTGGGTAGCGGCGCTTGTAAGGATTACTGTGTCTGAATACAGGCAGATGTGTCCTCCGAAGGCTACTGCCGATACCACTACGCCGGACATCAGGAAGGGATTAAGTCCTAAGCTGCCGGATACGGATCCCACTATGGGGAAGGCTATGGCCGCAAGGCCCCAGAATGATCCTGAAGCCAGGGACAACAGTCCGACGCCTACGAAAATCAGAGCCGGCAGAAGCTTGGACGGTACTGCCGCTGAGCAGATGGCCGTAACGAATTCGTTGACTCCAAGGGCAGCGTTAAGGTCGATGAGCATGTATCCCACAATGATTATGACCAGAACTCCGAACATGTCGGTGAGACCCTTCATGGCGGAGTCAATATACTCCTTAAGGGACATGAGCCTCTGGGGAAGATAGAGCACCAGAGTGCAGACCAGAGCGATCACAAGAGCCACCACCATGTCGTCTGCAAGTATGGTCATGACCACTACGATGAGGATCGGAATAATGAAATTGAGAGCTCTGTGAGGTTTGTTCTTGAGTCTCTCTTCGTCCTCAAGGCCTTCCACTACAGCCTTCTTGGAATCCTCTGACAATACCTCTCCCGTTTCGATAGCTCTTCTTTCAGCAGCCTTCATATTCTTGAACATGGGAAGGATGCCGCAGGCGACCAGCGGTACGATGATGACCGCGATAATTGCGTAAAACATGAAGGGAATGGCGTGGCAATATGCCGAGAATGCCGACAGCCCGTTGGTGAGCTCAGCCTTCTCCATCAAGCCGGACATGAAGGCTCCCCAAGATGAAATGGGAACGATGGCGCACACCGTAACTCCCGTGGAATTGATGATGAAGGATGACATCTCTCTTGAGACCTTGTACTCGTCAGAGAGAGGTCTTGTGGCTGCTCCCACAGCCAGGCAGTTGAGATAGTCGTCGATAAAGATGATGATACCGAGGATCCACGTTCCGATGAGTGTTTTGTTCCTGGAATTCAGAAGCTTCTTGGCGATCTTGGTAAAGCCCAGCACGCCACCTGAATCAGTCATTACCTGGATCAGGGCTCCGAATAGTCCGCAGACCAAAAGCACCCACATCGTTCCATCGTCACAGGCCGTGGCATAAAACTCATCCAGAAACAGTCCCACTGTGACCAGGGGATTGAATTTGGCGACCATGAGGCAAGCCAGGATGACGCCGGCCAACAGCGCCGAGAAAGTGGTTTTGCGCCATACTGCTATGACTAGTATGACGATGATGGGAAGAAGACAGAATATGCCGTAATTAAGCTCAACGCCTTCCAGCCATTCTTCCATTGTCATAAACAAACTGTCCATTTCGTCTCCTTTCTTTAGATGATATTGATGAATAAAAAATTATATGCTCATATATTTTTCGGGATGTTTCAGGGACGCATAGATGGCGCAGACCCATCGTCTCTCGCCCTCCACATAATAGTTGGTACGTTCGATACCGTAGATCTTGCCGGTGAGCTCGATCCCCTTATCCCTTGCGTACTCTATTACCGGCCTCACCAGTTCTTCCGGTTCTCTTGACATGTATTCGTAGGTGATCAGGCAGTATTCCTCCGGCTCTGTTATGACGTCCTTTGAACTGTTGTTCAAGGTGTTGCTCTCAGTACTCTTGAGGCTGATATACCTGCGCAAAGTAAGGGGCTCCTCGTTGAGATCCACCAAAAAAGATACGCTCACTCCTCCCCAGTCTTCCTTCTCAATGTTCATCTCTTCTTTAAGATATGTCACAAGATGATCCTCATCGCTGAAGTAGTTTCTCACTCTCATGCACTTTGGCTTTATCCCGATGCTGAAGGTCCCAAGCTTCGTAAGCTCCTCTCTGTAGTGCCTTTTCCACTGTTGTAGCTCCTCAAGGGCAAGAGTGTATTCCTTGATCTTCTCCAGAAGGTCCCGCTCGCTCTCTTCTATCACGTCCCCTATATCCTCTACGGGAATGCCTCCGAAGATCTTTTTGATAGTGCTGATGGACAGTCCCATATACCTGTAAAATATGATGTCAGATATTTTGAGCACGTCCTCTGAGGAGAATTCTCTGTAATTGTTCTCTGCGTTTTTTGCGGGGCTTATGAGACCTTCGCGTACGTAATACCTTATGGTGTCCGGGTTCAGGTCCAGAAATGCCGCAACTTCGTTTAGATTGAATGACATGATTTTTCCCTGTATCTCTAAATTATTTGAAACTCTTTTCTGTCAAGGCTATCTGCATTATGGACTCGCCGAATATCTTGGTGGACTTAAGGAGGCTGTCCAGATCCATGAATTCGTTGGGTTCGTGGCAGGTGTCCTCCTCTCCCGGGAACAGGGGCGCCCATGACACCACGTTAGGCATAGCCTTGGCGTATGAGCCTCCGTAGGCCAGTGTGAATTCGTTCTCAAGTCCTGTGACGTCTTCATAGGCATCTGCGAATACCTTGAGGAAGGGTCTCTCCTTTGAGACGAAGACTGCAGGAAGGAAGGATGCCTTAAGAGTCTTTCCTCCGAGAGGCTCGGCCCAGTCTTCAAAATGCTTGATAATGTTCTCAGGATCCTCTCCGTAGGGGAATCTGACATTGATATTCAGGATCGCTCTGCCATCCTCCGCCTTGAATATGGTAGGTGAAAAGGCGTTCCTGTGGACGAATTCGCCCATATAGTATTCGTCATCCGAGTACAGTCCCACCTTGCTTCCGAAGGGATCTGACAGATCCTCCGTCACAGCATTCAGCAGGTCTTGCAGCTTGCTGGGAGCGAGATCCGTGTGATCCAGGATCTCTTTAAGTCTGAAGATGGCGTTATCCCCTCTCTCAGGCTGGCAGGAATGGACGGACTTGCCCATGGCCCAGACTGCTTCGCCGTTGGAGAGGACTGCGCGGGCCTTGCCGGGGACCACGTTGTTTGCGATCCCGATGTCAAGTTTCTTAAGATATACGCCCTCTGGTTCCTTGTCGTCTCTTACGTCGAATTCAAGGCACTGATCCACTGTGCCCTTCTCGATATTACAGATGGGATATTCTCCATCTGGGGTGTACCCATAGTCGGGAAGAGGATACTCTTTCACGAACTGATCCATGTCCACCCATTCAACTTCTTCCTGGGTGCCCATTATGAGCTGGACTTTCTTTTGGAGGGGGAGGCCCAGATCTTTCACTGCTCTCATGGCATAGATGTTGGAGATGATCATACCCTTATCATCAAGGGTCCCTCTTCCGTAGATCCTGTTATCCTTTATTACAGTTTCGAAAGGATCTGAATCCCAGTCTTCCTTATCCCCCGGGGGCACCACATCCACGTGGGTCAGTATGCCCAGGGTCTCCTTGCCTTCTCCCATTTCAATGATCCCAACCTGATCATTGAGCACGCTGTAAGCCTTAAATCCGTAGCCTTCCGCCAGGTCCAGCACGAACCGAAGAGCTCTGACCACATTGTCATGATCTGATGATACGCTGGGGATGGCCACAAAATCCTTAAGATCTTTCAGCATTTCCTCGAAATGATCATCGATATATTTTTCTATCTGCGCATTCATATCATTTCCTCCTCTCTACCGTACTTTAGCACACTAATAAGATAAACCTATGTGCTGGTCACAAGTCAAGCCTTTGAACGTTTTTTGATGCCACAAAAAACTATTTTGCACATGCTCTTCACTCATAAACCCATATCCGTTAAAATATATTTGGATATTTTTTAAAAACCTCTTGACCTTCCACCTTGTGGAAGGCTTACAGTCTAATCGAAGGGAGCCGAAAGCCCTCTTTCGGAGGAGTTCAATGAAGATCAATCAAGTCGAAGAGCTGGTGGGCATCACCAAGAAAAACATCCGCTTCTATGAGGATCAGGGCCTGATCAAACCGGAGCGGGATCCCGAGAACCGTTACAGAGAGTACTCCATGGGAGACGTGGAGAAGCTTCTCAGGATCAAGCTTCTCAGGCAGCTGGATGTGCCCTGCGAGACCATAAGGAAGGTCACAAACGGGGAGCTCAGCCTGGATTCATGCATGGCAGGCCACATGGATGTCCTCAGCAAGAAGCAGACTGATCTGGAACACGCCAAGGAGATCTGCGGCAGGCTTAAGGATGAAGTAAACAATCTTACAGACCTTAACGCCTCCGGCTACCTGGAAGAGATGGAAAGGCTGAAGAAAGGAGGAGCACACTTCATGAATATCCAGAAGTACGATGTGAAGAAGACCAGGACAGGCGCCATCATCGCCGCCATAGTCTTCATAGCCATCATGATCGGCCTGGTAGCGGCTGTGATCTGGGGACAGATCATGGAACCCATGCCCATCGGCCTGTTCATATTTATTGAGGCCATACCCTTGGCCGTGATCATAGGTGTGATAATTGCGCTGGTACAGCGAATCAATGAATTAAAAGGAGGAGAATACGATGAAGCTCGTAAGTATTGATAGGATCCCAGGACACGAGGTTGAATACCTGGGACTGGTAAAGGGAACCGTAGTACATTCAAAGAACGTAGGAAGAGATTTCATGGCAGGCATGAAGACCCTGGTGGGAGGAGAGATCGTAGGATATACGGAGATGCTCACGGAAGCCAGACAGATCGCCACCAAGCGTATGGTGGACGAAGCTGAGGAGCTTGGGGCAGATGCCATCATCGGAGTGAGATTCGGCTCCTCCATGGTAATGCAGGGAGCAGCAGAGATCCTGGCCTATGGCACAGCCGTGAAGATCATAGACTGATCAAAAGTTAATATGCTGCTAAAATGCACCTGGCCGGCCTCCTGCGCATTGCGCGGGGCGCCGGTTTTTTGATATAATCGGGGATGTAAGGAGAAACTCATGCACATACCTGCACTGATCACAGACCTTGCCATAATAATGCTTACGGCAGGGATCATAGCAATAGTATTCAAGAAGATCAAACAGCCGCTGGTACTGGGTTACATACTGGCGGGGTTTTTGATATCCCCATTCTTTCCCTGGTTTTCCACCATATCTGATCAGGCGAGCATCTCCACCTGGTCTGAGATAGGGATCATCTTCATAATGTTCCATCTGGGGCTGGAGTTCGACCTGCACAAGATGGCAAGCACCGGCTCCACTGCCATCATCACCTGCCTGGCAGAGGTAATCGGCATGACCCTTCTGGGGTACCTGGCAGGCAGCGCCCTGGGATTCAGCGACATGGACTCAGTGGTCCTGGGCGGCATGCTGGCCATGAGCTCCACCATGGTGATCCTTAAGGTCTACGACGAGATGGGCATCAAGGGCAAGTTCACCGAGAACGTCATCGGCACCCTGGTCATAGAGGACATCGTGGGCATCTTCTTCATGGTCATCCTATCCACCATATCTGTTTCAAGGAACGTTTCAGGAGCAGCGGTGGCGGGACAGCTGGGCCTCATGATCCTCTACCTTGTGATCTGGCTGATCCTGGGTATATTCTTCCTTCCCACCTTCCTGGATAAGACAGTCAAATACATGAATGACGAGATGCTCATAGTCACCTCTCTCGGCATCCTCTTCGGCATGGTGATCATAGCCGATAAACTGGGCTTCAGTACGGCTCTTGGAGCCTTCCTTGCGGGATCCCTTCTGGCCGGCACCGTCCATGTGGAGCGTATCGAGCACCTTACGAGAGGCATCAAGGACATGTTCGGAGCCATCTTCTTCATCTCAGTGGGAATGATGGTGGATCCCTCCATGATCACCAAGTACTGGCTGCCCATAATCGTCATCTTCCTGGTGACCGTCATGGGACAGCCCATCTTCGGCACCCTTGGCATGCTTCTTTCGGGGCAGACCCTGGAGAATTCTGTGAAGGGCGGTTTCTCCTTTGCACAGATCGGAGAATTCTCCTTCATCATCGCATCCCTGGGCGTTAGCCTGGGAGTGCTGGACTCCTTCCTCTACCCCATCGCTGTAGCAGTTTCCGTGGCCACCATCCTGACCACGCCCATATATATAAAGAATGCCCCACGCATCTATTCCTTCCTTGACAGGAAGCTTCCCGAGGGCATCAAGAACAAGCTGAACCGCATGACCTCCGACAACATCGACGAGGCGGAGCGCGACTCCGACTGGGAGAACTATCTCAAAAACTATTTCTTAAGGCTTCTGATCTTCGGTGGGATCATGGCCGTGGTCACTCTGGTTGGAGTGAAGCGACTCTACCCCTTTCTTCTGGATCTTGCGGGAGATGTGGCCGCCAAGGGCATCACCTGCCTCATTATCTACGGGGTCATAGCTGTTTTCTTAAGGCCCCTCATAGACCCCAGGAGCACATCCTTTACCACCCTGTGGCTCAAAAGATCCGTTTTCAGGCTTCCTCTGGTATTCCTTTCAGCAGTGAAGCTCGCCCTAGTGGCACTCCTCATCATGATACCCCTGAGGACCCTTTTCGGAGCCCACCCTCTGGTCTTCGTACTGGTGATCGCCGCAGCCATACCCCTCTTCATCAAGACGGATTTCATCTCCACCTGGTATCTGGACCTGGAGACCGCTTTCCTTCGTAATTACAACGAGAAGCTCATCAAGAATGAAGAGGCCAGAGGCCGCAGCAACGAGGAGTGGCTGGACAAAAAACTCCGCATCATGAGCTTCATCGCAGAATCCCGCATGGGCATCGTGGGCAAGACCCTGAAGGACACCGACTGGGGCAGCCACTACAATGTCTACGCCGTGAAGATCAGACGCGGAAGCGACAAGCGTAAGCAGATTCTGGTCCCCGAGCCCGACACCGTCATCACCGAGGGCAGCAAAATATACATGGTGGGGGAAGATCAGGATCTTAAGAATTTCGTCATGTTAAACGACATCGATCAGCCCAAGCCCTTCAGGACCCTCCACGAGTTCATGGAGACGGGCTATGAAGATACGGCTAACGCCCTGGCTGTGAGCCCCATTAGGATCAGAGGCGACGAACCCTTCTGCGGCAAGCCCATCCGTCAGAGCAACATCAAGGAACGCTTCAGGGTCACCGTCCTGGGCCTTCAGACCGGGGGTCTTCCCATTCTCATGCCTGACCCCAACATGCTTCTTAAGAAGGACGACATCCTCTGGATCATGGGTTCCAACAAGAACGTGGGCGCCCTGATCTCAGATTACGTTGACGAAGCAGATTGAACGCTCCCACCACTTAATTCACTTCCGCGAATTTGAAGTGGGGGATTCCTGATTCACAGAGATCTGCGTGCCCCTAAGGGCTCCGTCTCACATTCTCTCCACAGGCTTTAATTCCCGTGCGACCCACGGTACTTTTCAGGATCCCGGCTTC
>ONAY01000017.1 GCA_900315895.1 uncultured Eubacteriales bacterium
AATTTTACGAATATATTACTACAGGAGTATATCCTGATCTGATGATTATCTAATCATACAAAATTTTTTCACCGTGTCCTTGACATGGGGAGCACTTTAAGTTTTGGCTTACGGCTGGAAATCATTTTTTGGAATCAGGCCGTAAACGCCCCTCTATCCCTCACAACACAAAATCCCCTTGACAAATATCGATATTCGATATAATCTTAAGACGAGAAATATCGATATTCGATATAATCGTAATTCGCCTAAGGAGAAAGATATGGCAAGAACTAAGTTTCAGACACTTACAGAGCAAATGTTTTACATACTGCTGTGCTTCCGTAAGGAGGCCTGCGGCATGGACGTGGCGGACTCCGTGAACGAACTCACCAATGGCAGAGTCAAGATCGGACCGGGCACGCTGTACAACCTGACCGCTCAGTTTGTGGATGAGGGAATAATAGAAGAGACACGCCGCGAAGGCCGCAGATGCTACTATGTCATCACGGCTGACGGGGAAGATATTTTGCGCCGCGAGTACGACAGGCTGAAGACTCAGATAAATGATTATGAGAAAATGGTTTAGGAGATGATAGATATGAGAACCAAGATCACACCCTGCCCTACTATGGGGTATGACGCAAAGGGAACTGAGAAGGTGCTCGGCGAAATGTCCAGGAAAGGCTGGATCCTCAAGAAGGCCGGCACGCTGTGGATATACGAGGAGGCCGAGCCCAAGGAAAGAGCCTTCAGCGTGGTGTTCACCAGACCACAGGAGGGCTGGACAGAGGACGGCGAAAGCGATGAACTGAGAAACATAGTGGACTATGCCGAAAGCCTTGGATGGCAGAGAATCAGTTCACACAATGACAGGGGTAACAATAACATAAGCATTTTCATGAACGAGGACACTGAGGCCGAGCCGTTAGATACTGACGACAGCGTCCACCTGATGAATACGAAAAGAACCATGGGCAAGAAGATCAGAGGATTTGCGATATACATGATTGTGATCAGTATGTCTCCTTTCCTCGGATATTTCAATACTCCTGAATACCCGGGGTTTGAAAAGCCCACGTGGCAGCTCTATATAGGGATCCTTAATATCCTTCTTGGCCTTACTGTCCTGGCGGGTTATCTGTTATGGCTGAGACGCGCCAAGAAGGCTTTGAGCATGGGCAGAGAAATACCTGATATGCTGAAGTATACAAATCTGCTGAGATGTTTCACCATATTGGTCCTGGTACTGTGGTTCGCGGTGATCTTGAGCCAAAATGGAGGACCGCTGGCTCTTCTGATTATCCTGATCTTCATCCTGGGTTTCTGGTTAGCCGGTAAGATCTTGACTGGAATAAACGAATCGGATAGCCAAGGCAAAAAAATCGTTTTGACCTTCGCCGCAGTGATCATTGCAATGGCGGGATTGTTTATACTATTGTATTTTGTTACACGGTAAATCATGATCATGACAAAGGAGACTAAATGAGCATCAAATACAGTTTTAACTATTTCAACCCCTATGCTTTCAGGGCTCTGGAGCGAAAACTCTTGAGCGAGTCCGAAAAGGGATGGATCGTAGACAAGGTAGGACAGTTTTTTATTAAATACAGGAGCTGTGAACCAAAGAAGCGCAGCGTGCAGGTGGTCTTTGACCCAGGCGCATCGGAGTACGCACCGGGTGTGACCGCTGAGACTCAGGAGCTCGAGGAATATATTTCCGCTGCAGGCTGGATGAAGGCCTGCGACTACTTCAAGCAAAAGATCTACTACAATGAGGATCCTGACGCAGTCCCCATAGAGACCGATGACAGGCTGAAGCTTCAGTCCATAAAGGACTCCATGCGCCCCACAAACCTTTTTGGCTTCGTGGTGATCTTCCTGTTCGCCATCTTCTTTGGTGTGTTCGGTGATGCGGTAGCCGGCACTTTTTCATCGCCCGGCTACCTGACAATCAAAGCAGGTTTCCTTGCCATGGCTCTCCTGCCCACGTACTTTCTGGTCTCCTATGTCCGCTATGCCTTGTGGGTACACAACAGCGAGGTCAGTTTAGAGGCAGGCGGAGGTCTCGCCGATGGCAACGGAGCGCTGATCCTGGATTGGATCATAGTAGCAGCCGCTCTGGTGCTTCTCCTTGTCTTCATCATCGGTTCTGTTCAGGAAACAGGAGACACCGATGAGGGGATGAAGATGGTCATAAATTTCGTTACCTTCTTTTTCATCATCTCTATAGGCAGGAATCTGGCCATCTTCCTCAGGGACAAGCTGAGAGGTCAGGGCAAAAAAACCGGCTCCTGGGTGGTCATCCTCTTCATGTTCGTCATTTTTCTCCTGCTGTTCACATTAAGAGACTTCCTTCTGGGATAACGGTTACGGATTCCCGGAGCCTATCCGATGACGCATACCAAAAGAGACCCGGCGGCGGGTCTCTTTTTGCGATATTTATTCGGCTATATTTCTCCCAGTCTCAAGTCCTTATCCTGAAGGTCTCCGGGGCGAACCTATATACCAGGATCATGGAGACTATGAAGTAGAGCACCGAGAAAGCTATGCAGGCTATGCCGAACCAGAAGGTTGGCAGGTGCACCTGGATACCCATATAGCACACGAGATACGTGACACCCATGATCACCTTGTACATGCTGCTCCTGACCTCTGCATCGATGGTATAGGGCTGAAGCAGATAGTAGATAGTCAGGTAGTGTACGGAGAAAAACACGCTCATCCCCACGACGCTCACGAAGAGTATGCCGTAGTTCAGCGGATTGTCGGTTCCTCCGGACATGAAGAGGATCAGCGCCAGCCCCGCCCCGATTATGACAGCCGGCGGCAGGTTGACCTTGATGATCTCCCAAAGCCTTATCCTGAAGAGTTTCAGTATGGCAGCCGGAGTTTTGAAGAATGGGTACGTCAGGAAGCTGTGATCGCAGTTGATGAAGAGCGCCTCCGTGAAGCCCGTGCCCCTGTTCAGTAGGTACATGACGAACAACATGTATGGAAGCGAAGTCATCAGCATTTCATTGACGCCGCCTTTGATCTCCGGGAAGAATGCGAAGGCGATGAGCACCAGAGCTATCACTGCCAGAGCCACTAGGGAGATCCTGTTGGATGCGGTCCAAAGGATCTTGCGGTGACGGCGGATGAACAGTTCATTCAGATACTCCAGGCCGGACTTTGAGCTGGTGATGGAGGTGTCCGCCGAGATCACCTTGCGGGTGGCCTGGGTACGCAACCGGTCTGACCCCACTCTGACATTCATGGTCTCCAGCAGTATCTCCCGGTAGATCTCTCTGTAATATCCGAAATTAAGTATTTTCTTTAAAGAAAGCAGTCCCAGAAGGATCCCTGCCACCATGATCGCCACGCAGACCATCTTTGGAATTATGATCCCCAGCCACAGGAAGCCGTAGGCCAGTCCCATCAAAGTCAAAGGTATGAAGACCGACAGCATGCCAATCACTTTGCTGTCTCTACGCTTGCCGTGCTTCTCATAGTACGACAGAGGGAATGTTGCCCCGATCAGCTTGACCCCTGCCGCAAAAAACGGCATCAGGATCAGTATCCACAGATCAGCCCCCAGCTGCAAGCCCATGAAGATACCGAAGATCATGAAACCTATGACGAGCTTGAATATTTTGTACCAGAAGTCCACCAGGGCCACTTCACGGGCGTTCATGTTCATGAGGACCACGCCGTAGTAGTTGTTTCGGCCGGTATCGAACATGTAGGGATTGGCGATGGCTCCGGCTATGGTCAATATCACAAATACGAATAGGAAGCCGTCCGCAGGGTCAGGCATCCCCAGGATGCCGTGACTGTTCTCGCTGATAAGGCCCGCCGGAAGAAATACCATCAGCGCGAAGTAGATCGCCTTGCCGCCCAGGGCGGAGAAGATCTCCACGATGACAGATATCACCGAGGCAAATATCTTAAGTCCCCTCACCCCGTAAAGCTCGGCAGGAAGCAGTTCCTTCACAAGCGGTATCTGCTTCAGTCCGTAGAGGATGGTATTGACCCTGTATGTGTTTTTCATCCCGAAGGATATCTTGAGGGTCTTAAGCATCTGTGCCCTCCTCCGTTTCAGGCTGCTTCCGGGCTCCCGCAGGGACATCTGCCGTACTGACGTACTCAGCGTTCATGTCGTAGGCCGGCCTGATGTCGGGATCGTCGTCCTTGAGAGCCTGTATTATCTTCTTTCTGAACTCGTCATTGTCCAGGTTGGCCTTGTCAACGGTCTCCAGGACGCCCCCTGCCAGAAGCACGATCTCATCACAGAGATCCAGCGCCAGATCCAGGATGTGAGTGGAGAAGATGGTGATCCTGCCGCCCTTGATGCTCTTGAGAAGCTCCTTCATCTCTTCCGCCACCACCACGTCCAGAGAAGTCAGCGGCTCGTCCAGAAGAAGGATGTTGGGCTCGGCGATTATGTTGATCAGCATCTGCATCTTATTCTTCATTCCATGGGAATAGTCCTTCAGAAGCTTGTCCCTGTCGGTGTAGGCCACCTTCATGTAGTCGAAGTACTCGTCCTGGGTCTTCATGTCCCCTATCTTGTCCTTGTGGATGTCCATGAAGAACTTAAGGAACTCCCTGCCCGTCAGGAACTCCGGCACCGTAGGTGTGGACAGCACGTAGCCGATATCCTCAGGTGTAAGTGGCCGTTCGATCCCGTCCACTTCCATGCTGAGCTCGCCGCTGTCCCTTTTGATGTCCCTGTTTATACAGTTGAAAAGCGTGGTCTTGCCTGCGCCGTTTCGGCCAAGCAGGCCGTAGATCTTGCCGCTCTCAAAGGTGAAATCTATGTCCTTCAGGACCAGATCATTCTCATAACTTTTGGAGAGATGCTTGATTATAAATTTCATTTTTTGCTCCGTGATCGTCATTGATTGAGATGTATGGTAATTGGAGTTCTGAGGGTCGGGCGCTTCGCCACCCGGAACTCACACCCATATTCTAACATATCCCCTTGTTAAACAAAACAAATATGATAAAGTCATTTTGGGCTTGCAAAAAACCGCAAAATACAGTAGTCTGTTGTAGAGGGTAAACCCCAAATTATTTCAAATAATCTAATTAGAAGAGGAAAATAACATGAAGAAGAAAAGCATTATTTGTCTCGTACTGGTTCTCGTTCTTGCATGCATGGCACTGACCGCATGCGGCGGCGGAAGCGGCGAAAAGGCCGATCCCACTCTTGAGAGCTGGATGGCTGAACATCCCGAAGAGATGGACGAAGTTGAAGTTGAAGAAGGAATGGAAGTCAGCTTCGAGGGAAACAACCTGATCTACAAGTATGACATCTCCACTCTTGACGGAGTTACCGAAGAAACAGCCAATTCCGACGTACTCATCGACGCACTCAAGGAAGGACTTGCCAATGAAGAAGAGACCTTCAAGGGCGTAGCATCCGACCTCGAGGAAGAGACCGGCATCACAGGCATCACCGTCACCGTTATCTACACCTTCGGTGAAACAGTTCTGGTAGAGCAGACATTCACAAACTAATAGTCCGCTGATAATCGATTCGATCGAAAAGACAGAAGGCACTTCCATTGGAAGTGCCTTCGTTTTATCTGCGCAAAACATCCCGGCCGAAGAGTTACCCACTCTGCGGCCAGGTTTTTTGTTGGGGTGTTGGCCGGGCCGTCATGTGCTACTCGCCGTAGACTACGATCTCAGCGTCCATCTGGCCCATGATAGCTCTGATCTGATCCGCCGGGATCAGCGTGGGACCTCCGAAGGTGATGCTTTGGTATGCACCTGCCGCATGAGTCCACTGAGCCGCAGGTCCGTTGGTGGACGACTTGTCCGTAGCGAGAAGCACCGGCGCTCCTATCTTAGCCGCCACCGCACCGCCGGAAAGTCCGTCGGGGAATGACATGCCGTAGACCAAAACTGCATAGCGGCGGCTTCCCGGGAAGAACTCTTCTGCCACAAGAAGCGACGTCTCGAAACGGTTTGCTCCGTTGAGACGATATATCCTATCCTCCGGAACAAAGCCCTTAAGCTCGTTTTCGATGTCTTCGTTTACCGCTCCGGTACCGCCGACGATCCATGCATCGGTAGCCGTAATGTCACGGAGAAAATCTTTCTGTCCTTCGTTCAGAGAATTTCCGACCAGCAGGATGGGTTTTCCAACAGAGCTTGTGGACAAAGCGTCTGCGAAGCCCATTCCTGAGCATACCAGCAGTTCTTTTGCTACGGTGCTGTCGATGCTGTTGGCCTCCTTGAGGATCAAAATATTTGTGGCGAATCTATCGCTTCCGCCCAGGCGCTTTACGTCATATCCCGCAGCGTTCAGCTTGCCTTCGAAATCTTCGGATATGGCTCCTGTTCCTCCCAGAAGATAGACCTTACCTGCGGCCTCCACATTGCTCTGGATGTAGCCGAACACTTCCTCTTCATATATGGGATGCACCAGAAGGATGGGAGATTCGGTCACTTTAGCCAGATAGCTTCCCGAGAGAGCGTCTGCGAAGTTTCTTCCGTCTGCTATGATCACAGTGGGAAGCTTGTCGTCACCCTTCAGTTCCTTCAGGTAGTTCGCTGCGCTGTAGGCGGTCTCATAGCGGCTGGAGCCGTAGATCCTGAGATGCTTGGAGGGAAGCCCCTCTATCTGTGCCTCAGGAGCCGCGGGGCTGCCTGGAGCGGTCGTGACTATGCCATCTTCTATGATGCCACCTTCAGGAATGGTTACCTTATATGGTTCATCCACTCCTCTGCTGGCCCAGATACCGCATTCGTAGCCTTCCGCTGATATGGTTCCTTTTCCATATACCTTCGCATGGGAGCCTATGAGCTTGATCTTGCCACGTGTGTATACTCCATGGGCATTATCTTTGCCCACGCCTGTGGCTCTGACTTCCGAATCTCCTTGAAGGATCAGATCCGGAAACAGAGTAATGCCTTCTGCAAGGGCGCCCGGAGCTTTACAGTTTGCTATTATTGTGGAATCGGTGACTGTCACCTTGGATCCACCCTGCTCATGGATATTATAGATAGCCTTGTTTCCATAGGCGCCATCCGCATTGGACTCTGCGTTGACTGTTACATAGGAATCACGGATGTTCCAGTCGCATGCACTGCTTTGAGTCTCTATTCCGCTTGCACCCTCGTCCTGGCAGTTTGCAGAAATGGTGAGAGTCGTTCCATTCAGCGCCAGATCCTCATAAATTGATGCTCCGATGGCTCCTTTACCTGTGCATACGGCACTTATCTCCGCCAAGCTTTCATTTATCTCAGCCGCATACACCTGGATGCCTGACGGATAATTCTGAGCAATAGCCTCTATATCTGCATCCGCCCTGAACATTGTAAGCTTTTTAGAAGTACTGATCCCGTAAGACGAGTGATATTCTCCTTGTCCTTTAGCACTGATCAGGGTGGTACCTCCCACAATGCTTACGGGACAGGATGTCAAGATGCCGTAGGCATCTCCTGCGCTGTCCACCGTGATATCCAGATCTGTTTTCTCGATAGAGATTAACTCATTCTCTGAATATTGACAAAGTATACCTGCCGACTGATAGCCACCGCCGGCTTTTACCTTGATGGACCCTCCGGTCACATCCATGTTGACAAGTCTCAGGCCGTATGCAATTCCGCCGCCGCCGGTATTGGATGCCGTAATATCCAGAGCCCCATCGGTCATTTTAAAACTGGCTCTTTCACCATAGGATTCTATTCCATAGACCTGCCCTCTATTAGCTGTCACCGTACCGTTAAGGCTGCCTCCGCTTATAGTTACTGTCTGATAATACATAAGCTCGCCGCCGGTTCCGTTTACGGTCATGTTCACCTTTCCGCCTGTCATGGTGAATGTGCTTCCGGCATATACATTAGGATGGAAGCCGGTTGCACCGCCGGTAGAATCTGCCTTGGCGACGATCTCTCCTCCTTTAACATCCATGTACTGCGCTTTGATAGAATAAGCCGAATCCCCCTTAGCAAAAGCGTTGATCGTTCCGCCTTCTACCACGACTCTGCCGCCGTCTGCACCTTCGCAGATCAGACCGTAAGATATGGTGTCCCCGGACTCACCTGATGCCGTCAGCGTGCCGCCGTCCATATAAAATCCGTAGTTAGCAAACAGCCCGGCGTTGACACCCGTATCATTTGTGATCTTTGCGATGACGTTTCCTCCATGCTGTGTATAGTGTCCGCTGGCGATACCAAACTTCCAGCCGCCGCTATCTGTCCTGTCCACACAAAGAGTTCCGCCTTCTACGACAAGGCTTTGAGCCGAGCCCTCCATGTCGATTCCGTTGGTCACGGTCAGTTTTCCTGAGTCAGACCCCTTGATAGTAAGAGTTCCTCCTTGTTCGGAAGATATTTTATCCACCGTGACATCATCCCCTGCATTAAGAACGATCGTGGTCCCGGCACCCGGTACCCAGTAGTTATGCCCCGCCTCCAAGGTCGACGCCTGTACCTCACCTTGGGGTAAGGTGACATCATCTGCGGCATATACCGGTCCGCTCACCGCAGGTACCATGGCCAATACCATGGCCAGCGCCAGAAGCATTACCGTCAGCCGTTTAGCTATTTTTCTCATGTTTCTGTCTCCTTTCCGGATATCATTTAAAGCTCCTAAAAACCTACGTTTCCAATATTTTCCTATACACATATTTTACACAATAAAGCGTTAAACAGCAACGCATTTTGAAGCATTGACCACCCTTTTCCCGCCCTTTGTGCAAAAAATCCCACCCGGGGCGAATTTTTTGTTTGCCTAAACAGTACTTTTTAGTATTTAATGTAACTGACCCTCCTGCGACCATACGGAAGGGTCATTTTATTTATACACGCGCCTGCGGGACAAGGCACTGTTGAAATCCCCCGGCTTTTGGGTTATCATCGATGTGTCGGGCGCCCGGGGCGCAGATGTTTTGCGCAAAACATACAAGAGCAAGGAGCAGGATGACCAAACTTACTGTCAAAGAAAAACTAGGATACGCTTCCGCCTCGGCGGGAGACGCCATCGCATACACAGCGTCGGGGACTTTCCTGATGTTCTTCCTGACCACCGTGGCAAAGATCTCCCCGGAAACGGCAGGCGTGATCACCGCCATAGGGGCAGTGTGGAACGCAGCCATCAATCCCGTGATCGGTCATTACGCCGACATGGTAAGGACCCGCTTCGGCAGGCGCAGACCGATGATGACGGTGTTCTCCATCGTTCTGGCGGTGGCATTCTTCCTGCTGTTTACCAATGTCCCCATAGGGCCCGGCGTGAAGCCCTTTTACTACGGGCTGATGCTGATGCTCTACTGGACAGGGTACACCGGATTTTTCGTGCCCTATCTGGCTCTGGGGGCGGACTATACATCCAACTATGAGGAGCGGACGGTCCTTAGGCTCTACGCATCCTTATTCAACATGGGTGGCTCCATGCTGTCCATGATCCTCCCCACTCTCTTCGTAAGCTTCCTGGAGGGTCTGGGGCTTGCCACCGACAGGGCCTGGTCCGTGTCCGGCCTGGTGCTGGGTCTGGTGTCCGCAGGATCCATCCTGATCACCGTCATGGCCTGCGGCCGAAAGGACCCGCCATGCCCGCCAACGGATGAATCCGTGAAGGTCTCCCGTAAGTTCCGGCCCATCAAGATCCTAAAAGAATACGCCTCCCTTTTCCAGCTGAAGCCCATAAGATATCTGGTGGCTGCATCGGTGCTTTCCCTCATCGGGTATTCCATGCTTTTGGCAGCCATGATGTACTTCTTCACCTACGATCTGGGGCTGAGCTCATCGGCGTCCAGCGCGCTTTTGATCTCCAGGGCACTGACAGGAGCTCTATTGATCCCCGTCACCGGAGCCATCTCCCGCCGAATTGACAAGAAGTGGACTCTGGTCCTGGCCTACGGCCTTGGGGTGTGCGTTCTGGCTATGCTGAGGGTGATCGTTGTATCCGGCGCTGCGGGGGCTCTCGGGATCGCCGCGTACATTCTCGGGATCGTGCTTCTCACTGCCATCTACTGGCAGCTGATCCCCTCCATGTACTACGATATCTGCGAGTACGATCTCTGGAAGACCGGGCGCGAAAGACAGGCCACCATCGTATCCCTGCAGGGGCTGGTTGAGGCCGTGGCCGTTGGCCTGGGGTCTCTTATCCTTGGTATCGTGCTGGGGGCTGCGGGCTTCGACGAGGCGGCAGCTGTTCAGCCTGAGACGGCCATCACCTGGATCAGAAACTGCACCATGGTGATCCCCTCTGTGTTCTATGTGATTGCCATGTTCATCCTGGCCAGACATCCCCTGGACCGCAAGGAATACAACAGGATCCTGGAGGACCTGCACAAAAGATAAAAGCCAGGTCTGATAGTGGCTATATGTAATTTGATTGATTATGCGTCATGCCGGATCCCGGGTTTCGCCTCCCAGCATGACGCGCGCATAAAAAACCGCCCGGCAGGGCGGTTTTTTTGCGAGATAAATATTTTGCGCTGATATCTCTATAGGAGATTTAGAATATGGCTACGACTGCTCCGTTGTAGGTATCCAGAATGAACTGCTTAACAGCGTCTGTCTGGAGAGCAGCTACCAGAGCCTGGATCTTTTCGCTGTTCTCGTCGCCGGATCTGACCGCGATGACGTTGGCGTAGGTCTGAGCTGCGTCACCGGAGGCATCCTCAACCGCCAGAGCGTCTGAGATCTTGAGGCCTGCAGCAAGGGCGTAGTTTCCGTTGATGACTGCTACTGTTCCCTGATCGGAGTTGGCCAGCTGAGCGGGAACTGTGTCTGCCTGAACGGCTGTAACATTGTATCCGCCGTTATCCACGATATCCAGTGTGGTAACGCCTGTAAGAGCGGAAGCGTCTGCAGGAAGTGTGATCAGACCCTCCTGCTGGAGAAGGAAGAGAGCTCTGGTCTCGTTGGAATCGTCTGCAGGGATGATGATGGTGGCACCATCAGGGATCTCGTCCACTGATGCTACTCCGTTTCCGTAAAGTCCGAAGGGTTCATAGTGCACCAGGGCTGCTGACACAAGGTCTGTGCCGTTTGCCTCGTTATAGCTTAAGAGATAAGGTGTGTGCTGGAAATAGTTTGCGTCCAGTTCTCCGTCAGCCAGTGCCTGGTTGGGGAGCACGTAATCGTCGAATACCTTGACCTGAAGGTCGTAACCCTCTTCTGCCAGGATGTCCTTTACGTGTTCAAGGATCTCAGCGTGAGGAGTTGAGCTTGCTCCTACAACGATGGGTGTGAGTTCCCCTTCTTCTTGAGGGGCAGGTTCAGAGCTTCCGCCGCATCCGGCGAAGCATACCAGTGCGATTACCAGTATAAGTGTGAGTAAAAGTGACTTCTTCATTTTATTCCTCCCAGAATGTAAGTGTTTTTCAGCCCTTTTAGGCTGTTGATCTACTGTAATTGTCTATTCCTGTATTCTTCTGTCGGATACCTTTGATGCGCGGGTGCCGATCTCTTGGATGACCTGAACGATTATGACCATGAGGATCACGCATACCCAGATAACGTCGTCTTTTGATCTTTGGTGTCCGTAGGTGATGGCGATCTGTCCCAGGCCCGTGCCTCCGATGGTGGCTGCCATTGCGGAGTATCCCAGGATGGTCACCATGGCGATTGTGGCACCGTTTAGAAGCGATGGCCTGGCCTCCGGCAGAAGCACCTTCCAGATGATCTGAAGGGTGTTGGCTCCCATGGCCTGAGCGGCCTCGATAACGCCGCCGTCCACCTCGTTAAGGGAACTTTCAACCATTCGGGCCACATAGGGCGCGGCTGCGATGACCAGCATCACTATGACCGCCTTGTTGCCCAGGGCCGTGCCTACTACGAACTTTGCTACGGGAAGCATGGCCACCATCAGAATGATGAATGGAATGCTCCTGAAAAAGTTCACCACGAAGCCTACCACACGGTTCAGTACCTTCTTTGGCCTGATCCCCGTATCGGATGTGACCTGGAGCAAAACACCCAGTGGCAGACCGAACAGGTAGGCGAAGGCCGATGATATTACCGTCATGTAGATGGTCTCCCAGATCCCCATGAGGATCACGTTGTTGTCCATCAATTGTCTAAGCATATCAGACATTTATATCACCTCCTCCTTCTCGACCCGCCAGTCTACGGTGCTCTGCTCAAGCCATGCCTTGATCTTGGCGGCCTGCCGCGGGTCCTTGGGAAGTCCCACTACCATGTGACCGTAGGTCACGTCGCCCACTTCCCTGGTGTCAGCGAATATGATGCTGACCGGCACCTGGCTTTCCAGGACCATCCTGGAGATCACGGGCTCTCCCGCCTCCTGACCGTCGAAGATGATCCTTATCTTTTCTCCTCCCAGAGCTTCCAGGGCATCGGTCCTGTCGCTGGGAAGTATCAGTTCTCTTCCGATGGTTGACTGGGGATTGGTGAACACATCGCTTACCTTTCCCTCTTCTGCAATGTGGCTCTTATCGATTATGGCCACCCTGTCGCAGATCTGATCTATTACCTTCATCTCGTGGGTGATGACCACTACGGTCACTCCCAGATCTCTGTTTATATCCTTGAGCAGTTCCAGTATGGACCTGGTCGTGGTGGGGTCCAGCGCGCTGGTGGCCTCATCACAGAGTATGTACTTGGGATCCATGGCCAGAGCTCTGGCGATGGCCACTCTCTGCTTCTGGCCTCCTGAAAGCTGTGATGGGTAGCTGGTGGACCTTTCCGTAAGTCCCACCCTTGCCAAAAGCTCCTTAGCCCTCTCTCTGGCCTTTGCCTTGGACTTCCCTGCGATCTCCATGGGGAAGCACACATTGTCCAGAACGTTTCTCTGCTCCAGAAGAGCGAAGTCCTGGAAGATCATGCCTATGCTCTGCCTGAGCTTCAGAAGTTCCCTTTCGGGAAGCTCCCCGATGGACTTACCGTCTATGATGACCTCACCTGCGGTGGGCCTCTCCAGCAGGTTAATGCACCTTACCAGGGTGCTCTTCCCCGCTCCCGACAGACCGATGATCCCGAAGATCTCTCCGTCGTTGATGGTGAGGTTTATGTCCTCCAGGGCGGTGATCTCCTTGTCCTTGGTCCTGAATGTTTTGCTCAAATGTTTTAATTCGATCATCTATCGTATTCTCCTTGGGACCCAGAAAAAAAACCGGGGAGCCCGCTTGGCTTCCCGGTCCGATTCTGTCTTAGATCTCAGTCGGATATGAAACGTGGCGAGCCTGACTTCTTTGCAACGACAAACATGCACATGGCGCCCATGCACATCATCATATCCATCATCATAATGTTTTTGGATGAATAATTCGCCACTTTGCTTCTTCCTTTCTGAAATATAGACTGATTGTATACCAACAAACAAAGAAAGTCAACATTGTTTATTCAAAAAACCAAAAATATTGATCCCGGACCATCTTGCCCATTGTCCGCCTCTTAATTATAATAGTGATATCATTATTAAACAGGAGCAACCATGGAACCCAAGATCAAAAGCACAGGCAAAACATACATAGAAAAAGACCGCCACGACATAGACGAATTCAGAGAGATCGTCCACATTCTCTGCAACAAGGACGAGGGCTGCCCCTGGGACAGTTCCCAGACCATCGAGAGCCTTAAGCCCTGTCTCATCAACGAGACAAACGAGGTCATAGAGGCTATCGATAATGACGATCACGAGAACCTTTGCGAAGAGCTGGGTGACGTGCTGCTGCAGGTGGTGATCCAGAGCGAGTTCGCCGAAAGATACGGCTGGTTCAACTTCGATGACGTAGTCCAGGGAGTTGCGGACAAGATGATCCGCCGCCATCCCCACGTGTTCACCGAGGAACAGTTCGACTCTGTGGATGCCATCCGTGAACGCTGGTACGCCATCAAGGCCCGTGAGAAGGAGCAAAAGAAAAACAGCCGTAAGAACGGCTGATATCCCACGTGTTATCCGGTTGTAAGCTGACGGGCCCTTCTACATAACGGGAGCCACTCTGAAACCGCCTAAAATCGTTTCTGAGCCGTGCGAAGTGCCGATCTGGACACTTATCCCGTATTCTCCCTCAAGAAGCGTACCGTAGATGTTTTTAAGGTCCAGGCTTCCTTCGTGACTCTCCCCTGCTCCGATCTCCACCAGTTCCGTCACAAGGAATCTGATGCCGTCACCGTTCCACTGGAGAGGCTGCATGTCCACCCAAAGCCCATCGATGGTCCTCTTCCTGAGAAGGATGTCGCCGCCCAGGGTGACCGCCTCACCGGTATCATTGACTATGGTGTACATAAGCGACCCGCTTTCCGGGTCGTATTTTAATTGCTCAAAATACACAGTCTCAGTCACTTCCGGAGCTTCCCCAGCCGTATCCTCTTCCTCAGGTTCCGGATCAGGCGTCACAGTTTCAGGCCCTTGACCACAGCCCGCCATAAACAGAAGAACGGCTATAAAAATGATCAGGATAAGACTCTTTTTCATGGCACCAGTACCCCCTCTCGATAATAACCTAAACTTTAGTCGTATGACAAGCGCCTTTCACTCACATAAAACCGCCCACAGCAGAAGCCGCGGGCGGAAAAGTTACATTGCGGGGATCCTTTGATCCTTGCTATATATCTTTATTGAACGTAGCCGTAAGAAAACTCGAGATATTCATCGAATACGTCAAGGAAGAAGTCTGTGGTGACAAGACCCTTTCCTCCGAGAGCATAAGGTGCTCCCCATACTCCGCATTTCTGTATGTACTCCTTGTTGATATCGAGATATGCAGGACCGTAAAGGATCGGTGCATCAAGCATATAAGCCATAAGTCCTCCGGAGATACAGTCGGGGAAGTTGCTCTGGTAAGCATATACCAGATTAGACGGTCCTTCCGGGAAGAATTTTTCAGCAACAGCAATGGCTGTGGCTGCTCTGTTGTCTCCTGCTACTCTCTTGACTTCTGCTGCATAAGGCTTCAGTGAGTTGAGGACTGCATCGCTTACAACTGCGGTTCCGCCTACAACGTAGATGTTCTCGAAGTTCTGTGCTGCGAGGTATGCTTTCTGATCGTCATTGAGTTCCTTACCTACGATCAGGATCGGAAGTCCTGTTGCAGATGAAGTTGCTGCATCAGGCCAGCTAAGTCCGCTGCAGACCAGAAGATCTGTTCCGGGCTCATCAACCTCTCCAAGGATGGCCAGGTTGGTCTCGAATCTGCCGTCTCCGGCAAGTCTTGTGACTTCATAGCCCTTAGCCTTGAGGTCAGCCTCGAACTTGGCATCCACTGCTTCGGTTCCGCCGAGGATGAATACTTCAGCGCCTTCCACAGCGTTAGCTCCGATGTAGTCGATCACAGAATTCTTTACCTTATCCTGCTTGTTGTTGATCAGAAGGATAGGCGCGTTGTTCTGGATGGACAGATAGCTTCCTGTAAGAGCATCCGGGAAAGCATCACCGGTTGCCACTATGACTGATTCGAACGGCTCATCTCCAAACATTGCCTTGACTTCATCTGCGATCTCCATTGCTGTGTCATACCTGGTCTGACCGAAGACTCTGTAGGGGAAGGGCTGAGTTTCCGTGGCGCCGCAGTTTTCACAGGTGCGTACGAATTCTTCGTCTTCCTTATTGAACTCCCATTCTCCCCAAACGTGAGCGGTGAGATAGGATGTGCTTACCTCTTCAAGGTCAAACTCATCGTTTCTCTCACTTGTAGTTGTTACTACTTCGCTGGGCTCACAGGAGTGAGCAGCCTGGAATTTCAGGGCAGCTATTGCGTAGGGAATTTCTTTTTTATCTGCGTAGGCGATGGTGATAGTTCCGGTCTCCGGATCATTATTGATGGAAGTAAGAACTGTGGGCTTATGTTCGCCCTGATCGTCCTGGATCATCGTTTCAATTTGTCCGATATATGTGAGGAACTCCGGATCGTACTTGATGGTAGCGAGTCCATTGGATACAGACACGTCCTCTGTGAGCCACATATGGACTTCACCGTCATCAAATATAGTGGGATTAGTATCAATGGATTCCGGAAGAGTAACATCGGCAAGCCTGGGTCTATCCTGTGCAGTTACTGCGTTGGTGGATCCATCAGCGTTCTTATCAAGTCCCTTTGCGCGGAATGCATTGAGTTTTGCCATGTTGGCTTCAAGCTCAGCCGTATTCTGTGAAAGGTCTGCATCGAACTGGGTGCCGTTAGCCGGTGCCGCTCTGAATCCTACGTCGGCCTTATTGAACAGTCCTGTCACAGGCCATACGTTTTCACCGAAATCACCGATCTCGATGGCGCGCTGGTTCTGCAAGTCTATGTAGTACAGAGTTGAACCGATTCCGGACTCAGTGTAGGAGAAGTACAGAGTACTGGTCCTGTCATCATAGAACATGCTCTGTCTCAGCCATCCGGGTTCAATTCCTATGTTGAACAGCGATGTGAACTCGAACTGAAGGTCATCATTGCCATCTTCATCCACAGTCCAGACGCCTTTGGCATCCCAAAGCGTTCCCAGCTGGTCCATTACATAGTATTCCGGTGCATATTCGGAGTCAAATCCCTTAAGGGCTACTGCGCACCAATAGGTCTCGTTAGTTGCGTAATCCGGATGTTCGCCGACAATGAAGGGAAGACCGACCTTGCCGGTATACGATGCCAGGTCTGGAATTCCTGCCGGATATTGCGGGTCACTGTTTCCTAATACCAGATAGGGACCATAGACATAAGCCATATCCACTCCACTTCTTGCAGAGGGATAAGCCATTGCAAGATCCACAAGCGGCCAGTAACCGATTCCATAAGGATCGAGTTCAGGTGTGGTGGTATCGTTATCGATAAAGTTATAGCTTGAATCCACCTTATAGATGGCAGCATCTCCGGTGCTGTAGTCAAATGTTCCGGAATAGAGCTGAGTGGGTACGCCCACTGCTCCGCTCTCAAGGCCATAGTATGCTGTTGTGGTCGAGATTCCCTTAAGGTCTCCCATCTTGTTAAAGGCCTTGATCCTGCTGGCGCTGTCGGTGCCCATGCTTATGAAGGACTCGTTTTCATTTCCTTCAATATTGGAATCCCATGCGATAGCACTGAGTTCACCCTTCACGCTTGTAACTGTTACGTGGCATGTCGAACTGATAGTGGGATCGGCAACGGATGTAGCAGTGATATCTGCCTGACCTTTTGCTACGGCTGTTATAGTTCCATCTTCTACAGTTGCCACGGAAGCATTGGAAGTTGCCCATGTTACAGCAGTGTTTTCAGCTGTGATGGGAAGGAGCTTGGCTTCGATGGTCTCGGAGTTGCCCTTGTACAGATATACTTCATCAGAGCTGAGTACTACTTCTGCAGGTGCAAGAGGATTATCATAATCAGCTGCGTTGTCATTTACCTTGAGTACCTGAGCAACTTCATTTCCTGCATAGTCGCCTGCGAATACTGCAGCGTACATCGGGATGTCATCCATGACATTGGAGAGGTCAAGTTCTACCGTTGCGGTTGCTTCTTCGGGAACCTCATATGCATAGAACTCTGATCCATCCAGTGAAATCACACCTACAAATGCAAGGTGTTCGTTATCAGACACAGGGATGGTGACCTTACCTGTTTCAGCATTAAAGTTGACGGTTCCAAGTTCAGGAGCTGTATCGTCTACTACGAAGTCATATCCAACATAAGCGCCTTCGCCCAGAGTTCCCTCTTCGATAAGGCCTGCCAGCTGTTCGTCAGTATCAAGATATCCGTTCTTGTCAGAGATCATCATGCCGTCAACACCGATTCCCTGATTTGCAGTGTAAAGCATCGCATTGTATTCGGGAATAGAGTAGAAGCCTGCACGGAACAGATCGCCTTCAGCAAGACCATAGTCTGCCGGGCTCTTGCCTACTGTGCAGTTTCTCACACCGGTATTCTGCTGAACACCCTGACTATCGGTATATACTCCGTATACCAGTATGTTCTGGATGGTGGCAGCGATGACGTTATCGATATCGCCTTCCTCATTCAGCTCACTTACTGCGAAACCTGTGGTGGCTGCATTACGGAGAAGTGTGTAGTAAACTTTCTTGATCTGTGTATCGCTGGTAATAGCGAAACGATCATAGGGGATCTCTTCCTCAGGAACGTAGGGGTTACCCGTGAAGACGAACTCTCTGGGACCCTGCTTCATAACGAAGTAGTTGGAGATGTTACCCGTATAGGACGGCCATACGTTCTCCTCACCATAGTGATACACATCCATCTTAGATGTGTAATCGAACATGGATGAGTCACTCCAGTTTCCATAGAAACCAAGTACCGGGATGGAGTGAGATGTCTCAAGGCTGAGGCCCTCTTCTGTTTCTGTTACACAGTTTGCATATGTGAATCCTTCGATGTATGCACCGGCAGGATATTCACTTAAGTCTTCATTCAGTGTTACTGTTACGAACACCTGAGCCTTGCCGTTGGCAGGAACGATGTAGTTTGTAGCCAGATCGCCTGCTTTCCAGCCAAGAAGCAGATGTGCGTCGTATGTGGTAAGCTTGCCGTCTTCGTCCATCTCGCCTGCAGCCAGGTCAAGAGCGCTACCGTCATTTATGCCAGTCAGATAGTCCAGGATAGCCTGAGCATCCAGCTTATCGGTATCGCCGTCCTTGTCGACGTCATGCTCATCAAGGCCTGCTACGTCTGCCACCCACTTGTAATCCACTGTGACATTCAGAGGTCTTACAGCGGTATCCAGGAACAGATCATCATATGCAAGATTCTGTGTGAAGAAGTCGGAATCAAGTTCGAAAGCTTCATCCTCATCTGTTGTGTTATAGATGGAGAATGCGTAGTTGTATACGCCTTCCTTCTTACCGTCTTCGCCCAGTTCCACCTTGACTTTGCCGTCTGCGGCTCCTCCGGTGGCAACTGTAAGGAAGGCTTCATCGATCATTACCACGGATGTGGCGTTGATAGCCTTGGAGATGTCTACCAGACCTGCACCCTGCTGAATAACGGGGAGATAATCTCCATTATTCTTCATCGGTGTAGCTGTTGACATCATCAAGCTCTGAGCGATAGCTCTCAGATTATATTTGTCTGTAAGCTCGCTATTGAACTCGCCCAGATCATTTTCTTCCAGGTACTGCTTGATAACTCCGGAAAGACCGGCGATATGAGGTGCAGCCATGGATGTGCCGCTCATAAGCTCATACTTGTCATGTCCGCCGGTGTTAGCGCCGGAAGATGAAACGGCAGCTCCGTTTACAGAATAGATATTTCCTCCTGGAGCAGTAATGTCCGGTTTAAGTACCAGTGATTCGGGAACTCCCCAAGAACTGAAAGATGTGATGGTCGCATCTTCACGTGTGCCGGTAGCCTCTGCCTTAATAGCCTTAGTTACCGTCATCTTACCGGTATATACAGTGTATGTGTAGGGAACATTCTTTTCTTCACGGGAGATTTCTTCGTCTCCATCAAAGTCATAGGTGACCTTTGAGGTGAATTCCTGACTATTTACCGCAGATGCCAGTATGGTCTCCTTGTCTTCACCATTGATGGAAATGTACGGATAGTTTCCGGTATAACCATCTGTAGACATGCTGATGGAGCCATTGGTGTTATTTACGATAAGGATCGCAGCAGGATTGTAAGGCTTCGGGTTGTTGCCTTTCTCCACGAAGGATATGGCTCCTCTGTTGACCAGGGTCACCTTTCCGTTGAGAGATAATGCAGCATTCACATCGGCATACTGTTCTGCAAATCCTAAGCTATCAATATAGACGAAATCAAATTCCTTTCCGCTTCCGTCTGCGCTGGTGTCAAGGTCTGCCATCTTGGGACCGCTTTCGGTGGTCTCAGTATAGAATACCTTTTCGCCTCCGAAGACCAGAGGAGCACCTGTTGCGCCAATGTTCTGTGCAGCTGCAACGGATAAGGAATTGATATATGATCCCGGGGATCCTACCGTATTGTAGATGACACTGTCAGCATACAGCATTCCGTAGGGGCTGTTCTCCATTGCCCAGTCATTGGAGTTTCCGGCAGAGATAGCAGCCACCATATTGGAGTCTACAAGTGTATTCAGAGCATCCTGATATACGTTGTCATAAGTGAATCCTGCAGATCCGGTACCCAGTGAAAGGTTGACTGCATCGCATTCCATCACCATAGCATCTTCGATGGCGTCCATGTAGTCGCCGTCATAAGCGCCGCCGCCCTTTCCGAATACCTTCATGACCAGGATCTGAGCATCCGGTGCCATACCTACGGCATAGGTTCCGTCAAGAGTATCGACGTATGTATCTCCATCGGGGATGTAGCGGTTTGCAGCTGCGATTCCTGCGACGTGAGAGCCATGCTCGCCCTCTTTGTCATGTACGTGGGTAACATCCAGATCCTCATCTACATAGTTGTAGATGTATGGCATCTTGGAATTGAGATAGATGCCGTGTCCGTTGAGCTGATCGGCTACTGCATCAACGTCTGCTTTATCCATGAGATCCACAGTCTTACCGAACTTCTCTTCGTACTTCGCAATGGCATAATCGAAGGCACCGCTGTCGAAAGACTGGTGCTCGATGTCAGCGCCGGTATCGATGATTGCTATGCGCTGTCCGGCTCCGGTATAGCCATCAGCCCATGCAGCCTGCGCACCGACCATGTATTCACTGGTCATTGCAGTCTTGGGATCAGCTGTTCCGGGATCGGTCGGGATAGCCTCATAATGATTCTCGCGCTGTACGCCTTCAACGTCCTTGTTGTCAAGGATGGTCATTATGTCTCCATAGGTCACTTCTGCGGAAATGACGTTTACAGCAAGAGTGTGGTTTGATTTGACATTGATATCCTTGCCCAATGTCTGGTTGATCTCGCTCACAACTTTAGCCTGCTGATTCTTCAGAGACTTTCTGTAGTTCTTGGCAGTGAAGCTGTTGATCTTTTCAACAGAATATCTGCTGAGAACCGGGGGTTTGGATAAAATGATGGCAACACGAACTGTCTCCTTGAGCTGAGCTTCACTCATATTGGCAAGCTCTTCTCTGGTGATGACTCCAGAGATCACAGGCTCAGGTTCTTCCTGTTCGGCCAGCTCGGCGGCTTCAGCCTCTCCAAGTCTGGGAACCTGAAGGTCGGACAGATCCGGTCCTTCCACCGCGTCACCGTTCTCTTCAACGGCGACATCAGCTGCTTCCTCGGAAACAGCTTCGCTGACTTCTTCATCAGCATAAGCATAACCCATCGTTGTGGGCATTATTACCATGCTTATGGCAATGAGGACGATCAGCAAACGCTTCAAGGTACCTTTCATTCCTCTTTTTCCTTCCTTAATAGATTAGCGATAACGATTGAGCATATGCCAAAAAACGGCATAAAATTCCGTCTTTCATTTTAGCACACTAACGTAAAACTGTAAATCTTATACAAGGCGATTTTTATGCACAAAATAAAATCTTTTCACATTCCAAAAATAATGCTTCCATTTCGAAAAAAGGTGTGCTATAATACCAAAGTGCGTCGGGGCGTGGCGCAGTTTGGTAGCGCGCTTGACTGGGGGTCAAGAGGCCGCAAGTTCAAGTCTTGTCGCTCCGACCATTTTTTTATTTATTTTTATATAGTTTTGTGGGTGGACACGCCGCCTCGCAAAACATCCGAGGGGCATTAGCTCAGCTGGGAGAGCGCCAGGTTCGCAATCTGGAGGTCAGGGGTTCGATCCCCCTATGCTCCACCAAAATGATAAGTACATCCACTTCTGTGGGTGTTTTTTTATTCTCAGGATCATACATTAATGGGAATCAAGGCACACAAAAAGCGTCTGCGTTATGGCAGGCGCTCACGATTAGATCCTTACACAGTGTCACACGCTATATTATCTCTTCTTCCTCGGCGAACCTCTTCATCAGCTCAGCCAGTTCCTCACTCTTGTAATTGTCATTGTCCTTGTTGAATATTACCTGTCCTGGGGGCATCATCTCCATTCCCATGGTCCCGGTGCCAAACATGGACATGTTATCGCAGGACATTTCGTAGCGAGCGACCTCCTTCATCAATACTGCGCATCCCGTGTTTTGCGCCACAGGTGATTCCTGCCATAAAGATATCATCCGAAGAAAGCTTTGTCAAAGCCTCCTCCCCCTGCGCAAAAAATCCCGCCCGCCTTGTGACAAATCTCCCATCTGAAGTGTAATATATATGAAGTGCATTTCAAAAGGAGCGGCATGAGAGTCTTAGACACTAACATCGAAGGAATCTACATAAAATACAGAGACCGGGTCTTCGCAGTGGGATTCAACTACTTCAGAAATTCCATGGATGCGGACGACGTGGTCCAGGAGACTTTTCTGAAACTTCTCAGGTCCAATAAGGATTTCGAATCGGAGGAGCATCTCAGAAACTGGATCATGAAGGTGGCGGTCAACGAGTGCAAGAGGGTCACACTATCCAACTGGTTCAAGCGGAGGGAATCCCTGGAGGAATATGCTGACAAGCTGATCTTTGAGGAGGTCGGGGACCGGGATATCTTCGATAAAGTGATGCGACTCCCCAAGAATTACAGACAGGTCACCCACCTTTTTTACTACGAGGGATATTCAGTAAAGGAGATCGCCGGGATCCTTGGGATCAGAGAGACCACAGTTACCACCAGGCTCAGCCGCGCCAGAAAGAAACTTAAAGACCAACTGAAAGGAGAATGGGAAGATGAATAACAGAGAGAAATATCAGAGAAGCTTCAGTGTTCTCAAGTCGACTCGTACTCCGGAATGGCTTACAAAGGAGGGATGTACTATGGAAAAAAGATCAGGCAGAGGGTTCAGGATCAGCAGGAGAGTTCTCATACTCTGCATCATGCTTCTCAGCATATTCGCCCTGTCCGGCATAACCTACGCTGCCACAGGCTCCACCATCACAGAACACGTAAAGATCTGGATCAACGGAGACCTGGTGGATGAGAAAGAGTTTGAAAGCAATACAGACGGCTACGAGGTGGAGGCCCCCGCTGCTGAGGTGGACATCACAGGAGAAACGGATGAAAACGGAGAAGCTGAGATAATCCTCGAAGGTGAAGGCTGGAAAATGGGTTTTGAGTTCGGAAATCCCGACAGCGGCGATGAAGTTGCCCCCGAAGAAGGGACACCTGAAGAGGAGACCACGGAAGGCTCCCCCACTGACATCGAAGAATCTACCGGAGACGGCCAATAGAGCAAGATAAAGAAGCACCGTAGGTCACTCCAACCGTGACCCTGCGGTGCTTTTTATTTCCTATCTATTCTTCCAGAAGCTCATCCAGTATGGTCACTGCGTAGGCAGTGATCAGGGCACAGATGCTGTATCGCTCCTCCTTGTATATGAGCTCCCGTTCTTTTGCTACACCGTAGTTGGCTCTTAATATCTCCTTGCAGTAGAGGCTCCCCACCTTCTCTTTGAATCTGCGGTCGAACTCTTTTTGCTTCTCCTTGAGGACCTTGTAGTTGGGAAATTCCTCCAGGTTCCTGTAGCCGAACCTAAGTCCCAGGGCCATGAGAGAGCCGGTGACTGCGCCGCAGCGCTCGCCGTTCTGCATGCCCCAGCCGAAGCCGGACGCTGCAAGAAGAGCCGTTTCTTCGTCAAAGCCCAGCTTCCTTGCTCCGTGGAGGAAGGTGACCTGAGAGCACATGAGCTCGTTGTCAAAAGCCCGGTCCACCCGGCGGACCAGTTCGCTGTCCACTTGTTCAAACAGTCTATCGTCCATAGGTATCCTGCCCCTATTCTATGGTCAGAAAATCACTGAATCCGGTGATGTCGAAGACCTCCCTGACCGCCACATTGACGGTGAGTATGTTTTCTTCTAACTTCTTGGTCAGTCTCATATTATTTCCTCAAAACATCTCTGTTCAAAATATCTCAGATTACCGAAACCGCCTGCGGAGATCGTGCCGTTGTCTCCCCATCGGAATACTATGCCGCTAATATCGTACATATTATACACTATATTATTAAACACATGCCAAAAATAAAAAGATTCGTTTGCCACTTACCGATATTTGTTTGCCATGCCCTACATGTTGTAGCCCCTGCCCTTTGAGCCAAAGGATTTTCCCTATTTTTTGTGTATTTTGCCCTTTACCTGTTGTTATTCCCCTAAAGTCCATATATAATTAACGTAGATAAGAAGGCGTTATGATAGTTTGAAAGGATGGACCGCCGATGTCCAAATCAGACAAGAGTTCAAAAGGCAGAAAGGCTCGCGCCGATTCCAAGCGTACCGCCAAGCTGCCCATAATCATTTCCATAGTGGTGGTGCTCTTGGCCGCCTCCGGTTTTGCGTACGCCAACGTGCTCCTCAACGCACCCCACGAGATCATCACCGAGAACGGTGCACTCTACTGCCTGGACGGCCACGGTGACAAGAAGGTATCCACCTGGATCGATTTCGAGGGCAAGCGTTACTACGCAGGAGAAGACGGCAAGCTGTACACCGACTGCTTAGAGAAGATCGGAGAGGGCTCCTACTGTTTTGCGGAGGATGGTTCCCTTCTCACAGAAGTATTCAAGTTCCATGATGGCGTCTACAGTTCCAACTCCAGCGGCATGCTCAACGAGGTGGAAGGCTGGGAGGACCGTGACGACAAGACATATTACAACTCCGGCTCCGGACTTTTGGTGTCCTCGGCCCTGATGGACCACGAGGGTGACACATATTTCCTGGACTCCGAAGGTGTGCTTCAGAAAGACTCCGTTTTCGTATTCAACGAGGGCAAATATTACGCCGATCCCGAGGGCAAGATCCTTAAGGACTGCATCGTGGAGCACGACGGAAACAGATATTACGCGGGCCCTGACGGATCCTTCGTCAAGAGCGATTTCACTCCCTATCAGGATCACTACCTGTATATAAACGATGACAGCACCATAGCCAAAGCTCCCTTTACACTGGAGAACGGCTACACCCTCACTCCGGATCCCATTACAGGAGCCATTTCAGAGAAGGAGTACAAAATATCTCAGTCCGAGTACATCTACAACGGAAACGCCACCTACATCAAGGTGGACATCGCTTCCCAGACCATGATATTCGTAAAGGATGGAGAACTTCTCATCTCCTCCCCCATCGTATCAGGCAAGTACAACAAATTCGACACACCGAGAGGAACTTATAAGATCCAGTACAAAGCCAGGAACACTCAGCTCAAAGGCGAGGTCACTCTCAAGAACGAATACGAGGATGTGCCCCTCACCGAGGCTGAAAGGCAGAAGCTCATAGAGGCCAACGGCGGAAGTGAGGAAGGCGTTCCCACCACCAAGAAGGTCCAGAAGAAAGAAGAGTGGGACGTAAATGTCAACTACTGGCTCTCCTTCATCGGAGGATCCTACGGATTCCACGATGCAACCTGGAGATCCTACTTCGGCGGCTACATCTACACCTATGACGGATCCCACGGCTGCGTGAACCTGCCCCTGTGGGCAGCGGAAAAGCTGTACAACAACGCAGACGACGGAACCCCGGTATTCATACTATAGGCCGAGACCTTCTGATATGACAGAATAGACGAAGTAAGCCCTCGCGGAGCGAGGGCTTTTGTTATTCTAGCGGGTCCATGTTGGGGTTTACTGCTTATTTCCATTTTTTGAAAATAAGCAGTAGGGATTCAGGCGATTTTACTGTTTAAATGATTTTTTTGCAGATAAGCAGTAAACCCCATCACATTATTTTACTGTCTATATGGATTTTTTGCGGATAGACAGTAAACTTACAATAATCTGTACTGTTTAAATTGATTTTTTGCGTATAAGCAGTAAAAGTGATTTTCATACTGCTCACGACGCTTCCGCCTCGTCGGCGTCCCCTTGTCCAGGGGCAAAAAATAAAAGCACGTGACTAATATGGCAGCGATCAAAATAATCGATACCATCATCAGTACCGTGTCTTCTCTATAGCTTGTCTTCGGTCTGTTGTTCATGCCTTCGGTGTCTTGCCGGAGCTACTCCCACTTAAGATTCTCTTCCAGGCAAAGGGCCACCTTCCTGAGACCTGCCTCATCCTCTTCAGTGAAGCGTTGGAACTTCTTGCTGTCTATGTCAAGCACAGCTACCACTTCCCCATCGTGATGCAGAGGAAGCACGATCTCTGAATTGGTCAAACTGTCGCATGCGATGTGCCCCGGGAACTTGTGGACATCCGGCACTCTCTGCACCATGTCTCTCTCAACGCAGGTGCCGCAGACGCCCTTGCCTACCTGGATGTGGATGCAGGCCACCTTGCCCTGGAAGGGTCCTAGCACCAGGCCGCCATCTTTCATAAAGTAGAATCCCACCCAGTTGATGTCCTCCATGGCTTCCCACATGAGAGCCGCCGCGTTGGACATGAGGGGCACATAGAAGGGCTCCTCCGCTGCAAGTTCATCCAACTGTTTTTTCAAAAGATCATAATCTGTAACCATGTCATATTCCTTTCGATGGTTTTTTGTTCCGCACTAACATAATACTAACAATCCCGTAAAAATCAAGTCCAAATTCTGATTCTTGACAATACCGATCCCGAATGGTAGTTTTTGGCTGTAAGCCATGGGGCAAAGGAGGGTCCAAATGACTGTGACAGCCATAATTCTTAACATCGTAATAATCGTGCTGGAAGTGGTGGGTGCCACCAGAAGCGAGATGAAGCTCAGCTTAAGGACCTTCGTGTTCTACACCCAGATCTCCAATGCGCTGACCTTCATATCATCCATACTGCTTCTGATCTTCGGCAGCCACCCCTGGACCATTCTTCTGCGCTACACCTCCTGCTGCTTCATGCTCATGACCTTCGTCATTGTGGTCTTCGTGCTGGTGCCCACCTACGGCGAGGTCAAGCGGCTGCTTTTCTCGGGCACCGGGCTGTACTTCCACCTGCTGTGCCCCCTGACATCCATCACGACCTACCTGCTGTTCGAAGATCACATAGGCCTCTGGCCCATCCCCACCATCCTCACCTTCATCTACGGCATCACCATGCTGTACCTGAACTACGTGGGCAAGGTAGACGGACCCTACCCCTTCTTCAGAGTTCATCAAAAAACAAAAAGAGCCACCATCCTGTGGATGGCAGCCCTTACATGCCTCATTGCATTTCTTTCATTCATACTGTCGAGAGCCTGATGACAGCACATAGCAAAAGACCAACCGGGGGTCTTCTTTATTTGCCTTTTTTATCATTGCCTCTGATGGCTTTGATCAGCGCGTCGAAAGCGTTGGAGTAGGACTTGTCCTGGGCCGCATAGTTGCCGGCTCCACCTGCCTTGGGGTTGACCTCCTTGATCTTGATGCCGAACTCCCTCTCAGTCTCCTCCTTGAGGACTGCGCTGGTTATGACCTTGTCGTCTTTCATTAGGTTCACCTCCTCCCCTCGAAATGATTATATCATATATTCATAAATGGTGGTATAATCAGTTTCGGCACGTGTTTTTTGCGCAAAAAATCTCTTTTGCAACCGGCAGTTGGCAGATTGTAAGCTCTGTTTGGTGGTACGCAACCGCATAATTCGCTAAACTGAGACCGTAAAAAGAAACACGCACCAACGGAGGTAACGAAATGATCTTAGCAGAAACCATAATTCAGCTCAGAAAACAGGCGGGCTGGTCACAGGAAGAACTTGCAGATAAATTAGGAGTGAGCCGCCAGGCCATCTCCAAGTGGGAAAGCGCACAGTCGGTGCCCGACCTGAACCGCATCCTGGACATGTCCAGACTTTTCGGAGTGAGCACAGATATATTATTGAAGGATGACCTGGGCCCGGACTTCGGTCCCGGGGAAGTACCCACGGAGCTTAACGACACCGACGAGCCCCTCAGAAAGGTGAGCCTGTCGGAAGCCAACGATTATATAAGCGTGCGCCTGCCAGCCGCACCGAAGATCGCTCTGGGAGTCATGCTCTGCATCCTCTCCCCCGTGCTCCTCATAGCACTCTCAAGCCTGCAGGAGCTCGGCAGGATAAGCCTCTCCGAAGGCCAGGCTGCCGGTATCGGTGTTCTGATCCTCATGTGTCTGGTGGGAGCGGCCGTTGCCCTCTTCATCATCAACGGAATGAAACTGGGAAGGTTCAGCTACATCCAGGAGGATGCTCTGGATACCGCTTACGGCGTAAGCGGCCTGGCCAGAGACCGCAAAGAGAACTACCGTGAGCGTCATACCATGATGCTGACAATGGGTATCGTTCTCTGCGTGCTGTCCTGCGTGCCCATCTTCGTCTCCATGATCGTGGCCACCAGCGATCTTCTCACAGTGCTTTCAGTATGCATACTGCTGATCATGATCGCCATAGGAGTGTTCATGATCGTCAGCACCTCCATAGTCCAGGACACCTACGACGCCCTGCTGGAGGAAGGCGATTACACCAGGCAAAAGAAGCAGGCTTCCAGACACTACGGCTACATCTACGGCATATACTGGCTGGCAGCCGTGGCCATCTTCCTTCTCATCAGCTTCACCACCGATTCCTGGGACAGAAGCTGGATCGTATGGCCCATCGCCGGCGTAGGCTGCGGCATCCTGGCAGGGATACTTCAGGGCATCTCCAACAGGCGCAAAAAATAGCACTTGAATCTTTTGCATAAAAATACCCGGGACGATCCCGGGTATTTCTTTTGGGTTTGGATCAAGCTGCTATTAGCAGACCTGAAGTTCGATGATCAGCATTACAACGCCGAGTACAGCATAGATGCCGAACAGGGGTCCTACCCACTTCAGATACTTGTCGTAAGTGATGTTTGTCATCTGAAGTACGGGGAGGATGATGTTGGTAGGTGTTACCAGGTTGATCAGTCCCTGACCATAGAGGTAAGCGGAGATGACCAGTTCTCTCGGAAGTCCTACTGTGTCCGCAAGGGGAGCGATGATAGGAATGGAGAGGATAGCAAGTCCTGATGTGGAAGCGATGAAGAATCCCAGGATGACGTAGATGATCATAACTGTCACTACGAAGAGGATGGGGTTCATTCCTTCTACCCACTGGGACATGGTGTACAGCAGTGTGTCGGAGACCTGACCGCTTTCAAGAAGCATGTTCACCGCACGTGCAAGGCCGCAGACCAGAGCTACGCTTACAAGGTCTGAAGCTCCGCCGATGAATACTTCGCCGATCTTCTTCTCGCCCATGCCGCCGATGAGACCCATGATGATGCCGCTGACCAGGAACAGAACAGCCATCTGCTCGAACCACCAGTCAAGCTTCACAACGCCGATGACCATGATGACGAATGTCAGGAAGAACAGGCAAAGGATCAGCTTGTCGCGTCCTGTCATCTTCTTCTCATGCTCTTCCTTGTATCCGAAGTGCTCCTCTGTCCATGCATTGTTCTCATAGTTGATACCAACTCTGGGATCAGCCTTTACCTTCTTGGCATATCTGAAGATGTACCAAAGGGTAAGGATGACGCCAACGATGAGTCCGATAAGTCTCATAGTGAGACCTTCGCTGAAGTTGATGCCTGCAGCGGAGGAAGCGATTACTACTGAGAAGGGGTTTACTGTGGAGAACATGCAGCCCAGCGCTGATCCGCACCAGATAGCAGCGACGCCTGTCATTGCATCGTATCCCGTCTTAAGGAAGATGGGGATGAGGATCGGGTAGAATGCGATGGTCTCTTCACACATACCGAAGGAGGTTCCGCCAAGAGCGATAAGGAAGCAGACAACTGCGATGATGATCTGCTCTCTGCCCTTGGAGATCCTGGCCAGCTCTGTGATACCGGCATTGAATACTCCCAGGTAATTGACGATACCCACGGCTCCACCGATCATGAAGATAAAGAATATGATGTCGATGCAGTCATAGACACCGTAGGGGATGGACATCAGGAAATCACCGAGTCCCTGTCCGTTTTGTTCAAGAGGCACATATGTGCCGGAAACCGCCATGGGTTTCGAGATGTTGCCACCGGTGAAGTTCTCAAGTTTGGCATTGATGCCAAGCTGGTCAAGAGACTCCTGAGTGGCTTCCATTTCCTCGACTGTTCCATCAGGTGCAGTGATCACGAACATGTCCGCATCTTCATCGTAGGTGAGCTTTGAATACTCGCCGGCGGGAATCGCGTATGTCAGGATCACAGCAATGATCATGACTATGAATAATACCATGTAAGCCGATGGGAATGAAAACTTTTTCTTTCCGTTCTGATTGCTCATTAGAACTCTCTCCTTTCAGAAATTAACGGTCCTTTAACGACCGCACTATCATTATATCTTAACAAAAAAACTTTTCAAGAACAGTTTAATATTTTGTTGAAAGTTCCAATAACTGCCTGTTTTTTTGTTATGCTACCTACAATAGTGCAAAACACCCCCTTTGTGTAAGGGGGTGTTTTATATGCTGATGAAATACTGAATTACCTCTTCTTAGTCAGGGCCACGACTCCAACGCCGGTCACTGCCAGTGCCAGGATCGCGATCCACAGGGCCATATTCATTGTATCTCCTGTCTGAGGCGGAACTACGGGGTCGGGAAGTTTCTCCCACTGAGCGTAGTACGTCACGTTTCCTGTTACGGTGTCGCTGACCTCAGGCTTCCAGCCAAGGAACTTATAGCCTTCCCTGGTCGGGGTCCCGTTGAATGACGGTGTGGCGTCTCCCAGGTAATTGTCAGGATATACCTGATCCTGGAAGACAACTTCGTCCTCAACGCCATCGTTGTAGGTAACTGTGTAAAGTTCCACATATGTGACCACGGGTATTTCGAATTCGTATTCACCGTCATCACCCTGGCTGGTCTCATACTCCAGAATGGCAGATACGTTGGTATCGTGCTCGCCGTATTCTGCGTCTTCATCGATTATGAGGGTATATGTGAGGGTAACGGGTCTGGCTACTTCGATGGGTACGTTGATGGTCCAGCGAAAGCTGTTGGTATCCGGCGTGTACTCTATGCGGTATGGATAGAGCCCAGTAGCATCGGCCTCTCCGAAATTCCAGGCGTTCTCTCCGTCCTGTGTCGCGCTTATGGACTCTCCGCCAACGGTCATCTTGAAGGTGTCCGCTCCATCGATCTTAAGTGTGAACTCATCCGGGATGATGTCGGTAACGACACCGCTTGCCACCATGTAGATGATGTCTTCCTTGATGGAGTTGAAAACGTCATTTACGGCTTCGATGTTGGTGATCTCAGCGCTGTATTCGCTGACATCCGGAGTCTTGATCCAGTCACAGAATGACTTGGCCAGTTCAAGTCCGGAGCCTCCGCCCCAGCCGGAGTATACGATAGCGGCGGTGTGGTACTTCTCACCCATGTCCGTCCAAAGATGGCCAGTAAGGTAAAGACCCTTCTGCAGGCTGTCGGGGTGTACCTGATAGAAATCGGGATTAGGCGATTCGAGATCATAGGTATATGTGTCGTCGTCTGATTCAGTAAATTCGTAAGGTGCTGCCTCCAGCCAGTTCAGTTCAGTCCATTTGATGCCTGTTTCAGTATCATCCTCAGGGATGAACTCATAGTAGCTCTTATGCAGATTGTAGGTGAACTGTGCACCGTTTGTCACGGGGTGAGTCACCACGCTTCCCTTTGCCGTAGTCCCCTTCTTGTCCGCGTATGCGCAGTAGAAGTCGTACTTGGTATCGGTGCTGCTCAGCTCCTCGTTGGTGCTGTTGTAAATATCAACATAGTATGGAGAATAGAAGCACTTGGTCATGTCTGACACAGTGACCGTGCTGCCGATACCTGTGGGGGTCGTGGTGTAGTTATAATAATTGCTGTCCTTGAGCTTGTAGGCGGACTTGGTGTATGATCCGGTGCTCTGACCTACGGCAGGCGTAGTGTAGATCTTGCCGGAAGCCATATACTGAGTGTAAACCGTCGTAGGCTCATCCTCATCATTGTTCCAGATGTAGGTCTTGCCGTCCATCAAAAGGATGACGAACTTGTTGTCATTCGGTACTTCCTCGTCAGCTGTGAGCCAGTCGTTGGCCAGGTCCAGACCACCGTGCATGTTGGTTCCTGAGCTTCTGTCCTTAAGTGACTTTTCAGGATAATCGATGCCGTCAGTGATGGCCTGAGCCGTCTCTTCCGAGTATTCCACCAGTCCTGCATAGGCTCCATCTGATGCCAGGGAGATCGTGTCGAATACACGTCCGCGGCACTTCACCACTCCGACCTTGATGACCGCTTCCTTATCGACCACCTCATTAAGAAGCGGAGTCACATAGTCCGAAAAGTCCACATCATTGTTGGTAGTCGATGTGGAGGAGTCCATTACGAAGACTACATCGTAAACATAATGTCTTTCCGCCGCCGGAAGTGAGAGTGTGACGGAAGTCTCTCGGTGATTCTTGTCCAGTTCCGTGGGCGCTGCAGTCTTGCTTCCCTCTACCCCATTGGCTCCGCCGTCCGCAGTATCAGCGGATACAGTCATGGAAACCGTGGGAATGAAGCAAAATACCATCGCCAGGACCATCAGCAAGGCCAAAACCCTTTTGATTCTTGTATTCATGGCATTTTCCTCTTTCAAAAAATATCATACCATTGTATTTTATATTTATAGTATATGTTCATGTTGCTAAATTTGCAACTAGCTTTTTTGTGCTAATTTACATGTATTTTTTGTAGCGCAAAAAATGGATAGCCGCGCGGCCCTGGCCGCGCGGCTATCTCTGAGTGTGATGACTTATATCTTAGTTACTGATCTTTTATCTTTTCTTGATGAGTCTTCTGACTCCAAGGATTCCCATGGCTGCAAGTGCCATGATCAGCATTCCGATCCAAAGTCCCAGATTCATCTCATCTCCGGTCTTGATCTTCGGTGTGTGAGTGTTGGTGATCTTGAATCCGTCGATCTTGGTGGTGTAGCCCTCAACCTTGACCTCACCTATGGTGTAAACGATCTCTTCTCCGTCCTTCACCTTGGGAAGGTCTGTGAAGGTGAACTTCCAGTTGCTTGCTGCTGTTACTGTCTGCTCGTCTACCTTCTCACCGTCAGCGTAGAGCTCTACTACGATGCTCTTGGGTCTGATCTTGTCGGCGTCGTTTCCGTCATCCCAGATCTTCTCTCCGGAGATCTCTGTGAGCTCAGGAGGATCCTGGACTGTCAGGATTCCTGTCTCCTCATTGTAGTCTGCATCTACATCAGCCTCAAGCTGGTAGTACCACATCCATGCCTTGCCTCCCGGTGC
>ONAY01000034.1 GCA_900315895.1 uncultured Eubacteriales bacterium
AGCCATGAAGTTCGTTAAGGCCTATCCCGAGAAGAAGGCCATCATCACATCCCTTGCCAAGGCCGTAGAGGCCCTTAAGGGAGAGACCGGAACGGTCATAGTAAACAAATAGCTCCTAAGTTGTACAAATAAACACATGCGGTCGTACAAAGAATTCGCTTCAGTGTGGGCGTATGAGTTTTATTGTCGCCTCAAACCCGCCCTTAGGGGCGGGTGAGAGCGGTTTTACCGCACTAATATATTCAAAAACGTTTCAAAAAAGGAGGAGAAAAGAATGAAAAAGTTTTTGGCCATCGTGCTTTGCCTGGTAATGGCTCTCAGCCTCTTTGGCTGCGGCGGATCCGGCAACGCAGGCGGAGAAGGTTCTGAAGGTGCAGAACCTGTGGTTATCACCTTAGGACACGCTCTTTCCGACGGTACTCCGGCAAGCAACGGAATCAATGATTTCGCAGCTAGAGTAGAGAAAGAGACAGAAGGAAGAGTATCTTTCGACATCTATCCCAACAGCCAGCTGGGCAATGAGACAGAGATGATCGAACAGATGCAGCTTGGACAGCTCGATGCAGGCGCAATCATGGTAGGAACATTCCAGACCATCGATCAGAAGTTCGCCATCGAAGACCTTCCCTACATGTGGAATGGAATCGAATCAGCAAGAGCTGCCTACGACGGAGCATTCGGAGACTACATGGCCGACCTCATCTCTCAGTATGGCATGACAGAGATCGCTTACGTTGAGTGGGGATTCCGTCACATTACAAACAACAAGGGACCCATCGTTGAACCCGAAGACATGAAGGGACTCAACATCAGGATCTCCCCCGCGGCTCTCAGAGAGGACGCATTCAAGCAGGTAGGAGCTATTCCCACCCAGATGTCCTTCAGCGAACTCTATTCCGCACTTCAGACCGGAGTAGTTGAAGCTCAGGAGAACCCGCTTCCCACCATCGTTGCTGCCGGTTTCGCAGAGGTACAGGACTACCTTTCACTGACAGGACACTTCTACAACACAGTAATGTTTGTCATCAATACTGATGTTTGGAACAAGATCAGTGAAGAAGACCAGGCTATCATTCTCGCTGCTGCAGAAGATATGGAGAAGGAAGTCAGAGTAAACAACGACGCTTCCACAGAGGCTAACATCCAGGCTCTTAAGGACGCTGGCATGCAGGTCAATGACGACGTCGACAAAGAAGCTTTCCGTGAAGCCATGCTTCCCGTATATGACAAGTGGGAGAAGGACGTATTCGGAGAAGAGCTTATGGACGTTTACAGATCCTGCAGCGGTTGGTAAACTCTGTTTGATGCTTCCTGTAAACGAGACAAGGGGAGTATAGAATGGAAAAAATCTCAAACGTAATTACAAATATTCTCAGAGTAGTGTGCGGTCTGGTGCTGGCAGCTCTGGTGGTGATCATTACCGTCGAGGTGGTCAGCAGATGGATGGGCATAGCTATGCCCTGGACGGATGAACTTGCCAGATATCTTTTGATCTGGATGACCTTCCTTGGATGCAGCCTGGCTCTTGCTTCAGGAACTCACCTGTCGGTAGATTTCATCGTCAAGATGTTTCCCAAGAATGGGCAGAAGGCGTTGAACATCATAACCAGAGTTCTGATCATAGTATTCTTCGGAATAATCATGATATACGGAACCAAGCTTTCCATAGCAGCCATCAACACCAAGTCCACTGCTCTTCACTGGTCGATGGGTATTGTCTACAGTATTTTGCCCCTGAGCGGACTGCTGTCCGTATTCTATGCAGTAATGGACATAATCCATATCCTTAAGGGCGACGGAAAGGAGGAAGAACAATGATCATAATCATACTTGTATCTTTCTTCGTGCTGCTGTTTATGGGACTTCCCATTGCGTTCATCATGGGTCTGGTCACATCCGGAGTAATGATCTTTAACGGTGATGCTCTGGCACTGGTACCCCAGAGGATGTTCGCGGGAGCCAACTCGTTCTCACTGCTGGCACTTCCGCTGTTCATTCTGGCCGGTAACATCATGGGCGAAGGCGGTCTGACCAAGAGACTTATGGCTCTGGCCAACCTGGTCGTGGGAAGATTCAACGGCGGCCTGGCCATGACCAGCGTAGTGAGCTGCGCACTGTTCGGAGCTGTTTCAGGCTCCACGGTTGCCACATCATACGCTATCGGAAGCGTGGTCGTTCCGGAAATGAAGAGGCAGAACTATGCAGAGGGCTTCATCGCAAGCCTTATCGGACCTTCCGGCGTACTGGGACTGTTGATACCTCCCAGCATCACCATGGTAATTCTGGGCATCACATGCAATATCTCCATAGGAAGTCTTTTCCTTGGAGGATTCATCCCCGGGATCCTGCTGGCCACCATGCTCTGCGTGTATTCCAACATCATCTCCAAGCGCCATCACTTCGGTCTGGTGGAGAGAGAGCATCACACCAAGGCAGAAGTATTCAAGATCTGCAGAGATGCTTTCTTCCCGCTGATGACCCCCGTGATCATCCTTGGAGGAATATTCTCAGGAGCAATGACTGCCACAGAGGCAGCGGTTGCGGCAGTACTTTACGGACTGGTGCTTTCAGCATTCTACAGAGAACTTACTCTCAAGAGACTGATCAAAGTCTTTGCGGACAGTGCTGCATCATCAGCCACTGTAATGATAGTTATCTCTGTCTGCAGTGCTTTCAGCTGGCTGCTCACCACCCAGAAGATCCCCGCTATGATCAGCGCGTTCTTCATGCAGTATGCTCACTCTCCCACAGCATTCCTTCTGATAGTATCTCTGATACTTCTCATCCTGGGATGCCTCACGGAGGTAACTTCACTGATCATCCTGCTGGGACCCATATTCATGCCTATTGCGCTTCAGTTCGGTATTGATCCGGTCTACTTTGGACTGGTTCTGTGCATGAACTTCGCTCTGGCGAATATCACCCCGCCGGTGGGACTTTCCACCATCGCAGGATGCGCTATCACCAACAAAAACATGGGAATAGAGGACACCTTCCCCTATACGCTTTACGTAATAGGGATAACTGCTACTGCGGTGCTTCTGGTGATCTTCATTCCGGAACTTTCCCTGTTCCTGCCGAGACTTTTGGGGTAGGTGCGACATGGTCAGAAATACAGATGAGCATAAAGTCGTAAACGAACCACGCGGGGGCAAGGGTTCCATGAAGCTGCACAAGCTCATGACCGAGGAGGAGCTCCACGGCGAGACCACTCTAATCGCAAGAGTGGTCCTGGATCCCTCATCCGAGATCGGATATCACAGGCACGTTGGCGAGATAGAAACATACTACGTCATGTCCGGTCAGGGGATGTTCAAGGACGAGGACGGAGTCGAACGACCCATCGGTCCCGGCCAGATAGGAGTGATCCACGACGGTCAGTGCCACGGCATCAGAAACCTCAGCGATGAGGAGCCGTTGGTGATCTTGGCAGTAGTGGTGAACAAGGCGGTAAACAGATAACCGTCTGACAAAAAATTCAACCGAGGCCATAAGCCCCGGGCAAAGGGCCATCGCATGTGCGATGGCCCTTAAGTTTTTTGTCCTGGTAATTCATCGCTTACGGGTACGATTCGCCCAGCATTTCAGGCTTTGACAGCACGGTGACTGGTCTCATACAGATGTAAAAAAGAAATAGTAGCGCTTTTTATTTTATGTGATATAATACCCGTGATAATCAGAAAACGGGACTTGAGATGTTAGCTAATAAGAATTTACCAAACGCAATTTCATCGGTCAGAATAGCATGCACTGCATGGCTTCTTTTCATGGAGCCTCTGTCGCCTCTGTTCATGATCATATATGTCATAACAGGCGTGACGGACGTTCTGGACGGCGCCATCGCTCGCAGATACGGAACCACCAGCGAGGTGGGAGCCAGGCTGGACAGCATCGCGGACATACTTTTCTATACGCTGATCTTGATCAGGATCTTTCCTGTCCTCTGGGTGACCCTGCCTAAGAAGATCTGGGTTATGGTCGGAGCGGTGATCGGGGTTCGGCTCATCGCATACTTGATCTTTGCGGTCAAAAATCATCGCTTCGCGTCCATACACACTTACCTTAACAAGGTCACTGGCCTGCTGGTCTTCGGTGTGGTCCTGTTCATCAGAACTCCAATTGCGGTGCCTTACTGCTGGCTGGTATGCACCGTGGGCATGCTCTCATCTCTGGAGGAACTCATCATCCACCTTACCTCCGATGAGTACGATCCCAACAGGAAGATGCTGCTGAAGAGGGGATGATTCCCGCTCAGCCGGTCACAACCGAAAACACGGCCCTCCGTATGGAGGGTCTTTTTTGCGGGCTGAAAAGCCCGGAGCACTCTACTTTCCGTAGGTGGCGGGGGTGGATGTTTTGTGGTAGACTGCAGCCATAAGGAGGAAGCGTTATGGACAGATATGTAACAGGGGACGTGATCCGGCGGCTCCGTGAAAGCAAAAAACTCACCCAGGAGGAGCTGGCAGGGAAGCTCCACGTCACAAGCAAGGCGGTGAGCAAGTGGGAGACGGGCAGAGGCTACCCGGACGTAAGTCTGCTGGAACCGCTGGCCAACGCTTTGGACATCTCGGTGATCGAGCTGCTTTCGGGAAGCCCCATCGAGAACAGGAACATCTCAGCCAACATGGCCAGGGGCAAATTCTACGTCTGTCCCATCTGCGGCAACGCCATCCGTGCCGCAGGCGAGGCGGTGATCAGCTGCTGCGGTATCACGCTGCCGGCACTGGAGTCCGAGGAGCCCGACGAGGAGCACCTGATCCTGAGGCAGGTGACCGAGGATGAGTACTACGTCACCATGGCGCATCCCATGACTAAGGAACACTATATTTCGTTTTTTGCGGCGGCGTCGGACATGGGCGTCCAGTTCATCAAGCTGTACCCGGAGGGACCGGCGGAAGCCAGATTCAAGATCGATCGGGTCAGACACCTCTACGCCTACTGCAACCGCCACGGGTTGTTCAGGGTGAGGGTGTGAGCGCATGTGTCCAGGTAGTTTTACGGCTGGAAATCAAAAAATGAAACCCAGCCGTAATCACACATAACTCCCGCGTCCGGCGGGGGTTTCTTTTATAAATAATTGACAACTCCCCCGCACATGGTATAATCAAATTGATAAATAACATATGTTAGATAACATATTGTTCTGAATAGAGAAAGGAATTTGCAATGCCTCCCGCAGTGAAATTCAAAAAGGAAGAGATAGTGAACGCCGCACTGAACGTAGCAGGCAGGAAGGGGATGGATGGGGTCACAGCCCGTGAGGTGGCAAGAGAGCTCAAGGTCTCGGTGGGACCGATCTTCACATATTATGACTCCATGGACCAGCTGAGAAGCGACGTGTATGAACACGCCAAAGCACGCTACAGGGAATTCATAGAGGAGGGTCTTCGCGGGCCGGTACCCTTCATGGGACTCTGGAGACAGTTCCTGACCTTTGCCAGCGAGGAGCCCGAGCTGTTCAGGATGATTTTTCTCACAAAGCCGGACAACTGTTCCGGCGGAGCCATGGAGGCGCTCAGGATGTCCCAGGATATAGCCAGGGAATCGATCATGGAAGTCTACAAAATGGATGCCCACCAGGCTGACTGCTTCTTCCGGGACATCTGGCTCGCTGCCCTTGGGTTCGCCACGCTCATCGTCACCGATGACTGTCCCTACTCCATGGAGGAGATGCTGGATATCGGCAGGGAGATGAGCCTTTCCATATGCAAGGCCTACAAGGAGGTGCCTGGTCTGGCGGAGGGGAACTATGACGCAGAGGCAAACTTCAGACAACTGATGGGTCAGTAAGGGGGTATTTGAAATGATATTCAGCAAGGAGATCAGACTTAAGGACGGCAGGAGCTGCACCATAAGAAACGCTGTGGCAGAGGATGCCCGGGAGGTGCTGGATGATTTCATCCTGACTCACAGTGAGACGGATTACCTCTCCAGCTACCCGGACGAGATCAACATCACGGTGGAGAAGGAGGCAGAATTCCTCAGGGCCAGGACCGAGAGTCCCGATGAGGCGGAGCTCATCGCCGTGGTGGACGGCAATGTGGTGGGCTGTGCAGGCATCGACCGCATAGGCAGGCACTACAAGATGAGCCACCGTGCCAACTTCGGCATCAGCATCGAGAAGGCCTACTGGGGCCTGGGCATCGGCAGGGCTCTCACCGAGAGCTGCATAGAGTGTGCAAAAAACGCAGGCTACACTCAGGTGGAACTGGAAGCGGTGGCGGACAACGGCCACGCCCTGAATCTTTACGAGAGCGTGGGCTTCGTGGAATTCGGCCGGAATCCCAGAGGTTTCAGGTCCCGCATCACGGGATACAATGAACTGGTGTACATGAGGCTGGAACTGGGGGAATAATGTGCCCAGGCCCCGTTTTTTGCGGTATCCAACCGATAGTTGTATAATATACAACTGACAGATGAGCGATTTCAACTTTTGTTCGCTTCTCTCATCACGATCATTCTGATATTATCGGCTCGAAAAGGGCGGGAAGGGCCCGCCGGGAAATCAGAAAGGAAGTAAAAAATGATGAACGAAACTTTTGGACAGAGATTTACAAGACTTAGAAAGCAGAGAGGAATGACCCAGGAAGAGCTGGGCGAGAGGATCGGCATCTCCGGCCAGGCGGTCTCCAAGTGGGAGAACGATGCGTCCATGCCGGACGTAGGCGTGCTGGTGGAACTTTCGGAGATTCTGGGGGTGACCCTGGACGAGCTCCTGGGCAAGGAGACCAGCTTGACCAGAGTAGTTCCCGCAGAGGAGCGCAAAAGCATGGACGACATGGTCCTCAGGATCCGCGTGGATTCTTCTGAAGGGGACAAGGTCACAGTCAACCTTCCGCTCAAGATCGTTAAGATGGGTATCCAGATGGGCATGAACATGCCCCAGATCAACGGGAACAAAGCCCTGGAGGGCATCAACTTCGAAGACATCATCAAGCTCGTTGAAGAAGGTCTCGTGGGCGAGCTGGTCACAGTGGACTCAGCCGAAGGCGACAAGGTCCGCATCTACGTGGAGTAAGCCATGTGGATCAGGATCAGGGCAGATGGAGCCCCGAACATATCCATCCCCGTTCCGCTGTTCATACTGGGAAGCCCCAGAATCATCAACATGGCCGCACGTTACGGAGGCTCCGATATCGCCAAATATGCGCCGATCGCCCGCCAGATGGCCAGGGAATTCAGGCGTTATGTGAGGGAAAACGGACATTTCACTCTAGTGGACGTGGAGAGCGAAGGCGCTACCGTTAAGATTATTGTTTAACAGCGAGGATCTTACAAAAAATGAATAAACAGGAATTCATAACCAAACTGAACGAATTCGGCCTGCCAAAGGCCGAGTTTGTCATACTTTCATGCGGCCCAAGGACCTGAAGGACATAGAAGCCATCGAGGCCTATCTTAAACAGAGAGAAAATGACTGAACGCGAACCGCAAAACATCATATCTGGACCAAGACTTTACCTACACGTTCCCGAATTCAGGGAGCTTGATTACAGGCAAAAGCTCATGTCCGACCCTGAGACCATGTCCTACAACAGGGGCTATGACCTGGGTTTCGACGGTTACCACAAGGATACCGGCTGCATCGATTTCCCGGAGAGGGAGTGGCAGGACTGGTATGAGTATTTCGTGGGGCAGGAGCCCGAAAGGTTCTACGCCTATGTCTGCCTGAGAGAAGACGATACCTTCATAGGTGAGGTCAACGTCCACAGGGGCTCCGGCGAGGATTACGACATGGGTATCCTGATCGAAGCGGGATACAGGGGCCTGGGCTATTCAAAGGAGGCCCTGGATCTGTTGTTGCTCCACGCTTTCGAAGTCATGGGAGCCGGAGCGGTGCACAACGTCTTCGAGGAAGAGAGGGATGCAGCCTTGAAGGTCCATCTGGACTGCGGCTTCAGGAAAGCCGGCCGGGAGAACGGGATAGTACATCTTTTGGTCACGGCTGACGATCACAGGAGGATCACATTGGCGAAGGGCGGGGACGACAACGAAGTGTCCCCGGATAAACAGAAGATATGATAAGACTGACAGAGATAACTGAAGACAACTGGCTGGAGGCGGCGGATCTGTCGGTCCGCGATGACCAGAAGGGCTTCGTGGCACCGGCTATAGGCATCATTGCCAGGGGCTACGTTTACCGGGACTGCAATGGCCGGGTATACGCCATTGAAGATGACGGAACCATAGTCGGCCTGGCGCTGGTGCGAGAGTTTACGGACGAGCCGCTGGGCTACGATCTTCAGCAATTCATGATAGATGAGCGTTTCCAGGGAAAAGGCAGGGGATCTGAAGCCCTGGGGCTGATCCTGAATGAGCTCAGGAAAGAAGCACATTATGACCATGTGGAAGTCTGCGTGAAGAAAAATGACGCAGAGGCCATACGCCTTTATGAGAAATATGGATTCACCGATTCCGGATACGTCGATGAAGATGCGCCGGACTCACTGAACCTGATCTGTTATTTACAGGAGGGAAAGAAATGATTTTTGGATGCATCGTAGAAGCGCTGGTGGGCTCGGCCTGCATCATCCTGGGGCTTTTGCTCTGGAAAAAACAGATGGTCAAGCTTCTTCACGATTATCACTACAAAAACGTTCTGAAGAAGGACATTCCCGCCTACACCAAACAGGTGGGTACCGGCTTGATACTGATCGGTGCAGGGATCCTGGTCACGGGTGTTCTGAACCTGTTCTATTCACCCTGGTGGTGGGTACCGCTGGTCCTGGGACTGGTATCAGGATTCATCGTATTGTATAGGGCACAGAAGAAATATAACGGCTCGGTGCTGGGCTGAAGCCAGAAAGAGGATAGCTATGAAAGGAAACGAATACAACGATCTCTGGGTAATACTGAACAATCTGCCGGAGGAGGCCAGGAAGGCTGTGCCGGACAGATACATGGCCTTCGTTAAGACATCCATGGTGCCGGATGCTGGATCCAAAGTGAATACGGAGAAGCCCATCGAAGAGCAGACCCTGTCCGGTGAACTGCGGGGGCTCCTGGCCTGCCTCACGCTGACCTACTGGGCCAAGGATCCGGCCGACAGGCGTGAGTTCGCCGAGACCCTTAACAGTAACGAACTTGCCTACCAGGGGAAGCCAGATGCGCGCCTGACCGATGAAGGTTATCAACAGTTCCTGGAAGTCTTCGATGACTGGAACGACATGTTCGGACCCATTCCCTTCTGGGCGGAGAGCCGCGGATGGGAGCCCTGGCAGTGCTACGAGATCGTTCCTGAGGAGGAAGCCGAGATCATGGCAGGCAAGACCGGTCTCAGAGAGGTCTACGTCACGAAGGAACAGAGAGAGCAGATCCTGAAGGAGGCCGGTGAATGGGTGATCGAAGCGGTGACCAAGAGTGAAGAGACACTTTACTGGCACGACGACGACCACTCCGAGTGGATCAGCACCAGGGAGATAGAGGATTTCTGCAAAAAATCCGCGGTGGTCAGGGACGGTCATTTCATCGGTGCCCTGCTGGAACCCCAGCTCACGTCCAGCATGGGACTCTCCGTGTACAAAGATAAGCAGTACGGCATCCTTCTCACCGACGGTACCAGCGACGGACGTACAGGTGAGTATTTTTCCCACTCCAGCGACGAGGTCAGTGAGTCGGAGGATACAACATTCTCGCTGAAGAGGAAGACCTCAGAGCAGACACTTTGAAAGGAGGCGCAGCCATGGAAAACTATGGGTTTATGGAACTTGTGACCAAGGAAAACGGCTTCGAATTCTACCAGGCCTTCCGCGATGAAGTGGACTGGGTGATAGGCGGAAAGGATGACACATATTGGTTCGTCGTAATGAAGGACCAGTCCGTAAAGGAAACTTACGTGGGCACCCTGAAGGACGGCCTTTGGACCGACTGCAGGATCAAAGGCAAGGGCAAGACAAGAAAGGTAGAAGAGATGCCTGCAGGAAGCACCATCCGGCGCATAGAGGAGAGAGCCTACTTCATGCAGGATGAGGAGTGGGTCAGGGACAGGAAACCCAGACTCATCGAAGATTCCCATCCTCACTACCACTACGTCTACGGCATGGGCGACAAGGCCCTGGACGTATCTGAAGCCTACGGGGTCAGCATTGGATATTCAGACCTCAAGGATCTCCCGGCAGGCTTTCATCTGAGGTATCTCTACACAGGCGAAGAGGTAGAGAAACAGAAGATTTAATGCCCTAAAGGAGAATCCTATGAAAGACGGATTGCTCAAAGAAGCACTCATAAAGATCATAGCAGGCATCGTGCTCATGGGAGTTTTGCTGTTCCTGCCTGCAGGGACCATTCGCTGGCAGGAGGGCTGGCTTCTCATGATAATACTGTTCGTGCCCATGTTCCTGGCAGGGCTTCTGATGTACTTCAAGGCACCGGATCTCCTCAGGAGCAGGCTCAAGGCCAAGGAGACCCAGAGTGAGCAGAAAGACGTGATCAGGTACAGCGGCCTCATGTTCCTGGTGGCCTTCATCGTGGCCGGACTGAACTACCGCTTCGGCTGGATCACGATGCCCCGCGCCATAGTCTGGATCGGAGCAGTCGTATTCCTTATGGCCTACTGCCTTTTCGGTGAGGTGCTCAGGGAGAACCAGTACCTTTCGAGGACCATCGAGGTCCGGGACGGTCAGACGGTGGTGGACACCGGGCTCTACGGAATAGTCAGGCACCCCATGTACACAGCGACGGTACTGCTTTTCCTCAGCATGCCGCTGGTACTGAACTCGCTGATATCGTTTTTCATCATGTTGGCATACATCCCCATCATCGTTAAGAGGATCAGGAACGAGGAAGAAGTGCTGGAGACCGAACTCAAAGGATATACAGAATACAAGCAAAAGATCAAATACAGACTGCTGCCATTCATCTGGTAAGAGGGGCAAAACATGAGCATGACACAGAAGTCTTTTGAGACAAAACTCGGAACGATTAGATACTGGATAGAGGACGCCGGTCACAACTCCAACACAGATAAGTCGGATATCATCAACGGCCTGATAGAGAGTTTTTTGGAAAATGAGGTTTGATAATGGCATTTGATTTTAACAAGAAATAAGCAAGAAATCCCCCATCTTCTGCAAGTGGTGGGATGAATTGCAAAAAAGATAAAATAATAATTAAAGAACATTTGTTCGCAAAAAGAAGGTATGATATAATCTAATCAGTCGAAACGAAATGGGGACTGAAATTATGCGGGAAATGGACAATAATGCACATTCGGTATTTCTTCTGTACTATCATCTGATCATGGTGACTAAGTATAGAAGAAAAGTGATCGATGATGATATCTCAGCCAGAGGAAAAGAAATCTTTGAGTATATCGCACCGAATTATGGGATCATACTTGAGGAGTGGAACCACGATAAAGATCATGTTCATGTGATGTTCCGAGCTCAGCCAAAGACTGCGATCAGCAAATTTATCAATGCATACAAGAGTGCGAGCAGCCGACTCCTGAAAAAAGAATATCCTGAGATCAGAGAGAAACTGTGGAAAGGAGCATTCTGGAGTCAGAGCTTCTGCCTTTTGACGGCAGGAGGAGCACCTGTCGAGTTAATCAGAAGATATATCGAAAGTCAGGGGGAAAAGGGAAATGAGAAGAGGATACCGATACCGGATATATCCGAATGA
>ONAY01000010.1 GCA_900315895.1 uncultured Eubacteriales bacterium
CAGCTTTTCCTGTCTTGCGTACCTCTCTAAAAAAGCCTTTTGATTCACAATGCTGTTGCTCTCGCCGCCGTCCCTGTCCTCGTCACCAACTGAAAGGCGGGAGTATAGCGCGGTGATCTTGTTGTACTGTGTCATGGCGTTATCCTCCTTTGCGTCCATAAACAATTCCTTACAGTTGATAGTATGCACCCCACCGGGCGGATCCGTATTCTTGGTTGTGTTTGAAGTGCTTGGCATTCTTATGGCGGATATAAACAGCAAGGTACAGAGCGCCTCCGCAGATGGCACCGACCAGGAGATCCACAGGATGAAAGCTCGGGAGAGGATTGCTGAAGGCTGTCCCCAGTGTGCTGAAAAATGAGAGCAGCTTCTTACTGGCATCCGCGCCTTCAGCCAGCCGCCAGGCCTCGCCCAGATTGGTACAGACGAGGCCCATCAGCACATACGGCAGAGCTTTGATGATGATCTTTTTCAGCTTTTTCGTATTCATCGGTCAAGCTCCCTCTTTTTCTCCCGGTTAATGACCTTGCCGGGGAGGGCAGCCACCAGCTCCTTGAACTTCCTGAGCTGATCCAGGACGCTCGGACGTTCCTCTTTCCTGAGAGCCTTCTGGGAATACTCATTGAAGGCGGCAGTCATCGCATCCGCATCCTTAGCCTTGAAAAAGACCAGGTATTTCGGCGGATCCACGGAGGAATCCTTCCGGATCGCATAGTCGATGCCGTATTTCCTGGCCACCTTTTCAAAGCCCCTGAGATCCGTCTTGGCAATATCGATATTGGTGACACCCTGTCCCTGGCCAATAAGCTCCTTCACAGTCTGCTTTCCTTCAGGAGTCTTTTCAGCGTTATGCTCCTTCTTTACCGCCACATTTTTCCTGTGGTTCAGATAGGCCCGGACCGCAGATACTATGGTACGTGCGCTCAGCTTCGTCGTGCTGACCGCCAGGTTCACAGTCCTGCTTTCGACTTCCTCCTGCATCCGTCATCACCTCCTCGTTTCTTTCTGCCCGGCTGCTTGCCACCATCAGGGCCATGGTCAGCATGCCGAACATGGCCCCTCCGAAGAAACACAGCATCGGGATGATCCACCTCATCACAGGGCTTCCTCCTTCACTTTCTTGTGCGGCTTCAGTTCAGGTGCATCCGCCTTCTTCTCCGGCTTCTCAACCTTCTCATCCGGAAGGGGAACCGCCATGATCCCACGGCCCATTCGGACAAAGACTTCCGGAGAATGGAACTTCTCTTCAAAGGTCTTCATCTGGTCCGGCGTAAGGGAACCGAAATCCTCATCCGTAAGGCCGACCACCAGGAAGGAACCGGCTACCACGTCGTAGATCTCGCCGTTATCATCCCTGAGGGCCCTGTTAAGTGGCAGACCGTCGAGCTTGCCCTCTTCATTCATGACTAGGGCTACCGGCTCATCGAAGGGATAGACCACCTCGATATAGCCGCCGACAGCGCTCTGAAGATTTTCCAGCCCGGTTCCGATCTCAACGGGACGGGGATGCTGGTTCGGCTCCACCAGAAGGACAGTCATCGTCTCGACGGCAGGAGCCGGAGCCTCGGCTGCATAGACGGCAGACTGTTCTGCCACGCGGCTTTCAAAGGTAACTGCCTTCTCGAAGACGTGATCATCACTGTCATAGTGATAGACACTGTCGGAGAGGAAATCCGCTTCGCTGACCTCAGTGGCATTAACGCCCTGGACCATGCTTTCCAGCTGTTCCCGTTCAAAAGATCCGTCATCACGGATGAAAAGAACCTCATGCACGGAAGAAGGGAGGACAAAGAAGTCACCGCCGAGCCTGTCTGCAGCTTCTTGAAGGAAATCCGGGAGTTGGGTCACGGAAGCGCCGTTCATGCCGCCTTCGACTGTCGCCACCCACATGGGCGATTCCGGCATGTCGAACATGCCGCCGGACATCTCTGCCATCATCTCGGACATGTTCTTGAGAACCGGAGGATGATTGGCCAACTGCGCTGCAACCGCATCTGCGTGAAGCTGTTCCGGAGTGACGCCGTACTGATCCAGCAGCTGGTTCGTCACCAGAGTTGTTGCGGAGCTGTCTTCAGGATGGGGAAGCTCCACACGATACACGACTGCGATATCTTCCACAGTCTTATGCGGGATGTTCTCCAGCATTTCTGCATTAGGTTCCACCGGGACAACCTGCATCACGAGATGGGTCTTCGCACTTTCGTAGTCCGTGATGCTGTTGACCTCAAACACCGGGATGGCGCCAGACACCTGTTTTGCATCAGCGGCGATCTTATCGAGAATGGCACTCTCCTGGGACGGATCCGCCTGGTAACGCTCAAAGGCCGGGCCGATATTGAACGTGGCTGCCGCAGCAGCACCTTCCGGCTGGACGGAGATCCCGACGTAGGATTCTCCCTGCAGCTTGTTGACCTGCTGGATCTTCACCTCCGTATCCGGAAGTTCCTCCTGAACACGAGACCTGGTGGCTTCCAGGAATTCATCAAAGTTCATCATCGCAGTACACCTCCACAACGCAGCACGGGAAGCAGCAGTCCGCTTCGATATCCTCTCCTCTGAGAAGCGACGCAGCCTGCACAAGCAGATCGGCAGCGTCTTCGATAAGGTCTGCAGCTTCCATCAGCATATCGGCAGCAAGATCCATATCATCGTTCTCAGCTTCGACAGCATCCTGGGCTTTCTGCTTTTCCTGTTCCTTCATGATCTTGTCAATAGCTTCCGCCATTGCCTTCATTCTCTTCATAGAATCACTGTTCTTCATTTTTTCATTCTCCTTTGTGTTGTTTTTGATAAAGAAAAGCGCCTCTGATTCTCATCAAAGACGCCGCCTTGGGGTACATATTCAGTTGTCATCGTGCCTTGTCTCGCTGGCGTTTCTTCTGCCACTGGTCCAGCAACTTCAGGATCACATCGCTCATCTGCCTGGGCGTGTAGGACTTGGGAAAGTACTTCCGGAGCTGTTCGCTCTTGAAAGCGACTCGTTCCAGGTCACCCTTTTTGACCTCACCGAGGATCTCGCACATATCATCCAGCCTGCATCCGCCTTCCTGGCTGAGCTTTTTCAGCCTCATCGCCTGGGAAAGGGAGGGGGCAGCCTGCGTGAAATCCATAGCTTCGATCAGATTTCTCTGTTCCTCCGGCTTCAGGTAAGAAAGCTCCACAGCAGGATTAAAGGAGATCTTTTTCTGATCGAGCATTTCCAGAAGTTCAGGGATCAGGTTGGTTAGGCGAATAAATCGTTGGATGGTCTTATAACTGTCGCCTGTCTCAGCGCCAATCGCTTCTGTAGTCCTCTTATACTTTGGGACAACTTGTCCCAAAGTTCCGTCTTGCTGCAGATCTGTCCGTTCGCCCTGATGCTTCATGGCATCCGCCTTCATCTTGTAGGCAAATGCCCTTTCCGAAGGAAGGATGTTTTCTCTTTGCAGGTTGCTGTCCACGACGAGGATCCTGGCCACGTCATCATCCATATCCCGGACAATGACCGGCACCTCCGTCAGACCGACTGCTTCTGCAGCGTGAGCTCTCCGATGTCCGGAGATGATCTCATATTTTCCGTCTCTGGCAGGCCGTGCGATGAGGGGAGTCAGGACACCGAACATCGAAATGCTTTCTGTAGTCCTGAGCATGGATTCATCCTCAACTACTCTGAAAGGGTGATCCTTAAAGGGTATCAGGTCTTGGATCGGGATCTTCTGAACCCGGTCCATCTGTTTATCTTTGTCCAATACTGTTCACCTCCTCACGCATGGACACCGTAGAAGTCATGATTGACCCTGGATTGATAGTAGGAATCGATTGTGACCGGAGCATTGAAAAGCGTTGTCAGCAGATACTGCTTCATATCCCGTACATAGGTCGTATTCTCTTTCAGACAGTCCAGAACATATTGGATGTGCATGGAGTTCAGCTTCATCAGCCTGCTCTTTACCACCTCAATGGGTTTATCGTCTCCGGCAATGCGGATGGTCTTTCTCTTGGACGAGCAGGTTTCCGCCAGAAGGTCCAGAATAGCCTCCAAGGTTTCTCTGTCCCTCGACTTGTCCTGCATCAAGATGGGAATCTCCAATTCATCCATGAAATACTCTTCGTAACGCTTGTAATCGTCGATTCGCTTCGGTTCGCTTCCCGGAAGGAAAGAAAGATCAGTATCATTCAAATAAGTCTTTTTAATATCAGTCTTAGTTGAGTGTGATTCTAACACTTCCTGAGATGTCGATTTCACACTTCCAGAAGTGTCGTTTTGACACTTCAAGAAATGTCTTTCCCCAGAGTTATCCACAGCCCGGTAGAAGCTTTTTACATAGATCAGGTTGGGCTTCCCGAGGCCCTGGCGTTTTCGTTCGATCAGGCCTGCTTTGTTTTCCAGTTCATCCAGAAGTTGAATGGCCTTTTTGTTGCCGCAGTTTAGGTTCTCCTGTATCTCTGCCACCGTAAAGATGATATAAACGCGATCCTGGTCATCTTTCCAGCCATTCTTATTCGAGAGCTCTGTGCGGTCAAACAGAAGGCTATACAACAGCTTTGCCTCGGCAGAGATTCCCTGAAAAGTCTCATTCTGAAGCAGGATTTTGGGAACCCTAATAAAAGCGAAATGATCTGCCTCTACACTGTGGAGATAATCAGGAAGCATTCATATCACCACCTCCCGGCATGGAAACTTGTCTTTCGGGAGAGGCTTCTGCCTGAAGTACTCCTTCTCCGGCTTACCGTAGGGACACGTCGCGAACAGACATTTCCTGTACTTGAAGTCCGGATGATAATAGCAGCACTGCCTGCATTTCGGAGCCGTCTTGTTCCGGTCTACTGTGACCTCGTGCTTCATGAGGTTCCTGTAGAAATTCAAGCCTCCATTCTCACGCATTGTCCGGCACCTCCATCTTCGTCTTAAAGACTTCGTTCATGCACTTCTTCATGCAGAAGCTGACGCAGGGAGCGTAGCAGCAACCATTGCAGGGAGAGTTCTTTTTTGGAGACTCAGCCAGGTAATAGCAGTTCTCCTTCTTGAGAGAGCATCCGGCTTTGCGGTTCTTCCAGAAGAAACAGCCTCTGCAGCTTTTGGGGCGGTCAGCGTAGTAACGCACGCCGTCAATTACGATCGTTTCTTTTTCCATCGAATAATCCTCCTTTTTCATGATGGTTCTGCAGAGCCTGCAGAAATGAAAAAAGCCCGGTTACCGTTTCGTACAGCAACCGGGCTATGTATGGAGGCTTTTCTTCTGGGAAGACAAAGACGCCCGGCAGGAAGAACTTTCTGCTGAGCGTCATCAGATTCGGTCAAATTCTGACAGACGATCCGGAATCTCGAAAATCCGAAGTTGTAGTCATCAAAACCTGTCGTTCACGTCAGGTCCCGAGGGCTGAAAAATGAGGTCAAACGCATTTCTTACGTTCTCTCATTTCAAAAAATTTCCCTCAAAATTTAACTACTGAGGCCCAAAAAAGGGCGGTTCCCTCAGTATTAACTACTTCTCTTCGGTCAGAATTCGTCAAAATTCGCGAAAACAAATCAAAAAGTTTTGGGTAAAGAAAGAGCCCGGAAATGGCGTATTTCCGGGCTTTTTCGCGTGTTGATTGGTCTCGATCAGCGCTTGCTGAACTGCGGAGCACGACGTGCAGCCTTGAGGCCGTACTTCTTTCTTTCCTTCATTCTGGAGTCTCTTGTAAGGAATCCGGCTGCCTTCAGCGGTGCTCTGTAAGCTTCCGCATCAGCTTCGCAAAGGGCTCTTGCGATACCGTGTCTGAGAGCTCCTGCCTGGCCTGTGAAGCCGCCGCCGACTACTGTTGCGACTACGTCGAACTTTGTCTCGGTTCCGGTAACTTCCAGAGGACGTCTGACCTCTCTCTTAACGATCTCCATTCCGAAATAATCTTCCAAGCTCTTCTTGTTGACAGTGATGTTGCCTGTTCCGGGGATCAGTCTAACTCTGGCAACTGAAGACTTACGTCTGCCTGTACCTTGATACTGCATCTTAGCCATTGTCTACTCCTCCCCTTAAATTTCCATTGTCTCAGGCTTCTGTGCTGTGTGAGGATGCTCACATCCGGCATAGACCTTTAACTTTTTGAACATCTGCCTGCCAAGCTTGCCATCAGGAAGCATGCCCTTTACAGCATGTCTGATGATCTCTTCGGGCTTCTTCTGCTGTAACTTTTCGAAGGTGATCTCTCTGAGTCCGCCGGGATATCCGGTGTGCTTCTTGTAGATCTTGTTGGATCTCTTCTTACCGGTTACAACAACTTTTTCTGCGTTGATGACGATAACGTAATCTCCGCAGTCAACGTGTGGTGTGTAGATGGGCTTGTTCTTTCCTCTGAGAACCATGGCCACCTCTGAAGCAAGCCTTCCGAGAGTCTTGCCCTCTGCATCGACGACGTACCACTTGCGTTCGATCTCTGCAGGTTTTGCGATGAATGAACTCATCTTGTCTGATCCTTTCTACCTACTGAGTTCCCGCTATCTGTCCCCGCCTGTGCGGGACAACACGTGAACCGTTTCGGCTCTGCCTACTGGGTTTCGGGAAGATCTCTCACAGCAGACGGCGTACGTTTCTAAGCGCACGGCACCCGGTTCTTGATCTTCTCAGGAAACTTGATCGGCATCCTAAAAATAACTTTTAGCCCGGACGCTTACGGACGAAGCCTGGCGTCTCGGGAAGCCGCAACGCGAGCCACGGCGCACAATCGTGCTTGTATATTATATTGCCTAACTATTGGTTTTGCAAGGAGTTTTTTGAGGGAAAAACGGAATAAATCGGATCAGGGGGTATACTGCTCTGCGTTCATGACCAGGCCGCTTGTTCCGTCGCCTTCGCACACTAAGCGTCCGTAGAAATCGAAGGTCTTGTTTCTGGCCTTATCGTAGTGTCCCAGCCTTCTTCCGTAGAAATCCGTGGCCACTATCTGGTTTCCCTGGTCATCCAGGAAGCCTTGCACTCTTCCGTAGAAATCTTTGATGGGTGTCTTTGGCATGGTGTGTCTCCTTTCTGGTTGTGGGTTGGGCGCGGGGCTCCGTGATTGGGGGATCGTGCCGGGGTTCCGGGTCCGTGGCAGGCTCGGGTGGCTCGTGCCAGGGCTCCGGGCTAGATCTCCCTGGTGGGGTCGTCCGCAATTCCCTGTTCCAGCTGCCACAGTCTGGCGCACTTCCAGGCGTGGAACAGGTCGCCCTTCATTCCGTAGTAGACTCCTCCGTGGGTGAAAAACATCACGTCGGAGTAGATTATTGTAAGATTTGGTATTTCTTTGAATGGGAAAACTCTGTCTCCCATGACCATGCGGTCTCTGTACAGTTCCAGATCACCGGTCTCAAGATCCACGTCTTTGTAGTTATCGTCCTTCTCGAAAAGGGTCACGGCCTGCTCCGTGAAAAGCCTCTCCTCCCCGGCCTGTGCCACGTCTCTGTCGAACTCTTTCTCCATCCAGCGGGTCCAGTCGTAGGTGTTGTCGAAGGGAAGGGGCGTATGTTTTGCGCCATCTGCGGTGGGCACCAAGAAGCCGTGCTCGTCGATCCGGCCCTGCATACCGCAGGCGCTGCAGCCGAACTCATCGTCCCGGGCCCACATCCGGTCGTAGGCGCCGCAGACCGGGCACTTGAAAAGATACTTCTCCATGCCCTCGGCCGGGTCGCCGCCCCGGTAGGTCCACATCAGCTTCCGCTGCTCGGCGTAGGCGTCGGAGCGGATGTCGCCGTTGATCAGCTCCGTGATCTGAGCCGGGGTCATGGCGCGGAGCTCCTCCGACGAGTAGGTGCCCACGACGTGGCCCTTCATGGGGCCCCGGCGTTTTTTGCGCGACCACCTGGCCTGTACGAAAAAGCCTCCGGTCAGCCTGTAGGTCACCAGCCCGCAGCCCGCCTGCCGGATGAACTTGCCCAAAGCCTCCGGCTGCGGCAGGGTGCGCCCGTGGTAGGACCGCCGCCCCTCGGGGAAGATCATGACGTTGCGGCCCGCCCGGACTCGGCGCATCATCTCCCTCACGGCGCTTAAGGAGGACTTGCCTTTTTCTACCGGGATGGGGTCCGCCAAGATCTTCAGGGGCCGGCCGTAGATCGGGTTCCGGAGCAGGTGCTCGCCGCACACGAAGTACATCGGCTGAGTGCTGGCCAGCATCACAAAGATCTGGTCCGACTCGGTCACATGGTTGCAAACCATTATGTAGGGTTCGCCCATGTCGGGGATCCCGTCGGTCTCGAATTCATATTTCTTTGCCAGCCGCCTGCAGATCACGCGCCCGATGGCGTAGGTCAGCCTGTAGACGGCCGGTATCTTCACATCTAGCATAAAGTCTCCGCCTCAAATCGTAAGTTTACGTTCCAAGTGTATTCTATTATTGCTTCTTCTGTCAATGATTTGGTGGGATTCTGGGAAAATAGGGGGTGTGGGTGGTAAGGATTGATGGGGTGGGTCAATTTCGGTTGATAAGCAAGATTTGACCCAATTTTCCAACTGGCGAGTGGGTCAATTTCGGGTGATGGGTCGGAATTGACCCACTTTTCCGGATGGCAGGTGGGTCAGTTTCGGGTGATAAGCAAGATTTGACCCAATGTTCCGACTGGTAGGTGGGTCAATTTCGGATGATAAGCAAGATTTGACCCAATTTTCCGACTGGTAGGTGGGTCAGTTTCGGGTGATAAGCAAGATTTGACCCAATTTTCCGACTGGTAGGTGGGTCAATTTCGGATGATAAGCAAGATTTGACCCAATTTTCCGACTGGTAGGTGAAGTGGTAAGCTAAAAGTAGACACCGTCCAAAAACATGTAAACATGACGTATAATATCATAAACAGCATGTTCGCATTCTACACAGGAGGTGCTCAATGCAGTATACTTACGACAAACGTCTTGCCATTGGCAAAGAAATAGTTACCGGCAAGATAACCACTTCTGAGGCAGCCGATAAATACAGCATTGGTTTGTCGACAGCTAAACTTTATGCCAAACAGTATCGTGACAGGAATAACATTCCTTCTCCTGCCAACTCTCACAAGCCCACCACTTTTAAATCCGCAGACTTCGACATTGAAGCTTACCAGGAAATGTCGAAGGAGGAATTGATCAATGAACTGATAAAAGCGAAAGTCAATGAGGCCCGGGCAAAAAAAGGGTACGAAGTGAAAGGAGTTGGTGCCGACAAGGAGTTCGTTTCTTTAAGCAGCAAGAATTCGAAATAGTGATGGAACTCTCCTCGCAGTTCCCTGTCAAAAGACTTTGTGATGTTATGGGTGTCAACAGGAGCGGCTTCTACAAATGGAAGAAGCGTCTTGAACATCCGTCGGACCGTATTAAGTCATTCATCAGTAATATTATGCTGTTCAAGGAATATCACGCAAAGTATCCTTCTCATGGATACCGCTGGTTAAATGCGAAGATGCGTCTTGATACAGGACTGATAGTATCTGATCAGTATGCACATAAATGCTGCAAAACAGCGGGTATCAAAAGCAAATCCAAACATTACAGATACAAGAAGCCCGGAGACCCATTCAAGGTATACCCGAATCTTCTTATGACAGGCTTGAATGTGGATGGACCGCTTCAGTGTGTTGCAAGTGACATGACAGCATTCTATCTTAATGGCATCTACTATGAGCTTACCCTTTACATGGATCTCTGGAACAATGAGATCCTGAGTTACTCGTTGTCAGCCAAGCGAGGCGATCGTATGACATACATCGCTGGTTTGAATGACCTTATCGAACTCAAGAAGAAGAATCCCGATCTCGAGATGATTCTTCACACAGACCAGGGTTCTGTATATGCTTCCAAAGCATTCAATGAACTCCTGCCGCTCTACAATATCGTCCATTCAATGTCCAGAGCAGGCACGCCGACAGACAACGCTGCAATGGAAGCGATAAACGGATGGATAAAGGCAGAACTGTTCACAGACCTGCATCTCACAAGCAATGAAAATATCAAGGGTGAAGTCGAACGGTATATCAGGTTCTACAATGAAGAACGGCCTGCCTACTCTTTAAACTATCTGACTCCCAAACAATACAGGGAGTATTTCACGACTTAATTACTGAGTAAAATATTTTTAAAAGTGTCTACTTTTTGTTGACTAGTGCATAGGTGGGTCAGTTTCGGGTGATAAGCAAGATTTGATCCAATGTTCTGGAAGGGAGGTGGGTCAATTCCAAGGAATGGCTTGAAATTGACCCACCTCCCATCAAACCATTAGCCATTCGCCCATGATCTTAACACTGTTCTATGTGAATTTTTTGATTTTTATTTGTCCCTCGACATAATCCACAAAATTTGTTCACATTCTCAACATAAACATATAATAGTATAACTTTAGACGATAACAAAAGTAATGCTAAAACTTTTCTTCATAACGCATAGTGCCCCTAAGGACCGGAACGGCGGCCGGTCCTCGGGGGCGTTCGTTTTTTTGGAAAGGGGCGCAGGCTACATCTGGTCGAAACGCCTACTTGTGGCCTGAAGCCTGGGCCTGCGAGCAGGCTACATCTGATTGGAACGCCTGCTTGTAGCCTGAAGTGCGCGCCTGCGAGCAGGCTACATCTGGCGCAATCCCCTGCTTGTAGCCTGAAGTGGGTGCCTGCGAGCAGGCTACATTCGGTCGAATCCCCTGCTTGTAGCCTGAAGTGCGTGGCTGCGAGCAGGCTACATTCGGTCGAATCAGTGTTTGCGTCCGAGTCGTAGCATCCTTCTCTCAGACGCAACCCTTAGAAATCCCTGATTGCGTCTGAGTCATGGCATCTTTTCCTCAGACGCAATGCCCCGAAATCCCTGGTTGCGTCTGAGTCATGGCATCTTTTCCTCAGACGCAATACCCCGAAATCCCTGGTTGCGTCTGAGTCCTAGCCTCGTTTCCCCAGCACACACCCCGGCACCCCCGCCCCCCACACAACAAAAAGGCACTTCCCGCAGGGAAGTGCCTTCGCATCTTCTAATGTTCTATGCAAGTTTTACTCGCATGAATTTTTTCTTGCCCTTTTGGATCAGGAGGACGCCTTCTTCGTCGAACATGTCACGGGTCACCTTCATCTTGGGGTCTGTGACTTTTTCGCCTGCGACGGTGACGCCGCCCTGCTCAACTGTGCGGAAGCCGTCTGAAGTGTTTTGCACCAGTTTGAGGGTCTTGAGAAGGTTGATCAGGCCCATGCCTTCGCCTTCGAACTCGGCAGCAGGCACTTCGGTCAGCGGTACGTTGGACCAGTCGGTTCCCTGGCCGAAGGCGGCTCTTGCGCCTTCAAGGGCTTTTCGGGCTTCTTCCTCGCCGTGTACCAGCTTGGTGACTTCGAAGGCCAGGATCTCCTTGGCCTTATTCAGCTCGGCGCCCTCCAGTGCGGACAGTCTTTCAACCTCTTCCATGGGAAGGAAGGTCAGCATCCTCAGGCACTTGTTGACGTCTGCATCGGGCACGTTTCTCCAGTACTGGAAGAACTCGAAGGGGGAAGTCTTGTCGGCTCTGAGCCACAGCGCGCCCTTTTCGGTCTTGCCCATCTTCTTGCCTTCGGAGTTGGTCAGAAGGGAGAAGGTCATGCCATATACGTCCTTGCCGGTCATTTTCCTGGTCAGGTCTACGCCGCCGATGATGTTTGACCACTGGTCGTTGCCGCCGAACTGGACTTTCACGCCCAGATCCCTGGCCATGACCATGAAGTCATAGCTCTGCATCAGCATGTAGTTCAGTTCGAACAGGGTCAGTCCGCCCTCTCTCTCCATCCTCTGCTTGAAGCATTCGGCACGGAGCATGTTGTTCACGTTGAACTGGGAGCCGATCTCCCTGATGAACTCGATGTAGTTGAGGGGTCTGAGCCAGCGGGCGTTGTTGACGGAGACCGCTTTTCCGGGCAAGGGTTCTCTGTTCTGGTGTCCGGGAACGAACACGCCTTCGTTGCCCTCGTACTTCCACTCGTCGTCGAAGTCGATGAACTGGTCGAAAAGTTTCTTGAACTCCTCGCAGTTATGCTCGATGGTTTCGATGTCCATGACCTTTCTCATGGATGTTTTGCCGGAGGGGTCTCCCACCATGCCGGTGCCGCCGCCGATGAGCACTACCGGGGTGTGGCCGAACTTCTGCATGTACATCATGATGATGACCTGCATGAAGTGTCCCACGTGAAGGCAGTCCGCTGTCGGGTCGAAGCCGATGTAGAACTTGACCTTTTCGTTCTTTAAGAGCTCGCGGACCTTTTCCTCGTCGGTGGATTGCTCGATAAAGCCTCTTTCTTTAAGTACGTCGTATACGTTGTCGAATTTGCTGACGTTGTCAGGTATCAGCTTGGTTGCGTCCATTTTTGTGATTTCCTTTACGATTTAGTATGTTTTTTTCGCGCCGCTAGCCGCTAGGCGTTAGCCGCGCCGCTAGGCGTTAGCAGCACCGCCCTAGGGTCCGGCAGAACTCGGCTATTTCGTTCCGAACAGCCTGTCGCCCGCGTCGCCTAAGCCGGGTACGATGTATGCGTCTTCATTTAAGCGCTCGTCTTCCTGGGCGATGTAGATGTCAACGTCCGGGTGAGCTTCCTGGAGAGCCTCGATTCCCTCGGGAGCAGCGATGAGGCACATGAAGATGATGTTCTTTCCGCCTCTCTGCTTGATGGAATTGATGGCGTCCACTGCGGATCCGCCGGTAGCCAGCATGGGGTCTACCACAAAGATCCATCTCTTGTCTATGTCATTGGGGAGCTTGCAATAGTATTCAACGGGAAGGTGTGTGGCAGGATCCCTGTAAAGTCCCACGTGGCCAACCTTTGCGTTGGGATAAAGGGCCAGCATGCCGTCCACGAATCCCAGTCCGGCTCTCAGGATGGGTACGATGGCGATGTCTTCGCCGGCCAGCATCTTCTGGGTTGTCTTGCAGATGGGAGTCTCGATCTCCACGTCTGTCAGGGGAAGATATCTTGTAGCCTCATATCCCATAAGGGTCACCACTTCCCTGGCCAGTTCCCTGAACTCCTTGTTGTTGGTGTCCTTTTTTCTCATTAAAGTGACTTTGTGCTGAATAAGCGGATGATCGAATACTAATACTTTGCCCATGATAATCTCCTTTTCATTAAATATGTGAGCGCAAAACATCCGCCCCGGATGTTTTGCGGTTTTTAACACTAAACTCCGGTCCTACATTTCGTCCAGAAGATCGGTCCTCCTCTTGTGGCGGCCGCCGCCGAACTCTGTTGTGAGCCACTCCTCCACCATGGCGAAGGCTTCCTCCGGCTGGGTGGTCCTGCCGCCCAGAGCCAGGACGTTGGCGTTGTTATGCTCTTTTGCCAGGTGAGCCATCTCCACCGATGTGACCAGGGCGCAGCGCACTCCCTTGACCTTGTTGGCCGCAATGGAGATGCCGATGCCGGTGCCGCAGCAGACGATGCCAAGATCCGCATCACCCTTCACAACGGTCTCGCCGCAAAGCTTCCCGTACACCGGGTAGTCCACGGACTCCTCGCTGTAGGTGCCCAGGTCTTTCACCTCAAGCTCGGGGTGTTTCTCGCCCAGGTACTCTCTGATCTTCTCTTTAAGCTGGAATCCGCCGTGGTCGCTGGCGATGGCAATTCTCATTTTTTGATCCTCCATGACATCTTCAATATTGTATCCTGCGGACTTGAACATCCGGTTCATCACCGAGAAGCCCACCCCTTCTTCACGAAGGGCTGAGGCCAGTATCACGTCCGTGCCGTCCTTGTCGCACTCCCTGAGCCTTGCGAAAAACTCTCTGGCCGCAGTCTCCTGCTCCGAATCGGAGTAGGTGATTACCGAGACCTTCAGGCCCTGTGCCTCCAGCTTAGCCCGCCTGTCCTCGATCACGCGGAGCACCGCATCGTGGGGGCCTCTGAATATGGTCATCTCTGCCTTTGGCGCGTAGTGCTTGTATTTCATTCCCGGGGACTTTGGATGGAAGTCCTGGCCCGTCACCGGGTTTCCAGTGGCCTTGTCGATCTTGGGTTTTTTGAGGAGGCTGGGGTCCAGTGAGACTTCCCTGCCGATGACCTGGCTGATCTTTTCGGCTGTGACGATGCCCGGTCTCAGGATCACAGGAGGCCTGTCGTCTCCTCCGGTCATGTCGATGACCGTGGACTCGATGCCTACCTGGCAGTCCGGGCCGCAGATGATGGCGTCCACCCTGCCCATCAGGTCATCCATGCAGTGTCTGTATGTGGTGGGGCTTGGGTGGCCGCTCAGATTCGCTGAGGGGGCTGCGATGGGAAGGCCGCTCTTCATTATGAGCTGCCTGGCCGTCTCCTCCGAGGGCATCCTGATAGCCACGGTGTCCAGGCCGCCGGTGGTGACCCTTGGGACTATATCCTTGGCGGGGACCACCATGGTCATGGGTCCCGGCCAGATGGCGTCCATGAGAAGCTCCATATCCCGGGTCATGAGGTCGGTCAGATCTTTAAGCCCGGACTTCTCCCCGATGTGAACTATCATGGGGTTGTCCGAGGGGCGTCCCTTGGCAAGGTAAACCCTCTTCACCGCGTCCGGATCCAGGGCATTGGCACCCAGGCCGTACACCGTCTCCGTGGGAAAGGCCACCAGGCCGCCTCGCCTTATGATCTCCGCTGCCTTCTCTATATCCTTTTCACTTGTGGTAAGTATAAGTGTTTCCAAATCGGTATTAAAGTAAGTTTCTGGTTTAGATCCCGGAGTGCCCTGTGGGCCCCGTGAGCCCGGGCAGTGCCGGAGATCAGAAGTTTTTCATCTTTTCCGCCTGGTCGGAGGTGATCAGGCCGTCTACGATCTCGTCGATATCCCCGTCCAGGAAGCTGTCCAGTTTGTAGATGGTCATGTTGATCCTGTGGTCGGTGACTCTTCCCTGGGGGAAGTTATAGGTGCGAATCCTTTCGGATCTGTCGCCGGAACCTATCTGGGAGCGGCGCTCTGCGGATACGGATTCCGCCTGCTCTCTCACCATCTTGTCGTAAAGTCTGGACTTGAGGACTCTCATGGCCTTATCCTTGTTCTTTAACTGGGACTTTTCGTCCTGGCAGGTGACCACCAGTCCTGTGGGCAGGTGGGTGATACGCACTGCGGAGTCCGTGGTGTTTACGCACTGGCCGCCGTGACCGGAGGCTCTGTAAACGTCCACCTTGATATCCTCGGGGCGGATCTCCACTTCCACGTCGTCCACTTCAGGAAGGACGGCCACTGTCGCAGCCGATGTGTGGATCCTGCCGGAAGACTCGGTATCGGGCACGCGCTGCACCCTGTGGGTGCCGGATTCGTACTTCATTCTGGAGTAGGCGCCCTTGCCCTTGATCATGACTTCCACTTCCTTGACGCCGCCAAGCTCTGTCTCGTTGGCGTCGATGACCTCGGCCTTCCAGCCTCTTCTCTCAGCGTACCTCAAGTACATCCTGAGAAGGTCAGTGCCGAAAAGCGCCGCTTCTTCGCCGCCGGTGCCTGCTCTGATCTCGAGGATGACGTTCTTGTCATCGTTGGGGTCCTTGGGCAGCATCAGGACTTTGAGCTCGTTTTCCAGGGCCGGGAGTCTCTCCTCCAGATCGGAGATCTCCATCTTGGCCAGTTCCCTGAGCTCCTCGTCATCCTGCTCCAGCATCTCCTTGGCCTGCTCCATTTCCTCTGTGGCCTTCTGATATTCCTTGTACTTCAAAGCTACCGGCTCCAGTTCTCCCAGCTCCTTCATGAATTTTTTCCACTGGGGCTGATTGGAGATAATGTCCGGATCCGAGACCTTGAGGGACAGTTCTTCGTATTTTTCTAAAATGAATTTGAGCTTGTCAAACATTGATTCTTTACCTTTTTCCCATATTTTCCTAATTTATTATGTTATCACAGATCGCGCCTTTTGAAAAGGTATGACCCTCCACTTTATTTTTGACTTCCGTTATGATAAAATCCTATTGGTATGAGTAGGAAAGGTACAGGAGCAGCTGATGATCGGTACCATAGTTAACGCCTGCACCATCCTCCTCGGAGCGGTCTTAGGCGGCACATTCAAAAGATTCTTGAGCAAAAAACTTGAGGACGCTCTTCTGGGCGCCCTGGGCATGGCTGCCTTCGGCATAGGCATATCCAATGTAGTGAAAAACATGCCTGACAGCAAGTACCCTGTCCTCTTCATTGTGAGTCTTGCTCTGGGAGTCCTCTGCGGCACCCTTCTGGACATAGACGGGAGGCTCAAGAGAGCCGCAGCCCCCAAGGCGAAGGCCGGGGCAGAGGCTGCAGCAAGCGACAAACTTCCCGGACCAAGCGCCGGACGCGGCCGGCTCATCGATGGCCTGACCACAGGCTGCCTCATCTACTGCATCGGTGCCCTTTCCATTCTGGGCCCCATCGAGGCTGCCCTCAGAGGCGACCACACACTGCTCTTCACCAATGCCACCCTGGACCTGGTCACATCCACGGTCCTGGCCGCCACTTACGGCTACGGCATGATGATCGCAGCGGGCGTGCTGTTTCTGTGGCAGGGATCGATCTACGTGCTGACCCTCTCACTGGGAGAATTCATATCTTCTGCCATGATGACGGAGCTGTCCATAGTGGGCGGTTTCATGATAGCCATGACAGGCATCGGCATCATGGGGATCAAAGATTTCAAAGTGTTAAACTTCCTGCCGGCACTCATAGTGCCGGTAGTATGGTGTCTCATTACGGGGGCATGACCCCGGACACCCGGTGAAGCTATATAGTTAAAAATCCCGCATCTACGGGTTTTGTTGGACGGCCTGCCCCTTGGCAGGCGGAAAGCGAGGAATCATGAAAGAAATGATGGATGCTCTGGTCAAGCCCATTGCAGGACCGGGGCTGGAACTGAGGCAAGTGCCTGTACCCCATGCCGGGCCGGGCGAAGTCCAGATCAAGATTCACAAGACCGCCATCTGCGGCACAGATGTACACATCTACAACTGGGATCCCTGGGCAGCAAAACACATTAAACCGCCCATGGTCATCGGTCACGAATACGTAGGTGAGATCTCCGAACTGGGAGAGGGTGTTACCTCCTTCAAGCTGGGGCAGAGAGTCTCCGGCGAGGGTCACATCACCTGCGGACACTGCAGGAACTGCCATAACGGCAACATCCAGTGGTGCAAAAACACCAAGAGCGTAGGCGTTGACAGAGACGGTGCATTCGCAGAATACCTGGTCATTCCCGAGAGGAACGTGATCGCCATCGACCCTGACCTGGATGAGAATCTGGTGGCTTTCTTCGATGCTTTCGGTAATGCCACTCACACCGCTCTCATGTGGCCTCTGGTTGGCGAAGACGTGCTGATCACCGGCGCAGGCCCCATCGGCATCATGGCCGTAGGCATCTGCAAGTATGCAGGAGCAAGGCGCGTCATCATCACCGATACCAACGAGTACAGGCTGGGCCTTGCCAAGAAGATGGGCGCTGACTATGCTGTAAACATCGCCACAGAAGACCTGAGAGAGGTCATGAAAAAGGCCAAGATCGTAGAAGGCTTCGACGTAGGCCTTGAGATGTCCGGCGCAGGAGCCGCTCTCAAGCAGATGTTCACCGTCATGCGTAACGGCGCGAAGATCAGCCTTCTGGGCATCTCCAACGTCCCCGTTGCCATCGACATGAACGAGATCATCGACAGAGGTCTCTGCCTTCAGGGCATCTACGGACGCCGCATGGACAACTGGCATCAGATGTCCTACATGGTCCAGGGCGGACTGGATCTCAGCCCGGTACTGACCCACAAATTCCACTACACGGAGTTCCAGAAGGGCTTCGACATGATGAACACAGGCAAGTCAGGCAAGATCGTGCTTGACTGGACCAAATAAGATCAGGAGGAACAGATAATGAGAAAATCCGCACTTGATAAGTTTAAGAAGAGAGTGGACGACATAAGAGATGCCGGCACATTCAAAGAAGAGAGGATCATCACCACTCCTCAGGGCGGCGTCATTGACACCACCAAAGCCGACAGCGTCGTAAACATGTGCTCCAACAACTACCTTGGCCTTGCCAACGATCCCGAGCTGATCCAGGCCGCCAAGGACACCTATGACACATGGGGATACGGCTGCGCATCCGTCAGATTCATCTGCGGCACCCTTAAGCTCCACAAAGACCTTGAGGCTGCCATCACCAGGTTCCTTGGAACAGAGGACACCATCCTCTACTCCTCCTGCTTCGATGCCAACGGCGGGCTCTTCGAGTCCCTCCTGAACGAGCACGACGCCATCATCTCCGATGAGCTGAACCACGCTTCCATCATCGACGGCGTACGTCTCTGCAAGGCCATGAGATATCGCTACAAGAACAACGACATGGACGACCTGAAGGCCAAGCTGGAAGAAGCAAAGGCAGCAGGCGCACAAAATATTTTGATCGCCACAGACGGAGTCTTCTCCATGGACGGCTACATCGCAAACCTTAAGGGCATCTGCGACCTGGCAGACCAGTACGACGCTCTCACCATGGTGGACGATTCCCACGCCGTAGGCTTCATGGGAGACAAGGGCAGAGGAACCCCGGAATACTGCGGAGTTCAGGACAGGATCGACATCATCACAGGCACCCTGGGCAAAGCCATGGGCGGAGCTTCCGGCGGATACACCTCCGGCAGGAAAGAGATCATCGACCTCCTTCGCCAGGTATCCAGACCCTATCTTTTCTCCAACACACTGGCTCCGGCCATCGCAGGCGCATCTCTCAAGCTCATCGAGCGTCTTGAGAAGAGCACCGAGCTGAGAGACAAGGTCCACGAGAACGCCAACTACTTCAGAGAGAAGCTTTCCAAGGTAGGCTTCGATCTTCTTCCCGGCAACCACCCCATCGTAGTCATCATGCTCTACGACGCAAAGGTGGCCCAGGAGTTCTCCAGAAGAGCTCTTGAAAAGGGCGTGTACGTAACCGCTTTCTCCTATCCTGTAGTTCCCAAGGGAAAGGCCAGGATCAGGACCCAGATCTCCGCAGGCCACACCAAGGAGGCTCTCGACAGAGCAGTCCAGGCCTTCACGGAAGTCAAAGAGGAAATGGGACTCTAAAAGTCACAGTATATTATCTGCCCCGCACGGCCCAAAAGCGGTGCGGGGCTCCTTTTAGGATTTAACCAAATGTTGCAAGACCTACGATCTTTTTTAAACAAAAAACAGGCAGCCCTTCTAATCGCCGCCCTCATATATGACCTTCTGGTGTTCTACGGCTCCCGCCTGATCAATCATGGCATGGAGCACCATGACTTCACCCTGGCCATAGACCACATGATCCCCCTCCTTCCCTGGATGATCTTCGTCTACATCGGGGCCTTCCTTTTCTGGGTCATTAACTACTGCATCTGCACCAAGTTCGACAAAGGCCACGGCCTGAGCTTCATCGGCACCCACTTCATAGGTGAGACAGTGTGCCTGGGTTTTTTCCTCCTGCTTCCCACTGCCATGGTGAGGCCTGACATAACAGGGAACAGTTTCGCCGACTGGGCACTGAGCGTGACCTACCAGAGCGACTCGCCGGACAATCTTTTCCCGTCCCTTCACTGCTTCATGAGCTGGCTCTGCTGGATCGGAGTTCGCGGCAACGACCACGTTCCCAAGTGGTACCGGAACCTGTCCCTTGTGATCGCCATCGCCATCTGCATAAGCACCCTTACTGTGAAGCAGCACGTCTTCGTGGACGCAGTGGCCGGAGTACTTCTGGCCGAGGTCTGCTACATCCTGTCCGGGATGCTGGACAGGCGCCTTGATCATAAACTTAACTGATGGAACACACATCCCGCCCGCCCCGGGGCGGGATTTTTTTGCGCAAAAAACTCTGCCCGGGGTTTGCACTAGGACGCAAACCCCCGATTTCACTAGTTGCGTCCTAGTTTTTTCCCGTGGTACTAGGACGCAAACCCTCGATTTCGCCAATTGCGTCCTAGTTTTTTCACAAGGCACTAGGACGCAAACCCTCGATTTCGCCAGTTGCGTCCTAGTTTTTTCCCAGGGCACTAGGACGCAAACCCCTGATTTCACCAGTTGCGTCCTAGTTTTTTCCCGGGGCACTAGGACGCAATCCCCCGATTTCACCATTTGCGTCCTAGTCCCCCATCATATACGAGCCTGTAACCCCGCGCGGCGCGGGATTTTTTGCGCAAAAAAAGGACCGCACATGCGGTCCTTTCGCGACTTCTTAAGTCAGTTACATTTCTGTGATCTCTTCGTACTCTGTAGCCTTGTTGAACATGTTGTTGAGAGCCTTGAACTTCTTCTCTACGTAAGCGTCGATCTCCTCGTCGGATACTGTGCCCTTGAGCTTAGCTTTCATGGTGTTGGCTACGATAGCCTGATGAAGCTTGGGGTCATTGAGGAAGTTGACTGTGTAGACCTGCTCGAACTGTCTGTCCATGAGGCCTTCCTTGACTTCGTTGTCCACCACGTTGACATATCTGGACTCAAAATCTACGGCCTTCTTGAGCTCAGCGAATCTCTTCTTTACGTAAGCTGTGATCTTGTCTTCCGGAACCATGCCCTTGAGCTTAGCCTTCATGGTGTTGAGAACAACAATGTAGTGAAGATCCATGTCTCCCACGAAGTTTACTGTGGCGATCTGCTCGAACTGGCGGGCGAGAACAGCTTCCTCATCAAGATTTACAGGAGCTGATTCAGCGGCGATGTCAGCTTCTTCTGACTTAACAACTTCTGCAGCTCTTGCCTTGACATACTTCTCGATCTCTTCTACCGGTACGATTCCGTCAAGCTTGGCGATCATGGAGTTAAGTGCCACTTTGTAGAACATGTCGTGGTCAGCTATGTTTCCGATCGAAGCCTGATGTTCAAATTCTCTGTCAAGAATCAGTTTGTAATCCATTGCTTTCCTCCTTAAAAGTCTCCATACCGTATAAAAATCGGTGTGTATAATTCCATACCTATTTAGATTATAACACAGTGTAAAAAATTTTGTATACTTATTTTTGAAACCTCATTATTTCCCGTCAACTTCTATGGTGAATCCTCTGCCGTTTACCTCGGATACGTTGGTGACGGTGATGAAAGCTGTGGGATCGATCTTAAGAATCTGCTCCTTGACCCTGAAAAGGTCCTTTTTGTCCAGCACTGTCTGAATGATGTAGGTGGGGGTCTTCTCGTGACCGCCGATGGCGCTGTACATGGTGCTTCCATGGCCGGAGCTGGTCTGGATCATCTCGTTGATCTCCTCGTACTTGGGGCTGGAGATCTGAAGTTGTATGCGACTCACGCCCCTGGCAAGGAACCTGTCAAGAAGAGCAGTGTAGACGATTATGACCAGAAGTCCCGCCAAGATACCCTCCTTCTGGGAATTGGGCACCTGGGCAGCCAGAGCCACCAGTTCCAAGGCGTTGAGCGCCCTGGACACGGAGATTCCTGTCTTCTTGTTGAGGATCACGGCGATGACGTCCAGTCCGCCGGAGGACGCACCGTTTCCAATTATCAAACTTATGCCGAAGGCGAATAATATGGCGGAAAACACTAGACACAGGGTGAAGTTGTCCGTCAGCGGCCCTGTCACATCGTAGATCCTCTCCACCGCCCAGAGGACGATGGGATACTCTATGGTGCAGACTATGGTGTTGGCCGCGAACTCACGCCCCATAAAAACTCTGGCAAGGACCAGGAAAATCACGTTAAGCCCTGCCACAACATAGGATATGGGAAGGCCGAAGGCCAGCCGGAAGGCGTTTCCCACGCCGGTCAGTCCTCCCACGATGAATCCGGGAGGAAGCAGGAAATACTGGATGCATATGGCCAGGATCACGTTTCCCAGCAGTATCATGATTTGTCTTTTAATGGATTTTGCGTTCATAACAGATGAAAACGCCCCGGCGCAGCCGGGGCTCATGTGTCCTACAGATTGTACTTGTTCTTAAACTTCTCAACACGGCCGCCACGGTTGACCATCTTGGCTGCGCCTGTGAAGAACGGATGGCATGCTGAGCATACGTCAAGCTTCATCTCAGGCTTTGTTGATCTCGTCATAAACGTGTTACCGCATGCGCAAGTTACTTTACAGTCCACATAATTGGGATGGATTCCTTCCTTCATGTCAGTTCCTTTCCCGGCAGCAAGTTACTACCGTATTCTTGAGATGTCTGCGCCTGATCATGTCCGCGGAGCCATGCTTTATGGGCCTTGGGTCCCGCGCTGGTGGCCATGCCGGTCACAGCTTTTCAACTATATCACAGGAAGAGGGGGAATGCAAGAGTTTTGTAGGGAATTTTGTAAACCTATCTGATTGCACAAAAAAGACGGATCTGTGAGCCCGTCTTTATCATCTGCAGGGCTTGCTGCCCTCTGTCTTTATGGGTTATGCCGCCTCTTGGTCCGCCTATCTGCGATGCACGATCACCATTCTGTCCAGGCCGTTGAGGTCCTTCATTACCCTGGTCTCTCCCAGATCCTTCATTAGCTCAGGTACCGTCTCTCCCTGGTCGTAGCCGATCTCCATCATGAGTCGGCCGCCACAGTTAAGATGCTTTGGTGCTTCCTCTGCCAGTATCCTGTAAAAGTCCAGCCCGTCGGTCCCTCCTGAAAGGGCGATCATGGGTTCATGTTCTCTCACCTCTGAAGTCAGGGTCTCGATCTCCCGGTCCGTGATGTAGGGGGGATTGCAGAGTATCATGTGGAAGTTCCTGCCCTCAAGCGCCTTGAACATGTCGGACTTTAGTATTTCCACCTTCAATCCGTTTAGCTCTGCATTTATCTCAGCTGTCTGAAGCGCTCCGTCGCTTATGTCTGACAGGGTCACCTGGGCCTTGGGAAAATGCCTCTTCACGGATAATCCGATGGCTCCTGAACCGGTGCAGATGTCCAGAACTTCCGGTGCAGGTGCATCGGCTGCATCGTATTCCTCTCTCAGGGCTCTCAGCGCTTCCTCCACCAGAAGCTCGGTCTCAGGCCTTGGTATCAGCACTTCAGGGCCAACTTTAAGATCCAGGTCCATGAAGCCCTGGTGGCCAGTGATGTGCTGAAGGGGGATGCCGGAAGCGCGCTGTTGGATGAGAGATAGGTAGCGGGCTTGAATGTTTTGCGCCACGTCCTCACGCTGGGCCATGATGAGCCCGGTGTTGTCCAGGCCTGTCAGGAACATGTAGAGTGCCCGGGCGTCGTATCTTGGGCTGTCCTTTCCGGCCCGGGTCAGGAGGTCTTCGCCTTTTGTCAAAAGCTCTTTCAGGGTCATATCTCGGCTCCGTCTGCGTTGTAGTAGGTGACCTCTCCGTCAATGGGCTCGCCGTTTAGATTGCAGAAGCCCTCGAAGAACACGCCCTTGGGAAGGATCACGGAGACTCCCTGGGCTTTGGCATCCTCGTCGGGAAGCACCGCCTTCACTGCGGCGATGGCCACCTCCAGTTGGCTGAAATCGGGCTCTCTGGTGGTCAGCTTCTGAAGGTAGATGCCGGGAAGGCTGAGGAACTCCACTATGCGGTTCTGGGATCTTCCCGCCCACTTGAGGAGCTCGTAGGAGATGCCCGCGATGAGCGGCAGGGCCAGAAGTCTCATGCCGATCCTCATCCACACGTTGGGCCAGCCCATGAACACATGGACAATGATGGCCACGATCATGACGAACATGAGGAACGATGTCCCGCACCTGGGGTGCAGCCTGTAGAAGGTCTGAGCGTTCTCAGGGGTCAGGGGCAGGTTGTTCTCGTAGCAGTGGATGGTCTTGTGCTCCGCTCCGTGGTACTTGAATACGGTGTTGATGTCTTCGAGCTTGGGGATCAGGGCGATGTATCCGATGAAGAGGGCGATCCTCACTGCGCCCTCCACGATGTTTAAAAGGATCACGGAATCGGTGACCTTCTTGAGTATCCCCACTATGGCTGTGGGGAGCAGCATGAAGACTCCTATGGCAAGCACCATGGCGAGAACCACTGAGATGGCCATGGTGGCGTTCCAGGCCTTCTCCTTGCCAAGTTTTTTCTCGAGCCACACCTCGGTCTTGTCCGGCTCGTACTCCTCCGGCACGTACTTTTCAAGGACGTCTGCGGAGTACATTATGGTCTTGGTGCCGGTTACCAGGGATACGATGAAGGAGACCACGCCCCTTACGAGTGGCACCTTGGACCACTTTCCCAGGGAAAGTGTGGGCTGGGTCTTCATGTGGATGCGGCCGTCGGGGAGGCGCACAGCTATGGCGGTCTTCTCCGGTCCACGCATCATGATCCCTTCCATTATGGCCTGTCCCCCTATGGAGGTGGGGCAGGCGTCTTTCAAAAAGATCTTGTTAAAATCCATTAATCTACGAATACCTTTCTGATTATCTTGATGAAGTCTTTGTTGCTTCTGGTGTGCTGAAGTGTGTCTATGATCTCCTCGGTGACCTGAGCCTCGGGCTTGCTGGACAGGGCCTTGCGCATGGCCCATACTGCCTCCAGCTCCTCCTGGCTCATGAGAAGGTCCTCACGGCGGGTGCCTGAGCGGTTCAGGCTGATGGCCGGGAATATCCTGAGTTCAGAAAGTTTTCTATCCAGGTGAAGCTCCATGTTGCCTGTGCCCTTGAACTCCTCGTAGATCACGTCATCCATACGGGATCCTGTCTCGATCAAGGCAGTGGCAAGGATGGTGATGGAGCCTCCCTCTTCCATGTTTCTGGCGGAGCCGAAAAACTTCTTAGGCTTGTACAGGGCCCCGGGATCGATTCCTCCTGAAAGGGTCCTTCCTGAGTTGGGCACCACCAGGTTGTAGGCCCTCGCGAGACGGGTTATGGAGTCGAGGAGCACCACTACGTCCTTTTTTTGCTCCACCAGGCGGCGGGCACGCTCCAGTACCATCTCCGCCACCTTCACGTGGTGCTCGGGCATCTCGTCAAAGGTGGAGTAGATGACCTCCCCGGACCTCAGGCTCCTCTTCATGTCGGTGACCTCCTCGGGGCGCTCGTCCACCAGAAGCACTATGAGCTCAGACTCCGGGTAGTTCTCTTCGATGGCGTGGGCGATCTTCTTGAGGAGCACGGTCTTGCCGGCCTTGGGCGGCGCAACGATCAGGCCTCTCTGGCCCTTGCCGATGGGAGCGATCAGGTCGATGAGCCTGGTGCTGAGCTCACGGCCTTCGGTCTCCAGCTTAAGCCTCTCCTTGGGGAACACCGGCGTCAGCTCGTCGAACCTGGGCCTTCTAATGGCGGCTCCCGGCTCCTCGCCGTTTACGGTGTTCACGTAGAGCAGGGCACCGAAGCGCTCCCCTTCGTGGGGAAGCCTGGTGATACAGTTTATCTTGTCGCCCGTCTTCAGGTTGAAGCGCCTGATCTGCACGGGGGACACGTATATGTCTTTATCCGATGTAAGGAAATTGTCGAATCTCAAAAACCCGAAGCTGTTCTCTTCCTGAATGTCCAGGATGCCTTCCACCACGGGGCGTTCCTGCTGGGGCTGAGGCTTGGGGTCCGGCTCTGCTTTAGCGGCTTCCTCTGCTTTGGGGTCTGCCTCTTCATTGGGGTCTGGCTCTGCTTTGGGGTCTGCCTCTTCATTTACCACAGTTTCCGGCACTTCAATCTCAGGCTGGGGTTCCGGCTGGGGTGCTGTTTCTGCGGGGGTTGGATCTTTTGCGGTCTTGGGGTCGGCTTCTATGATAATTGCTTTGCTGTCTTCTTTGGCTTTTTCGATAAGTTCTGCAGTCTTCTTGGTTCTTGGCATGGAATGCTCCTTTGGGATTAAACACAAAAAAGAAAAATTAGAATCGTACGGCGATATTGTACACTTAAAAACCCGCCAGTTCAAGGGTTTTCGGGGCCCGGCGGGCGGGATGTTTTGCTAGAGCAGCAGGCGCTCGACGGTGTGACGGACCACCCTCATGTCCAGGGGGAGGTTTTTTGTCTCAAAAGTTACGATCAGGTTGACCCCGAGATACCAGCCGTTCATCTCAAGTTCCATGAGCCGCCTGAGCGCCCTGGTGGCGTAGGTCGGGTCGTCCATCATCCCCAGATGCTCGTGGATGAAGACCTTGCGCTCCGCGATTAAGAGGAGCTTGAAGTCGGGGTGGATCACCCGGCCGTTCTTGAGCTTGAGGGGGCACTCATACTTCATGGGGATCCCGTAACTGTCATACATATCCGCCAAAAGCGCCTCCGACTTGGACCTCACCCTGAGCCCCTTTGCGGAATAAAACTCGGGCGTTCCCTCCTTGAACCCCTTCGGCTCATAGGGCTCCGCCAGCCACTTCTCGGCATATTCCTCATCCGTAAGGATCCTCGGTGTCACAAGCTGCCGCCTGGCCGGGGTCAGACCGGGGAGGACATCCTCGACAGTCCCCTGATCCCACGTGAGCCTGAGCTCCTTAAGGGCATCCAGTTCCCGCTGAGCGGCCTGCCTGAGCATCAAGTCGTAGTCCCGCTGGGCGATGGCTGCCGCCTGCGGCATGGCGGACTTGTTGACGTAGGTGGATTTTTTATCATGGGGATTTTGTCTAATATAATATTTGGGAATCCCATGATGAGACGTTATCCTCAGCTTTCCGTTAGGCGCATCCACCAGTGATAGGTCAATTTTTTTGATCATTTTTTCCAGATAAGACTCTCTTTCCTTAAGCTCCTGCTTTTCTTTCTCCATCATTGTGGTCTCCTTCACTTAAATGTAGCTAGAATGGGTCTATTGGGATGTGATGATGATAATTGACCCAATTACTTCTGTGTGGTTTGGGTCAATTTCTTGGTCCGGGGCATTTTAGACCCATTTTTCTCTCCGAACTTTGGGTCAATTTCTTGGTCCGGGGCATTTTAGACCCATTTTTCTCTCCACAATTTGGGTCAACTTCGCCACCCGGGGCATTTTAGACCCATTCACTTCCTCCTAAGTTGGGTCAGAATCTGATATTCTGCAAAATGTGACCCAGATACATGCAAAAAAATTGGGTCGATTCTGCGCAAATCTCAGATATTGACCCAATTATCCCATATTCATTTTGATCCAGTACCATCATAGCACACTCAAACATCCTTTTCAGCCCAATCGGAGCTTTTGCGCAAAAAATCCCACCCCCACTCCAGTCTCCAAGCGCAAAAAACCCCACCCCGGGGGCTCACAAGCACCCAGCACCCACCACCCCATGCAAAAACGGCGCCCGCAGGGCGCCGTTTGCATACGGTTTCGATCAGATACTATTTCTGATAGTTGTAGAAGCCTTCGCCTGTCTTTCTGCCAAGCTTGCCGGCTCTTACCATCTTTCTGAGAAGCGGATTTGCGCGATACTTGGTGTCGCCGAACTCTGTGTAGAGTACGTCCATGATGGCAAGGCAAACATCGAGTCCGATGAGGTCTCCCAGTTCAAGGGGTCCCATGGGGTGGTTTGCACCAAGCTTCATGGCTGTGTCGATTCCCTCAACAGATGCAAGTCCGTCAGCATAGATGCCGATTCCTTCGTTGATCATGGGGATGAGGATCCTGTTGACTACGAATCCGGGGCCTTCCTTGACCTCAACAGGTGTCTTGCCGAGGATCTCAGCAAGTTCGATAACTGTGTTCTTGGTCTCCTCAGATGTTGTAAGTCCGGGGATGATCTCAACCAGCTTCATTGCCGGTACCGGATTGAAGAAGTGCATTCCTACGACCTTGTCGGGTCTGCCGGATGCTACTGCGATCTCGGTGATGGAAAGTGAGGATGTGTTTGTAGCAAGGATAGCTTCGGGCTTGCAGATCTCGTTGAGCTGTACGAAGAGAGCCTTCTTTGCTTCCATTTCCTCTGTGGATGCTTCGATGATAAGGTCAGCATCAGCGATGATGTTGATGTCTGTGGATCCATGGATCCTGGACAGAACTGCATCAGCCTCGTCCTGAGTGATCTTTTCCTTGGCTACCATCTTGGAGAGGTTCTTCTTGACAGTTGCGAGTCCCTTTTCGATGGAAGACTCATGTCTTGCTCTCATTACTACATCATAACCCTTCTGAGCGCATACCTGAATGATGCCTGCTCCCATGGTTCCTGTTCCTAAAACGCCGATTTTCTTCATTTGAAACATGCCTCCTTAAATATTGTTTACGAGCGCGTTCGTTAAACATTTTCGTTAAAAAATAAATTTAACACCCATATATTATAACACATATGAAACAAAAAGAAACCCCCGCAGGAGGCTTCTTTTTGTTCAGTATTTAATACATCACGCTCATTGTTTTTTCTTCGGTTCATTTACGAATGCTCCCAATGTCACAATGGCTATTCCGGCCACCCATGTTTTGCTCCAAAAACGCAAAAACCCGACAAGGCTTTCCTTGCCGGGTAATTTATTTTCTTTTATCCCAGGTACAGGTTGGTGGTCACGTACTCGGGGTCGCAGGTGACGTCGATACCCATGGACCTCAGGCTCTGCTCGTCATTGTCCGAGAGGATGGCAGTGCAGTGGGCCTTGCAGCCGTTGAGCTTATGAAGCTGCCTCACGGTGCGGTTGGCGTACTCGTTCATGTCCGCCGAGATCGACAGGGCCGTCAGTATGTCGTCCACGTTAAGCGACGTCCTGTCGTGGTGCAAAACATCCACCTTCAGCTTCTGTATATTGGAGAAAACATCCGGGGAGATGACGTACATCTCATCCGGCAGCCCCTCCAGCTTTTTCACTGCGTTGAGGATGCACGCTCCCGCAGCCACCATCCTTCTGGATGATCTGCCTGTTACGATGGTTCCGTCGGGAAGTTCCAGGGCCATGACTACCACGTTCAGATACTTATCCGAGCAGTTTCTCTTATACTCTGCATAATCCCTGGCCGGAGCAACCACCTTGCGGTCCAGCTCAGTGGCGTTCACGTCCTTCATGAGAAGCTCGGACCTCTCAAGGGATTTTTCGTCGATCTTGCCCTTCTTGTAGGCCACCTTGGCGATGAGGAAACGGCGGATGATCTCCTGAACTGCAGCCTCCCTCACCACCTCGTCGTCGGTGATGCAGAAGCCCACTCTGTTCACTCCCATGTCTGTGGGGCTCTGGTACTCGCACTCTCCTGTGATCTCCTCGATGATCCTCTTGATCACGGGGAAGATCTCCAGGTCGCGGTTATAGTTCACAGCCTTTTCGCCGTAGGCGTCCAGGTGGAAGCTGTCTATCATGTTTACGTCCTTAAGGTCAGCGGTGGCTGCCTCATAGGCGATGTTTACGGGATGTTTAAGGGGAAGATTCCATACGGGGAAGGTCTCGAATTTGGCGTACCTGGCCTTGCGCCCCAGCTTGTACTCGTGATAGAGCTGGGAAAGGCAGGTGGCCAGCTTGCCGGATCCGCCGCCGGGGGCGGTGACCACTACCAGAGGCTTGGTCACCTCGATGTAGGGGTTCTTGCCGTAGCCCTCTTCAGATACGATGGTATCCACGTCGGTGGGATATCCCTTGGTGAAGAAGTGCTTGTATGTTTTGATGCCTCTGCGCTCCAGGCGGGTAATGAACTGGTCCACCTGAGGGGACTGTTCGTATCTGGTCACCACCACGGAGTTGATGGCCAGGTCATACTTCCTGTAGATGTCTATGAGCCTCATGACCTCCAGGTCATAGGTGATGCCGAAGTCCTGACGGGTCTTGGAGTTGATGATGTCCCCGGAGTAGATGCAGATTATGATCTCCGCCTGGTCTTTCATCTTTTCCAAAAGCTTGATCTTGGCGTTCTCGTCGAAGCCGGGAAGCACTCTCATGGCGTGCTTGTCGTGGACCAGCTTGCCGCCGAACTCCAGGTACAGCCTTTCGCTGTTTCTGTGGTTTATCCTCTCCAGAATGTATCTGGACTGCTCCACAAGATATTTTTCTGCATCAAAACCAATTTTTCCCATAATCATCTCCTTGATATTGAGCCCGGTCGGGGCCTTTCAACATAGAGATGTCCCCGCAGGGCGCGGGGCCATCACATAAGATCGATCGTTATCCTGTTCCTGCCTTCAGCCATGCCGTCCAGGGATATGTCGTACTCCACATCCAGGCGTCCCTTGCCCTCTTCCTTGTCCACCAGGTTCCTGACCGCAGTGGTCAGAACTTCGATGCCCAGGGGACCCTCGGGAGTGTCGTAGCTGGACATGAAGCGTCTTCCCTCTTCAAAATACAGCTCTGACTGAGGCCCGTTCTTGCCCACCCTCTTCATCTTAAGTGACTTGTCGTTGAAGCGCAGGGTGGTCTTGAGACCCTCCATTCCGGAGATCTCGCTTTCGTCGTATATCAGGTAGCAGTATCCGTTCCTCTGATAGAGGCGTCCGTCAGTGATGAATTCCATCTGGTCCTCTTCACCGCCATCGTAGACCTGTTTACCTGTTATTTTTATAGTTATATCTCTCATATCCCAGCTCTATTATCCTTTCTATGACGTCCGGATAGCTGATACCCACTGCTCCCATGAGAAGAGGGAACATGCTTCTCTTGGTGAAGCCCGGTATGGTATTTATCTCGTTCAGCAGGATCTTCCCCGTGTCCTTTTCCAGGAAAAAATCTATCCTGGCGAAGCCTTCCCCGTCTATGGCTTCGTAGGCCTTCACCGCAAGGGCTCTCAGCTCCTCTCTGGTCTTTGGGTCTATGGGGGCGGGGATGATCATCTCCGACTTGTCGTTTATGTATTTTGCGTTGTAATCGTAGAAGTCCGCACTGACTGCGATCTCTCCCACTTCTCCGGCGTAGGGCTCCTCGTTGCCCATTACTGCCACTTCCACGTCTCTGACGTTTAAGGCTTCCTCGATGATGACCCTCTTATCGTATGAGAAGGCGATCTCGCAGGCCCTGTGGAACTCTTCGGGGCCATGGACCTTGGTGATCCCCACGGAGGACCCCATGTTGGCAGGCTTCACAAAGCATGGGTAACCGATCTCCTCTGCTACCTCCCTCTCACTCTTCTCCGGATGGGAATAGTATCTCCAGCTGAAAAGGGGCTTGTCCTTGCAGATGGGGAATCCCACCTTGGCAAAAACATCCTTGGAGGCCAGCTTATCCATGGCAAGGGCCGATGCCAGCACGCCGCATCCGCCGTAGGGTATGCCCATGGTCTCAAAAAATCCCTGCAACTTGCCGTCCTCACAGTAGGGGCCGTGGAGGATGGGAAGGGCAAAATCTATGGAAGTCTTGAGGATCCCCATGTCGAAGTCCTCTGCATACTCCTCCCAGGTGCCGTTCTCCAGAAGCTCCTCTGCAGTGTGGGACTTGGGGACGTTGAGCCTCTTCCATCCACCTTCCTTGGTTATTCCAAGGTAAACGATATTATATTTATTTCTGTCTATCGCCCTTGAGACCGAAGCAGCCGAAAGCAGTGATACCTCGTGCTCCGGTGATCTTCCGCCGAAGATCAGGCCGATCTTTGTCTTAGCCAATTTTTCTTTCCTTTATATATATTATTCCGCCTTCTTGGTGTAGCGGTCCAGTATGCCCAGAAGGGCGTCCTTGTCAAAATGGTATTTTTTGCGGCAGAACTGGCAGGTGAGTTCAGCTTCGCCGTCCTCTTCCACGATCTCTCTTAAGTCCTGCTCTCCGATGGAAGCCAGCACCTGTTCCAGTCTGTCGTAGGAACAGTCGCACTCCCACTTGATCTCTCTGTAGGACAGGGCCTTTACCTGATATTCCTCAGGCATGCCGCCGAAGATCATATCCATCATCTTCTGAAGAAGACCCTCCATGGAAAGGGTGGGATTATCCGTAACAGCCTCTTCGATCACAGCGGTTATTGGCTTCAGGTCCTTTAACATGTTCTCCAGAGCATCCACCGCTTCTTCTGAAGCGCCGGGCAGCATCTGGATGAAAAGTCCTCCCGCGGCCTTCACCGACCAGTCCTTGTCCACCTTGACCCCAAGGGAGATGGCGGTGTTCTGCTGTTCGGATATGTAGTAGTATGCGGTCAGGTCCTCTGCGATCTCTCCGGACACCAGAGCGATGGTGCCCACGTAGGGTTCCTTGAGGCCAAGGTCCTTGATGACCGTAAGCTCTCCGATCCCAAGAGAACCGCCTACGTCCAGCTTGCCGTTTGATTTAAGCGGCAGTTCACAGCCGGGCTCAGCGATGTAGCCCTTGACCCTGCCGTCCTGATGGGATGTGGCCAGGATCTGCTTGGCCGGGCCGTCACCCTTAAAGATCACTGTCAGCTTGTCCGATGGGTTCTTCATGTCGATACCCATGAGCCCTGCACCGGTCAGGACCCTGCCCAGTCCCGCCGTGGCGAGAGGTGTGGTATCGTGTATTTTCCTGGCTTCCTCCACCATCTGGGTGGTTATTGTGAGATACACCCTGTAGGAGCCGCTTCTGTCAATTCCTGTTATTACGTTGTTCATTATGCCTTCCTTAAGCCCAATTTCTTTGATATTTTATCATATTTCACATGGTTTTTACACATAAAAAACACAATTGGTCAATATAATTTGATGTGCAAAAGGGTGGGGCCTTAATATTGCACGAACCCATCTCAACTTTTGGAGGAAAAGACTTATGGATGAAAACAGCTTTACTATTGAGAACGCCGAGCATCTTACCACCGACGCTGAGCAGGACTTAGTCCGGCCCGCCGAAGCGTTAGCGGAAGAGACGGCAGACCAGGTCGCAGCTGAAACAGCAGTGCAGACCCAAGAAGAGACAATGGACGCTGCAAAAGACGCAGCGCAGGATATTACAGAAGTTTCGGATGACACCGCACCTGAGGAAGTGGTGGTGGAGAAGATCGACCCCTTCATGGAGCAGGTCCACCTGTCAGGTGTGTCTGAGCCCACAGAGGAGTTCCCCCGTGTGGACGCCAAGATCAGTCAGGCTTACGAGTCCCCCGACTCCTACTTCGGCGAAGGCACCGCAAAAGATCTTCGTCCCGAACCGGAGCCGGATGTCAGTGCAGATCCTCTCAAGGCAGCACATGCTGAAGAGAGGCCCACTGCGGAGCCCTATCAGGCTACTGCACATCAGCCCGAGCAGCCCGAACCCACTCCCAAGACCTATCACGCATCAAACGAAGCTCCGCATACTGCAAAGCAGGTCTACTCAACCTACGATGAAGAGCCACGTAAGGCTTCCAAAGAGCCCAAGTACGTGACCCGCAGATTCTTCGTCATCGCCCTGATACTGGCAATGATCTTCTCAGGGCTCGTAGGCGCTGCAGGCTACGGTCTTGCCAACTCCATCTTCGGCGGAACCACCGTGGATAAATCCATCAATACCACCAACTACAACCTGTCAAAGGCAACAGGCAGTGTCCTCTCCCTTCAGGAAGTCATCGCGAGAAACGAAAACTCCGTGGTTGCTATCCTTACCGAGACCGTGACCACTGACTTCTGGGCTGGACAGTACGTCACCCAGGGAGCAGGCTCCGGCGTTATCTATAGAGAAGACGGCTACATCATCACTAACAACCACGTTATAGAGGGATCCTCTTCTATCACCGTCACTCTTCATGATGGCACCGAGTATCCGGCTACGCTGGTGGCAACCGATGAACTTACAGATATCGCAGTCATCAAGATCGATGCTACCGGACTTCAGCCCGTTACCTTCGGCGATATGAACAAGGTCTCCGTGGGCGATGCAGTCATCGCCATCGGTAATCCCCTGGGAACACTTTCAGGAACAGCAACAGAGGGTATCATCAGTGCCCTTGAGAGAGAGATCACCATCGACAACAAGGCCATGACCCTGCTTCAGACATCGGCCTCTATCAATCCCGGAAACTCCGGCGGAGGACTCTTTGACCAGTACGGCAACCTGATCGGTATAGTGGTGGCCAAGTCATCAGGATCCGACGTAGAGGGTCTGGGCTTCGCCATCCCCGTGGACAAGGTGGAATCAGTGGCTAAGTCTCTGGTTGAGAACGGCTATGTAGAGGGAAGACCCATGGCGGGAATCACCGTCATAGACCTGACTGATCCCTCCGAAGCCATGAAGTACGGCGTATCCATCGTAGGAGTCTACATCCAGTCCGTCACAGGCGAGAAAGCCAAGGCAGCCGGTCTTCAGGCCGGAGACCTGATCTACTACCTGGACGATGACAAGATCACAAGCTCCTCTCAGCTGATCTCTCTGATCCAGACCCACGAGGTAGGCGACGTGGTCACCTTCACCGTGGTCCGCAACAACGAGATACTGAAGTATGACGTGGAGCTGGTTGAGTCCACTCCTGAACTCCAGCAGGCTGCAAACCAGCAGATGCCATCAGAGGGTTCCGGTGAGGATTCTCAAGGTGAAAGCGTTCCGAATCAGCTGCCCGAAGAAAACGACAACCCCGGCAGTAACGGAGGCGGCAGCATATTCGACTGGTTCTTCGGCGGCGGCAACTAACAGAATCGGCACATACAAAAAGATGGCCCTCGGGCCATCTTTTTATTTGAATTTTTTGCGCCATTGGGCGTAAGTTTAGTGCTTGGTCAGGTTCTCCGCCTCGTTCTCTACGAATTCTTTCAAATGTGACAGGTGCTCCTCGGCCAGGCGTCTTGCGGAATCGGAATCGCCGCTTATGATGGCTTCCGTGATCAGGTGATGCTCCGCAGGCTGATTCTGGAATCTGGAGAAGTCTTCATAGTACATGTACCTGAATCTCAGGGACAGTTCCTGAAGTTTGGAGACCATCTGGATCAGGGTCTTGTTGCCGCTGATGCCTACGATGCTCTTGTGGAATTCCTCGTCCAGGTCGATGATCTCCTTCACCTCGCCGGAATCGATGGCGCGCTTATAGCGTTCAGAAAGCTCCCGGAGTGCAGTCTTTTGCTCCGGCTGGATCTTCCTGGCTGCGATGGATGCGGCCATGCCTTCCAGGTCCTGTCTGACCTCCAGCACATCAAGCATCTCCTGAACCGAAATATCAGAAGCATAGGCTCCGCGCCTCGGTTCTATGGTCACCAGGCCTTCCTTTTCCATTTTGCGGATGGCTTCCCTGACAGGGGTGCGGCTGACGCCCATTTCATCGGCCAGCTCCACTTCCATCATCCTGGTGCCGGGCTGGATCTCTCCAACCATGATCTGCCTCTTCAGTTCCTCGTAAACGATCTCTCTGAGCGGCTTATGATTTTGCAGACTGAAATTTATCATCTCTCAATTGTCCCTTCAAACTTTTTCTGCAGTGACGACGGTGTAGCCGGCCTTCCTGAAGCCTATGGCGGCCTTATGCGCGTCGTCTCCGTTTCGGTAAAATCCGATGACCGTGGGGCCGCTTCCGCTCATCATGGTGAGAAGCAGACCTTCGGTATCTTCCATTTCTTCTTTGATACGGGCCACCTCCGGGTAGGCTCTCAAGGTGTAATCCTCCAGCCCGTTTCCCATGGCCCTGTAGGCCCGGTCCTCATCGCCTGCGGACAGCGCTTCCATGAGCCCTGCCGTATCGGGACGAGTCCGTTCCTCATCGGGGATCCCGTCGATCCCCCTGTAAACTTCCGCCGTGGACACTCCGAATCCCGGATTGACCAGCAAAACATCCATGCCGAGCCTGTTCTCCACTGCTGTCAGCTTGTCTCCGATGCCCTGTCCCAGTGCGCATCTAGTGTCCGACACCTGGCTCAGAAGAGTGAAGGGCACGTCGGCCCCCAGCCCCGCAGCCAGGCCCAAAAGCTCTTCCACGGTCAGTCCCATGTTCCAGAGCTCATTCATGGCTATCATGCATGAGGCGGCATTGCCGCTTCCCCCGGCCAGGCCTGCGGCCACCGGAATGGACTTTTGGATATCTATGGATACCCTGCCTTCCGGCCTCGTCCCATCCGGGAAACGCTCAACGCGCACCTTCTCCATGAGGCGGACGGCCTTGGCCGCCAGATTCTTCTCATTAAGGGGCACAAAAGGCTTGTTGCAGGTGATCTTGATCTCCACCTGTCCCATTCCCGGGATCTCCTCCCACAGGACCTCCGTCTCGTCCATGAGGCCGATGCTCTGCATGACGGTCTCCACTTCGTGATATCCGTTGGGCAATACCCCCAGGATATCCATGGATAGATTTATCTTCGCAAAAGATATGAGCTTTATTTTTTCTTTCCTTTCTTGCCCTTCTTGGCATTGGCTGCGTAGCGGGCTTCTCTGGCTGCCTTCTCTTCAGCGGCAGCTTTTCTTCCTGTTATATATGTGCTTCCGCCGGAGGCTACGGTGCGAAGTGTCTTCACTCTGTAGTGGCCCTCGGGAATGTAGGGCTCATAGTCCTCGTCATCGTCCTCTTCCTCAGCGGCTCTTGCTGCCTTCTGAGCGGCCTTTTCCTTCTTTTTGTTTTCCTTCTCGATGATCTCCTCTACGGACTTGCCTGTCCTCTTGGCTTCCTTGTAGGGGTTCACCGGCTGATAACCGCCGTTGGTGCTCTTGTCATCTTCGGCCTTCTTCTTGGCGTTCCTCATGGTGAAGAAGATGATACCTGCATAGAGTATCAGCATCATTCCCATGCTGATCAGGGAGTTTCTGCTCTGATTGATGGTCTTGAAGGTGATGGACTGATCCTGTCCCAGGGTGTCACCGTTGTCAGCCATGAGATCCTTGGAGATCTTAAGGGTGTACTCTGTGTCGCCCTTGATCCTAAGGGTGTTTCCCTCGGAGTCTTTCTTCTCGGTGTTGTAGTCGAAGAGCACCATCATGACTCCCGGGTTCTTGGGATCGTAGAGCACGATCAGGGGAAGCTTGTTCCCGTCTGCATCGGTAAGTTCGAAGCAGTCGTCGTTCTTGTCTCCCAGCACCTCGTCAGTCAGAACTCCGTCGAAGTAGAGCTTGACGTCGAAATTCTCGATGGCTGCGCCTGTGGCTTCGTCAGCGGGATAGGTCCTTTCGAGCTTGAGCCCGCCCTCTGTTCCATCCGCAAAGGCGGTTCCTAAGCTGAGAGTCACAGTCATTATAACTAAAGCTACGATCAGTAATATGCGGCCTGTTCTCTTCATTTAATAATATCCTCCGGTTTTATATGTCTGTTTTGCCACTTGGGCTTCTTTCTCAACTCTCTGAAAAAATCCTGAAGCATGCCTCTGCAGGCATCCTTCTCGGCGCATTCTTCCAGTTCCCTGTACTGGATCTGATGGTTCAGCCTCTCCTCCTGGATGACGTTGAGCACTGAACCGCAGCCTCCCGCCTTGGGATCCGGCACTCCTGCCGTTATGCTCTCCACCCTGGCCCAAACCAGGGCTCCTGCGCACATGGAACAAGGCTCCATGGTGACGTAGAGATGACAGTCCGTGAGCCTTCTCCAGCTCAGGGTCTCCCTGAGATATCTTCCCGCCTGCCTGATGGCATTGATCTCGGCGTGAGCTGTGGGGTCTCCATCCTGCTCCGTGGTGTTGTGACCGCGGCCGATGATCTTCCCCTCATGCACGATGACGGCTCCCACGGGGATCTCTCCCTCTTCCAGGGCTTTCCGCGCCTCCAGAATGGCCTCTCTCATGTATTCTATGCTCTTGTCTGAAGCGGGTACTGCCGTTGATCTTTCCATTTTTTGCCCCTATTGACGTAGTTTACATTGTATCATAGCAGGGCCATGTTTTCAACCGCATTTTGGATACAAAATGCATGGCAGTACATAACTCATTCCCTCTTTTGGCACAAAAAATTTGTTCCTTTGCCTCCCTCTGTGGTAGAATAAAGGGTACATTATTGCTTAGTATCGATAAGAGAAACGGAATATCATGTCGGAAAAGGAATTCAACAACATTTCGGGAAGCGAGGCTTCCCTTCAGGACCAGGCCGCATCCCGCGGCAAGGTCATCATAAGGACAAGCATCATAGGCATCCTGGCCAATCTGGGTCTGGCCGCCTTTAAGATGGTCATCGGTCTTGCGTCCAACTCCATCGCAGTAATACTGGACGCCGTAAACAACATGACCGACATGCTGAGCTCCATCATCACCATAATCGGTACCAGACTGGCGGGCAAGGCGCCGGATAAGAAGCACCCCTTGGGTCACGGAAGGACCGAATACATCACAGCCCTTCTGGTGGCGGGAATCGTGCTCTACGCAGGTCTCACCTCCCTGGTGGAATCCGTAAAGAAGATCATAACCCCGGAGGTTGCGGACTATTCCATAATATCTCTTATCATAATCGCTGCGGCAGTCATCGTTAAGCTGGCCCTGGGCCACTACGTGAAGGCCAAGGGGATCGAGGTGAACTCCGGTTCTCTGATCGCTTCCGGCTCCGACGCCACCTTCGATGCTCTGATCTCCGCATCTGTTCTTGCATCCGCGGTGATCTTCCTGGCTACAGGCTTGAGCCTTGAAGCCTACGTGGGCGTCATGATCTCCATCTTCATCATCAAGAGCGGTATCGAAATGGTTCTTGATACTGTATCCGATATCCTGGGTAAGCGCGAAGATGGTGAGCTGGTCCGCAGGATCAAGGAAGTCATGGCGGAGGATCCCGACGTTCAGGGAGCCTTCGATCTCATCCTCTACAACTACGGTCCCGAGATGCTCTACGGCTCCGTTCACGTGGAGGTCAAGGATACTCTGACCGCTGCGCAGATCGACGAGATGGACCGCAGGCTGGTAAAGAGCGTCCTTAAGGAGACCGGCGTCTACCTTACGGGCATCAGCATCTATTCCCAGAACACCTCTGATCAGGAGGCCATGGACATCAGGCGCAAAGTCCTGGAGACCGTCATGGCTCACGACTACGCCCTTCAGATGCACGGCTTCTATCTGAACCGTGAGACCCGCAAGATGCGCTTCGACGTGGTGCTGTCCTTCGACTACAACAGAGACGACTGCATCAGCGAGATATATAAGGAAGTTTCCGGAATGTTCCCGGATTACGATATCACTGTGGTCCCCGACCTGGATATAACCGACCTGTAGGCCGGAGAGCGGGAAGTGGGGACGTGAGTTTTTTGCGCAGGAGGAAGCTTTGATACTGGATCTGATACTGCTTTTGATATTCGCCCTTACGCTCTTGATCAGCATGCGTAAAGGCTTCATGCACATCCTTGCCATGTTTCTCAAGGGTGTAGCTTCCATTGTCATCGCTTACTTCGGAGCGGCGCCCCTGGGCAGCCTCATCGAGAACAGCTCCCTGGGCAAGGCCTCACGCCTCAAGATCATGGATCTTTTGGTTTCCAAGTGGCAGGGAAGCGACATGTATAACGCCCTCCCGGGATTTTTCAGGGAGACCGGCGCGGCGGATTCCGCCATCGACAGCGCCGCCACCAACATCAACCACACCGCCTGGGCGGTGCTGTCCTTCATCATCATTTTCCTGGGGATCAGGATCGTAGTGGGCATCCTCCACAAAATGGTCAAGTCCTCCAGGGAAAAGGAAGGCTTCACCGGTTCCGTGGACTGGTTCCTGGGTCTCATCATGGGTATCCTCATGGGAGTCTTCATGGTGTTCCTGTTCCTGGCGCTGCTGTTCCCCGTATCAAGCGTGGTGGCCCCCGGTTCCGTGTCCCAGATCATGGGCTGGTTCGACGGTTCCATCTTCGCCCAAGACCTTTACGACAACAATCTTTTGCTCCTGATCCTGTCCGGTGCAATCGCGTAATTTGGCGCAAAAAATCCCTTCTTTACAATTCTCATCGCTTGTGGTATTCTAATTGGGCGGGATCCGTTAGCTCAATTGGGAGAGCATCTGGGTCACAACCAGAAGGTCCGCGGTTCGAGCCCGCGACGGATCACCACTTCGAAAACTTAATACCTGCCCGGGTAATTCCCGGACAATTGAGATCCGTTAGCTCAGCTGGGAGAGCGTCTGGGTGACAACCAGAAGGTCACAAGTTCAAGTCTTGTACGGGTCACCAAACCAGCCCTTGAAACATCTGCGTTTTGAGGGCTTTTTCTTTACCTTAAATTGAAGTCCGGATAGCGTGTTTAACCCATTTTTAACCAATAAGTTTCTTTTGGAGCCAAAAAATATTCATCAGCAATTCGGGGGGTGAGAAAGAAATGCGGGCCGGTATTGTTGCATGGCTACAAATAGTTAAAGGTCATTAGGCGCTACCGTTTGAGCATAGCATTAATTGGAATGTCCGTGTTGGAATCATTGAAGGCATTACTGTCATGTGGTATATTACAGGGTGATGGGGTTTCTCATTTTATATGTAAAACGGATAGATCTCAAAATATGATACCCGATGAAAAAAGAGGGTATTTGAACCAATATCCGGGAGAAGAGATAGCAAAACGACTTGAAGAAATAATAAAGAGCGTAGACAAAGATCTTGAACTGGATCTGGATTTCGATCAGGGATATACGGTATCATAAAAAAGACGAGGATCAATCCTCGTCTTCTTTATATTCTAGTATGTCTCCGGGCTGGCATTCCAGCGCTTTGCAGATGGCGTTCAGTGTGGTGAACCTAACACCGTTGACCTTGCCGGTCTTGATCTTGGAGAGGTTCACGTTGGAGATGTCTACGCGCTCGGCAAGTTCGTTCAGGGACATTTTACGGTCTGCCATCATTCTGTCCAGTCTTAATATGATTGCCATGATGTCCTCCTTATAATATTTCGTCGGATTCGTTCTGAAGCTCGCAGCCGTAGTCGAAGAGAAGAGCGATGGCCCAGATCACGAAGCCTGTCATTAAGGCGGGGATCACGCCCATTTCTATAAGGGTCACTACAGCAAAGATGACTGCGATCACTTTGATAAGTCTGACGTTCTCGGGAACGAAGGGTGAATATTCTTTGTTGATGTTTCTGAAGAGATCTCCCACTTTCCTGATGACCAGTCCGATTACAAGCAATAAGACGATCAGTATAACGAGGAAAATGACCCAGGCCGTAGTTTCATTAAAATGTTCTCTGAGAAATACGAAGAAACTGTCGATCTGGTCAGTGCCATCGATCTTGACGCCTAAATACTTAGTGTTGGTAAAGAGGGCTATGATGCTTGCGGCGCTTATAGCTGCGCCTACATAAGATACGACTTCAAGTATTCTGGAGATGATAGCGAATACCTTACATGTTTTCTTAAGATTTGCTAATTTGATTTCCTTATTCATGACTGTTTCCTTTCCAGATGTTTATTTCGATTTGTGAATTGGTTTATTTAGGATCCTTACAATACTCATTATACATATGAATTTATCTTTGTCAACTAATTTTTAATGTTTTACATTAAATTTTTTATGAAAAAGCTAATTACACTTATTGACTGTACTTTTTATGCCGATTATGGTTAAAAATAATCAGGAGTAAGAAGGGAGGCAGAAATGGAAAATAATAGAACCATAGGATATAATACCCGATGAAAAATAGGATAATAGAAGCAGTTATAGACGGACACATTAAATCAGTGTTCTTGAAAATCCCTTGAAAAACAAGGGGCTATATGTGCCAAGCCTTGAGAGGCCTGAATGAACGAAAAAAGGGTTCGGTCATTCAGAAGGTCACAAGTTCAAGTCTTGTACGGGTCACCAAGTTGAGCGGTTCCATAGGGGACCGCTTTTTTCTTTGTTTGACATTATGTGATATATCACATATAATTAGGGTGTCAGATGTTTCTGGAGATAGAATACGGTGAGTAACATGTTTCACAAAGCGATCGAATTGGATTTTTTGAGCGGGACTTCCCTTGAGGTCACATTTCAAAACGGTGTCATTAAAAGATACGATATGGGGCAGCTTTTCAAAAAATACCCCCAGTTTCAGGCGTTGAAAGACCGAGATCTCTTCTTATCCGGCAAACTACAGGGTTTCTATGGTATAGTATGGAATGATGATCTGGATTTAGAGGCCGAAACCATCTATCAGGATGGACTTGAAGTGGGCAAATCCCCTCTTCTGATAAACACCTCTGTTGCAGACGCCGTGCACTCTGCAAGGGCATTGGCAGGATTGTCTCAGTGCGAGGTGTCGCGACTTTCAGGCATTGACCAGGCAGATATATCCAGGATCGAGCGGGGTATCGCCAATCCATCTGTGTCGACGCTGGATCGTATAGCCAAAGCATTGGGCGGGTCTCTCACTATTTCAATCACCATTCCCTCAGCTGAAGAGGGATGAGCATAGGAAAGCTCAGGTTTATGATGCCCTGATTATGTGGGCACAAACCTTTAACCTTTTTCAATAATTCTTCAATCTACCTTGATATAATCATTACCAAACGGAGGTCGGTAGTGAAAATACTGCTTGCAGAAGACGAAAAACGCATGGCGCAGGCTCTCATCGAGCTTCTCCGCCAGGAAAAATATGACGTGGATCATTTCGAGGACGGCTTGTCTGCTCTGGAGGCTCTGGAGACGGAGGTCTACGACTGTGCGGTGCTGGACGTAATGATGCCTGAACTCAACGGCTTCCAGGTCGCAAGAAGCGCCCGGAAGAAGGGGATCAGGACTCCCATCCTGATGCTCACCGCCAAGAGCGAGATCGACGACAAGGTCACAGGCCTTGACGCAGGCGCCGATGACTACCTGACCAAGCCCTTCATGTCCAAGGAGCTTCTGGCCAGGATCCGCGCCCTCCTCAGGAGGAACTACGATACAAAGGACGACGAGCTCAGTTTCGGCGACATCACTCTCAATACCAACTCTGCCCTTTTGACCTGTTCTTCAAACGGACAGTCCGTCCGCCTGGGGGAGAAGGAATATCGGATCCTGGAATACCTCATGTCCAACAAAGGCTCCATCCTGACCCGTGAGCAGTTGGCCCTGAAGATCTGGGGCTACGAAAACGAGGCGGAGTACAACAACGTGGAGGTCTACATGTCCTTCACCCGCAAAAAACTTGCCTTCATCCACGCCCACACCCAGATCAAGGCTGTGCGGGGCATAGGCTACGAATTGAGATACGACGATGCTCAGGGGGACCAAAATGTTTAAGCGATCAAGAATCAAGATAATCGTCGCCATCATGGCGGCCCTTCTGCTGTTCCTTCTGATCATGACAGGAATGATATACGGCTCCAGCTACCGTGAGCTCTCCAAGGAGAACCGGGGCATGCTGGAAAGGTACTCCGATGATTTTAGGCTGGAACAGGCGATCATGGAGAAGGGCGGATACGGCGAAGACTACGGAACCTACAGCCAGCCCCAGATGCCGGCATTTCCCGGCGGACCCCACGGCCCCAGCTCCTGGGACGGCAGTGAATTCGAAGAGTCCCGCAATCAAGATAACGACCCCGAGGACGACGATGCCGATGATAACGATGACTTCGACGATAACGATCCCGGAGACGACATGCTTCCTCCTGCCATAAGAGATGACAGGGACCTCCATGCTTTTGCGGTATCATCCTTCTACTACACGGCTTTCGACGAGAACGGAGAGCCCATCATCACCGGCTGCGGCAACGGCGAGGTCTACTCCGAGGATGACATAAGCTCCATGGCGGCAGAGATCCTGGAGTCCGGCAAGACCCAGGGCTCCGAGGGAGACCTGATCTACAAGGTGACAGAGAAGGACGACTGCACCCTGGTGGCCTTCATGGACAACACCGTTGTGAGAGACAGCATGGAGACATTCCTGAAATATGCCTTCATATCCTTCGGGATATCGGCGGTGCTGGTGTTCTTCCTGGCCCTCATACTTTCCAAGCGCATAATAAAGCCTCTGGAAGAGAACGATCAGAGGCAGAAGCAGTTCATTTCAGACGCAGGTCACGAGCTGAAGACCCCCATCGCAGTGATGAACTCCAACCTGGAGCTTTTGTCCCGGGATGTGGGGGAGGACAACCAGTGGCTCTCCAACGTCCAGTACGAAAACCAGAGAATGGGAGTCCTGGTGACCCAGCTCCTGGAGCTATCCAGGGCGGAGAACGGCACTCTTTCCAAGGAGAATCTGGACCTGTCCAATCTGGTCACCGGCGAGGCTCTGCCCTTCGAGAGCATAGCCTTCGAGCAGGGGCTCAGCCTTGAGAGCAACATTGAAGAGGGCATCCATATCCAGGGAAATGCCGGGCAGCTGAGGCAGCTTACGGCCATCCTCATAGACAATGCCATCTCCCACTCCCAGGGGGGCGACAGCGTTGATATATCCCTCAGGACCGACAGGCACCAGGCGGTGCTCAGCGTCACAAACTCCGGTCCCGAGATCCCCAAAGATGTGCGGGACAAGCTCTTCGAAAGGTTCTACAGGACCGACGAGGCCAGGACCGGCGGCAGCGGCCACTACGGTCTGGGGCTTGCCATAGCCCGGGCCATAGTTCAGGGTCACTCAGGGGTGATCAGCGTGGACTGTGCAGACGGCAAGGTAACTTTCAAGGCCGCACTTCCCATGAACAATTAGTTCAAAAACCAGAGTCGGCAAGTTCCGGCTCTGATTTTTTGCGGAAAATCTTGAAATGCGACCTTTAGAGTACTACAATGTATGAAGATTTTATTGCAACTTATCAAGGAGAAACATCATGTTCAAAGAAGCTTTAAGACCGGTATGGGCTGAGATCAATCTCACCAATCTGGAATACAATATCGACCGCATCAAGGAGAAGATCGGAGATGCAGAGCTCATCGGAGTCATCAAGGCCGATGCCTACGGCCACGGTTCCGTGAAGTTCGCCCAGGTCCTCCAGAAGAAGGGCTGCAAAAAATTCGCGGTAGCCACTCTTCACGAAGCCATCGTCTTAAGAGACGCCGGTTTCAAGGAAGACATCATCATGCTGGGTCTTACCCCCTCCATGTACGCTGACACCGTCATCAAGTACGACATCACCGTTGCTTGTTGCGATTCCCAGAACGCCAAGGCCTTCGACGACGAGGCCGGACGCCAGGGAAGGCTGGCCAAGATCCTTCTGGTCTGCGACACGGGCATGGGCCGCATCGGCTACCAGGCCACCGATATCGATGGCGCCATCGCTGACATCAGAAAGATCAACGAGCTTCCCAACACCAAGATCGTGGGAATTTTCAGCCACATGTCCGTAGCCGACATCGTGGACAAGACCTACGCCTATGGCCAGAAGGAGAAGTTCGACAGACTCTGCGATGCGCTGACCGCCGCAGGCATCCGCATCCCCATGAAGACTCTTGCAAACTCCGCATCCATCATGGAGATCCCCGAGGTCCACTACGACGCTTGCCGCGCAGGCATCATCCTCTACGGACTTTATCCCTCCGACGAGGTGGACAGAGCTCAGCTCAGCCTGAAGCCTGTAATGTCCGTCAAGGCCAACATCGTACATCTCAAGGAAGTCGGCGAGGGCTTCTCCGTAAGCTACGGCAGGAAGTTCATCTCCAAGCGCCCCTCCAAGATCGCTACCATCGCTCTTGGATATGCTGACGGTTATCCCCGTCCCTATTCTCCCAATGCCAAGGTCATCGTAAACGGCGTGGTCTGCCCCATCGCAGGGAACATCTGCATGGACCAGTGCATGATCGACGTCACCGACGTTCCTGACGTCAAGATGGGAGACGAGGTCATCGTAATGGGCTCCGACGGCGTGAACACCGTGTCCGCTGACGACATCGCTCACGCTACAGGCACCATCAACTACGAGATCACCTGCGCCCTGGGCCAGAGACTTCCCAAGGTCTTTGTGAGATAATACATTTCCCGGAGTTTAGCCTGAACCTATGAGTTACAGATCAAACAAGCTCAAAAAACTTAACGCTAACATCATGCCGAGGGCGCTCAGTGCTCTCGGCACTTTAAAATACAGGATAATCCTGGAAGGTGCGGCCGTTGGCGCCCTCGTAGGAGTGGTGGTATCCTCCTTCAGGTTCGCCCTGTCTGAGATGGACTACCTGAGAAACTGGTTCGTCTCAGGAGAGGACCGCCCCCAGTGGGCGATCCCCCTGGGCATAGGGATCCTGGTGATTTTCGCCGTCCTAGTGTCTCTTTTCCTCAAGTGGGAGCCGCTGATCTCAGGGTCCGGCATACCCCAGGTGGAAGGTGAATTCGAAGGAAAGATCAAGCCCGTATGGTGGAGGGTGCTCCTTCTCAAGTTCCTGGGCGGCCTCATGGCCATCGGAAGCGGACTGGCCCTGGGACGTGAAGGTCCGTCAATCCAACTTGGAGCCATGACCGGCAAGGGTTTCTCCAGGCTGAGAGGCCGGCTGACCTCTGAGGAGCGTATGCTGGTGGCAGCGGGGGCCGGCGCAGGTCTGGCTGCGGCTTTCGGCGCACCTCTTGCGGGCCTCGTGTTCGTGCTGGAGGAGATATACAGAGTCTTCGACTCCAAGGTCCTCCTGAGCACATTGGCCGCCACCATAGTTGCGGATTTCATCTCGTCCTTTATCTTCGGGCTTAGGCCGGTGATCACCATCTTTTCATTCTCAGGCCCAAGGCTTGCGGATTACTGGATGATCATCCTCCTGGGCGTCCTTCTCGGAGCCTTGGGAGTGCTCTACAACGGAGCCATCGCCCTGGCCCAGGACCTTATGGACAAACTTCATCCCGCCTGGCTCAAGGCGGTGCTGGCCGTACTTGCAGTGATCCTAATGGCTTATGTATTCTCCCCGGCCCTGGGTTCCGGCCACGGATTGATCGAAGAGACCGGCTGGGGCCGCATCGACGCCAGAATGCTTGGGATCCTGCTTTTAGTCAAATTCGTCTTCTGCGTGTTCAGCTTTTCCACGGGAGCTCCCGGAGGCATCTTCCTGCCCCTTCTGGTCATGGGCGCCCTGACCGGCGGCCTGTTCACCTCTGTGGCATCCCCCGCCTTCGGCATGGAGGACCTGAACATCGGCTTCTACGTCATAGTGGGCATGGCCGGAATGTTCAGCTCCGTGGTGAGAGCCCCTCTCACCGGGGTCATCCTCATTTCAGAGATGACCGGGGCCCTGAGCAACCTGCTGCCCCTGTCATTGGTAGCTCTCATAAGCTACATAGTGGCGGAGGGTCTTGGAGGCCGTCCCGTTTACGAGCAGCTACTGGACAGGATGATGTCAAAGAAAGCTGCGAATAAGGTTTTTTGCGCCGCTGAAAAGGTGCAAAAAACCCATTAGCCCGCCCTAACATCTGTTTAGGGCCCAAGAATCCCGAAACCCTATTGGGCATCGTGTTTTTTTGATGATACACGGTGCCCATTTTGTTGACTTTTGCAACACTTAGGGAGTAATATTATAGTGCATCTTTGTGGTGCAAATTTACCGTGCCTTAAAGCCGGTAATAAGTAAGTAAGATCCGCTCACGCGGGTTAAACCAATAACTATTTCAAGGAGGCAATTGTTATGAAAACCGAAATGGCTCCGGCAGCGGAAGAAAAGCTCATCGCTTTCGTCGCATGTGCCGGCAGCGCTGCAGGCAAAGCACGCTTTACCGGGTGTGCATCCTGCAAAGAGGCTTGTGAGTCCGGTTTCCTCAGAGGCGAGTGCAAGAGCGGCTGCGTAGGCGTAGGCTCCTGCATCGAGTCCTGCAAGGAAGGGGCTATGAAGCTGGTGGACGGCAAGATCGTTATTGACCCCGAGAAATGCAACGGCTGCGGCGACTGCGCCAAAGAGGGAGTCTGCCCTCAGCACCTGATCAAGATGATCCCTGCTGATGCGACAAACTTCATTCCCTGCTCATCCACGGAGGAAGACGAGCAGGTGGTGAGAGCCACATGCGGATACGGCTGCATTTCTTGCGGAGCTTGCGAACAGGCTTGTCCCGAGAATGCTGTACACATCGTTAACAACCATGCGGTCATCGACTACGACAAGTGCGTAGGATGCATGGCCTGCACAGTCAAGTGCAAGAAGAAGATCATCGTTGATACTCTTCATGACCTGACAGTTCTTAAGTCCAACGTAGCATTCGTAAGATGCTCCGGAGACGGAAGGACCAACTACAAGCTTCAGCAGATGGGAGTTTCCACCTGTGACGAAGCTGCCAGACTTGATCTCAAGGCGCTTGGACTCTGCCACACAGGCTGCTTCGGTTGCGGCAAGTGCACAGAAGTCTGCCGCTATGACGCTATCCACGTTGAGAACGGCATAGCAAAGGTCGATCCTGACAAGTGCGTAGGATGCAAGGACTGCACATTCGCTTGTCCTCAGCACCTCATCACCATCGTGCCCTACAAGGGACTCAAGCTCGTTGCCTGCTCATCCGAGGATGATCCGGCTACCAAGGCTCAGGTCTGCGGCACAGGATGCCTGTTCTGCGAAGACTGCAAGGTCAACTGCCCGAACCTGGCCATCTACGAGGACGGCACTCACACGATCATCGACCCCGAGATCTGCGAAGACTGCCACGTTTGCCAGTACATATGCCCGAGAAACGTAATCAAGGAACAGGTAGTTCCTGAATACATCTTCGCTCAGCGCGAAGCTCTGGGAATCAGAGAGGAGGACTAAACATGAGAAGATTACAGACAATGGACGGCAACGCCGCCGCCGCTCATGTAGCATACGCCTTCTCCGAGGTCGCTGCGATCTACCCGATCACACCTTCCTCACCCATGGCTGAAAACATGGACGAATGGGCTGCCAACGACCGTATCAACATGTTCGGCGAGAAGGTCAAGATCGTAGAGATGCAGTCTGAAGCAGGAGCTGCAGGTGCAGTCCACGGAGCTATCTCCGCAGGTGCCCTCACGTCCACCTTCACAGCATCCCAGGGACTTCTCCTTATGATCCCCAACATGTACAAGATGGCCGGCGAACTTGTTCCCGCTGTTTTCCATGTAGCTGCACGTGCGGTATCCACCCACGCTCTTAACATTTTCGGAGACCACTCCGACGTCATGGCCTGCCGTCAGACAGGATTCGCTATGCTTGCTTCCAACTCAGTTCAGCAGGCAATGGACCTGGCTGCAGTAGCACATCTTTCCGCTATCAAGGCTCACGTTCCCTTCCTTCACTTCTTCGACGGATTCAGAACGTCCCACGAACAGCAAAAGATCGAAGTCTGGGATTATGACGAACTCAAGGAAATGGTGGACTGGAACGAGGTAAGGAAGTTCAAGGATCATGCCCTGAACCCCAACCATCCTCACACCACAGGTTCCGCTGAACAGCCGGAGACATTCTTCCAGCACAGAGAAGCCTGCAACCCCACTTATCTTGCAACACCTGACATCGTTAACTCCTACATGGAAGAAGTTAACAAGAGGATCGGCACCAACTACAAGCCCTTCAACTACTACGGTGATCCCGAAGCAACAGAAGTGCTGGTAGCCATGGGTTCCATCTGCGAGTGCGCAGAAGAAGTCATCGACTGGCTCAGAGCTCAGGGCAAGAAGGTCGGTATCGTAGAGGTACATCTTTACAGACCCTGGTCCACAGAATATCTCCTTAAGGTACTGCCCAAGACAGTGAAGAAGATCGCTGTTCTCGACAGAACCAAGGAACCCGGATCTCTGGGCGAACCTCTCTACATCGACATCGTTACCGCTCTCAAGGGAACTGAATTCGATCAGTGCCTGGTATGCGGCGGAAGATACGGCCTTGGTTCCAAGGACGTACAGCCCGGCGACGTTCTCGCTTGCTACGAGAACCTTTGGGCAGACGAGCCGAAGAAGGAATTCACACTTTCCATCTACGACGACGTCACCAACCTTTCCATCCACGGATCCTGCAACCCGGACGTTGCTCCCAAGGGAACACACGCCTGCAAGTTCTGGGGACTTGGAGCTGACGGTACTGTCGGCGCCAACAAGAACTCCGTCAAGATCATCGGCGACCACACTGACATGAAGGCTCAGGCCTACTTCCAGTATGACTCCAAGAAGTCCGGCGGCGTTACCATCTCTCACCTGAGATTCGGCGACCAGCCCATCAGATCCACATATTATGTAAAACAGGCTGACTTCGTAGCCTGCCACAACTCAGCATATCTCTACAAGTATGAGATGGTACAGGACGTCAAACCCGGCGGATTCTTCCTTCTCAACTGCGTATGGAATGACGAAGAGCTGGAAGAGCACCTTCCCAACAAGGTCAAGAGATACATCGCTGAGAACAACATTCAGTTCTACACCTGCGACGCTGTGACCCTTGCCAAGGAGATCGGTCTCGGTGCCAGAAGAACTAACTCCATCCTTCAGGCTGCTTTCTTCAAGCTGGCTGACATCATTCCCATCGACAAGGCTGAGGAATACATGAAGGCTGCTATCAAGAAGACCTACGGCAGGAAGGGTCAGGATATCGTCGACATGAACTGCAAGGCTGTAGATGCAGGTCTCAACCACATCCACAAGGTAACAGTTCCCGAAAGCTGGAAGGGACTTCCCGATGATGCTCCCGCTCCGAAGCTTGTAGGAAGAGACGATTTCCACACAGATTTCCTCAACAACATCCTGGTACCGGAAGCCAACCTCACAGCAGACAAGGTTCCCGTATCCCAGTTCTTATCAACAGCAGACGGTATGATGCCCAACGGCACAGCTGCTTTTGAGAAGAGAGGAATCGCTGCGGATCTTCCCATGTGGAATCCCACAAACTGCATGCAGTGCAACTGGTGCTCCATCGTATGCCCCCACGGAGTAGTAAGACCCTTCGTCATGACAGAGGACGAGGCAGAAGGTCTGAAGAACGAGATGGGCTGCGGACCGGACTGCAAGGGCGTATCCCAGATGAAGGGCATGAAGAACATGAAGTTCACCCTTGGCTGGTCACTTATGGACTGCACCGGATGCGGATCCTGCGCAGAAGTCTGCCCCGCAAGAAAGAAAGCCATCGAGATGGCTCCTGCGGAAGACGAATTCATGCACAAGCAGCAGAAGAAATTCGATTACCTGTACAAGAACATTGCCGACAAGGAGACACCTTTCGCTGTTGACACCGTTAAGGGCTCACAGTTCAAGACTCCTCTCATGGAATTCTCCGGCGCTTGCCCGGGATGCGGAGAGTCTCCCTACGCTAAGCTGATCACTCAGCTCTTCGGCGACAGAATGTTCATCGCCAACGCTACAGGATGTACCTCCATTTGGGGAGCTTCCACACCTTCCACACCTTACACAGTGAACAGAGAAGGTAAGGGACCCGCTTGGTCCAACTCCCTCTTCGAGGATAACGCAGAGTACGGCTTCGGTATGGCTACAGCCATGAAGACCAGAAGAAACGAGATGAAGACCGTTGTAACACGTCTTGCTGATGAGACCGGTATGTACCAGGCTAAGGCATGGCTTGCTATGATGGACGACGTTGACGGCGCCAGAAAGACCGGAGACGCTCTCGTTGAAGCTTGCGAAGCTCTTGATTCTGCAGATGCCAAGTATGTAGTCGAGAACAAAGACATGCTGACCAAACCCTCAGTATGGATCTTCGGAGGAGACGGCTGGGCATATGACATCGGCTACGGCGGCGTTGACCACGTACTTGCTTCCGGCGAGAACGTAAACGTCATGGTATACGACACAGAGGTCTATTCCAACACAGGCGGACAGTCCTCCAAGTCCACACCTATCGGAGCTGTTGCTAAGTTCGCAGCTGCAGGTAAGTCCGTGAAGAAGAAGGATCTGGCTCAGATCGCCATGGCTTACGGATATGTATACGTTGCACAGATCGCAATGGGCGCTAATCCGGAGCAGACAGTAAGAGCCCTGAAGGAAGCTGAAGCTTACGACGGACCTTCCCTGATCATCGCTTACGCACCTTGCATCAACCACGGTGTCAAGGCCGGTATGAACCGCTCCATGCAGGAGATGAGGAAGGCTGTAAGATCCGGTTACTGGAACCTGCTCAGGTTCGACCCGAGGAAGGCCGAAGCCGGCGAGAATCCGCTTACAGTTGATTCTCACAAGCCCACAGACTCCTACAGAGACTTCATCATGGGCGAAGTTCGTTACAACTCCCTGATGCTCAAGTTCCCCGAGAGAGCAGAAGAACTCTTCACAAAGGGTGAAAAGATAGCTCTCGGCAGATACGACGAACTGAAGCACAGAGAAGATAGTTTTGAGAAATAAGGAAGGAGGATAAACTGATGGCAGATTATAAGAGATTTGAAGTCACTTGGAAAAGAAGACTTAATGACAATATGGTTTGGCTGAGGATCTATGCTCCCCTTGTTGCAAAACATGCCAAACCCGGTCAGTTCATCATCCTGAGAACTGATGAATATGGTGAGAGAATTCCTCTCACCATGGCCGGACACAATTCAGAAGACGGAACCATCGATCTGATCTACGCAGCAGTTGGCAGGACCACAATGCTCATGGATCAGCTGGAAGTCGGCGACTGCTTCGCTGACATCGTAGGCCCTCTCGGCAAGCCCACCCACATGGAAGGACTTAAGAGTGTCTGCGTAATCGGCGGCGGTACAGGAAATGCCCTTGCATATCCCCTTGCCTGCGGAATGAAAGCTGCAGGAGTCGACACCTACATGATCGAAGGTTTCAAGAACAAGGATCTGGTCATTCTTGAAGAAGAATTAAAAGAGAACCTTGGAGACGATCACGTATTCGTAGTTACCGACGACGGTTCCTACGGTGAGAAAATGTTCACCACCCAGAAGCTGGAAGACCTCATTGCAAAGGGCTACGTATTTGACGAAGTAGTTGCTGTTGGTCCTCCCATCATGATGAAGTTCACCTGTGAGATCGCAAAGAAGCACGGCATCAAGTCCGTTGCATCCCTTACGGCTTACATGATCGACGGCACCGGAATGTGCGGCGGCTGCAGATGCAAGATCGGCGGCGAAGACAAGTTCGTGTGCGTCGACGGACCTGAGTTCGACGGCGAGCTGGTTGACTGGGACGACCTCATCAGACGTTCAGCTTACTACAGAGAACAGGAAGCTGAAGATCGTCAGCATATCTGCAGATTGACAGGAGGTGTTCGTTACAATGATTAATTTAGTACATTCACAGAACCCGATGCCGGAGCAGGCGCCTGACGTAAGAAACAAGAACTTCCTGGAAGTATGCACAGGCTACTCTGAGCAGCAGGCCATCAACGAGGCCATGCGCTGCCTTAGATGCCGCAAAAAACCCTGCGTCTCCGGATGCCCCGTAAACATCAAGATCCCTGATTTCATCGCACGCGTTGCCGAAGGAGACTTCGAGGGCGCATACGATGTTATCTCCCAGGACAGCTCCCTTCCCGCTATCTGCGGAAGAGTCTGCCCCCAGGAAACACAGTGCCAGGGCAAGTGCGTTCACGAAGTTAAGGGCGAGTCTGTCGCTATCGGAAGACTTGAAAGATTCGTAGCAGACTGGCACGCAGCAAACTTCGGAGACGTAGAAGTACCCAAGGCAGAGTCCAACGGTCACAAAGTCGCCATCATCGGTTCCGGCCCTGCAGGCCTTGCCTGCGCAGGCGACCTGATCAACAAGGGCTATGACGTAACAGTCTACGAAGCTCTTCACAAGACCGGCGGCGTACTGGTTTACGGAATTCCTCAGTTCCGTCTCCCCAAGGAGATCGTAGCTATGGAAGTTTCCAAGCTGGAGGAAAAGGGCGTCAAGTTCGTAACTGACGCAGTCGTAGGCAGATCCTTCACAGTTGACGAGCTCATGAAAGAGGGCGGCTATGAATCCGTCTTCATCGGAACCGGCGCAGGCCTTCCGTCCTTCATGAACATCCCCGGTGAGAACCTCATCGGAGTATGCTCCGCCAACGAGTACCTCACCAGGATCAACCTGATGAAGGCTTACAGACCCGAATACGACACACCCATCATGCACGGCGACAAGATCGCAGTAGTAGGCGGCGGAAACGTTGCCATGGACGCTGCAAGATGCGCTAAGCGTATGGGCGCCAGCGAGGTCTACATCATCTACCGTCGTTCCATGACTGAGCTTCCCGCAAGAGCTGAGGAAGTTCACCACGCCATGGAAGAAGGCATCATCTTCAAGCTTCTCAACAACCCTGTTGAGATCCATGGGGATGAGAACGGAAACGTAAGATCCATCGAATGCGTAGAGATGGAGCTTGGCGAACCCGATGCTTCCGGAAGAAGAAGACCCGTTGAGAAGAAGGGCTCCAACTTTGAGATCCCCGTTGACATGGTCATCATGTCCATCGGAACCAAGCTGAACACCCTGATCCTCGACACCACCGAGAACCTTGACGCTAACGCCAAGGGCGGTATCGGAACAGACGAAGGCGCAGCTACAAACCGTGACGGCATCTATGCCGGCGGCGACGCTGTAACAGGCGCAGCTACAGTAATCAAGGCCATGGGAGCAGGCAAAGTTGCCGCAGCATCCATCGACCAGTACTTAAGCGAATAAGTTCTGCAATTGCCTTAACTGAAATGCTAAAGAGCGGACTTTCAGAAGTCCGCTCTTTTGTTTGGGGATATAGGACAAAAAGCGTTGGTGACTAGTCCCAGTAAACAGGATATTTTGAATAGTGATGAAGCTCACTCCAAACTATCGCATCACCCCAGTTG
>ONAY01000036.1 GCA_900315895.1 uncultured Eubacteriales bacterium
TTCTTCTGGTAGCGCAGGGCCTTGGTGTAGAATTTCACCGCGTTGCGGGCGTTGCCCATCTGCAGCATGAGGTCGCCCTCGTGGCGCAGCGAGTCGACCAGGTTGGCCAGGGCCATGCGCACCTTCTGCGAGTCTTTGTCGGCCAGCATGGCGGTGTAGAGCCCGGTGGTGGTCTGGTAGTGGGCAAACACGTTCATCTGCTTGATGCGCGACTTGAAGATGGTGGTCGAGGCCTCGACGGCATAGACCAGCATGGGCGAGAAGCGCGCGTTGTTGCGTTTCACCAGGCGCTCAAAGAGCTTCTGGCACTTGGTGAGCTCCTTCACGGCGCGGGCGTTGTCGTCGGTCATGTAGTGCACATAGGCCAGGTTGTAGAGCAGCGAGGCCACGATGGCCAGAAAGTCCTCGCCGCGCTTGGCCGTGACGTCGACCAGCACGTTGAGGGCATTCTCGGCGCTGCCCAGGGCCAGCATGTAGTCGTTGCTGTCGATGAAGAGCGACATGCGGGCCAGCCACAGCCAGGCATGGTGCAGCAGCGGGAAGCCGGCAATGCTGTCGTCGAAGACCATGGCATCGATGGCCATAGCGGCATCGTGCTGCCGCTCGTGCTGCATCAAGTACTTCACGTGCCACAGGCGCAGGTCGATGGCTGTCGCCGTGTCGAGGTCCTGCAAGGGGGGCAGCTCGCCAGTTTTCCCGACCTGGGCCGTGAGAGCCGTGAGGTCGGTTTTGAGCGTGGGGAAGGATTCTTCAATCAACAGCTTTTTCATCGTGCTATCTGAATTATGTTTATATTCTATAAAAACAAAAATGAGTATCGTCGCTACATCACTTGGCCATGTTTTTCTCGCGCTCGTCGGCCCGCGAGGCGTAGGCGGCCACCCGCGAGGCGGCATAGCCGGGCGGGAGGCAATTGTCGGGCGCCGAGGCGCACTGGGCGGCAAAGTCCTGGGCCGAGGCCAACACAGCGGCGGCCACCTGGGGCTCGAGCTCGAGCAGCTGGTCGCGGCGCAGACCGCGGCACATGAGCTCATAGATGATGCCGGCCGTGAAAAACTGCAGGCAGGAAAGCCCAGTAGGATATTACGAAGGCTTCCTGAAGGCCTGCCATCATCTGGCTGTCCGCCCCCTGTATGGGATTGTTTATGGATACCACTAAGTAGAGCACCAGTGAAACAAAAAACGGTACCGCTCCGGTCTTCATCATGGCCTTCACATTATCGTATATGTTCGTTCCCGTGATGCTGCATACCAGATGAGCGGAAGATGATACCGGAGAGCTTCTGTCCCCGAAGAATACACCGCTCATCAATGTCCCTGCAGTGACCAGCGGATCCACTCCGCCGGCTCTCGCCAGGGCCATGAATATCACTCCTACAGTTCCCGCCACGCCGAAGGACGTGCCTATGGCGTAGCTAAGAAGGCTTGAAAGCAGGAATGTGATCAGAATGAACAGCTTTGGTGTTATGAGCTGCATGCCGTAATAAACGAATACTGTGATGGTCCCCGACATTCTCCAGGAGGCGGTGAGAAATCCGATGACCGCCATTACCTCCAGGACGATCAGTGATTCCCCTACGCTCTTGCCTGCCATGCGGAAGAGCTCAGCGGGACGGAACTTCCTTCGAAGCCCTATCACAAAAAACGCCACGAACCCGGCGATCAATGCCGGGACCGTGGATATGTCAGCAATAAGCGATGATATCATGCATATGAGAAATATGGCAAAAGCAATTAGAAGATCCATTTATACCCTATTTCTCCTTGAGCATTCTTACGGCTTCCGCCGGATCATCGGCCTTGAACACGGAGGATCCCGCCACGGCCATCTCAACGCCCGAGGCTTCAACTCTTTCGATGTTGCCTATGCCGATCCCGCCGTCTATCTCTATTATGTAATCGTAGCCCATTTCTTTTTTGAGGGCAGAAAGCTCCACCGCTTTCGTGAGCTGATCCTCCATGAACTTCTGTCCTCCGAAGCCCGGTTCCACTGACATGATCAGGATCAGATCAACCTTATCGAAGAGTCCTTCAAGAGCTGATGTCGGAGTGCCCGGTTTAATTGAGATGCCGGCTTTCACCCCATAGGAATGGATCAGGTCTATGACCTCTTCAGGATCCTCCACCGCTTCCCTGTGGAAAGTGATGAACTCTGTATTATCCGTCACGAAATCCTTTGCATATTTTGCGGGATCCGTGATCATGAGATGCACGTCGAAGGGAATGGACACTCTGCCCACCAGGCTCTTCATAACAGGGGCGCCGAAGCTGATGTTCGGTACGAAGTGTCCGTCCATGACGTCCACATGGATGTAGTCTGCCCCGCCTTCTTCTGTCTTATGAATGTCGTTCAGCAGGTCTCCAAAATCCGCTGAAAGTATTGATGGTGCAATGAGCATCAGAATCTCCTCTTTTCTTTGATCTCTTTCATGTTTGTCTTATATGACGCGTACCGTACAGCCGATATGTCACCGGCCTTCACCGCCTCCTTTACCGCGCAGCCCGGCTCCTTGAGATGCCTGCAGTTGTCATATCTGCAGTGTCCGTTAAGCTTTGCGATCTCAGGATAGAGGTCCCTCAATTCGTCTTCCTCTATCTCAGGTATATCAAAAGATGTAAATCCCGGGGTGTCATAGACCAGTCCGCCGCCTTCTGTCTCCAGTATCTCCACGTGTCTCGTGGTATGCCTTCCTCTCAGTGTCTTGCCTGATATGGAGCCTGTCTCCATACCGGCCTCTGGCACGATACTGTTTACAAGTGTCGACTTGCCTGCGCCGGATGGCCCCGCGAAGGCCGCCACTTTACCTTGAAGGATGCTTTTTAACTCTTCCAGTCCTTCTCCGGTGACGCAGCTGGTCTCGATGACCTTGTATGCACCGGAATATATGGCCTTCATGGCGCTTCTCTCCTCGTCGCCGAGAAGGTCGCACTTGTTTATGACCACCACGGCTTCCGTGCCCTTGACCTCGGAGGCAAGTATGAACTTGTCTATCATGGCAAAAGCAGGTTCCGGGTCCCGTCCCGCAAAAGTCACAAGGATCATGTCCACGTTTACGATGGGCGGTCTCTCGAACTCATTCTTTCGCTCGAGAATTCCTTCGATCACGCCCTCGTGCTGATAGCCTCTGTCTCGGGCCTCTCTAGAGAGTTCCACCTCTGAGATATCCACGCGGTCTCCCACCTGAAGCTTGATGCCTTTATTTTTGATGGCGCCTCTTCCCCGGCACTCGAAGAGTCCTTCCGGAGTCTTCACGTAGTAGAAACCGCCTATGCCTTTAATGATCTGTCCGGTCATCTGAGATCACCCCTGGCCTTCACCTGTTCCGGATCCTTCGCCGCCTTCACCGTTTTCCGATCCTTCGCCGTTTTCACCTGTTCCGGATCCTCCACCGCCTTCGCCGCCTTCGCCTCCATCAGGAGGATCCACAGGATCATCGGGGGTAGGCGGTTCTCCCTTGGACGCCCTGACATCGATGGCTGTGCCTGCGTCCACATATGTGCCATAGGCGATGCTCTGCCAGAAGATGAGGTTTTGCGCTACGGTATTAGTCTCCTCGTAGGTGACTGCTCCTCTCTTAAGCCCCAGACTCTCAAGGAGATCTTTTGCTTCCTCAGGAGTCATTCCTGTCAGGTTGGGGACAGATACCTGCTCTACGCCTTCTCCGTCGGAGACCTCAATATCCACCACCGTTCCCTTATCTGCCTTGGTCCCGGGCTCTATGGACTGTTTGACCACGGTGCCCTTGTTCTGAGTGGATGTGACAATGGTTTGTGTGCCCAGCACATAACCCATCTCTTCCAGAGCAGCCTTGGCCTCATCCACGGACATTCCGGTTATCTTGGGGATGACGCCTTCGCTCTTTCCCTTGGAAACGTTGATGGTCACGGTCTTTCCTTCCACCACCATGGTACCGGCTTCAGGCGTCTGGAATGTTATGAATCCTTCCTCGAATTCATCGGAATACATGTCGTCCCCTCTCTCCAGGACAAGACCTGCCTCTGAAGCCATGGCTACGGCCTCCTCATAGGTCTTGCCGCTGAAGTCAGGAACTTCAACTTCTTCCTGCTGACCGAAGAGTCCCAGGACGAAGCCCATTATGATCAGGAAGATCAGAAGGGCTGCTACACCTGCGATAATGACGATCTTGCTGGACTTGTCCCTCTGGAAAAGTCTTGCAAAGAATGACTGACTCTTATCATTCCCCTGGCCGGAGCTCTTCTTGTTGCCTGAGCCTCCCTTGGTATTCTTTTTGACCTGCTCCTTAGGCTCATCGTCTGAATCCGTAAAGTCTCCCGACAGTGCCTTGGAGCCAAAGCGGCTCTCTATGTAGTCGATGGATCTGAGATCCTCGATCATCTCGTCCACGCTCTTATATCTCTTGGACTGGAACTTCTCCGTGGCCTTCCTGATGATCCTATCCAGCTGATAAGGTACTCCCGGCACCTCGGATTTTGCTGAAGGCATGGGATCGTTTATATGGCTGAGAGCGATGGATACCGGATTGTCCGCATCGAAGGGAACGTGGCCCGTGAGCATCTCGTAAAGCACTATTCCCAGAGAATAGATGTCGGATCTTTCGTCCACATATGCTCCTCTTGCCTGTTCAGGTGAGAAGTAATGGACGGAGCCCATTACCTTGTCGTTTACCTCGGTGATCGTGGTGTCTGATATCGGCATGGCGATACCAAAGTCAGCAAGCTTAGCCACACCCTGAGGAGTCACCAGCACGTTGTGGGGCTTGACGTCACGGTGGACTATACCGTTCCTGTGCGCCAAAGACAGCGCCTGGGCGATCTGTATGGTGAAGTCTATGGCCTGCTTATAGTCCAGCCTGCCTTTTTCTTCAATGATGTCAGACAGGGACTTGCCTTCCACCAGCTCCATAACGATGTAATGGATATTGCCCTCCTGGCCTACATCGTATACTCCCACTACGTTGGGATGTGTAAGTCTTGCTGCAGCCTGGGATTCTCTGATGAAGTTCTCTATGAATTTTTTGTCCCTGGTGAATTCGGGTCTTAAGATCTTGATAGCCACATAACGGTTAAGGAGCCTGTCTTTTCCCTTATATACGATGGCCATTCCTCCTTCACCGGTCTTTTCTATAAGCTCGTATCTTCCGGCGATCAGTCTGTTATTCATCGATATCCTCCTCCGTCACTTTAAGGCTTATGACAGTCGTGTTGTCCCGGCCGCCGTTGAGATTGGCTCTGCTTACCAGTTCTCTGGCAAGGTCGCTCATGTTCTCATTGTTATCTTGGATCACTGAAACGATCTCATCATCAGTAAGTTCATCGTAAAGGCCATCAGAGCACAGTATCATAATATCGTTCTCCCTGATCTCTACCCTGAAAAAATCCGGGTCCGCAACGCTGTCCGCACCCAGTGCCTTGACGATAACGTTCTTTCTCTCGTCCACCTCGGCCTCTTCCTTTGAGAGCACTCCTGCCTTTACCAGAGTGTTCACATATGTGTGGTCTTCGGTGATCTGAGTCAGTGCGCCATCCCTGTAAAGATATGCTCTGCTGTCGCCGATGTTCGCTACGTAGGCCTGTCTGCTTCTCACGTGGACCACCACGGTGGTGGTAGCCATACCGGCGTTCTCCTCGTGGGCATTGGCCATGCCGTATATTTTGCGGTTGGCTGTCTCTATGGCGTCACGCAAATAATCCACGATCTCATACTTGTCTATTATGTGGGCGATGGGATGGCTTACCACGTAGTTAGCTATCTCGCTGACAGCTGTACGGGATGCGATCTCTCCGGAGTTTCCTCCTCCCACACCGTCTGCAAGTACATAGACCTTGTCCGGGAGCAGGACGAAGCAAGCGTCTTCGTTGCTGGTTCTCATGACCCCCTTGTCGGATTTAAATCCTACATGCATCTACTATATCCTCCTGAATCTTGCGGCATAAAACCCGTCCGTTCCTGTCTCGGGTCCCAGCCTGATATCTTTATCTAACACGAATCCCGGCATCTCCCCGAGAAATCTTGAAACTAGCTCTTCGTTTTCTTCTCTGGTCACAGTGCAGGTGGAATACATGAGGGTCCCGCCTTCACGTACGTAAGAGGCTCCGTTCATAAGAATCTTTAGCTGAAGCTCGTTCAGCCCCTTGAGATCCGGACTCTCCTTATACTTGATCTCGGGCTTCCTTCTGAGGACCCCAAGCCCCGTACATGGCACATCGCAGATCACCAGATCAAACTGTCCTTCATATTCAGGCACAGGTACCGATCCGTCCCTTTGCCTGGTCTCAATTATATCTATGCCTATCCTTTCGGCATAACTGTCTATTACTCTTAACTTATGCTCATATATATCCTGTGATATGATCAGTCCCTTGTTTCCCATGGCCTCACCGATGGCGCAGGACTTGCCTCCCGGTGCGGCGCATAGATCCAGCACCTTCATGCCTTCTTTTGCGCCTGCCATATCAGCTGCGTAAAGCGAAGCCTCATCCTGGACCGAGAATCTGCCCATCCTGAAGGCCTCTGTCTCCAGGATCCCCGTTCCACTGACCTTCAGGCATCTGGGGCTGAGTTTGGACAAGCTCACCCGGAATCCGTCCTTTTCAAGGGAGTCTCTCAACTCTTCCCTGGTATTCTTCAGAATGTTGACTCTTATGCAGAGTTCGGGCGTTTTAAGGGAATACCTGAGATATTCCTCTGCGCCTTCAGGACCAAGGGCGTTGATCAAAAGATCCGCGATCCATTTATTCACTGAATATCTGACTGAGAAATCATCAGGTTCCTTCAGGCTGTCCCTGTTTCTGGACAGATTTCTGAGGACACCGTTTACGAAGGGAGCTCTTCCCTTAGCGTATCTCTTAGCCAGGTCCACAGCCTCGTTGATCGAAGCATAGTCCGGGACACCGTCCATGAAAAGTATCTCGCAGGCTCCCATCCTGAGAATGGTAAGAAGACCTGTCTCCAGTTTATTGAAGCCTTTGGTTATGAAACCTCTGAGATAGTAGTCCAGAAGATATTTCCTTTTGAGCACCTCATAGCATATCTCTCTGGCCAAAGCCTGTTCCCTGGGCTCCAGATCCCGAAGGTAATGATTGAGAGCCATATTGGAGTAGGCGTTGTCCTTCTCGATATCTATCAGGGCCTTGTATGCTGCGTGTCTTGCGCTGTTCTTCATCTGAAGACCTGTCCCTTCTCAAGGGAATGCCCTCTCAGGTAGTCGCTTACCGGGCAGCGCTTCTTGCCGGGGACCTGTATCTCAGTGATCACAAGGGATCCGTCGGCACAGGAAACGATAAACCGGTTATTGTAAACTTCTCTTACCGTTCCAGGATCATCGTGGGATCCATCAGAAACAGCTTCACCCTTCCAGAACTTCACGGTCTGATCATCGTTTCCAAAGTGAGCAAAAGCTCCCGGCCACGGGTCGAAGGCTCTGATCTTTAAGACCTCCTTTGCGGCAGAACCGCTGAAGTTGATGTGACCGTCCTCTTTTCTAATAAGAGGCGCATAAGTGGACAGAGCATCGTCCTGTTTCTCATACTGAGCAGTCCCATTCTCAATGAGAGGAAGGGTCTCAAGTAGAAGCTCACTTCCCACCTCTGCCAGCTTGTCGTGGAGTTCCGTATAGTTCATGTCTCCGATCTTCACTGTTCTCTTGGAGATCATGTCCCCTGTGTCCAGGCCCACATCCATCCTCATGATGGTTATGCCGGTCTCCTCTTCTCCCAAGAGGATGGCGTGCTGGATCGGCGACGCTCCCCTGAGTTTTGGAAGAAGGGATGCGTGAACGTTGATAGCGCCAAATTTTGGTATGTCCAGAATGCTCTTCGGCAGGATCTGGCCATAGGATGCCACCACCAAAACATCAGGTTTCAGGGCCTTTAAAGTCTCCTGGACCGATATATCATTTTTTAGGTTTTCGGGCTGCAGAACGTCGAGCCCGAGCTCCAGAGCGGTCTCTTTAACCGGGGAGAACCTGACTTGCTTTCCTCTGCCGTTTTTCCTGTCTGGCTGAGTGAGCACCATCTGTATGTCCTGTCCTCCCTGATTAAGTCCTCTCAGGATCACTTCTGCGAACTCAGGAGTTCCCATGAATACTGTCTTCATTACTTTGTCTCTGCGTCCTCTTCTATATCCTCTTCATCCTCTTCAAAGGCTGATCTCAGATTGCGGCATTTATCGGTATAGAGGATCCCGTCCAGATGGTCATATTCATGCTGCATGACTCTGGCTTCGAAGCCTTCAAAATCGAATTCTCTTCTCTCTCCGTCAAGACCTGTTGCCTCGATCTTGATGGCCACCGATCTCTCCACATCGCCTACCATGTCAGGAACGCTCAGGCATCCTTCTACGCCCCATTCCTTCTCTTCACTGTAGTGGGTTATCACAGGATCGATCATATAGTAGACTGTGGCGTCATCGCCGGGATCCGGCTGTGCCACGAACATCCTTCTCATGATCCCCACCTGGGGTGCAGCCAGTCCAACGCCGTTCTCTTCTCTCATGGTCTCCACCATGTCCTGAAGTATCTCCTTGAGATGGGGCGTTACGGGGCCAGCGCTCTTGGCGTGCTTTCTTAATACTTCTTCTCCCTCGACTACTACTCTTCTTGTTGCCATATCTTCCTCTTCTTTGTCAATGAATGAGTTGCTGTAAGTTTTTTTGCGGGATCCTAGATCATGCTGTAAGGATCCACATCTATGGTCACGTTTACCTGTGACCGGCGGGACATGAGCTTTCTTCTGAACTGGTCCAGATAGTGAACGTACTCGTTCCTTTTGCTGCGCTCCGCCTTGATTATTATGTACTGTCTGAAGGCTTCCTTGCCCTTGAAGTTGGAAGCGATCTTTGGTTCCCGGATGCGCTTCTGGCAGTCATGACCGAAGATCTCCACCAGGAAATCCCTGGCTTCTTCGGCTGCCTTGGCAGCCTCCGCCTCGTCGTCCGAAGTGAAATTAGCTATGATCAGCTCTCCGAAGGGCGGATATTCCATAAGTTTCCTGCCTCTGGTCTCCAGCGCAAAAAATCCATCGTAATCATTGTCTTTGGCCGCAGTCAGCGCATAATTCTCCGGGTCATAGGTCTGAACTATGACGTGACCTCTTCGGTCACCTCTTCCGGCCCTTCCTGCCACCTGAGTCACCAGCTGGAAGGTCCGCTCCTCAGAACGGTAATCCGGGATGTTTATGGTGGAATCTGCGGCGATCACACCGGTAAGGCCTACGTTGTCGAAATCCAGGCCCTTGGCTACAAGCTGAGTGCCCACCAGGATCTTCGTCTCGCCTTTTCCGAAGCGGTCAAGTATATTGTCCATCTCCTTCCGGTCTCTGATGGAATCTATGTCCAGCCTGTCCACGGCCTTGTCCGGGAAAAGCTTTCTGACTTCCTCCTCCACCTGCTCCGTTCCGATGCCGAAATGCCTGATGTATTTGCTCTTGCACGTGGGACACACTGTGGGAACGGGGTACCTTCTGCCGCAGTAGTGGCAGATCATGCTGTTTTCTTTTTTGTGGTAAGTAAGGGAGATGCCGCATTCCGGACACTTCATAACGGTACCGCACTCCCTGCAGGAGATGAAGTTCGAGAATCCCCTTCTGTTCTGAAGGAGGATCACCTGTCTGCCGGAGTTCAGCTCCTCTTCCATCCGCGTCCTGAGAGCCTCTGAGAAGATGGACCGGTTCCCCTTCCTCAGTTCCTTTCGCATATCCACTATCTCAACTTCGGGAAGAGGCGTGCTATTGTACCTCTTCTTCAGTTCTATGAGATGATATATGCCGTCACGCACTCTCTGATAGGAACCCACCGACGGAGTGGCAGACCCCAGTATGACCACACCCTTGTTGGTGAGCATCCTCTTGGCAGCCACCTCATGGGTCTCGTATTTTGGGGTCATGTCCGACTTATATGTGGACTCATGCTCCTCATCCAGTATGATCACTCCGATGTTTTCCATGGGACAAAAAACTCCCATCCTGGCACCGATGACGATCCTGGCCTTTCCGCTTCTTATCCGCATCCACTCATCGGATCTCTGCCTTGGGGTGAGCCCTGAATGAAGGACTGCTATGTTATCCTTCCCGAAACGGCCTATGAAGCGCCGGATCAGCTGGTGTGTCAGGGATATCTCCGGCACCAGCATCACTGCACCTCTGCCCCTTGAAAGGCAAGTCTCGATGGCTTCCATGTAAACCTCGGTCTTGCCTGAGGATGTAACTCCGTGGATCAGGAATATCTCTTCTTTATCCCCTGCGAGAGCTTCTCTTATCTGCTCCACAGCGGCTTCCTGCTCTTCGGTCAGCCTTTCCGGCTTCGGATAATCCGTGTCTATGTCACCATAAGGGTCCTTCGGGACCCCTCTCTTCCTCTTGGGAAGGGGCGGCTTGAAGAGCTTTATGGCATCATAATACCTTATGGCATATCTCTGCTTCATCCACACGGCTGTGGATATCATTTCCTTTGAGAGGCTCTCCTCCTCATCCACGGAAATGATGTCCTTTACCTTGCTTTCGTCGATATCGCAGGTCTCAGATACGGAGAAAACATAGCCTTCCTTAGTGCCCGTTCCAAAGGGCACCGTGACCTTGCTTCCGATACCTGCGCTGAAGCCTCCGTCCGAATAGGTGAAGAAGCTGTCTATATAATTACTTTTGTTCTCTACTATGACATTGAGAAACATCTATACGTCAGTCTCGCTTGCTGAAAGAGCATCCGCAGTAATTCTGCCTGTAGAGCTCATATTTTCTCGATAGCTCAATGGAACGCTGATATCCCGCCTTCTTTTTGAAGTCCATATCCAAAAATTCCAGGCCGAACACATCTGCCAGAGTACG
>ONAY01000056.1 GCA_900315895.1 uncultured Eubacteriales bacterium
CGCAGCCTTGGCTGTCCGTTCCAGTCTGAGCTTGAAGCACTCTGTGCACCGCTCTCCCCCTTCGGGACAGTCCTCAAGGCCTTCAGCTACGCTGTAAAAGTCCTCCGGGAAGTACTCACCTTCGATGAATACCACCTTGTCCTCCTCGGGAAGGCCCTCGTTCAAAGCGTTCAGGAACTTGATCTGATTCTCCTTACGCCTTTCGTATTCTTCCCTCTCGGTGATATTGGGATTATAGAAAAAAATGGTGATCCTGTAATCGGGAAGAAGTCTTTCCACACAGGCCGTAGAACAGGGCCCGCAGCAGGAATGAAGGAGTATCCTGCGCTTCTCAAGCTTAGGCGTCTCCATCTCAACTGTCTCGGATTCCTTATTCTCTTTGCACTCCCTTAAGCAGGGCTGACAACTATCCTTCATTTGACTTTACCTGCGTTTTATTCTAAATTATCATCATGGGTTTTGAAAAAACCAACACAACCCCATAGTAAGATTTATTATACCACCAGACAGTGCCTTATTCAATGAATAAAATGGATCACGATACCTCCCGTCCACCTCAGTTTTTCAAGGGTCTGAGGTACAATTCCATATCCAATTATCTAAAGGATCATTTCGGTTCCAAGACCATCAAGCTGTCCATCGACGGAGGCTTCTCCTGCCCTAACCGCGATGGATCAAAGGCCTTTGGAGGCTGCGCATTCTGCTCTGACTCCGGGTCAGGAGAGTTCTCTTCCAACATAGACGATCAGATCGAGCTCTATTCCAGGAAGTGGCCATCGGCCAAATATATCGGATATTTCCAGAATCATACCAACACCTACGCACCTGTATCTGAGCTTCGTGAAAAGTACTATTCGATACTAAAAGATCCCCGGGTCAGCGGACTGGCCATAGGTACAAGACCTGACTGCCTGCCGGAGGATGTGCTGGACCTTCTGGAGGAGATAAACAAAGACCATTTTCTCTGGGTGGAACTGGGCCTTCAGACCATCCATGAGGCTACCGCAAAAAATCTAAACCGGTGCTACGATCTGGAAGAATTCGATCGGGCAGTGTCCGAGCTAAGAAAAAGAAATATCCGCACCGTGGTCCATCTCATACTGGGCCTACCCGGCGAGACCCGGGACATGATGCTGGAATCAGTAAGATATGTTTCTTCTATTCCGGGACTCTTCGGCATGAAGCTTCACTTAATGAACCTGGTGAAAGGCTCTTCCATGGCACATGACATCCCCGAGTACGTAAGCTTCCCTGACATAGACAGTTACGTGGAGCTTGTCACAGAATGTCTCGAGATCATCCCCTCCTCTGTGACCATACACAGACTGACAGGAGATGCCAGGCGGGACATACTGATCAGCCCCATCTGGAGCTTCAACAAGAGGACCATTTTAAACAGAATAAATGACAGACTAAACCTGCTGGATACATGGCAAGGAAAACCCCGCGTTAGACGCGGGGTTCAGTGAACGCTATGCGTTTGACCAGAAGTTCTCACAGTCTTAGACTTACAGTGTAGTTTGCCAACTGCACAAGCTAAGAAAGGAGAACAAATGGGTCTCAATGACATCAATAGTTTATCGCACAGCAAATGGAATTGCAAATATCACGTAGTGTTTGCACCGAAATATCGAAGAAAAGTGTTCTATGGTGAAAAACGTATTGCCATAGGGAAGATCCTAAGACAATTGTGCGAATGGAAAGGGATCAACATCCTGGAAGCAGAGATGTGTCCGGATCATGTGCATGTGCTTTTGGAGATACCGCCGAAATACTCCGTTTCGACAGTGATGGGATATCTCAAGGGGAAGAGCAGCACAATGATCTATGAGCAATTCGGCGAGCTGAAATACAAATACCGGAACAGGGAGTTCTGGTGCAAAGGGTATTACGTTGACACAGTAGGAAAAAACGAGAGCCGAATTGCGGAGTACATCAAGCATCAGCTTGATGAAGATAAGCTTGGGGAACAGTTAAGCTTTGGAGCTGCTTCTTCCCCGTACAAAAAAGATAAGTAGCAAAAACGCAGTTGGCAGATGCGTTTACGCGTTGAACGCGTCAGCGAGGAGCAGGGGCTATGCCCC
>ONAY01000002.1 GCA_900315895.1 uncultured Eubacteriales bacterium
AAGAAAGAGAAGAAAGGAGAAAAGATGCGGGCCATTAGGGACGCTCATCCCGCCGCCTTAAGAGGTGGGGGTTTCCGCGTCAAGATTTTTTGATGAACAGAAGTGATTTGTTTCTTAATGGGAAGTTTGGTATAGATGAGAAGGTCATCAAGCTTGTGAATGAGGCTGAGTATGAGGTCAGTGATAAGTTCAGGGAGCTTGATGATATAATGGCCTATAATCAGTATAAGGTCTTGAAGGTATTTCAGGATAATCATATGGCGGATCTTTATTTTAACTGGAATACCGGTTATGGTTATGATGATCCGGGCCGTGACATGATCGAAAAGGTCTACGCCGGGGTTTTCGGCGCTGAAAAGGCTCTCTGCCGTCCGACCATCGTCAACGGCACTCATGCGCTTTCTCTGATCCTTCTCGGGCTTCTCAGACCGGGAGATGAGCTTCTGTACTGTACAGGAACGCCTTATGACACCATGAAAACAGTCATCGGCATATCTGACTATGAGGAAGGAAACGGTTCTCTCAGGGATTATGGCGTGACTTATAAGCAGGTGGAGCTTCTTCCTGACGGAAGGATCGATCTTGAAGGCGTCAGAAATGCCATCGGCCCCAAGACTCGCATGGTGACCGTTCAGAGGTCCACGGGTTATGGCTGGACAAAGGCCAAGACTGTGGAAGAGATCAAAGAATGGGCAGAATTCGTCAATTCCATCGATCCGAAGCTGATCAAGATGGTTGACAATTCCTACGGTGAATTCGCTGATTATCTGGAACCCACTGAGGTCGGATGTGACGTCATGGCTTCATCTCTTATTAAGAATCCGGGCGGCGGACTGGCTCTTACAGGCGGTTATATCGCAGGCAAGGCTGAACTCATCGATCGTATCCAGTACAGGATGACTTGTCCCGGAATCGGCGGCGAGTGCGGACTGACTTTCGGACAGACCAGGTCCATGTTCCAGGGCCTTTTCATCGGTCCCAGAGTGGTAAACGGAGCCATCAAGGGTGCGACCGTTCTTGGAAGAGCCTTTGAAAAACTGGGCTATGAAGTATGTCCCGGCTCAAAAGATAAGCGTTCGGACATTATTCAGGCAATAAGGCTGGGATCAAAGGAGAAAGTCGTAGCATTTTGCCAGGGAGTCCAGGAGGCTGCGCCCATAGATTCTCACGTGACCCTTGAACCCTGGAAGATGCCGGGTTACGAGGACGAAGTCGTAATGGCCGCAGGAGCTTTTGTTCAGGGTTCATCCATTGAACTCAGCGCAGATGCGCCCATCAGAGCACCATACAATGTCTATTTCCAGGGCGGAATAACCTATGAACACTCCAGATTCGGTGTTCTCAAAGCCATAGACAGCCTTTACAAGAAAGGTTACATTAATCTGATATAGTAAACTAATGAACGAAGAACGTAAGGAAAAGAGATTGGCGCTGATCAAGATGATCGTCCTGGTGGCGATCATCGTTTTGGTGCCTTCGATACTGTTTCTGACTCATAGAGAGCTCTTTTCGGAGTTCAATTCCGTTGAAAAGTTCGAAGAATACATCCAAAGCTTCGGAAATAAGAGCATTCCCGTATTCATTATCGTTCAGATAATCCAGGTGGTGATATCTGCAATACCGGGAGAGATCGTTCAGGTGGCTGCAGGCTTTATGTTCAGCCCCTTTAAGGCGTTCATTCTGGTAATGATCGGGTGCCTTATAGGTGAGATCTTTGCCTTCTATATAGGAAAACTTCTGGGACGGGATTTCGTCAAAGCGTTTATTTCCCACGATAAACTGGAGCATTATACAGGACTTCTGAACTCTAAAAAGGGCTATACCATTTGTTTTCTGCTTTATCTTATACCCGGAATTCCCAAGGATTTCTTGTGCTATATTGCGGGAATTTCTGAGATGGATATCAAGTATTTCCTCGTACTGTCTCTTCTTGGAAGGATCCCGGGTCTCATAGGCTCAGTTGCGATGGGAAGTCTGATAGGGCAGGACAGATACGTTCTCGCAATAATAATATTCGCAGTTGCTTGCATCGCAGCGTTTCTCGGAGTCATATTCAGAGATAAGCTGCATGCCAAGCTTGAAGAGATCAAAGAAAGGGCCCAAAACAAGCGGTAATTGGGCCGTTCTTTTTTTATATTAAAAAAAGAGAACAAATGTTCAAAATAGGTATTGACTGAGAACAAATGTTCTGATATACTCTATTTATCAAAAGAACATACGTTCACAGGGGATAAGGGGGTATATCATGAGAGGTTATACTATCACAAGCAAGCCGAGATTTATCGCATTTATAACTATTTCTATAATTCTGTTCACACTGATCTTCAATTTCATGTTCGAGATCAATACGGCTCAGTCTGAGACGGTTCAGAAATACGTCCAGGTCGGAGTCTTCAACGGCGATACCTTATGGTCCATAGCTGAGGAATACATGCCTGATATGGATACCAGAGAAGCCGTTTATATGCTGCAGCAGTTGAATGATCTTGAGTCATCCAATCTAATTCCGGGCATGATCATAGACGTTCCGGTAGAATAAGCCACAAGACACGAAATCACGCATTTTAAGAGAATAGATCGGTCGATAAATATATCGACCGAAATTAAAAAAATCGCTTAAAACGCAAAATAGAGCCTCAGTATTTTAGGACGTTTTAAGAGGAAACTAAATGAACCGGTAATCAGCTTATAACTGATAAAAACGCCGATTTAACGAGATATAAGGATATATGTATCGATGGATCACATAAGATCAAACTGTTAGAATAAGAACAACAGAAGGATCTGTAATAAGATATAAATAAAGAGAGAGCAAGTAATAGATATAATTAAACAGAGCATAACGATATTAAGAGCTCACAATTAATAAGCCAACTCAATATTTCCAATACCTTACAAATATCCCGGGATGTACCGAAAACGCACGGCAGAGGTCCCGGGGTGTTTTTAAGGGTATTAACTATTCCCAAAATTATGATTTTAGGAATAGTTACGCATATAAAATACGAACATTCGAAGGGACTGCCTTCTGCTTCTTCGATCACAAGAATCGGTCCCCTCTCTTAGGAAGTCTTGTACAGGAGGATCTCTCGTAAAAAAATAAAAGCCTTTCGGCTCTTATTTTTTTAAGTATTATTTCGATGAGTCAAGATAACTCTGGAGAATGATAGACGCAGCTTGTTTGTCCACATACTTCTTCCGGTTCTCTCTTCTCACCCCTGCTTCCATCAGCACCCTCTCGGCGATGACAGTGGTGAACCTTTCATCCTGAAAGACTACTTCAATTCCTTTCATGGCGGTGGAACGCATCTTGTTTTCCAGCATGGTACGGAATTCTCTGACTTTTACAGTCTGAGGTGTATCGTTACCATCCAGGCCCACATTAAGACCGATGACGATAGTATCGCATCCTAATTCCTTTACCATATCAAGTATTTTGCCTGTATCCTTGCGTATCCCCACCCTCTCGAGGGTCATATAGGGCTGGGCAGTGATCCCCAGTTCATCGGATACGGCAATTCCCACTGTTTTGTCGCCTACGTCGAGTCCTATCTTCCTGGCCAATTAATGCACCTATTTCTGAAGATATTCCTTAAGCATTTCGGCGATCAACTCGTCTCTGTCTATGCCTTTTATAAGGGTCCTGGCATTGTTGTAGCTTGTGATGTACGAGGGGTCCCCGGAAATAAGATATCCAACCAGCTGGTCAACAGGGTTGTAATCCTTTTCCTCAAGAGCTTTGTAGACCTCTTCCAGTGTCTGCTTGTAAGTCTTCTGCGTCTTGAAAGCATCGAACATGATCGTAGTTTTTTCCATTTTGATCCTCCTTATTTAATCAAAGTCTCGGCGAATTCCAGAGCTTCACGGACCTTGGAGGGGTCTTTGCCCCCTGCCTGGGCCATGTCAGCCTTTCCTCCTCCACCGCCGCCGCAGATCTGGGCGATATCCTTGATCATGCGGCCTGCGTTGAGACCTTTTTCAACAACATCATCTGTAAGGGACACAAGGAAAGTCAGCTTGCCGCCTGAAACTGCAGCGAATACCATGGCTATGCCTTTATTGTCTCTCTTTATATCATCCGAGATATTCCTCAGGTCATTTATCGTCAGATCTTCGAATTCTGCGGTAATGAGCCTGATCCCGTTGATGACCTTGGCATTCTTGATAAGATCGTCCGCGGTATTTCCCATGGATTCTCTCTTGATATTCTCAAGTTCCTTCTTTAAGGCCTTGAGTTCCTCTGAAACTGATCTCACCTTGTCGACTAAAGTCTTCTTTGAAGTCTTGAGAACATCTGAGATCTGTAAGATGGTATCCTCGTCAGAGTTGAGAAGTTCCAGAACTCCCTGCCCTGTCACAGCCTCGATCCTTCTGACTCCGGCTGCAACGCCGTTTTCGGAAATGATCTTGAAAGAACCGATCTCACCGGTATTCTTAACGTGGGTACCGCCGCAGAACTCCTTGGACCAGTCTCCTGCCATTACAACGCGGACGGTGGTTCCGTATTTCTCTCCAAAGAGGGCCATGGCGCCCATTTTTTGCGCTTCCTCTAAGGTGGTCTCCACTGTGGTCACAGGAAGGAACGAGGATATAGCAACGTTTACCTTCTCTTCTACGAGCTTCAGCTCTTCGGCTTTCATGGGTTCGAAGTGGGAGAAGTCGAAGCGGAGAGCTTTTTCGTTCACATAGGATCCGGCCTGCTCCACGTGATCTCCCAGAACTTCTCTCAGAGCCTTCTGAAGAAGATGGGTAGCTGTATGGTTTCTCTGTGTGGCATAACGTTTAAGTTTATCCACTTCAAGGGTCACAATGGCTCCTGTAGATAATGTACCGTCAGCAACTCTTACAGAGTGATAGAAAACTCCGTCTTTCTTTTCCACCTTGGTGACGTATGCTTTGAAGCTTCCGGATGTGATGAGTCCGGTATCGAAGGTCTGTCCGCCGCTCTCAGCATAGAAAGGCGTTTCTCTGAGGACCAGAACGGCCTTTTCACCGGCTTTTACCGTATCAGTGACCGATGAGCCGTTTATGATGGCAAGCACCTCAGAATCGCATTTCAGGGTCTCATAGCCCCTGAATTCAGTCTGGGGAACGTCGAGCTCCAGATCTTCTGAATCCCAGCCTTCCTCGTCCTGAGACTTGCGGCTGGAGCGGGCTCTTGTCTTCTGAGCCTGCATGTTGATCTTGAAGCCTTCCTCATCTACACGAAGTCCATTGTCCTTCAGGATCTCCTCTGTAAGTTCCAGAGGGAAGCCGTAGGTGTCATAAAGCTTGAAAGCCTTGTCTCCGGGAAGCGTAATGGAACCTGAAGCCTTGAGCTCTTCGATGTATTCTGCGATGATCTCTTCACCCTTATCGATGGTGAGTGCGAAGTTCTGTTCTTCTACTCCGATGATCTTCTTGATGTAGTTTCTCTTTTCCACAAGTTCAGGATATGCTTCTCCGGAAACCTCGATGACCTTGTCGCAGAGGTCGCTTAAGAAAGTTCCTTCAATGCCGAGCATCCTGCCGTGGCGGGCCGCACGCCTCAGGATCCTCCTTAAGACGTATCCCCTTCCCTCGTTGGAAGGCATGATGCCGTCAGCGATCATGAAAGTGATGGCTCTTATGTGGTCGGTTATGATCCTGAGAGAGATATCGCTGTCAGAATCCGCATCAGTATATTTAACGCCGGACATTCTGGATACTTCTTCAAGGATCACTCTGATGGTATCCACATCGAAGATGGAAAGAGTGTCCTGCATCACGCAGGCGATCCTTTCAAGTCCCATTCCCGTATCAATGTTGGGATGAGCCAGATTGGAATATGATCCGTCTTCTTCCTTGGAAAACTGTGTGAATACGTGGTTCCAGATCTCAATGAATCTTTCGCAGTCGCAGCCGGGCTTGCAGTCAGGCTTGCCGCACCCGAATTCTTCTCCTCTGTCGTAAAAGATCTCAGAGTCCGGTCCGCAGGGGCCAAGGCCGATTTCCCAGAAGTTGTCCTCCTTGCCGAGACGTACTATGTGATCCTCTGCCATGCCGTTCTTCTTCCAGATCTCGATGGCTTCTTCGTCATCAAGATAGACCGTAGCCCAAAGCCTGTCCATGGGGAATCCCATCTTCTCTGTGAGGAATTCAACGCCCCATGCGATGCTCTCCTCCTTGAAATAGTCTCCGAAACTGAAATTTCCAAGCATCTCAAAGAAGGTGCCGTGTCTGGTGGTGTGTCCCACGTTATCGATATCACCTGTACGGATGCACTTCTGGCAGGTGCACATCCTCTTTCTGGGAGGAGTTTCGGTTCCTGCAAAATATGGCTTAAGAGGTGCCATTCCGGAATTGATGATTAGAATAGATTTGTCGTTCTTGGGTATCAGGCTGGATGATCTTCCTACGTAGTGACCTTTGGATGCGTAGAAGTCCAGAAACTGCTTTCTGATCTCATTAAGGCCAAGATGTTCCATTGTTTCGGGTCTTCCCTTCAATTATAGATTTGATCTCTCTAATAAAACACCGCGGTCGATATTCATCCACCGCTGATGTTTCATATTACTGTCCCTTAGGACAGATCGTTTTTTTCGTCAACAAATTCGATGCTCTCAAGATGGATTTTCAAACTTCCCTTGATGGCGTCGATGTACTCTCTGTAGAGGATCTTTTGTTCGACGAGCTCTTCTTCAGTGAGGCCGTCTGATTTCTTTTTTCTGGAGAGCCAGTTGATCCTTTCGATCTTTTCTTTCGATATCATAACCGAATTATAACACAGTCGCCTTTATCTCTCAAGCCTCATTTTGGCTGCACATATGGATACGAACTTGGCATTCGTGGGTCTCGGTACGCTAAGCGCAGGCTTCCCCAGAAGGCGCAAAATATTATCGTCCGTATTCTGTTCGTATATCTTCATTATGGCAAACCGCATGTTCTTCTCGATGCTTTGGCGGTTCACCCCGTATTTCTCACTTAAAGCAGGATAAACGAACTTCGCAAAGCTTTCGCTGTCAGCCTCGTTGTTCACCAGCATGATGATGGAATCCCTGAGATACTTGTATCCCTTGTAATTGGTGGAAAGCATCAGATCGTACAGGAGCCGCTCCACTTTCTTGTCGAGAGGAACAGCCTTCTCCTCTTCTCTCACCAGATCGTAAAGTTGTGAGATAGTGATCTTGTCACTGAGTATTTCCGATAAAGTTGATAAATCCATTCTCATTTTCTCCTTTCTCAACTATTATTCAGAACTATACTGTTATGTAGTCCTTAATGGACTGAAATGTGGCCTCCCCTATTCCTGATACATTCATTATCTCCTCTATGGAATTAAACCTTCCCACGGTCTCCCTGTAGTCGATTATCCTCGAAGCCTTGGAAGGACCGATTCCCGGAATCGTCTGAAGCTGTGAAGAGTCAGCAGTATTGATGTTGACCTTCCCGTCGTCCTGTGAAATGCCCCCCTGCTGGACGGAAATGGAAGCGTCGCCTATTTTGGGAACGACGATCTTCTGCCCGTCAAATACCTTCTCTGCCCTGTTCAGACCGGTATAGTCGGCGCTGTCCGTAAGGCCTCCAGCAAGTTCTATGACCTGGAAGACCCTGGTCTCGGTGTCTACCTTATAAACACCGGGAAGCTTAACTTCTCCGCAGATATCCACATATGCGATCTCTGCTTTTTGATCTGATATGGTACCATCCGGGGACGATCCATCATCGGACACCTGTTCTGAAGTCTGTTCTGAATCCTGTTCCTGAGAGGGAGCATCTATCTCCACAGTCTCACCGCTTCCTCTGGTCCAGAAGAACAGCACCGACAAAAATATGACCGCGATCACGGCGATCATTCTCAGTGTCTTCTCATGATCCGCTATGAATAAACGTATCTTATCGATGTCAAGATCCCCCAATGGTCCCATCAAAATACCCCCTGATAACTGTATTTTAGGAATATCAGAGGGTATTGTCAATATGCTGAAATTGTATACGATCTGTGAAGATCAGCCTGGTTCTCTTAACATCGACTTCCCATCTCGGTATGTCCAGAGAAGTGTATTTCATGAAGCTTTGAATCAGTGGTTCGGGGCTAAGATTTGATGCGCTGCCCTGGTCAAGGACACATCGGATCACTGCCTGATCGGGCTTGGAGATTGATATCTCGCGGATCTTTCCCTTGATATTGGTCTCCTCCAGCCTTTTGGTCTTCTTCATGCGTTTAAGGGCTATGATCTCAGGCTGCGAGATATAGTCTGCCATCATTTCAACCAGCTTATCTTCGCTCACATCAGTGGCAAATCTTATTTCGAATTCTGCGGCGATGGTCTCAGAGCCCAGAGATCTTTTGCCAAGCTCCATGGGTTCGATGAAGAGGATCTGTATCCCTTCGGGAAGAAGCGGACTGAGAAGCTGGAAAAGTTCATCTTCAGAATGTTCAGTCTCCGTTTCGAACTCCAGATATTCAGCTACAGAAGAATAGCCAAGTGACAGAGGCTGTGCAAAAGACATCCTGGGGTGAGGATTGAAGCCGTTCGAGTAGCGTATGTCCAGCCCTGCGATCTTGAAACTCCTTGTGAATACTCTTATGAGATCCAGGTGAGATATGTATTTGGAGTAACCTGTCTTAGTGAATTTGAGAACATATTCAGCCATTTAAGATGCCCTCCATTTCACAATTTACTATCTTGTTGATCCCGCAGCCCCTGCAGTTGATCCGGCAATCGCCTGTGGTCTCGGCACGGTAGGCCTTCTCGGCTTCACGGCGGAGGAATTCCTTGGTCACGCCGCAGTCGATAATATCCCAGGGAAGGACTTCGTCGAAGCTTCTTTTTCTTGTGGTATAGAAATCCTTGTCTATTCCGGAGACTCTGAAGGCTTCTTCCCAGATATTCGGCCTGTAATGTTCAGTCCAGCCGTCCAGCTTAGCTCCCAGCTTCCATGCGCTGTAGAGCAGCTTGGATGTTTTGCGGTCTCCCCTGGCAAAAACAGCCTCGAAAGCAGATGTCTCATCGTCATGATAATTGAAGGTGACGCCTTTTATCTTAAGCTTGTCGGAGAGATAATTGTGCTTTTCCCTGAAGGACTCGGGACTGTCCTGGGCCTCCCACTGGAAGGGAGTGAACGCCTTGGGAACGAAGTTGGAAACGGACACAGTCAGCCTGAAACGGCCTATCTTGCCGTCGTTCAGTTCGTAATTGATGTGTTTGATGTTCCTTACTATATCTGCGATGCCGTCCAGATCTTCGTAGGTCTCACCCGGAAGTCCGTCCATGAAGTAGAGCTTGATGTGATTCCATCCAAGGGTGAGAGCTTCCCTCACCGATTCATAGATGTCGTTTTCCGTCACGCCTTTATTTATAATGTCTCTGAGCCTCTGGGTTCCCGCCTCAGGGGCGTAAGTCAAGCTGCTCTTCCTGTATTCCTGGATACGGTCCAGGACATCAAAGGCGAATTTATCCATTCTGAGGGACGGAAGAGACAGTGATACGTTCATGGGTTTGGTCATGTCAAGAAGCCCTAAAGCCAGCTCTTCGAACCTGGAATGATCTGAAGAGGAAAGGCTTAAGAGGGACAACTCCTCATGCCCTGTATTTCTCAGCTGTTTATATGCTATCTCGTTGATCTTCTGGACGGAACGTTCTCTCACCGGACGATATATCATTCCGGCCTGGCAGAATCTGCAGCCTCTGGTGCAGCCTCTGAAGGTCTCCACCACCGCCCTGTCGTGAACAGCCTCCACCATTGGAATGATGGGATCCACGGGAAATACTGCATCTTCTATGGACGGAAGGATATTTCGCCTGATGGTCATTGGAGCTTCTTCAACCAGCGGAACATACCTTAAGATGGTACCGTCTTCATTGTATTCCACATCATAGAATGCGGGAACGTAAACACCGGGGATCCTGCAAGCCAGACGCAAAAAATCCCCTTTTGACATTCCATTCTTCTTTGCTCTTCCAAGCTCCTCGAGGAAATCAGGAAGGGCTTCCTCGCCGTCACCTATGATGAAGCAGTCTACGAATTCCCAAAGCGGCTCCGGGTTAGTAGCACAGGGGCCTCCTGCGATGACCAAGGGCATGTCGTCCCCTCTTTCTCTTGAGAATACAGGAATTCCTGAAAGATCCATCATGTTTAGCATGGTGGTAAATGACATCTCGTACTGAAGGGTGAAACCGATGCAGTCCAGATCCTTAAGGGGAGTCTTTGTCTCCAGCGTATAGAGGGGAACATTATCCTGCCTCATGAGCTGTTCCATGTCCTCCTGGGGGTGGAAGGCTCTCTGGCAGTAGAGACCTTTTCGGTCATTCACCGCTTTGTAGAGTATCTGAAGACCGAGATAGGACATTCCTATCTCGTAGATGTCAGGAAAACAGAAGCAGAAGTTAACATCCGTATCCTCAGGGGATTTTTTGACGGAATTAACTTCGCCTCCTATATATCTTCCGGGCTTCTCTACCCTTTTCAGCAATTTGTCTAGCTTATCAGTGAGATCACTCATCCCAGAATTCCATTTCGTAACCGTTGATGCTGATTATATCGCCTTCTTTAAGGCCAAGTTCCTTCAATTCTTCGATGGCGCCGTTCTTTTCGATGTACTTATAAAGGTATCTTAAAGAACCCATATCGAAGAAGTTGGTGGAGTTGAAGATCTTTGTTAGCTGACGGCCTTCAAGAGTATATACTCCAGCCTCTTCGTCGTAGCCACAGTTTATCTTGTTCCAGTCCGGATCGTTCTGGTCGGCTTCGAAATCGAAGTAATCTGCAGGATCCGGTTCCTGGACAGGTTCTTTCTCCACTTCCCTTAGCTTGATCAAAGCTGCGGAAAGCAGTTCCTTTACGCCTTCTCCCAGAGGAGCAGCTATGGGGTAGCAGTCAAATCCCTTAGCGTTTACATAGTCGCGGAATTCGATGTACTTGGGATCTTCTGTCATGAGCTCAAGCTCGTCGATCTTGTTTGCTGCTACTATCTGGGGCTTGTTTGCCACCTTGTCGCTGTAGGCCGCAAGCTCTCGGTTGATCTTATCGAAGTCTTCCTTGGGATCTCTTCCCTCGGAACCTGAAACGTCCACCACGTGGATCAGGACCTTTGTGCGCTCGATGTGCTTCAGGAATTTGAAGCCCATGCCTGCGCCCTCAGAAGCGCCTTCGATGATCCCGGCGATGTCAGCCATTACGAAGCTTTCTCCGTAAAGGGATACTACCCCAAGATTGGGATCTATGGTTGTGAAATGGTAGTTTGCTATCTTGGGTTCTGCCTTGGTAGCCTCTTTAAGAAGAGAAGACTTTCCAACGTTAGGGAAGCCAACAAGTCCCACGTCAGCCAGAAGCTTCAGTTCAAGGATAACTGCTCTCTCTCTTGCTTCTCCGCCGGCTTCGGCAAAGTTGGGAGCTTGACGGATGGAACTCTTGAAATGTACGTTTCCTCTTCCGCCTTTACCGCCTCTTACTGCAACAAAAGATTCCCCGTCTTCCACCAGATCCTTCATGATCTTACCGGTCTCTTCATCGATGACCATGGTGCCGCAGGGTACTTTTATGACCAGATCCTTGCCATCCTTTCCGAACTTGTTGCGGCTCATGCCGTTCTGTCCGGACTCGGCTTCGTATTTTTTCCTGTACTTGAAGTCCAGAAGAGTCCTGAGGTTTCTGTCAGCAAGGAAGACTATGCTTCCGCCTTTGCCTCCGTCTCCTCCATCGGGGCCTCCGTTGGGAACGTAGGGGTCGCGCCTGAAGGTGACCGCTCCGTTTCCGCCCTTGCCTGACTTCACGTATATTCTCGCTCTGTCTACAAACATTGCCTTTACCTTGTAAAAAATAGGCCCCATACTTTAGCGTACAGGGCCATAAACTCTACTTAAGCTTCCTTGGAATAAACGCTGACCTGTTTTCTGGTCTTGTCTTTTCTTTCGAACTTGACATTTCCATCGATCATAGCGAAGAGTGTGTCGTCTCCGCCGATACCAACGTTATTACCGGGATGAAACTTCGTTCCTCTCTGTCTTACGATAATGCTGCCGGCAGTTACATACTGACCGTCGCCTGCCTTAAGTCCAAGACGTTTAGATTCTGAGTCACGACCGTTCTTAGAGCTTCCTACACCTTTTTTACTTGCCATTAGTGTGTGCCTCCTTTGTCAGTAATTACTTTCCGGCGTTCTCGATTGCTTCGATGATAGCAGCCTTTGTAGCCTTCTCATCAACATCTATGCCGTTTTCCTTAGCGATAGCCAATAATTCGTCCTTCTTCATGGACATTGAGACCTTAACTTCCTCGGCCTTAACTTCTTCAGCCTTGGGAGCTTCCTTTACGGGAGCCTTAGCTGTTCCTACGGAAAGGATCTCAACAGTTGTATAGGGCTGTCTGTGTCCCTGCTTCTTCCTGTAGTCCTTCTTAGCCTTATACTTGAAGATGACTACCTTCTTGCCCTTACCGGATTCTACGACTTTGCCTTCTACGACGTCGCCTGTGTAAGGTGTTCCGACTTTGGCGCCTTCGCCTTCACCGAGAACAAGAACGTGATCGAAGTTAACAACTTCACCTGCTTCAGCCTTAAGCTTCTCTACGCAGATAACATCGCCTTCCTGGACTCTGTACTGCTTTCCGCCTGTTTCAATAATTGCGTACATTTCTTTCCTCCTCTTACCTGTCTCGCCATTAACGGTGGCAAAGTCTTTTGCACTTAAAAACAACCGTGTCTGAGCGGCCAACTGTTAAAATATAGCAGATGAAAACAGGTATGTCAAGGATTTATTTAGAAAAAAACGGCCTTTTCACAGGCCGTTTTCGTAGCGTCATATCCTTTAAAATAAGGGGCTGAGATCATTTCTCCATGATCACGCCATCTTCATCTACGAAGATGTCAAGGATCTCATCTATCTCGTCCTGGGATATATCGTCTTTCTTGTCGTCAGCTTTCTGGTCATTTCCCTTAAGCTGATCCATAAGTCTGATCTGGATCTCGTCCATGACCTCGGGATGGGACTCAAGATAATCCTTAACGTTCTCTCTTCCCTGTCCGATGCGCTCACCCTTGTAACTGTACCAGGAACCGGCCTTCTCTATGATTCCTGACTGTGTAGCGCAGTCCAAAAGATCTCCGGCCTTGGATATTCCCTTACCGTACATGATGTCAAACTCAGCCTGCTTAAAGGGTGGAGCCACCTTGTTCTTGACCACTTTGACTTTAGCGCGGTTTCCTATGATGGAATCTCCCTGCTTGATGGACTCGGTCCTTCTGACATCCAGTCTCATGGAAGCGTAGAACTTAAGAGCTCGTCCGCCGGTGGTCACCTCGGGGTTGCCGAACATGATACCAACCTTCTCTCTCAGCTGGTTGATGAAGATAACGCAGGTGTTGGTCTTATTGACGGCACCGGTGATCTTTCTAAGTGCCTGAGACATGAGGCGGGCGTGAAGTCCCACGTGGGAATCGCCCATGTCACCTTCAAGTTCTGCTCTGGGAACCAGTGCAGCTACTGAGTCAATGACGATAACATCCAATGCTCCTGACCTTGCCAGCATATCGCAGATCTCAAGAGCCTGTTCACCGGTATCCGGCTGAGAGACCAGAAGTTCATCCACGTCAACGCCGAGATTGGCGGCATATACGGGATCCAATGCGTGCTCCGCATCGATGAAAGCGGCCTTGCCGCCCTTCTTCTGTGATTCGGCAACAATATGGAGAGCCAGTGTGGTCTTACCTGAAGATTCAGGTCCGAATATCTCAACGATCCGTCCCTTGGGAACACCACCGATGCCTGTAGCCATGTCGAGGCTGATGGAACCTGTGGAGATCGCTTCAATATTGAGATGGGACTCATCCCCCATCTTCATGATGGCACCCTTGCCGAACTGCTTCTGGATCTGCTGAAGAGCAGCTTCCAGAGCCTTATCTTTATCATTTTTTACTTGATTAGCCATGTCATTCTCCTTGTAAAGAACATTTGTTCTTTTTAAAATATACTATAGAAATCGATTCCGGTCAAGGATTATTTTGAATATTTAAAGAACTTCAATAATGGCGTCATACAGTTCGTCGTATGTCTCAAGCGCCTTTAGTTCGGGATGTTCTTTTTTAAGGGTCTCGGTGGTCCTGAAAAGGAATCCGGCCTTGGAAGCCAGGATCATTCCCATGTCGTTATAGCTGTCTCCCACCGCAATGGTGTCGAAGCCTATGGACTGGAGTCCCTTTACTGTGCTCAGCTTGGACTGGCTGCACCTCATCTTAAAGCCTGTGACCATGCCGTCCTCCCCTATCACCAGTTCGTTGCAGAAGAGAGTCGGCATGTTGAGTTTTTTCATCAGGGGATGAGCGAACTGAGTAAATGTATCGCTCAGGATGACCGCCTGGGTCACGTCTCTTAACTTGTTCATGAACTCAAGAGCCCCCGGGAAGGGATCGATCTTGGATATGGTCTCCTGGATCTCCTTAAGACCCAGTCCGTGCTCTTTCAGGATAGCTATCCTGTAGTTCATCAGCTTGTCGTAGTCAGGCTCATCTCTGGTGGTTCTCCTGAGTTCGGGGATGCCGGTCTCTTCGGCGAATCTGATCCATATTTCCGGAACGAGGACGCCTTCCATGTCAAGGCATACGATATTCATGTTCTTACTTCTCCTTCAGCAACAGATTTCTTATGGCGTAAGCCACTCCTTCGTCGTCGCAGGAGAGCGTGACGAAGTCAGCGGACTGTTTAACTATGGGAAGAGCGTTATCCACGGCCACACCGAAGCCGGATTCCTCCAGCATTGCGCAGTCGTTGGGACTGTCTCCGAAGCTCATGGTCTCTTCCAGGGATACACCGGTAAGGTCCGACAGGATCTTAAGTCCCATCGCTTTAGATGTGGAACTGCCCCCGATCTCTATGTTATAGGAGGTCGAAGAAGTGACTGTGCATCTCTTCTGGAGACGCTCAAGTTCCTCCCAGACATGCTGTTTGACGATAGGGTCTTTGATAATTATATTGATGTTCTCAATGGTGTCAATATGCTGTTCCCAAAACTCCCAAATATCGACAACGGGCTTTCTGGTAGTAAGAACATATTCGGATCCCTCGGGAGTATTTGCCTTATCTATGAAGTATTGATACCTCTCTTGGGAGATATATGCCCCGCCTTCAGAGAATACTTCAATGGGATAACCCAGTTCGAATAGATGATCTCTAAGCCACCGGGAGATCTCAGGATCGATATAATCAGAGTACAAAAAACTCCTGTCCCTGAGATCGACGATCTGAGCCCCGTTTGAGCAGATGGCATAGCGGAGACCATTTATCGTCCAAATGTCCTTAGGAAGCGCAACCAGAGGCCTTCCCGTGGCTATTACCACCTGGATACCCCTTGAGATGGCCTCCTCCAAGGTCTCTTTGGTGTTCGGAGCAAGGCCATGACTGGTTAGAAGCGTCCTGTCCAGATCAAGGGCAATGAGTTTTATGTTTTTAAGTATTTCAATTTTGTTTTCAGGAATGATCATTTGATGGCTTGATAGACCTCGTTAAACATTCTCAGAATGAAGTATTCTCTGTTCCATTTACGGCCCCTGCTCTTGATGCGGACTTCGGTAACAGAAGTCTTTCCCTTGTATGTAAGTCCGATGTAAGCAAGGCCTGCCGGCTTATCAGGGCTGAGATCGTCAGGGCCCGCTACACCTGTGATGGCGACGGCAACGTCTGAACCGGAGACCCTGCTGAGCCCTTCAGCCATCTCATAGGCGACTTCCTCTGATTCAGCTGTATATTTTGCGAGAGTTTCCTGAGATACGCCCAGCTCATCCTGTTTTGCCTTGTATGAATAGGTCACCAGGCCTCTGTCGAATACTGCGGATATTCCCGGAATGTCAGTCAGGGCTTTTGCGAAGCCTCCCCCTGTGCAGCTCTCGGCGCAGGAAATGGATATATTGCCCTGGATCAGCATCCTGCCGACTACGGACTGTAAGTCCTCATCATCGTAACTGTAGATGTATTCTCCGATGAGTTCAGTCACCTTGTCCACCATTTCATTACAGGCTTCCTGGGCTTCTTTAAGGCTGTCACGCTCTGAGGTGATCCTTAAGCTGCACTCCCCTTCCTTGGCATAGGTGGCGATGGTGGGATCTGTCTGTCCGTCGATGAGAGGAAGAAGGACCGTCTCCATTCTGGATTCACCAAGGCCTATGGTCCTAATGATCCTATAGTAAATGAAATGCTCTCTTCTCGCCTCCAGAATTGGTCTGACCTGAGTTTCAAACATTTCAGTCATCTCTCTGGGAGGACCGGGCATGGAGATTATGATCTTATCATTCTTGTCGATCATGAATCCCGGGGCCGAACCGTGAAGATTGGGGAGAACTGTACAGTGGTTCTCCGGGAACCATGCCTGCTTCCTGTTATTCTCAGTCCATGAGTATCCGGAAGATCTGAAGTGCTCTTTAAGGATCTCCAGTTGATCAGGGTATTCCACCACCTTTTCTCCGAAGAACTCAGAAATTACTTCTTTTGTGAGATCATCCTCAGTGGGTCCCAGACCTCCTGTGGTAAGTACAAGATCACAGTCCCGGTAGACGATCCCAAGGAGCTCCTTGAGTCTTCCGGGGTTGTCCCCTACCGTGTAATGGTACATCACATCGTATCCCAGATCCTGAAGATTCTTGGAAAGATAAGCTGCATTGGTATTCACTACCTGCCCGAACAATATCTCAGTTCCTACTGTAAGAATCGCTGTTTTCATAAAAACCTCTTTAGTCTTTGAATACCTGTTTGTTGTCCAGAACGTACTGAACTCCGGAGACCACTGTCATCACGAGGGATGCCCAAAGCATTACTTTGGAAATCACTGTGAACCAGTTAAGGTCGATGACCGGGCAAAGCAGAAGCATAGGAACTGCGATCATCTGAAGTACGGTCTTGATCTTGCCGCTCATTGCAGCTGCGATGACGATTCCCTTGGACGCTGCCACTGTCCTGACTCCCGCCACCAGGAATTCCCTGGCAAGTATGATGATGAGCATCCAGGCAGGCACAGGATCCGGCACCATCAGAAGGAAGGCGCTGTATACCAGCACCTTGTCCGCCAGAGGATCCATTATCTTTCCGAAATTGGTGACCAGGTCATACTTTCTCGCGATCTTTCCATCCAGCATATCCGTAAGAGATGCCAGAATAAAGATGATAAAAGCGATCAGGTATTGTTCCGTGTAGTAAGAAATTATAAAAAACGGTACTGCAGCCACTCTTGCCACAGTCAGTTTGTTTGGCAGATTCATTTTATCTCTTCCTCCGTTTCAATTCCTGTAAGATCATAGTCAAATGCATCTTCGATCAAAACATTCACGATGTCACCAGGTCTGAGATCCCTTCTCGATGTGAAGAGCACTGAATCATCGATCTCGGGAGCATCGTACATGGTTCTTCCCACGTAGCTTCCGTCCTCCTCGGAACTGTCCACCATGACCTTTAGTGTCCGTCCCACCAGGGCAGCATTGTGTTCATTGGAGATCTCCATCTGGGCCATCATCACCATGTCCAGCCTCTCCTGTTTTATATCCTCAGGGATCTGATCTTCACGGTCACCTGCAGGAGTTCCCTCCTCCTGTGAATAGCTGAAGACTCCCAGCCTCTGGAACTTCTGAGTCCTGACGAAGTCCATGAGATCGGCGAAATCTTCATCTGTCTCTCCCGGGAAGCCCACGATCAATGTAGTCCTGATGGTTATGTCCGGCATAGCCTTCCTGAGCTTCGCCATGGTAGTCCTTATGGATTCCCCGGTGGACCTTCTTCGCATCTCCTTAAGGACCTTATCAGAGGAGTGCTGGATGGGAACATCGATATAGTGGCAGATCTTGGGCTCTTTTGCCATGACAGATATGAGATCGTCAGTGATTCTGTCCTCATAGCAGTACATGAGCCTGATCCATTCTATTCCGTCAATCTTGACAAGTTCCCGCAAAAGATCCGCCAGCCGGTATGAATCATAGATATCGGTACCGTAATTTGTCAGGTCTTCGGCTATGAGAATAAGTTCTTTAACGCCGGAGGATGCGAGGTACCTTGCTTCTTCCAGGACGTCTTCCTTCTTTTTGGATCTGTAGCCTCCCCTTATGTAGGGAATGGCACAGTAGGCGCATCTGTTATCGCAGCCCTCTGCTATCTTAAGTGTAGCAGAATAGGGATGCTCTCCCAGATCCCGCTTTAAGAAGGGCAAAAAACTATCGTAAGTCTCTGAGATATCCACCTTTGTTTCGGGCATCTCTTTCAGGAGTTCGGGAAGTCTTCCGTACTCGTTGACTCCGATGAAGAGGTCCACTTCAGGCATCTCTTCTTTAAGGTCAGATGCGAATCTTTTTGGAAGGCATCCTGATACCACCAACTTCTGTTTGTCTTCCTTGGAATCGGCGAGTTCAAGTATCCTCTGAATGGACTCTCTTTTGGCATCATCTATGAAACCGCAGGTGTTGACGATGATCACATCGGAATCCTCGGGATCATCTGTCATGGTATATCCCTCTGTCTCCAGGAGATATTTTGCGGCACCTGTGTCATAAAAGTTCTTGGGGCAACCAAGAGTATCAAAATATATTTTCATATCAGCTTCAGTTGGTCTCCATCTCTTCCTGGTGTTCCTTTAATTCTTCGAATTCTTCTCTGGTCATGAGGACCTTTCTTGGGCTGGAACCGTCCTGAGGACCTACCACGCCCATGTCTTCCATGATGTCAACGATTCTGGCAGCCCTGTTATATCCTATTCTGAACCTTCTCTGAAGAAGGGAAACTGAGGCTTTGCCTGAATCGATAACACATTCGATGGAATCCATGAGAAGTTCGTCGGTATCAGGATCCTGTTCCTTGCCGCTCTTGGGGTCCACATTGGAGCGTTCCATTCTTTCCAGGATCTCGATCTGCTTCTCGTTATTATTGGTCTCTATGGCCTGTTTCTTGACATAGTCAATGACTGCGTTGACCTCTCTGTCAGAGACGAAGCAGCCCTGTACACGGGTAGGCTCGCTCTGGCCCATGGGGCTGAAGAGCATGTCGCCCTTTCCGATGAGCTTCTCAGCGCCCTTTTCGTCAAGGATGGTCATGGAGTCCACATGGGAGGATACCGCAAAGGCGATCCTTGAAGGAATGTTTGCTTTGATTACACCGGTGATGACATCAACTGACGGTCTCTGGGTAGCTACGATAAGGTGCATTCCGGCAGCTCTTGCCTTCTGGGCGATCCTCATAATGGAATCCTGCACCTGTTTGGATGCGGCCATCATAAGATCTGCCAACTCATCTATGACTATTACCACCTGTGGCATCACCTTGTCCGGTTCTCCGTTCATGGTGACAAGTTCATTGTATGAGGCCAGATCTTTTGCGCCTTCAATGGAGAACTTGTTGTATCTCTCCTCCATCTCGGCAACTCCCCAGTTAAGGGCGGCTGCAGCCTTTGTGGGATCTGTGACCACGGGGACATACAGGTGAGGTATTCCGTTATAGTTGCTGAGCTCTACGACCTTCGGGTCGATGAGGATAAGCTTGACCTCATCCGGACTCGCCTTGTAAAGAAGGGATGTGAGGATGGAGTTGATGCATACGGACTTACCGGAACCTGTAGAGCCTGCGATCAGAAGGTGAGGCATGGCTTTAAGGTCTGCTACAACTGCATTTCCGCCGATATCCTTACCGAGAGCGATGGATATCTTGGACTTGGCGTTTTTGAAGTTATCTGAATCTATGATCTCTCTGATGTATACCGGAGAGGATTTCTCATTCTCGATCTCGATGCCGATGGCGGCTTTTCCGGGAATGGGAGCCTCGATCCTTATGCTCTTTGCCCTGAGGTTCAGCGCTATATCGTTTGCAAGAGAAACGATCCTAGCCACCTTAACTCCGAAGGCCGGCTGTACCTCGTATCTGGTGACGGAGGGTCCCTGCGTGACCTGGATAACTGAAGCATCTACGCCGAAGGACTTGAGAGTCTCTTCCAGCTTCTCTGCCCTGGCCTGCAGAGTCTGAACGGATTCCTTGGCGCCTGCAACAGGCTTGTCCAAAAGATTGATGGGCGGCATCTTATACTTCTTAGGAGCCTTGGCGCGATTGATCTCTTCCTGTGAGAGCATTGCCTGTGAGGCCTCTTGCTTTGAGATGGCTTTGACGTGCTCTTTGTCAGGTGTGGATGCCTGCTCCTTCACGGGCTCAGGTTCCTTTTCGGACACTCTGCTGTCAACATCGTCATATTCAGGTGAGGGTGAATCTCCTTCAAGCCCGAAGCCCTGTTTCGTTTCTGATCTGCCATCCAGACCGGTGGAATCAGATCTTTCAGTCTTACCGAAAAGATTATCGCTGTTAAGCAGGCTCAATATCCCTGCCTGCTTCTTATCCTTCTTGCTCGTGGGATTGACTATCTCAGAAATGGGTACATAGACATCCTCTTTTCCGGATGCGACTCCAATCTGGTCAGAAGTCTTTACAGGGATCTCTCTTCTCGGCATATCCTCTTTTGAAGGCTTCTTAACAGTAGGCCAGGGATCGTGGGGTACGCTGTCGTATGCGTTGGCAAAGTTTTCGGCATCGTCCAGATGCGCGTTCTCCTTTACGAGCTTGTGCTCCTCGATCTTTTCTCCCATCTTTTGAAGGCCCTTGGAGATAGGTGTGTTTATGATAAGAAGAAGACAGATCAAAGTGACCACGATGCAGAATATCCAGCTTCCAATGCTTCCCAGCCACTGAAGGACAGCCTGGGCGATCAGCATTCCGAAAAGTCCGCCGGACACCAGAGTGGTGCCGTCATTATAGAACTCAGGAACGTTGAATAAACCCCAGTGAATCTTTTCAACATCGATGAACCTTATGGAATTCATGGTGCAGACCATGAAGATCATGAGGATGAGAAGCAGCAATGTCTTCACGTTAAAGTGAGATGTCTTCTTTGCGAACAGAAGGACACCGAATACAATAAGTATGATGGGAAATACCTTGGCCATCTGACCGAAGAGTCCCTGCATCACTTCTTTGAGTATTTCACCGAGAGCCCCTGCTCCTCCTGTGAAGATGCTTACTGCGAAGAAAATACCCAGGGCTATGGTGATTATCGCCCAGATCTCGTCTACGACCCGCTTGTCGGCTTTTCTCTTTTCCTGTATCTCCTTGGCTTTCTGCCTGGCCTTGGAGTGCGGATCGTTCTTGGCGTTTTTAGTCTTTGCTTGCGACTTAGCCATTTAAATACCTCTTTTTATAGTTTACTTTAAAATAAATATGTTAAGTATGACAACCACCGCTGCAAGTGCGAACAGATAGAATGAGAAGTACTTGAGTTTGCGGTTCTGTACTATCTTGAGCATGATCTTGATGGCGAAGAGACCGCAGAGGAATGATACGATCACTCCTACGATCACGGGACCCAGCTCCCCTGCTCCAAGTCCTGACTTGATTCCATCGGGAAGTTCAAGGATAACTGATCCCAGGATGGTAGGTATGGAGATCAGGAACACGTATTTAACTGCAAACTTCCTGTCCAGCTGGACCAGAAGGGATGAGAACAGTGTGGAACCGGATCTTGAAATACCGGGGATGATGGCGATACCCTGAACGACTCCTATGAAGAGAGCGTTTCTCACGTTCATGTTTTCTATGGTGCGGTTTCCTGTGCCGATGCTTTCGGCAATCAGAAGCATTATGCCTGTCACCACGAACATGCATGCGATGATGATGGGCTTAGAGTACATTCCTTCGAAAACGTCTCCGAACACAAAGCCTATTATAGCTGTGGGAATACAGGAGATGATGATCATTACACCAAGCTTCCTGACCGGGCGTTCGTTCAATCTAAGGCCCTTGCCCTTTGTAAGATCAGCCAATGTGAGGAACAGTTCCTTTACCAACTCCACTATGTCCTTCCAGAAGCAAACGAACACAGCGATAAGGGTCCCGAAGTGAAGAAGCACGGCGTAAAGCACCACTGCGTCCTCCTTGATCCCGAAGAAATTCTCCAAAAGAGCAAGATGCCCCGAAGAAGATATGGGAAGGAATTCCGCAAGTCCCTGCACAAGTCCAAGTATTATAGCATGTAAATAAGTCATGATCTCAATTCTCCTTTATAGCATTATGTTTAAACCAGTTACAGTATTCGTTTATGGGACATGTATCGCACTTCGGTCTCTGGGAACTGCAGATCCTTCTCCCGTGAAATATCAATAGATGATGGGCTTCAGTCCATCTGTCAGAAGGTATGGCCTTCATCAGAGCCTCTTCTGTAGAGAGAACATCCTTTTCATGAGCCAATCCTATCCTGTTGGATACCCTGAACACATGGGTGTCCACAGCTATCCTCTGTTCTCCGAAGCCCTCTGCCAGAACTACATTTGAGGTCTTGCGTCCCACTCCCGGAAGACTCATGAGTTCTTCCATGGTGCCGGGGACCTGACCATTGAATTCCAGGGCAAGTTTTCCCGAAAGTGCAATGATGTTTTTTGCTTTGGTTCGGTACATCCCGATGGTTCTTATGATCTCCTGGACATCAGTTTCATCTGCGGATGCAAGGCTTACCGGATCAGGGTACTTGCTGAAAAGCAACGGTGTCACCTTGTTTACTGACTTATCCGTGGTCTGGGCAGAGAGGACGACAGATATGAGAAGCTGAAATCTGTTGCCGTAATCCAGGGCGCATCCGGCCTCAGGATAGGTCTCTTTTAATATGTCAAGTACTTTTACTACGTCTTTATTCTTCATTGATTTTATCCACAGCCAGTGCTAAAATTGTATACGATTTGATCTTTATGGAGGAAATCATGGCTGAAATCGATTATTTATCCAGGGTATTGCCCGAATCATTATCTCCTCAGGAGGCCGCAAAACAACAGATCACCATTGATATCCTTACCGGCACCATTCATCCGGGTCAGAGGCTGATCGAAAGCAAGCTTTGTGACCGTTTCGGTCTTTCCAGGCCTCCCTTAAGGGAGATCATCAATCAGCTTGCCTCTGAAGGGTTCGTCGACCTAATTCCCAACAGAGGTGCCTTCGCTGCAAGCTTCGATTCCAGGATCGTCGGAGACATCCTCTTTCTGAGGAATCTGCTCTATCCTCAGGCTGTACGCTGGGCCATAGAGAGGATAACCTCAGATGAATTAGAAGTTCTCATGGAGACCTTCAGTTTTATAAGCTTCTATACACCTACAGGCAATATCGACAAGCTTCTGAGATTCACAGAAGGTTTCGACCGTCTTATGTACAGAGCATGTAAGGATCCGGAAGTCAGGCGCACTCTGGAAAAGTATGATCTGATCCTTAAATATACATACCAAGGAGCAAGTCTTCCGGGAAACTATGCCGAAAGCCTTCTCAGCGAATACAAGGCGATCTATGATGCCTTCACCTCCAAGAATCCTTCCGCCGGAGCTGAGGCTGCCAGAAAGCATCTGTTCTACAGCACCCTCCGCGCCAGCCGCAAGGTATGATCACATCAAAATATTCATCAGTGCGGATACTATAGGCGATATTATACGTCCGGTCAGACCGAATATGATTATCACCATGAGGATCAGGGATCCCCTTCTGTATACCGGAAGCCACCAGTCGTACTTCTTTAGATTGAACAGCTGAGTGACTATTCCCCATCCGTCCAAAGGAGGACAAGGGATAAGGTTGAATACCATGAGAAGGATATTCATATATACCACGTACACGCATATCATGTACAGATAGTAGATCGCATCCGATGCTCCGCTCTGATAGGTGGCAGCAATTCCCTTAGCTATAAAAGAGAATATGATGGCAACCACCAGATTGACGGTAACGCCGGCTATAGAGACGATGAACTCGTCTCTTCTTTTGCTTTTGTAGAAGACAGGGTTTATCTCTACAGGTCTTCCCCATCCGAACCCTGCGATCAACAGGAACAGAAAACCCATCGGATCAATATGTCTAAGAGGATTAAGGGACAATCTGCCCTGTGCCTTTGGAGTGGGATCCCCTAACCAATATGAGGTGTAGGCATGACCTGCCTCGTGAAGAGAAATGCCGATGACTATCCCGGGAAGCATCAGAATTCTTGAAATAATGGCTTCACCCAGGTCTTCTGTTCCGTTCAGCACCCGTTCTACTATCAGTATTCCTATGAAGACCCAAAACAGTGGGTCCATACTATTAAAAAATCTTTTGATCTTATCCAGCATAAAACTATTATCCTTCGTAAAGGATGCGCATGATAGAACCATATGTTCCCGCATCCAGATCAGGTTCCTGGGCATTATCCTGCCCGGGGTAACTGTTTCCTTCTATGAGGAGGGGTCCCTTGTCAGCGCTTACTGCCACGTCCCAGCCTACATAGCCAACCTGAGGAACAACTCTCGCAGCATCGTCCACCAGCTGAACTATCTGATCCCACAGAGGGATCTGGAAGCCCTTAAGGGTGATCCCTGACTCAGGCACAGTCTTATATACCCCTCTTTTCTTATCGTAGCCGTCAGAGATGACAACTCCGGTGTTCAGGTCATACACGACGCCGATGCCACCTGCATTGAAGTTGTCCACGAATATACCGTTCTGTCCCATTCTGATACCGCCGGCAACGATCTTGACAACGTCACCCTTAAGTATGGTTATGACTCTGATGGTATTGACGGAGGTGGAACAGAGAAGGTCCATGGTCTCGTGCTGCCTTACAACCTCCTCTACCAGGGGTTTTGAATCCATTACGAGATGGTCGTAAAGCTTTTCAGGATCCCAGTCGGATACTTTTATCTTTTCTATCCCTGTGCCGCAGCTGAGTCCAAGGGGTTTGGCGATGATATATTCTTTATCACTTATAAAGGCTTTAAAATCATCTAAGCCTTTTCCCTCCACTCTGGCCTCAGGAGGAAGAGCCGTGCCCTGTGTCTCGCCATACATTACACCCTCGCCCACCAGCATCCAGTCTCTCTTTATGAAGTCCGAAAACTTCTTGTTGAACATGGCCTTGCTTTCGAAGTAATTGATGTACCTCGGGTCGTTGAACTGCTTATAAAGCTTGTTATTCTTTCCGACCGTAAGGATCTCCGCCCTCTGTTTGCTGTTCTTTTCATACATTCTGAAAGCTTCGTAGTCCACATGACCTGAGCCATATTTCAGAGTGCAGAAATAGATGTCAAGGAGAACGGCTCTCCAGGGCTTCCCTGTGATGGCCGAGACTCTCTTGGCGGTCTGGGTGAAGCGGGAAAGGTCAAGTCCCTTTAATTTTTTGAGGTAGAACGAAAGGTTCATAGGGTCCTCCTAAGCTCTCTGAGCCTGTATTCATAGGCTTCCATGGCTTCTTTCTCGAAGGGTATCTTATCCTTCAGACCGAGAAGTCTCAAGATGTATTTAAGGAAATGAGGGTTCATGATGAAGCATGGTCCAAGGGAATAGGTTGCAAAGAAATTCTTTACATGCACCCCTTCTCTCTTGGTGTCCGGATTCATGCCGATGCCCTTATATATCTCGATGAAATAGTTGTCAAAATCACCGTAGCTGAAGCTGTACTGGCTCCTGTGTCCGAGAAGGATCATTCCATCAAAATATCCGATATACTGGGAATTGTGGCGCATCTCCTTCATGTGTCTCACTGACTTATAGTCGAAGATGGAAAGGCCTCTGATGAAGATCTTTTCGTCGCTCATCACCTCGTCCCCTTCAATGGCGGTACCGAAGATCTCAAGAGCGTTTCCCGTTACAAGGAAGATCACGCCCTTCTGGATCGCATCGATGAGCTGGTCCCTGTAAGGCATAAGAAGTTCCATGGTCTTCTCCTGCTTTTCCTCGGTCATGCAGCCCATGTAGACCATGTCCGCCTCCCCCTTGGCAAAGAGAGGCACGTCTCCGGGATGAGTCTCAACTATGTTGATCTCATCGCTGCATCTTTTCAGATACTCCATATTGTAGCTTTCACCATAGATATTGGTGTATTCAGGAAAGATAAATTCTACGTTCTTCATTTATCTGCCCTCCTTAGCATATCTTACGATGGCGTCTCTCATGTTCTTGGCTTTGGTGACGCAGTCAGTCTCAAAGAGCACGTATACCTTGCTGATACCCTCCCGGTCAACATTCTGAGGAATATCAGCCTCGTCCTCAACTGCTGCGATCTTTTCCTGTGGGATCCCGGCAAGAAGCATCCTGAGCTTGTGGTTAAGATACATGTGGCCGCCTACTATGATCTTCTTGATGTTGGGACTATTCAGGAATTCATAGTCTGTTTCATAGAGCCAGGTGAGAGTTTCTGTTGGGTGATTCTTGTCCTGGACCTCATCCATGAGGAGGACCACATCCTTGTCTGAAGGCTCCTTTGCCATGTATTCAAATACCACCGATGCTGCAGAGACGTTCTGGGATTTGGCGGCAAATGCGATGTAATCGATGCCGTTATACTCAACTCCGTCCTCTCTGATCTTGGTCACCGTCTGTCCCTTGAGGAAATCGGCGATGGTCTCCTCCTTGTAGCCCAGTTCGCTTAACATGGCCACCACGGACAGAACATTGAATGCGTTGAAAACTGTGTCGGAGATCAGCGGATACTCGTGTCCGTTCACCTGCATCTTACGATTGACAAGATCTACAGAATCCGCAAAGTAATCCGCCTCAGGATTCTTGAAGTCACAGTTTGCACAGTGGAACTTGCCGATGTGTCTGTAATGTCTGTAATCATATAATATCTTGCCTCCGCATCTTGGGCAGATGGCGATATCTTTAGATATATTGGAGAAGGGATCGGTCTTGGTGTCTCCCATGGCGAAATACACGTTTCTGCCATCTCTGTTGAGCTCGCAGGAGATTGGGTCGCTTGCGTTCAAAACACCCTTCGTATGGTCTCCAAGAAGCCTGAAGGTATGCTCGATATGGTTGAAAATGTTTTCAGGATGACCGTTTCTCCTCAGGCTGTCTTTACAGATGTTTGTAACGAATATGTAATGAGGCTTGATCCTCGGCATATAGGTATCCAACGACAGTTCATCAGCCTCAAGTATGGAGCAATCAATCCTGGAATGGTTGAAGATGTTCACTCCTCTCATGAGGTTCACAGCGTAGCCCGCCATCATATTGGCTCCCCAGTCATTAAAGGAAGTTTTGAGTCCCTGGGACCTGAGGAAGTTGTTTAGAAGCGTGGAAGATGTGGTCTTTCCATCGGTTCCGGTCACAGTGATGACAAGCTTAGGCTTCGCGATCCTTTCGAGAAAATCCGGGCATATCTTGCAGGCCAGAAGACCCGGCATGTCCGTCTTGGGAAATCTCTTTAAATTGTAAAAGATCTGCATGAGCTTCGCAGCCCAAAGCGCAATATAGAATCTTAACATTTGATCTCCTTTACAAAATATCCGTTAAAAGCATTGATATGCTCTCTTTGAACTTGATCCAAATGGATCTGTTCTCATACTCAGCTTCAGTGAGTTCGTGACCCTCTGCCATGTCATTTAAGAATGCGGCTTTCATGGTCTTGGCAAAGCCCTTATCGTACACAAAGGCGTTGGTCTCGAAGTTCAATTTGAAGGACCTGATATCGAAATTGCATGATCCTACAGAAGAGACCTCATCGTCGCATACCACGGTCTTCGCGTGCAAAAAACCTCCGTCATATATGAACACCCTGCAACCGGCCTTGATAAGTTCCCCTGCAAATGAGTATGTGGCCCAGTATACGAAGATATGATCAGGTTTACATGGTATCATGACCCTTACGTCCACACCGGACTGAGCGGCCATCTTACAGGATTCTATGATGGACCTGTCCGGTACGAAATAGGGAGACTGGATGTACACATACTTCTTGGCGGATGTGATCATCTTCATGTAGGCCCTCTTGATCTCCTGGTGAGGGGCTTCCGGCCCGCAGGAGACGATCTGAACGCCCTTGGTGCCCGGTTTGTTGGACCTGTCGATCTCAGTGGGGATCACCATTTTTTCTTTAGTGGTGAATCTCCAATCCAGGATGAACCTGCCCTGAAGTTCCTTGACTGCTTCCCCTCTCACTCTTATGTGAGAGTCTCTCCAGTGCCCGAACCTGGGCACAAGATTGCAGTATTCCTTGCCTATGTTGTAGCCACCGGTGTAAGCGATCTCGTCATCGATCACTACGATCTTCCTGTGGTTACGATAGTTAAGGTTAAGCCCTACCTTAAGGCCGAACTTGTAAAGTCTTGGGGGGAAGAAATATCCTACCTTCCCTCCTGCTTCACGGAACTCTCTGGTGGCCCTGTTGCCTATCATTCTGGAACCCTGAGTATCTATAAGGAGTTTGACCTTCACACCCTGAGATGCTTTGTCCGTAAGAGCCTTTATGAGCTTCTTGCCGATCACATCGTTCTTTATGATGAAGTACTCCACATTGATACTGCGCTTAGCCCTGGAAATATCTTCCAGCATCCGATCGAAGAGGACGCTTCCGTCGGTAATGAGTTCAACTTCATTTCCGTCTGTATAGACAGATCCTCCGTAGACCTGATTGAGCTTCAGAAGATCTTTTTTTGCTTCTGCGGCAGGATTTTCAAGTACAGCCGTTCCCCCGTCCAGATCGTCGATCTGATCGTTCAGAAGCCTCTCAAAAGCGTCATACTCATCGTCGTAGAGCCTGTTGATCTTCATCCTGGAAAGGTTCTGATTCAGCAAAAGATAGAAGACGAACCCTACGATAGGTATGAACGCCAGCACCATGATCCATGCCAGTGCTGCAGATGATGATTTCCGCTCAAAAAATATGACCGCAAAAATGAATATGAAATTTATGACATAGAGTCCGACAGGGATCGCAGCGTAGTGTTTAAGGAATTCATCGAATACCATGTCAGATCAGTTCTCCTTCCAGACTGAATGTGTTTGATGATGTGATCCTGACCTTGACCATTTTTCCGGTAAGATCGGGGCTTCCTTTGAAATTAACCAGCTTGAAGGTACCGGTCCTTCCTGACATCTTGCCCCGTACCCTCTTTGCAGGGCCGTCGCAGAGGACTTCCACAGTCCTTCCTACATAAAGAGCGTTCTTGCGGGCGGAAGTCTCATTGATCTCGTCACAGAGTCTGTTGAATCTCTCGTGCTTGACTGTTTCAGGGATCTGATCCTCATATTCTGCAGCAGGTGTTCCCTTCCTGATGGAGTAAAGGAATGTGAAGGCTGAATCATAATCCGCCTCTCTGCAAAGTTTCAGAGTATCCTGGAAATCTTCTTCTGTCTCACCCGGGAATCCCACTATTATGTCGGTGGATATGGAGATATCCGGGCAAGCCTCTCTGAGTTTTCTAACAAGCTCCAGATATCTTTCGCCGGTATACCTTCTGTTCATCCTTTTAAGGATCCTGTCAGAACCCGACTGGACGGGAAGATGGAAGTTATGACAGAGCTTGTCACAGGTCCTGAAGCAATCTATAAGCTTATCCGATAGATCCTTTGGATGGGAAGTCATGAAACGGATCCTCTCAAGGCCTTCAACATCGTTGAGCCTTCTGACAAGATCCGGGAAGTCCTTGATATCAGAATCCGGATCCCCTTTATAGCTGTTGACGTTCTGTCCAAGAAGCATGATCTCCTTGACGCCGTCAGCCACAAGGTCTTCCACCTCCCGTACTATATCTTCAGGCTTTCTGGAACGTTCTCTGCCTCTTGTATAGGGCACGATGCAGTATGTGCAGAAGTTATTGCAGCCGAAGGTGATATTGACATAAGACTTGTGTTCAAAGAGGCGCTTCGCCGGAAGTCCTTCAATGATCTCTCCTCCGTCCTGCCAGACCCTAAGCTGCTTCTGCCTCTCGGTATAAAGATTATCAAGAAGCGTAGGAAGCTCATGGATATTGTGAGTTCCAAGTACAACGTCGACCCAAGGGTACTTCTGTTTTATGGAATCGATGACCCTCTGCTGCTGCATCATGCATCCGGTGCAGCAGACGATAAGGTCTTCGCCCTTCTCTAGTTTTTTGTTCTTTAACTGTCCCAGAGTGCCGAAGAATCTTTTGTCAGCGTTGTCTCTAATGCTGCAGGTATTCAGAAGGATCAGGTCAGCTTCAGCCTTGGAGGGAGCGGGCTCAAAGCCCTTTTCTTCAAGGAGGCCTGCCATGACTTCTGAGTCATGTTCATTCATCTGGCACCCAAAGGTTTGTATAAAATATGTTTTACTCATGTTTTCTCTGTCTTCCCATGAGACTTCTCACGCTTTCTTCAGGCGTAAGTTCTCCGAGAATAAGCTTGTGCATGGTTTTGGATATGGGCATCTCCACATCATATTTGTCAGCCAACAGACATACTGCTTCCTGAGTGGTGTAGCCTTCAACTATCATTCCTACTTTTTTGAGGGCTTCTTGGGTATTCATGCCCTGCCCCAGCATAATGCCGAATCTTCTGTTTCTGGAATGCATGGATGTACAGGTCACCACCAGGTCGCCGATGCCGCTCAATCCTGAGAAGGTCTCAGCCTCGCCGCCCATGGCCATTCCCAGACGTTTCATCTCTGCGATGCCTCTGGTGATGAGCGCCGCCTTGGCATTGTCACCAAGCTCCAGTCCGTCGGATATTCCGCATGCCAGTGCTATAACGTTCTTGACTGCGCCTCCCAGTTCAACTCCTATGAGATCGTGGTTGGTGTAGACTCTGAACAATTCGTTCATAAAAAGCTGCTGGACCTGGCCCATGAATTCGCTGTCTTTGGATGAAACGCAGACTGTGGATGGCAGCATCCTGGCAACTTCCTCAGCGTGGGATGGTCCTGACAGACAGGCAAAGGAAGAACCTTCATATGAATCCTCCCATACCTGTGACATCCTCATGAGAGTCCCCTGCTCGATACCTTTTGCTACGTTTACGATAGGGATACCCTTTCTTATACCGTTGATATCGGACAGGACCTGTCTCAGCTGCTGTGCAGGGACAGCCATTACCAGGATATCGCAGGACTCTACAGCTTCCTTAAGGTCCGATGTGACCTTAAGCTCCTTAGGAAGCATGAGCCCCGGGAGATATCTATGGTTTCCGCCGGTGTTCTCTATCATTTTGATCTGTACAGGATTCCTTCCGTACAGAGTGACCTGATGTCCGTTTGAAAGAAGCACTATGGCTAATGCAGTTCCGAAACTGCCGGCACCTATAACTGATATCTTCACTTGGTCTTCTCCTTTCCCGCAAGAAATCCAAGGGGCGGCTCTTCGCCATTGATCAGTCTCTTGATATTTCCTCTGTGCATGAATATGATCAGCGCCGCCATAATGATTATGAAGGGCAGGAATCCCTTTTCAAGGAAAATAGCATAAACCACCGCAAGGGCTGCTCCGGAAATGGAACCTGCAGACATCCTCTTTGTTAGGAGAGTCACTATGACAACTGTGAGGAGGCACAGAAGCGCCAGCTTCCAGTTGACACCGAGAAGTCCGCCGAAGGCTACTGCCACACCCTTGCCGCCTTTGAAACCATAGTACACCGGGAACAGGTGACCTATAAAGGCTGCTAAGGACGACCAGTAGCAAAGTTCAGGCATTTCAAAGATCAAAGGAAACAGGATGGCAGGAAGCAGTCCTTTTAAAATGTCCACCACCAGGGTGATGACGGCCGCCTTGGCTCCCAGCACTCTTAGAGCGTTGGTGGTCCCTGCGTTTCCACTGCCTTCTTTTTTGATATCTATGCCTCTGGCCCTTCCGATCAATATGGAAGGAGAGATGCTGCCGATGAGATATGAAATTATAATCGTTAAAACTATCTTAACCAATCAGATCTTCCCTTTCTCCTTTTTCCCTGAAAATAAACTTGATGGATGTTCCTTCAAAGTTGAAGCTTTGTCTGATCCTGTTCTCCAGATATCTGGAATAAGAGAAATGCATCAGATCTCTCCTGTTGATCTGGAAGCTGAAAAGAGGCGGCTTCACGCCGATCTGAGCGGCGTAGTAAATCTTTAGCCTCTTGCCCTTGTCTGAGGGCGGCTGCTTCATGAGGACCGCATCCTGAATAAGTGAATTCAGCTGGCTGGTGGGCACTCTCATGGATCTGTTCTCTGAAATGGTCTTGCACATGGGGATGACCTTGTTCATCCTCTGATTGTTGAGAACGGATATGAATAGGATGGGAGCATAGCTCATGAATGCCAGATCCGTCTTGAGCTCCTTCTCGAAGTCCCTCATGGTATTGGTCTCTTTTGTGACCAGGTCCCACTTGTTTACAAGTACCAGTATGCCCTTTCCTGCCTCGTGAGCGATGCCTGCGATCTTCTTGTCCTGCTCCGTCAGTCCTTCCGCTCCGTCGATCATGAGTGCGCATACGTCGCAGCGCTCTATGGCTGCAACAGCACGGACTACAGAATATTTTTCGATATCATCGTAGATCTTGGCCTGGCGCCTGATGCCTGCAGTGTCGATCAAAAGATACTTCTCGCCGTCCTTTTCAAAGGGCGTGTCTATGGAGTCTCTGGTGGTTCCTGCAATGGGAGATACGATGACTCTGTTTTCACCGAGGATAGAGTTTACAAGGGATGACTTACCCACATTGGGTTTACCGATGACTGCGATCTTGATCTGATCTTCTTCGTCAGTCTCCTCATCTCTTGGGAATCCTGCCACAACGTCGTCAAGGACGTCTCCGAAATTCAGCACGTTTGCGGATGATAGCGGAATGGGCTCACCGAGACCAAGCTCATAGAAATCGTAGAAGAAATCAGGAAGAGCCGAGGGCTTATCCACCTTGTTCACCACGAGGACGATGGGCTTTCCTGTACGTCTCAGCATATCAGCCACTTCTCTGTCCGCATGGGTCAGGCCCTCCTTACCATCCACCATGAAGATGATGACATCCGCAAGGTCCATAGCTACCTGAGCCTGTTCACGCATCTGTGAAAGGATGATATCGTCTGATGATGGCTCGATTCCGCCGGTATCTATAAGTCCGAAGCTTCTGGAATTCCACTCTGCATCCGCATATATCCTGTCTCTTGTGACTCCCGGGGTATCTTCAACGATGGCAACGCGCTTTCCAACGACTCTGTTAAAGAATGTGCTTTTGCCTACATTAGGTCTTCCAACTATTGCAACGATAGGTTTACTCATCGAACAATCCTCCGATAAACTCAGCTGCATCAAAGGGTTCCAGATCCTCAATTTTCTCGCCTGTTCCGATGAACTTGATGGGTATGTCGAACTCATCAGCGATGGTTATTGCTATCCCGCCCTTGGCAGTTCCGTCAAGCTTGGTAAGGACCACTCCCGTAATAGCTGCTGCATTTCCAAATTCTTCAGCCTGTGAGACTGCATTCTTTCCTGTTGTGGCATCCAGCACAAGGAGGGTCTCACGGTCGGCCTCCGGCCACTCTCTGGAGATGACTCTGTCCATCTTGGCCAGCTCGTTCATAAGGTTCTTCTTTGTCTGGAGACGGCCTGCGGTATCGCAGATCAAAACATCCGCGTGCCTGGCCTTGGCAGATTGAATGGCATCGAAGATGACCGCAGAGGGATCAGCTCCCTCTCCCTGCTTGATCACAGGAATGTCATTTCTCTCGCCCCATATGCTAAGCTGCTCAGAAGCTGCGGCTCTGAAGGTGTCGGCAGCGGCAAGTACAACTGTCTTGCCCTGTTTTTTTAGCCTGTAGGCCAGCTTTCCGATGGTAGTGGTCTTGCCTCCGCCGTTTATTCCGATCATGAGGATCAGAAGCGGAGACTTGTCTGAAAGCTTCTGTCTCTCACCCTTGTCCACGTGTCTTATAAGGATCTCCGTCAGAGCCTTGCGCACGTTTTTGGGGAGGGTCAGATAATCCTCGGATATCCTGGTTCTGATCTCATCCATGATGGTCATGGTGGTCTCCATGCCGATGTCAGAAGATACCAGAAGTTCCTCCAGGTTATCGATCACTTCCTCGTCCACTTCCATCTTCGCAAAAAGTGTATTGCTGATCTTTTCACCAAGGCTTCCGAAAAATCCTTTTTTCTCTTTAAAAATACTCATTAAGTATGTTTTCCTCTCTATAGTTCAAAATCGCTTCCCAGTCTCAGGGATATCACTCTGGATACGCCCTGCTCCGGCATGGTCACGCCGTAGAGCACGTCTGCATGCTCCATGGTGGCCTTCTGGTGGGTCACTACCACGAACTGGATGTCGTGGAAGTTCTTGAGATAATCTGCGAATCTGTCGATGTTCATATCGTCCAGAGCAGCTTCCACCTCATCAAGTATGCAGAACGGCGTGGGCTTGGTCTTAAGAACGGCAAACATCAAAGCGATAGCAGTCATGGACTTCTCGCCGCCGGACAGAAGATTGATGTTCTGAAGCTTCTTTCCGGGGGGCTGAGCGATTATCTCAATGCCTGAATTAAGAGGATCGTCCTCATTATCCATGGTGATGGTGGCAGTTCCTCCTCCGAACATTTCGGTGAATATCTCTTCGAAGTTCTTTTCCACCTGATCGAAGTTGTTTCTGAACCTTTCTTTGATGATCTTATCCATGTCACGGATGATGGAGTTCAGCTCGTCCATGGCGGCTGTAATATCCTTACGCTGATCCAGCATGAACTCATAACGCTCAGATACCTTCTGATACTCTTCGATGGATGCTGGGTCGAAATCCCCGATCTCATCCAGTCTCACCTTCATTTCTCTGGTCTCTTTCACGGCCTGAGAATAATGGAAGTCTTCGATCTTAAAGTTCAGGGCCTGAGCATAGGTGATCTCATGATCATCCAGAAGTTTCTGTTTGAGAGCTTCCAGCTGGGCGTCATTTCTCGCCATGCGGATCTCCTGCTGCTGCTTCTGGGCGATGAGCTGATTGAGTTCCTCCACCTTGAGATTCAGTTCCTGAGTCATCTCTTTTACAGAAGCGAGAGCTTCAGCCTTGTCTTTATCGATCTCAGCGATGTATGATTCAAGGCCGGTCTTCTTATCGGACAGGACATTGAACTTGTCTTCGGAGTCATCGGAACCGTAAAGAAGGCGGTCACGTTTCTCCATAATAGCGTCGAGTTCGTCCTGTTTCCTGTCGATCTGCTCTGTGAGATCGTCAATATTATCCTGAGATATTTCAAGAAGGCCGTTCAATGCATCGATCTTGTTCTCTATCTCAGTTCTTCTGATGCGGGCGTTGGTGATCGCAGTATTTGCATCAGTGACCTTTGATGAAGTCTCTTCGATCTCCTTAAGAAGATCATCTGATGAGGACTCCATGTCCCGTATCTTTTGCTCGATCTCTTCAGCAGATCTGGCTGAATTCGTCTCCATCTCGGCAGTATTCTTGAGCTCTTCCTCGATGGAAGCCAGCTCCATAAGCCTTTTTTCCTTGGCTTCAGAAGCGTTTTTCAAGCTCTCCCTTAAGGCTGCCAGCCTGGCCTGTAGTTCCACGTCCTTGGCCTTGAGCACCTCAAGTTCCTGCTCAAAAGATCTCCTGCCGCTCTGGATGTCTTGTATCTCCTGGCGGGTGGAGATTCTCTTGCTCTCCTTGATCTCCAGGTCTCTGTCTATGGCAGTTATCTCATCACCAAGGCCTGCTATCTCCGTCCTTCTGGAAAGGATGTTCATGGTCTTGGTCCTGTATTTACCGCCTGTGATGGCACCGGAAGCGTTTACCACATCACCTTCCAGGGTGACGAACCTGAAGCCGCGTCCTGCTATCTTGGAAAGCCTTACAGCAGTATCGAGATCCTTCACGACTGCTGTCCTTCCGAGAAGATAATCCATCACTCCTCTGTATTCGGGATTGAATGTGACGATCTCAGATGCCAGACCTTCAAAGCCGTTGGCCTTCTCTACTGCGTTTTCCAGGTGGGCTCTGGTGCCCTTGACTGATTCCATGGGAAGGAAGGTTATCCTGCCCGCAGAGGCTTCCTTGAGCCTTCTGATGGCATTCTTGGCGTCCTGATCCTTCTCACAGACGATATTGGAGATTCCTGAGCCAAGAGCTGTCTCTATGGCAGTCTCGAATCCCTTGGGAACGTCTATAAGTTCAGCCACCGTGCCTCTCAGACCGTGTCCGGATCCGTTCATGATGAATTTGACGGCTCCGCCATAGCCTTCATAAGAAGCTTCCATCTCTTCCAGGGCCTTCTTTCTGGCGGTCAGCTGAGACCTTTTGATCTTCAGGTCTCCAATGCTTCCTTCAAGGTTTTCAAGATCCGAATCCAGTTCTCTGACCTTGCTGTCAGCCTGGGACAGCTTCTCCAGCAAAAGATTTCCGTCCCGGTCATTGGCTTCCTTAAGGGCTTCAGCTTCTTTGATCTCATCTTCAGTATCAGAAGAACTGGTGCTTACCTCCTGTGAATCAGAAAGAAGCAGCTCCTGCCTCTTGAGAAGGGTCTCCTTCATGCTTCCGAAGGATCTGGATTCTGATCTTAATCCCGATGCCTTACGGGACAGCTCCAGGATCTCGTTCTTGATGTCTTCAAGGCTCTGCTGCTTGGAAATGGATACGGACATGATCTTATTGTATCCGTCGATCTCGGCTTCCAAGGCTTTGGTAGCCTTTGTAAGATCCTCCTCCATGCCGAAGAGGGTATTTTCCTTCTCTTCGTTGGAGGTCATCTCCTTCTCAAGACGCGTGTTCAATGCTTCGATCTCAGCGGTGAGCCTTTCGACGTCGCTGTCCATGGCGGAAAGGCGGGTCTCGTCCATCTGAGTCTTGTTCTTTATGTCATTAAGCTTGTTTACGATGGAGAGCAGTTCCTCCCTGGCCTTGTCGCCCAAGGCCTGGAGCTTTTCGTTCTTTAATCTCTCTTCTTCGATCTTTTCGTCAAGACCTGCTTTGTCAGCCTTGTGCTTCTCAATATCCTCTTTGAGAGCCTCAGCATCCTCTTCTGATGTTGAGCCCTGAGCATTCAGCCTGTCTATGTTATGGAGAGCTATGTTGATGTCCAGATCCTTTTTCTTGGCTCTGATCTCAAGGGCCTCCTTGGCCTTCTCGCTGTCCTCCTTAAGTCCTCCGATGCGGCTCTCGATCTCATAGATAATGTCATTTAATCTGTCCAGATTAACATTGGCCTTGTCCAGCTTGTTCTCAGCCTCACGCTTTCTGGATTTGTACATGACAACGCCTGCAGACTCTTCCAGGATCTCTCTTCTCTCCTCAGGCTTGCCTTCGATGATGTTCTGGACCTTGCCCTGGCCGATGATGGAATAACCGTCAACGCCGATACCTGTGTCCATGATGAGCTCACGAACGTCTCTAAGTCTGCACTGATTGTTGTTTATGAGATATTCAGACTCCCCTGAACGGTACATTCTTCTGGTGATGGCCACTTCATTGTAGTCTGTGGGAAGTATTCCCTGAGAGTTATCTATGACGAGAGTGACCTCCGCCATTCCTCTGGACTTTCTGGAAGCGGTCCCGTTGAAGATGACCTCCTCCATCTTGCCGCCTCTCAGCATTCTGGGGCTCTGCTCTCCAAGGACCCATCTTATGGCGTCACTTATGTTGGATTTACCTGAACCGTTGGGTCCGACGATACAGGTAACTCCCGGATGGAAGTCTACCACCACCGGTTCCGCAAAAGATTTAAATCCCTGTATCTCTATTCGTTTAAAATACATCTTTTCCCTCTTTAAGCCTTTCAAGTGCGTCCTTTGCCGCATCCTGGCCGGCGGATTTTTTGCTCTTGCCGGAGCCTTTGCCAACAGGCTTTCCGTCAAGTTCTATGTGCACATGGAAGGTCCTGTCGTGTGCAGGGCCTTCAAAACTGTCCACCACGTACTTGATATCAGTTACGCAGCCTTTTCTCTGAACAGTTTCCTGAAATTCTGACTTATAGTCAGTGAAAAGTTCCCCTTTAACTGCCTGTTTCAGGATCTCATCCAGTACATCCAGAATGACCCTTCTGGCATTATCGTAGCCACCGTCCATGAATACCGCACCGAACACTGCCTCCATTGCATCTGCAATGATCGAAGGCTTCTCAGAGCCTCCGGACTGGGACTCTCCGACTCCAAGCCTTATGGCCCCGTTCAGTCCGAGACGCTTTCCGCAGACGTCCAACGATCTCTCGCAGACCGCAAGAGCCCTTGTCTTCGTGAGCTTCCCTTCAGGCTGGCCCTCCAGTATCCTGTAAAGTTCCTCTCCTACCACGCAGTCCAGAACTGCGTCTCCTACAAACTCGAGCCTCTCATTGTCATCACATATTCCTTCGTTCTCTTTTCTGTAGGAACTGTGGGTAAGAGCTGTGATGAGAAGCGATCTGTTATGGAATCGATAGTCTATCTTTTTTTCGATATCTTCCGGTGTCGTAATCATTTAATATCCTGAATTGATTGCTGGATTATGCTTATAACGTCCTCGTCCACGAAGTCGATGGCCTTCAGTATGGTGGACCTGACTCCCTTGGCGCTGGATGAACCATGCATCTTGACGATGGGTTTCTTTACTCCGAGGATCGGGGCTCCGCCGTACTCAGCATAGTCGAATTCCTTCTTAAGTTCCATGAGCTTGTCCACGAGAAGAAGTGAACCCATTCTTGCGTGAAGGCCCTTGGTGAATTTCTTTTTGATGGTCTTAAAGGTGTTCCAGGCCATGCCCTCAGTAAGTTTAAGTATGATGTTTCCCGTAAAGCCGTCGGTCACGATAACATCCACTTTTCCCTTGGGAACATCTCTGGCCTCGATATTGCCTTTAAAGTTAAGGTCAGAGTTCACGAGAAGATCGTAGGCTTCCTTGGTGAGAAGGTTTCCTTTTTCCTTTTCCTCTCCGATGTTCACAAGAGCCACTGTGGGGTTCTCTCTCTCCAAAACGTTTTCCATATAGATGGATGACATCATGGCGAATTCCACAAGGTTTCTCGGCTTGCATTCGGCATTGGCACCTGCATCGCAGAGCAAGGAAGGTCTGCTGCCAAGCACCGGATAGATGGTGCAGATGGCGGGACGGTCAATACCGTGGATCCTTCCAACGATCAGAAGTCCTCCTACAAGAAGTGCCCCTGTGGAACCGGCAGAGATGAATACGTCCCCCTCACCGTCCTTAAGCATATTCATGCCGATTACGATGCTGGATTCCTTCTTCCTTCTGACGGCCAGTGCCGGAGCCTCATTGTTGGTGATGCTCTCTCCTGCGTTAACAAAAGAAATGTTCTCCACCGGGTGCCTGCCCTGATATTTTGCCACACAATTTCTGAGAGTCTCTTCATCTCCCACAAGAATTATCTCGTGTTCGATCTCTCTTGCGGCCAGCACTGCTCCTTCGCAAATAGCCTCAGGTGCATTGTCTCCGCCCATTCCGTCTATTATGATCTTCATGAGTTTTCCTTTCATGTTCAAAACATATTTATACAGAATATATTCTACCACAAAAAGCACAAAAAAGCCACTATGAAATGGCTTTTCGGTACAAAATATTGTGGTTACGGCTTTAGGTGAAGCTTAGCTGTTCAGGGCTGTCTTTAGGTGAACCGTCTTTTGTAAAAGGAAGATCGTTCAACGCTCCGAAATACTTGGAATAGTGTACCTTGTATGCGTCCTGATACTCCTGATTTCCCGAATGATGCAGCTCGTGGATATAGTCGTGTTCGTTGCCTATGACTTCCGGATCTGAAAGCTGCAGGATATAGATGGCCAGATCTGAACACATATCCGAAATATGCTCCAGATTCTGAAGTATAGCCTGATACTGAATGCCCGTAACAGGATCGCAAATGTTATTCATCATCCTGTATACGTGTCTGGAGTTAAGGGTCTCCACAAGGTCGTCTATGACCTCTTCGAAGGGCTCCACCTGTCTCGCAAGATCAGCGTCATTTTCCTTGTATGCCTTCTGGGTCAGGTCAAGGATCTCATAAATGGCGTCCACAGCCAGTCTGAGCTCAGTCTTGGCATAATCTGTGAGCTGCTCGTTGTTGTCCCTCATTATGTCCACAGCCTCAGTGATGTTCACAGCCAAGTCCCCTATCCTCTCGAAACATCTGAGAGCCTTTATCTGGAAGTTCTGGTTACGGTTATCACGGTCACGCACCACGTATGGAGAAATTGAGACAACATACTCGTTGGCCCGGTCGATGACCCTGTCAAGCAGGATCTCTCTCTGATTGATCCTGTCATCTCTGGAAGCATCGTATTCATAGATCTGTTTAACACAGGCGTCATAGTTGTGAAGCGCGATATCACTCATGTGCCCTATGAGGTGAGCCACCTGAGAAAGGGCGAGAACGGGAGATGTGATAAGCAATGGATCCAGCTCGTTTAAGGCCTGCTCGATCTCAATATCCTCCTGCTCCTTCGGAACATCGGGAATGAGCTTCTCGGCAACTGATGCAAACACTCCGGAGAACGGCAGGAATATCACAGCGGGGATCAGTCTGAAGATACCGTGGATGTTAGCTACGCCACCTGAATTAAGGGGCATGGTCCAAAGTTCATCAGAGATCACACCTGTCGCCCTTAAGATCGCAAGCACCACGATTATAAGGGCCGCAGCAAAGATGTTGTACAGTACGTGAACCGTGGCTGTTCTTTTTTGCTCCGGGTTGGCTCCTATGTGGCACACGATGTATGTGGTGAGACAGTCTCCTATGTTAACACCGATGATAACTGCAAATATCCCGCAGAATTCAACTCCAAGGGATGAGGCAATGGTCTGAATGATACCTACTACTGCAGATGATGACTGGATGACGGCGGTAACGCCTACGCCTGCGAGGAATTGCAGGAAGTAATTATTCTCAAAAGAAACGAGCAGCCCCGACATCTTATCAGAAAATGCCGCAACGGCGCCCGACATGTAGATCAGTCCCATGAAGAGGACTCCAAAACCACAGGCGATATTTCCCATGTTTTTGTGAGATCCTCTCCTTGAGAACATTATGAGTACTATTCCGATGATGAGGGCAAGGGGCGCCAGATTGTCAGCCTTGAAGAAGTAGAATATGCTGTCTTCGGCAGACTTTAAGTCCATCAATCTGATGATCTGAGCCGTAATGGCAGTTCCGACGTTGGCGCCCAGAACTATACCGATGGATTGTCTGAATGTAAGAAAACCTGCGCCTACCAGACCCACCGTAAGAACTATGGTGGCGGTTGAACTCTGTATAACACAGGTGACAAGCACTCCCAGCAAAAAACTCATTGCCGGCTTATTAGTCACCTTCGATAAGGCTTCCTTCATTGCTCCTCCGGAGCTGGCCTTAAGACCATCCCCCATGACTTTCATGCCATAGAGGAACATGGACAGGCCGCCCAGAAGGGCTACAATTCTGTAAAAAATCACCATCGGTAAGATCTCCCTGAATCCCTAAACCTATTTGTCTTTATATTCTTCTCTGAGTTCCTTGATGATCTCGTCGATCCTTCTGACTGCCTTTCTGAAGTCCTCTGCTTCATATCCTCTGGTAGTCATAGCAGCTGTTCCGATCCTGACGCCGGAGGTCTGCATGGGCGAACGCTTCTCGTTGGGAACGCAGTTCTTGTTGAGAGTGATTCCTCTCTCGTCACATCTCTCCTGAAGGACTTTGCCGCTGAAGGGCTCGTCTGACAGGTCGAGAAGGATCAGATGGTTGTCTGTTCCGCCGGTAACTACCTTGTAACCAAGCTTCAGGAATTCATCGCAGAGAGCTGCGCAGTTCTCAACTACCTTCTTCGCATAGTCCTTGAATTCGGGACGAAGTGCTTCCTCAGCGCAGACTGCCTTGGCAGCGATGATGTGCTCCAGGGGACCGCCCTGTGCATAGGGGAATACTGCGGAGTCAACTCTCTTGTGGAGCGGCTTGCCGTCTACTTCGATGGGCTTAGCAAAAATAAGTCCTCCTCTGGGTCCTCTGAGAGTCTTGTGAGTGGTGGTGGTCACGATATCAGCATATCCGAAGGGAGAAGGATGAACTCCGCCTGCAACCAGACCTGCGATGTGAGCCATGTCTACCATGAAGTATGCACCGACTTCCTTTGCGATCTCGCTGAAAGCCTTGAAGTCGATGATCCTGGAATATGCAGAAGCACCTGTAAGGATGAGCTTGGGGTGGCACTCCAGAGCCTTCTGTCTTACGCTCTCCATGTCGATATATCCGTCATCGTTTACATCGTAGAACTCCATGTGATAGAGATTTCCGCTGAAGTTGACGCTGGAACCATGAGTAAGGTGTCCGCCGTGGTCAAGGTCAAAGCTTAAGATCGTATCGCCAACGTTGAGCAGAGCCTTGTAAGCAGCGAAGTTTGCCTGTGAACCGGAGTGGGGCTGTACGTTTACATGATAATCGGTATTGAATACCTTCTGCCAAACTTCACAGCAATACTGTTCAATCTGGTCTACTATCTCGCATCCGCCATAATATCTGCCATTGTTTCCTGTAGGTCTTCCCGAAGGATATCCTTCAGCATATTTCCATGAAAGGCAGCTTCCGCAAGCGGCCAGAACGGCTTCAGAGCAGTAGTTCTCGGAGGCGATGAGCTCGATGTTATTGCTCTGTCTTTCGAACTCCTTCTGAATAAGTCCGCCGACTATTGGAGAAGTCTTCTGAATAAGTTCATAATTTGCGCGATTGTATTCGTCGTACATGATTCGATCCTTTCCTTTCTGAATCTTAGATCAATATATTCATGATTTTTTGCACAGCAAAAAACCACATCTAGACACTTTAATTATATTACTCTGGATTAAAAAATCAAGGGAAACACTAAAGATCGATCTTCATGATCTTGGGGAAACACTTATCCCCTTTCTGGCTGCAGAGCCCACAGTTAAAGAGATGATCAGCCTCGTTTCCTGTCACCTCTTCGAACCCGACCTTCAGGAAAAATTCAGGTGCCTTGGCTGCAAGGTAGATCCTTTTGCCGTCCATCTTTCTGACTTCGGTGATCAGTTTATTTACCATGATCCTTCCAATGCCGGACTTTCTTAAAGGTGCATCTACTGCGATCCCGTTAAGAATATATTCTCCCTGCCTCTTGGAAAGGATGATCCCGCCTGTGAGGTAGTCCGGTTCCTGGACCACCTTCCAGCATTTGATCACCTGGTTGCCCAAAAGTTCATCATCTCCGAACTCCAGACCGAAACGAGTCATGAATTCAGTAAGTCTCTGGTATTCGTCTGTTTCTTTAAGTACGAATCTAAGCATTTTTTGCACCACCCGATCTGATCTTCAAGTAATACCTGTAGATTATGGCCGTAAATACCAAGCCTATGGAAATAGCGACAGCTATGCCTAAAGCAAGTCTTCCGTATCCGAAAGCTTCAGAATAGTCTGCATCCAAGAGCCTCTCCACGAAATAGTACAGAGCGGAGCCCGGTACCATTACGATGGATGCCGAAGTGATGAAAATAGTGGCGGGAGCCTTGTTCTTCTTGGCCATTATCTCCGAATAGAATCCAATGAACATGGCAGCGATAACAGTTGGGAAGAAGTACTCCCCTGTCATTTCATGGAGCAAAAGATATATGGTCCAGGTTATGGCTCCTCCGATACCGCCCATTATAGACTGTCTTCTGGAGGTGTTTATCATAAGAGCATATCCAAGAGTACCCATAAAAGCCATGAGCACCTGCACTATATAAAGATACATGCCGGTCCTCTCACCGAAGGAAAGTATGGGTATGGATACCTCTAACGAAAACAATCTGGCGAAGAATCTGGTTAGAGCCAGCGGCGGCGCCATACCAAGACCGATGGCACCGGCTGTCACCAGCGCATTGAGAAGTCTCACGCTTCCGGTGGCTATATCCCCCAGAAGCATGTCTCGCACTGAATTGGTCAGTGCCAGTCCCGGGATCAACAGCATTATCTGACCTATTAAGATATAGTTCATATTGGCAAGACCACCGGAAAACAGTATGATTGTGATCATGCCTGAAATGAATGCCGTAGTAAAGGTCAGAGCCAACTGATTCTCGTTGAACTTTCTGAGATAGCGCTGAAGGAATACGATTATAGCCCCTATGACGAAGGCACAGAATCCATCGAAGAATGAGCCTCCGAAGAAGACTGTGAAGGTGCCGGACACAAGGGCGGCGCTTAAATATTTCACAACAAGAGAATGCTGAGGTCTGTTCATAACCTCTAAATACCTGGAACGCATCTCCTCCAGGCCGGGCTTATGTTCGCAGATGTATCTGGAAAGATCGTTCAGATAGTCCAGCCTGTCAAAGTTCGTATCGCTTCTCTTGATGCGCCTTATCTGAGTGATGATATTGCCGTCAGGATCCTCAAAGGTGGTCTGAATATTGGTGGTTATGATGAAAACGTTGACTCTCTCAAAGGGACAGTCATAGGCAGAGATCATCCTTTCGATGCTGTCCTCCACCCTGTTGACCTCAGCTCCGGCCACCAGCATCTCTTCAGCTATATCTAGAACTGTTTGTAGAAGTTTACTGTAATCCATTTATATCAACCTGGCTCTCAGATGTCCGATAAGGTAAAGCGAGCCGGCGCAAACTAAACAATCATAGTCTTTTAAAACCTTTAAGGCTTCTTCAAGGGCTGTATCCGGGTCGGCGAATGCCATAGCTTTGCCCCCAAGTCCCTCTATTTCAGCTTTCAGTTCATCTGAACTGAGCTTTCTGGGATTATCGGGCTCAGTTACCACGAAATCAGAAGTTACTGCCAGAAACTGTTTAAGTATACCCTCTCTGTCCTTATCCTTGAGCATCCCTGTGAGCATCAGTATCCGCTTGCCATTTATAAGTTTATGGCAGGTCTCCTTAAGAGTCCTGGCTCCGTCAGGATTATGGGCCCCGTCAATGATCACCAGAGGTTCTCTTCTCATGATCTCGAACCTTCCGATCTGTATTGCTTTCTTAAGCCCTGCATATATGGCATCAGGACCTATCTCGATGTCGTGATGGTCCTGTAGTACTTCTATGGCCTTAAGGGCGCATACGGCGTTCTCCACCTGGTGTTCACCCTTCATGGATATCTCCAGCCCATAATAGGTGTTTCCTGGTGTAGCATCGAATTTTGTGCCTTCCAGGGTCTCTTCAATGATCCTGACTTCTGTATCTTTTGTCTCAAAATACTCAGACCCGGTGTCCTCTGCTTTCTTGCGGAACACTTGAAGGGCCTCTTCCGCTCTGGAAGATGTGACCACGGGGCAGTTATCCTTGATGATCCCTGCCTTATTGTAGGCGATCTCCGCCAGGGTATTACCCAGTCTGTCAGTGTGATCGAAGGATATGGAAGTGATCACCGAACAAAGGGGATCCTTGATTATATTTGTGGAATCTCCTATACCGCCCAGTCCCACTTCAAGGACAACGAAGTCCGCGTTCTTCTCCTTGAAATACAAAAATGCAACTGCGGTGATGACCTCGAATTCTGTTGGAGAATCCTCTCCCCTGTCGGTAAGGATCTTCACCTTGTCCAGGACCATATCTGTATATTTTGCGAGATCTTCGTCGGATATATAGCTGTGATCGAACTCTATCCTCTCATTGAAGACCGTAAGATAAGGTGAAGTATAGAGTCCCACCTTATATCCCTGGGCCTCAAGGACCTCATAGATGTATTTGCACACTGAGCCTTTGCCGTTGGTACCTGCAACGTGGATGTACTTCAGTCCGTCCTGGGGATCTCCCAGTTCCTTCATGAGAGAAGTCATCCTCTCCAGGCCCAGTATGCTGCCGAATCTTTCAAATTCATGAATCTTGGAAACTGCGTCCATTATTTGACCTTCTGAGAGACGATCTCAAGCTGTTTAATTACCTTGTCCAGCATCTCTTCGTACACCACAAGTTTGTCCTTCTCTGACTGGACCTTGGCTTCAGGAGCCTTGTTTACAAAGTTGGGATTGCTCAGCATTCCGTTGGATCTCTTGACCTCCCCTTCAAGGCGGGCCTTTTCCTTTGTGAGCCTATCGAATTCCTCTTTGTAGTCCACAAGCTCATCAAGAGGAACGTAGATCTCAGCTCCATCTATGACTGCAGATACAGAATCCTCGGGGATATCCTCCTTGGATGCTGCAAAGGTAAGTTCTGTGATATTTCCGAGGTTTCTCAGATAGCTTTCACCCTTCCTCAAAAGATCCGCCTTCTCACCCTCAGCCAGGACCGTAGCTTTGATCTTGACCGATGGAGCAACAGCCTTCTCAGCCTTGATATTTCTGATGGCTCTCACTGCATCCATAGTGATTTGAAGGACCTTTGTGGCCTCCGGATACACGTATGAGAGAGAGGCTTTCGGCCAGGATTCAGAGATGAGATACTTCTTCTCTCCCTCTCCGTGAGGCAGGTAGCTCCAGATCTCTTCTGTGATGAAAGGCATGAAGGGATGGAGAAGCTTGAGCATGTTCTTAAGGCACATGACGAGGGCGAATCTTACCACCTTCTTATCCTCCTCATCGTCGCCCCAGAGTCTGGGCTTCACCAGTTCTATGTACCAGTCGCAGTATTCGTTCCAGATGAGATCATAGATCCTCTGCCCTGCCATGGCCATGTCATATCTGTCCATTGCAGGATCAACATATTCTATGCAGTCATTGATGCGGTTAAGCATCCACTTGTCCTCATCCTTGAGAGCGATCTGGGAGAAATCCGTTGAGTCGGCGCAGGCCTTGCCGCAGCAATCATTGCAGCATCTGGCCATCTCCTTGAAGTTGCCGTCCTCATCCTCGATATTCATAATAACGAATCTGGAAGCGTTCCAAAGCTTGTTTGCGAAGTTTCTTGCAGATTCTATCTTCTCAGTCTGGAATCTCATGTCGTTTCCCGGGGAGATACCTGTGGAAAGCATGAACCTGAGGGCATCTGCACCGTACTGATCGATGACTTCAAGAGGATCGATACCGTTACCCAGAGACTTGCTCATCTTCCTGCCCTGAGCATCTCTTACCAGACCGTGGATGTAGATGTCATAGAAAGGCACTTTGCCCATGTATTCAAGTCCGGAGAACATCATCCTGACTACCCAGAAGAAGATGATGTCATATCCAGTGATCATTGAGGTAGTGGGATAGAAATAGTCAAGGTCCGGAGTCTTTTCGGGCCATCCGAGTGTGGAGAACGGCCAAAGAGCGCTGGAGAACCAGGTGTCAAGGACGTCGGGATCCTGAGTCAGGTGGGTGCAGCCGCAGTGCGGGCACTTCTCAGGCATGGAGCGAGCAACGGTGATCTCGCCGCATTCATCGCAGTAATATGCAGGGATCCTGTGGCCCCACCAGAGCTGTCTTGAGATACACCAGTCCTTGATCTCCTCAAGCCAGTGCAGATAGGTCTTCTTGAATCTGTCAGGAATGAATCTGGAAGTGCCGTCTTCCACTGCCTTAATGGCAGGCTTTGCCAGCTCTTCCATGGCGACGAACCACTGATCGGAAAGCATGGGCTCGATGGCAGAGTGACATCTGTAGCACTCACCTTCTGGGATTACCATGCGCTCTACCTTCACCAGATATCCGGCTTCCTCCAGATCCTTTACCCAGGCCTTGCGGCATTCGTAGCGGTCCATTCCCTCATACTTGCCTGCAAGGCTGTTCATTGTAGCATCCTTATTGATGCAGCTCACGCAGGGAAGTCCGTGCCTCTGCCCTACCTCGAAGTCGTTGAAATCGTGGGCGGGAGTGATCTTAACTGCGCCTGTTCCCTTTTCCGGATCAGGATAAGGGTCAGCTACGATGGGGATCTCTTTATTTACGATGGGGAGCAGCACTTTTTTGCCTATAAGGGAGGCATATCTTTCATCGCCGTCTCTTACTGCTATGGCTTCGTCGCTGAACATGGTCTCAGGACGGGATGTGGCAACTATGATCCCATCAAAAGATCCGTCTGCAGCAGGATATCTGAAATACCAGTAGTTTCCGTCCTTATCATTGTGCTCAACCTCTGCGTCGCTAAGGGACGTTCCGCATGTGGGGCACCAGTTGATGAGACGGTTTCCTCTGTAGATAAGGCCCTTGTTATAGAGTCTGATGAAAGCTTCCTTTACGGCATTGGAGCATCCCTCGTCCATTGTGAATCTCTCTCTGGACCAGTCGCAGGAATCACCAAGTTTACGGCACTGTCTGGTTATACGTCCGCCGTATTCTTCCTTCCATGCCCAGGCTCTTTTAAGGAATTCTTCACGTCCAAGGTCTTCCTTTTCCAGACCCTCTTCCTTTCTGATCTTCTCTACGACCTTCACCTCGGTGGCGATGGATGCGTGGTCAGAACCGGGGAGCCAGAGAGCTGAATAACCCTTCATCCTCTTATATCTGGTAAGAGAATCCTGAAGGGTGTGATCCAGCGCGTGTCCCATGTGAAGCTGCCCTGTGATGTTCGGAGGCGGCATTACGATGGTAAAAGGTTTTTTGTCCGGGTCGATCTCCGCTCTGAAAAGTCCTTCTTTTTCCCATGTTTCATAGATCCTGGTCTCGAATTCCTTAGGATCATATGTCTTAGCTAAATTCTTTTGCATTATGCCGCTCCTTTAAAATACTCCGTCTATAAAAATTTTAATTCCTATCAAGATCAATATCACACCGCCCAGTACGGTCTCCCTCACCGGCAATCTGCCCTTCAAAAGTGTCCCTGCGTAGAGGGCTGCCAGGCAAAGGCCCATGGTCACAACGCCGATAACTGCAGAAGCTGTCAGCGCCATGGACAAAGTGTAGCTTGCAATGGCGAAGCCGACAGACAATGCATCTATGGATGTGGCCACACCCTGGATCAGTATCTCTCCCCATCCAATGCCTTTATCGGTCATCTCTTCGTCTGAGTGATCATCCTCTCTGATCATCCTGATCCCAAGGATCAGAAGAAGGATCAATGATATCCAGGGAGTGAGCTTCATGAGCCATCCCATCATCTTCACAGCCTCGCTTACCAGGACCCATCCTATGAGAGGCATGGCAAACTGAAAGACTCCGAAGGCGAGGGCTATTGATGCTTTCTTGCCCTTTGTCATCCCCGGTTCTCTGACTATATCGGCCAAAGATACACTAACGGCATCCATGGCCAGCCCGAATCCCAGACCTATGGCGGTAACAAAAAACGTGATAATGTTCATAACTGATTTATTATATCAAAAAATATAACGCCATAAAACCCCTAAATTAAAATGTCCGGACCGGCCTTAATGACCCGTCCGGATGAAGTTATTTATACTATTTATCCATGAAACTCTTGAGGAAAGAGAGCCTGTGAATAGGTGTAATCCCATACTGTCTGAGACCTTCATAATGCTTGGCAGTGCCGTAGCCCATGTTGGACTCAAGACCGTATCCGGGATACTGCTCGGCATATGCCTCCATCATCCTGTCTCTCGTCACCTTTGCAACTATGGAAGCCGCAGCTATGCTTAAACTCTTGGTATCTCCCTTGACTATCCCGGTCTGGCTCTGACTGATACCGCTCAGAGTAACTGCATCGATCAGCACATGATCCAGAGAGCCAAGATCTCGCTTCTCAAGCATTTTCTCGGCCTTTTCGATAGATTCCTTCATTGCAAGCTTTGTGGCCTCCAAAATGTTTATCTCATCGATGACTTTATTATCCTTCTGGCCGATGCCTACCGCCAAAGCTTTATCAAGGATCAGATCGTAAAGCTCTTCCCTGTGTTTTTTGCTGAGCTTCTTGGAATCATCGATCCCCAGTATGTCCACAGAGTTGTCGAAAACCACGCAGCAGGCCACCACCGGTCCGCAAAGCGGGCCTCTTCCCACTTCGTCTATTCCGCCCACCATACCATAGGCTCTTCGGTATTCATCGTCAAAGGCCCTCATGGTCAAAAGCTTCTGTTTCTGTTTTTCCAGACGTTCTTCCTTCGTCATCTGTCAACCTTTTCCAAAGTGATCCTTCCGATGGTCCCGGCTCTGAATTCATCCAGGACGGTCTCTGCAGTTCTGGTATAGTTTATCCTCTTTCCGGGAAGAATGAACCCACGCTTCAAGGCGATGGATTCCATATTAACTATGGCCGCTTCCTTTTCGTCTTCGGTCTCCCTTCCAAGAGACTCACTGTAGTCTCCGGGGCGGCATAACTCATCCAGTTTATATCTTGAAGTTAAGAGCCCGGGATACTCTTCCGTGAGAACTCTTATGAGTTCCATTCCAAGGCTGTCAGTATCCAGGATCTCATCCTTGATGGATCCGCAGAATGCAAGATAGAGTCCTGTCCTGGGATCCTCGAACTTAGGCCAAAGTATGCCGGGGGTATCCAGAAGCTGCATGCCGTTTTCGATGGAAAGCCATTGTTTCCCTCTCGTGACTCCGGGCTTGTCCCCTGTCTTTGCAGACCTGCGGCCCGTAAGGCGATTGATGAATGATGACTTACCCACATTTGGCACGCCAACTACCATCATCCTAAGCGGCTTCTTAAGTGTTCTGGATACGTTGACTTCATCCTGGATCTTTTCCAGCAAGGCGTATAATTCCTTGAAGCCCATGCCCTTATTGCAGTTGAGCCTTAGAGCCTCGTGTCCCTCTTCCCTGAAATTCTTTATCCAGTCTCTGGTGGAATCATCATCGGCAAGGTCACTCTTGTTCAGCACAATTATCCTTCTCTTGCCCTCGGTGATCTCATTTATAACGGGGTTTCTGGATGATACAGGTATCCTGGCGTCCAGTATCTCAATGACCAGGTCCACCAATTTCAGATTCTGTTGTATCAGTTCCCTGGTCTTTTTCATGTGACCGGGATACCAGTTGATGTTATTGATATTCTCTGCCATCTTATCAGTTATCGTAATCGAATCCGCTGTGAGTTCCCATCTCAAGTTCAAGGAGCTCAGGGTTTTCGAAGACATGTTTCAAAAGTCTCAGGCTCTTTGCAAAGTAGAAACCGTCACCGATCCTCTCATCAAGAACGGCTCCGAAATCCACCACATCCCTTATCTGCTTTGTACCATCCTCCATGAGGATCTCCTCCTTGTGAAGGGTTCCCACGGTGATCATTATGCTGTTGGTCCCGTAATTGTTGAGATGGTGATACACATGGGGGCACTTGATGCTTCCCAAATTGCTGAGAAGAACGGTAGTGTAATTGGGATCGCCCTCAGTTAACGCTTTAGGGTTCTTGCCCCAGAAGTCCAGGATCCTGATTATCCTGATGACTACCATAAGAATCGGTCTTGGAATTGCAGCGAACTTGTCAAGTAGTTCATCTATTCCACCGGTGGCCTTCTCGCTCTTTCTCATCTCCTTGACGTCCCCTACCACCTTCCGGCTTATGGAGTCAAGATTGTCATCATCCTTTGGTACAAGGACCATCAGCGATTCCTCGGCTCCGTCCGCGAATCTTCTCTTTGCCACGAAGCTAAGGCTGATCTCATCCCTCTCATAGGTTCGGTAACCCTGGACGAATCTGTTTAGAAGAGGTCTTTCCTTAATGATTCTGGCTACGCAGGTCAGGACACAGTGAAATATCGTAGTCTTGTATTCGGGATGTTCCGCATTTACTTTTTCTAAATACTTTATGAGTTCGGTAGCATCCAGCTTGTCGCTGAGATAAACTTCGGAATCCGTTCTCTTGGGATACAAATACCCCATGATAGTCTGCAATCCCGGGACCCTTATGTATCTGCCGTCCCTTCTGTCTCCCCATTTTCTGGCAACTGTTTCACTCATTTGATTCCTCCATTGCTTCTTCTTCCAATAATCTGTATGCCACTTTGCCTACCAATGTCCTGGGAAGTTCATCCCTGAAGATGATCTCCCTTGGAAGTGCATAGGCAGAGACCTTGAGCTTCAGCTGCTCTATTATGGACGATCTGGTCTTCTCCGTAGGCTCAAAGCCCTTATTAAGCACCACATAAGCTCTGACTCTTTGGCCTCTTCTCTGATCCTTAACTCCTATGATACAGCTGTAATCCACCTCCGGACACTGATCCAGAGCATTCTCCAGGTTTCCGGGATAGACGTTATAGCCATTTGTTATGATCATTCGTTTGATCCTCTGACGGAAATACACATATCCATCCGGATCCATCATTCCGAGATCTCCCGTGTAAAGCCAGGTGTTGCCGTCCTTTAATCTTTTAAGAGTATGGGCAGTCTCCTCAGGGTCGTTTAGGTAGCCCTTCATTACAGATGGGCCTCTCAAGATGATCTCCCCTTCTTCACCATAGGGCAAAACATCATCTGTCCCCGGCTTAACTATGGCATATGTCATATCCGGGAAAGGAAGCCCTATGCTTCCCTCTTTATATGTATCCTTCGGCGTCAGGCAGCTGGCGGTGACACACTCCGTGAGGCCATAACCCTCGCGCACCATGATGTGAGCGTTGTGATCCAGAAGGAATCTGTCGATCTTCTTTTTTTGCTCCACAGTCAGGGAGTCTCCACCGCAAAACATCCCTTCCAGGAAGCTCAGATCCACGTTATCCATATTGGGGATCTTGAGGAAAGCGTCGAATATAGCCGGAACTCCTACGATAAAGCTGGGATGCTTCTTGAGCACCATATCTGAATACGACTTGATATTAAAGTTTGGCATCAGAAGGCAGCAGGCGCCGTGGATCAGCACTATGTGGATATTGAGAGCCAGCCCGAATCCATGGAAAATGGGCATGCAGCTAAGCATCTTAAGGCCTCTTTTGAATTCCACTTCTATGGCCTCCCTGGCTTCCAGTGCACAGGAATTGATATTAAAGTCTGTAAGGCAGATCCCCTTGGGTTTTCCGGTGGTACCGCCCGAAAAAAGTATTACAGAGGTCCTGTTCTCATCATAGGGCACCACAGGTATGTCATAACCCTCACCTTCAGCCAAAAAACTCCTCCAGGAAAGTTCATTATTTCCTCTGGGAAACTTTAGATACTTGTGCCCCACCTTCAGAAGATAGAGTACCTTCAGATGAACGGGGAGCACCTCCTGGATCCTGGTTACAAGGATCTCACAGCTGTGGTCCACGCTTTCCAGGGCTTTCTCCACCTTCTCGCAAAACATATCAGGCACCAGTATCATTTTGCTCTTAGTCTTGCTCAGGTAGATGGATATCTCCTCCTGAGATGACTGGGGATGGATCATAGCCGCTGTGACCCCTATATGATCCAGGCCATAGAAGCACTCCAGAGCCTGTGGGCAGTTGGGCATGCAGATCGTAATGCAATCCCCTTCCCTGATACCATGCCTGGTAAAAGCGCGGGATACTTTTAGGATACGCTCTACGAACTGACTATAGGTGGTACCGTTTCCAAAAAAATCCAGACATACGTCGTCAGGATATATGCCTGCGATCCTTTCCACCAGGTCAAACATTGTAGCCTGTGGATAATCAATATGTTTTACTACGTCGGACATTGAACTAAATAACTCCAAAAAAATTAAAAGCACCGTATGAATACGATGCTTCATTATAACATCTAAAAGTTATATTTTCAATTTTTCTTCTTTTGCGCCCTCTCGTTTGTATCGATGCTGTCTCTGAAGACAAAGAAACGGTCGTAGAGAAACTCCAGGATGAGGTTACAGGCCATGTTCAGACCTGTGGCCAGAACACCCGGCCAGCCCAGATTCTCTGTCAGGAACTTTACAAAATACGTGGATGTAGGCGTGAACACCGCGTAGAACAGAAGTACCTTCGCCATGGCGATCGGAACGTTGTTGGCAGACTGGAATGTGAACTGCCTGTTCAGAGTGAAGTTCCAAATAACGGAGCAGATCAGAGCTATGAGATAGCACGGCCAGTATTTCCAATCCGTCAGCCAGTCGAGCAAGGAAGCGACTGAAAGTTCAATTATTCCTGCCGATGCTGAAAACAAGGCGAATTTTATTGCCCTTACGGCTTCTTTTTTCTTGTTTAAATCACTCATGATCAATCTCCCATTGCAAGTGCGAGCACTCTTTTTACGTCTTCTTCAGTGTATGTGACCGGTGTGGGATACAGCGGGACCGCTTCCTTTACGGCTCTCCTTGCGATCTCATCCATGTCTTCCGGTCTTAGATCTTTAAACTTGGGATCTATTCCAAGGCTTCTGTTCAAAGCTCTTATTTTATCGATGAACTTAAGGGCGATCTTCCTGTCGTCGGATCCATCATCCTCTACCACTCCTGTACGTGTTGCCAGCTTTGCCAACGGTCTGTATGCGGCCTTTCCGTAATCCAGAAGGACCAGAGGAAGAAGCGCAGCCATGCACTGACCGTGGGGCAGATGATAGATGCCTCCGATGCCGTGGCCGATGGCGTGGACATATCCTACGCAGGCCACCGTAAAGGCCTCTCCTGCCTCAAAAGATGCCTTCAGCATGATTTGCCTCACCGCAATATCCTCCGGCTCCTGACAAGCTCTCTCAAGATACTTGAATATCTTTGATACCGCAGATTCGCAGAGCTCCTTGGTGTCAGCCTTATGATATGGAGCGTTAAGATAAGCTTCTACCGCGTGAGTCAAGGCATCCATTCCGGTCATAGCTGTCACGCTCTTTGGAAGGCTGACTGTAAGCTTCCCGTCCAGTATAGCATATTTTGGGCAAAGTGAGAGATCACTTACTGTAAACTTATAGTTTTTTGTCTCGTCGGTAATGACTGCCGCAATGGTGCATTCTGATCCCGTGCCGGCAGTGGTGGGCACGGCGATCATGAGAGGCGTCTTCCTTCCGACCTTCATTAAGCCCTTCAGCTTTCTGAGGTCTGAGCGGGGTCTTGCGATAAGACAGGCCGCGCCCTTCATGGCATCCATGGGAGAGCCACCTCCTATGGCGATCATTGAGTCACACTCTTCGTCCCTGTACATCCGGGCGATCTCTTTGACATGGGCGATATCAGGATCATTATTTATGATCCCGCATACCACCGGTTCAAACTTGTTTTCAAAAAGAGAGTCCATTATCCCTTTAAAATAGTCTCTCTGAACGGTGCCCGGACTCGTGACAATTAGCGGTCTCACCTTGCCTTCGGCTTCAAGTATGTCCTTGAGCTTTCCCGATGACCCCGGACCCTCGTACAATACCGGTCTTGGGATGTTAATGGCCTTCATTCCAAGTCCCATGCCGGCATGCACTATCTTCATTGTGGTTTTCTTCGCGCTAGTCATGATCACCTCATCATAGCAAAATTCTTTTTGTTGGCCTTGTAAAGGTTCTTAAACACTTCAAAGTTTCTGTCATATATCTCCTTTGAAGAGCTATCCGGTTCGAAGGTCTTAACTGCAGGTATCATATCATCCGCATCTTCCACTGAGCCTATAAGCCCCAGGCCCACCGCACAGAGCACTGCAGCTCCCATGGACCCTACGTTCTGAGGCTCATCGCAGACTTCAACCCTTCTTCCGGTTATATCCGCCAGGATCCTGCAGGTGGCATCGGACAGAGCCCCTCCCCCGCAGAACCTTATGACAGGTGATGTCTCGATCTTTTTGTCCTCGCACTCCAGCATCCATCTGAGATGATAACATATTCCCTCTGTTACCGCTCTAAGCATTTCAGTCTTACCTGTATCCAGGGTTATGCCGAAGAATATCCCCTTTGAATCAGGATCCTCAAAGGGACAGCGATTGCCGTGAAGCCAGGGGGTGAATATGACCCCGCCTGCTCCCGGAGGTGCGCTGAGGATGACTTCAGACATGTAGTCATAGAGGCTGGAATAAACTTTCTCACGATTCTCAGGGCCTTCAGAGCAGACGTCCTTCTTATCCAGATAGATACCTATCTCATCCAGAGCCAGATGATCCTTGACCCATTCCAGACACTTGCCGGCCGTCTCCATCTCCGCAAAATACAAGTAATTGTGCTTCGATGCTCCAACTATGGCCGCTATCATGGAAGTGGCGTCCACTGTCTGCTTCTCGCAGACCGTGCCCACCCAGCCGGATGTGCCGGCATACATGTGAGTCTTGCCAAGACCGGCTGCTCCCGTACCTATTCCTATGAGGGAAGCGTCGCCCCCTCCTCCGAATACAGGAGTACCCGGTTCAAGTCCAAGTTCCAAAGCCTGCTTTTTTCTGAGCGGCCCTACTATATCCGTGCTCTCGATTATTTCAGGAAGGTGGGCCTCATCGATGCCAAAGGTCTCGCAAAGTTCAGTGCTCCATCCCTCCTTGCCGTCTCTTGTGCAGTAGAGCATAGTTGAAAAGGCGCTGTCGCGAGTCATGACAGCTCTTCCTGTCATTCTCATTATAAGGTATTCCTTGACATCAAGCCACTTATATATTTTGCTGTAGACCTCAGGTTCGTTGTCCTTCACCCAGAGGTATTTCCACTGGGGATCCTTGACGCTTCCTGAGACCGCCCCTGTAAGGGACAGTGACCTGAGAAGCTTAAGAGCATTCATTCCTTCCACCTTAAGGCCGGTCCTGATCCCCTTGTTTATCTGTTCCGTAGCCCTCTGATCCATGTAGCTCATGGCCGGTCTCAGAGCATTGCCTTCCCTGTCCACAAGGACCAGTCCCTGCATCTGCGAACAGAAGGATATTCCCGAGATCTCCTTTGTATCTATTCCGGTGTGGGCCAGAAGATCGCCGGTGCTTTTGACCATGGCATCCCACCATTCATCGGGATCCTGCTCGGCGCCGCCGTTTGGCAATGTGCGAAGCCCGTAACCGTAAGAGCTTCCATATATCATCTTTATACCATCGCGCCACTGATAAAGGCATGTCTTGATGCCTGTGGTCCCCACGTCATAAGATAAAAAATACATAAATCACTCCCCCATTCCGAAGGCACCCCGGACGAACTTAAGGATCTGTTCCTTGAGCTCAGCGTCTGACGGATCATGCCCCAGATAAAGTCTCATCCTCTCCTCATAGTATTTCGAGCTGAGGCTGAAATTTATCATCATAAGTATGTCATCGAAGAGCAGCGCAAAAAACTTAGGGTCCATATCCTCCCTTACGAGCCCTGCTCTGACCCCATCCTCCAGAAAGCTCACATAAAGCTTCGAAGAGCTGCCTTCTATCCTGGAAGACAGTTTAACAGCTTCTTCGCTGTTCTGAGTAAGGGTTATCTGATGGTACAGTCTGAAGTATTCGGGATGCTCTCTGGATGCGATCACCGCCAGTTCAACCAGCCGTTCAAGACCGTCTTCCAGACCAATTGTGGTGGAACCCAGCCTGGTGTAAACATCCTCAAGATAGTCCATACAGTGCTCCAGGCAGGCATTGAACAAGGCTTCCTTGTCTTCGTAATACTTGTATATCACTCCCGCTGAAAGCCCTGCAGAACGGGCTATGGAAGTTATCTTAGCCCTTCCATAGCCCTGTTCGCCGAATTCCTCTATGGCACAGGTAAGGATCATGTTCCTCTGTTCTTCAGTGAGTTTCTTTAACATTTCCCTTATCCTTCTGCTTGGAATACTTATTTACATAGATATAGTGTTCAAGGGAGGCCTGAGCCGGGCTCAGCGCTCTGATACCCTTTTTAAGGCCCAGATCCGCCGCCTGACACTGTTTTTCCAGAAGTATGGCTATTGCCTCGGCCTCTTCTCTGTCAGGGGCTGTAACGAAGGCTCCTTCGCCCTTCACAAGAGTGGCAGAACGCTTTCCTCTGAAGCTCCTGGGGATTATGAATTTTTTGCGCCCCATAACATCCTTGCATCTTATGACGGATCCCACCATCTGGGCCATGTCTTCGATGTATATGGGAAGGTCCTTACCTCTCAAACTCATTTCCATTACGAAGGGGGTCTTGACCTGGATAACGTGAGTCGCGCTGTCTTTTCCGCCGAAACATCCCTTGTACAGTGTATTGTTTTTGAGGTTGTAGGGACGGATCTTGTCCCCGGTGCGCCTCTCGAATAACTTTCCTGCAGTCTTTTCCAGTTCCCTTGTGACCGCCATGGCTTCCTCAAAAGATCCGCCGAAGCAAAGTGTTCCGTGGTAAGGAAGGAGCATCGCCTTGACCTTGGGATATTTCTTAAGAGAAGCGCTCACATTCTTTACCAGCTTATCTGTGGAGGTCATGGCGTATCTTGACGTAGGGATCACTCCACCGGGAAGATCGCTTTCAAGACGTGTGATCTTGATGTCCTCCTGAAGGATGCTGATGGAAGATGCGTTTACGGAGTGGGCATGGATGACGAATTCAGCCTCCGGCCTAAGACCATATACTGCCGCATGAACGCCCTTCTCGCTGGAAGGTTTTATGTCTCCCTCGTAGGAACAATCCTTGATCCTGACCTCCACCAGATCTTCCGGTGTCAGGCTGTCGTAGGCTCTTCCCGAGGGTGTGATAAGAAAGCTGTCCTCTGAGATCCTGGCGGAGATGTTCCCCCAGGTCCTGGCGATGAGGCCTTCCTCTATAAGCTTAAGTCCTGCATCGATGACCAGTCTCGATGCCTCTTCTTTTGTATATGCCATCTCGTCCTCCTTATGGATCAGTCCAGTCTGCCGCACTTCGAGAATACTCTGTCGAATCTGGCAATGACATCATCGATCATTTCCTCATTGTAGGCTGCCGATGTATAAAGTCTGGAGCCTGCCAGGGTCACGATACCCTCTGCCATGTATGCGGCTCCGATGTGTTCCATCTCGATCTGACGTCTGCCTGTCTGCTTCAGAACTTCAGGAAGCTTCCAGGGCTTGGACCAGTCGATGGAATAGTGCATGGTGCCCACCGTATCCACGTGGCAGATGGATCCCTGATTGAATACTACGAATGGCAGTTCGTATTTTTCAACGGACTGTTTGATGCCGGCCACCAGTCTGTCTGCCATTCTGCCGGCCTTCTCGCAGGCATTGGTCTTCTCGATCTCGCAGATGGTGTAGTATCCTGCGCAGCTGGAGATAGGTGTGGCTGCCATGGTGCCTCCGCAGAGAGCTTTTTTGATCTTCTTGCCGGATGAATCAAGGCCGGCGCCCAGATGCTGCATGCAGTCTCTGTGTCCGCCCAGGCCGCCTGCTCCCGGGTATCCTCCTGCAATGACCTTTCCGAAAACTGTGAGGTCCGGATCCACTCCGAAATAACCCTGGGCTCCTGCTGTACCAATACGGAATCCTGTAACCACTTCATCGAAGATGAGAAGTGCCCCGTACTTGTGAGCCAGCTCCTCGCAGCCTCTTATGAACTCTCTGGAAACCGGCCAGGTGCCGCTCTCAGGTCCCACAGGCTCAACGTAGACTGCAGCTGTGCCGCCTCTTAACTTATTCCTTTTTAACTTCCTCTCCAGATCATCCAGATCATTGGGGAAGAATTCGTCTGTATGACCGAATACGTAGGACGGTATTCCTCTTGACTGGAGTCCCTTGGTTCCCGGGATCCTGATGCCGTAGGCCAGCTGATCGGACCAACCGTGATAGGCTCCGCCCATCTTGAGAACATTGAGGTGACCGGTCTTGAGCCTTGCCACCCTCAGGGCGCACATGCAGGCTTCTGTGCCGGAGCCCAGCATCCTGAACATCTCCACTGAAGGAACCAGTTCGGATATCTTAGCGGCCAACTTGTATTCATACTCATGGAAAAGTCCAGTGGATGGTCCGCATGTGTTGAGCAGGTCTATTACCTGTTCCCTTACAACATCCGGATTGCTCCCCAGCACCGTCGGTCCTCCTGCCTGAAGGAGATCGTAATACTCGTTTCCGTCGATATCGTAAAGCTTGGCATCCTTTGCCTTAGTAATAACTATGGGGAACGGATAATTGAAGGCCAGATTGTGCTGGACTCCTCCGGGTATTATCTCCCTAGCCTCTGTTATTCTCTCCTTGGAACCTGCGCATTTCTTCTCAAAATACTCAGAAACGTACTCTTCAAGTGCCTCCGGCTTGATACCGTAGACCGGAAGCTGGATGAGAGCATCCAGTTTTCTGTTTATGATATCTGCATCGGGATACTTATCGATCGCAAATCCGTTATAAGCCATAAATGTCCTCCTGTAACTTATGGAAAATATTTGATATTCATCTCGTGAATTTAGATTCACATCTTGCCTTAATTCTATCGCTTTATCTTAATAAAGTCAATATGCTCCCCTCAAAAAATGCAAAAAAGAGGCCTTCCTTTCGGAAAGCCTCCGGCAGATTTTTTGCGCTATTTCGTGTATTTATCGAACCAGCCTGTGATCTCGTTCAATCTTCTCAGCTTGTGGTGTGGTTTACCTGTTCTTGACAGTTCGTGGTTCTCACCATGGAAGACAACCATCTTGGCTGGAACTCCCTTGTATACCAGAGCCGTGAACAGCTGGTATCCCTCCTCTATGGGACATCTGTGGTCCTCGTCAGAATGGATGAACAGAGTGGGTGTCTTGGCATTGTTCACGTACTTTAAGGGTGAAACGTCCCACATCTGCTTGATGCCCTTTTCACTGTAAGGATCAGTATTGCAGGTCTCGCCGCAGGCGATGGGCGGAATATCACTTACTCCATACATGGTCACCCAGTTAGAGATGCTCCTCTGAGTGGCAATGGCGCAGAAACGGTCGGTGTGTCCCATGATCCAGTTGGACATGTACCCGCCGTAGGATCCGCCTGTGCAGCAGACGCGCTTGGTATCTATCGCAGGATACTTATCGAGGACATTGTCCACGAATGCCATGATGTGCTCATAGTCAATGCCGCCCCATCTCATATCCAGGCTGGCGTAGGCGTTACCCTTGCCGTTGGAGCCGTGAGGATTGCAATACATGACCACATAGCCCTTATTTACCCAATACTGCATCTCGTGGAAATAGATGGTTCCGTAGGCGCACTTGGGTCCGCCGTGAATATCAAGGATGGCAGGATATTTTCCGTTTTCATCGAAATCCTCCGGAAGAAGCACCCATCCGTCCACGGTCTCTTCGCCCACCTGGGTCTTGAGAGCCTTGGGCTTTGCCACATAGCAGTCCTTGAAAACTTCCCTGTTCCAGGATGTCACCCTGCGGGTCCTTGCCCCATCCTTGATGAATACTTCCGGAAGGTCCTGACCGAACATTCCCATGAATACCACATTGTCCCCGAAGACGTCATAATCATTTACGGAGCCTTCCTTGGAGATGACGGTCTCGATCTTGCCGTCAAGGCCTACTCTCTTAAGGACGCAGCGGTCTCTTACGAGGGACGGGAAGTACATATACTTTCCTTCAGTCTTTATGAAACGGGTCCCGCCGTATTCAATGTCACCGATGATGCCGGCCTCAATATTGTCATCGGCCTCGCATATGACCTTAAGTTCACCGGTCTTGAGGTCAAGGGTATAGAACCAGGGATCCTGATTATCTCCCCACTTCTTCCCGTCGGTACCGCAGATCATCAGCTTTCCATCAACAAGGCCAATGTCATAGACCATGAGCATGGGCTTTAAGATTCTCTCGACCTTGAGGGTCTCAAGATCCAGATGATAGATCCCTTCAAACTTCGGCATTTTGGCCCTGAAGGAAACTCCTGAGAAGTAGACATCTTTTCCATTAACCACAAGGTTCCCTATGTCCATATACTTTTCGGTGAGCCTTTTAAGCTTGCCGTTAGCCTTGCTGTAGAGGTAAAGTGAAGTTCTTCTTCCTGATATGAAACCCACCCCGTTGGCGAAGAACGGGGACTGAGTCAGGACCTCGTAATCTTTCTCATCTTTGAGAGTCTCCAGTACAGCCTTCCTCTTTTCTCCTTCCATGAGGTAGAGGTCAGGATAGTCCACGAGAGTCTCAGCCTTTAACAGCATGTCACCGTTTCCAAGGAACTTTATATCCTCGACGTTCAAGGGAAGCTCGTAAGCCTTCTCAGCCTCTCCGCCATTGAGAGGAAGCCTGTAGAGGACCGTCTTGATGTCCTTCGGTTCCTCGTCATCTTTGTCCTTTCCCCTCTCAGACGCAAAAAGAATGTGATCGTTATCCTCAAAATAGAACTGGCCCACTTTGCCATCGTTGATCATGGCCTTGTCATCCTTGCCCTGGATCAGCCTCAGGTTGGATTCATAGCCCTTTTTGTCCTCCGATACGTTGCTTATTACGTAGGCTATCTTGCTGCCGTCCGGTGAATATGTCAGTGAAGACAGATACTTGACCTTCATAAAATCGTCGACTTGGATCTTTTGCATGACTTCTCCCTTCTGTATACGAAATATCAGTTGCCTCGATTATATATCTTTTGCGCAAAAAACGCGACTCCTTTATAAAAAACAGGCCGTCCCTTAAGGAACGGCCCTTAGATCTGATTTATTTGTTGCTTTCAGGCTCAAAGTGAGCTGTACGGTAGATGATGGTGTCCTGTGCGCTCTTGTCAAGTTCTGTGAAGTAGGCCATGTAACCTGCCACACGTACCATAAGACCTTTGTGCCTTTCCGGATTGATCTGAGCATCCTTAAGAGTATCTGTGTCAACAACGTTGATCTGGATGTGCTCGCCACCCTCCTTGAAGAAGGTCTTGATGACTCCCTCGATGTTGGCAAGTCCTCTTTCTCCCTGAACTCCTCTGGGGTCGAAGCGGAGGTTGAATAAAGCTCCGTCATGGAAGGCGCTCTGATCCATGGCTGCTACGGACTTAACTGTAGCTGTAGGACCGCTAACGTCTCTTCCCATCATGGGTGAAGCGTTGTCGCAGAAGGGTTCGCCCTTCTTACGTCCGTCGGGAGTTGCACCTGTCACCAGACCGTGGGATACGTTTACTGTCTGAGAGTGAACGTTGAAGGAATACCATCCTCCTCTGGCATCAGGCCACTTCTGAACGTTATCGGCGATGAAGTGCATCATCTCACGGTAGATGCCGTCAACGTACTCGTTGTCGTTACCGAACTTAGGCGGCTTGTTCAGAAGAAGCTGACGTATACGCTCCTGACCTTCGAAGTTGTTATCGCAGGCCCGGATAAGCTCGTCCATGGTGATGTCCTTATCCTTGAAGACGCAGGTGTCGATGGCTGCGATGGAGTCAGCAAGGTTAGCAGCACCTGTGATGTAAAGTCCGGCTGTGGTGTACTTGGCTCCTCCGTGCTGAACTGAACGTCCGCTTTCAACGCAGCCCTTGGTAAGCATACCTGCGAAAATCACCGGATACCTGGTCTGGTGCATGCTCTGCATGACGTTGTATCCGTCACATACCATTCTGTAGTGATGAAGGATCTGCTTCTTAAGAGCAGTCTTAAGGTCCTCAACATCCTTGAATTCTCTGGGATCTCCTGTCTTAAGGCCCATGAGTTTGCCTGTATCCGGGTCCACGCCGTTATGAAGTACGAACTCGACCATCTTGCCCATGTTGACATAGCCTGCGTCAGGAGAACCATCGGTGGATCCGCCGCCGGGACCAGGCTGGATGCAGCCTACTATGGTCCAGTCGCGAGCTTCTTCAATGGTGCAGCCCTTTCCAAGAGCCATCTTTATAGCTGTGTTGTCGTTGAAGAATCCCGGGTTGGCCTGTCCATCCTGGATCATCTCGCAACCTTTCCTGATAAGGTCTTCAGGTGTGCCGTCCCATACTCTGACAGCCATAACGGGCTGAGTGGTCTTGAGCTGATTTGCAGCTTCAAGGCAGAGGTAGGAAAGCTCGTTGGTAGCATCCTTACCATCCGGAGTCTGGCCGCCTACAACAAGGATCTCCCACATGGGGTATCCTGCAAAGGAAGTAGCATACCAGCGGTCACGGACTTCGAATACTTCACAAGCTTTAAGGTAGAAGCACTGAAGCATTTCAAGAGCTTCTTCCTGGGTGATGTTCTTTTCGTCGATGACATCCTTCTTATAGTACGGCCACATGTACTGGTCGAATCTGCCGAATCCATTGGCTGTCGTGCACACTTCGATGTGGAAGTAAACGTGGGCGAACCAGATCATCTGAAGAGCCTGCCAGAATGTCTTAGGAGGATTCTCAGGAACCACTCTGCAGTTCTCTGCGATCATGAGCAGTTCTTTCTTTCTCTTCTCGTCGGTGCATTCCGCAGCCTGACGTTCAGCCTCATCAGCCATTCTGTGGGCATATGTGATCAGGCCCTGGCACTGAATAATGCAGGCCTGCCAGAAGTTCTTCTTCTCTTCGTCAAGCTGACACTTGGGATACAACGCATCGATGTTTCTCTGGCACTCTTCCATATATCCTTTGAGTCCTACGGTGAGAAGTTTCTCATGGTCGCAGGTGGTCTCACCGGATACTCCGTTGGTGAGGCCAACTGTGATTATGTCATCCTCCATGCACTCAACAGTGTGCTTGGGAAGTGCGGACTTGGCGATATCCTGCATGGCCTTTCCTTCCCAATAAGGCAGGCACTCAAGGATCTTCTCTCTGTCCTCAGGTGAGACATCGTAGGGGTCCTTAGTTCTTACCGGGAACTCGTCAAGTTCTTCAAGATAGAATTTGGTGCTGGACTGAAATTCCGGATGAAGATTGGCTCCTAAAAATTTATTGGTAGGTGTGCCTACCACGAGTTCGTCTTCCATGATGAGTGTTGTCATGTGCTCCATGATGTAGTTGACGACCTTGGCACGGAAGATGGGCACAGCCTCTCCTGCGAATTTTTTATATGCTTCAGTCTGAAGCACTAACCTTTCAGAAGTGATGCAGGGTCTTGAATCCCAAAGTTTGTTGCGCATTTTCTGAAGACGTTCATTAAGCATTTTAGTTCCTCCCATTATTCGATCTGTGACCGACATAAATATATAGAGTGTTAAAATCTCATTATTGCAGCTTTATTATACTAAATCGGCAAAACTGTCGGCAAGGTTATTGTTGCGACAAAACGGTATTGAATTGCGAACTGTCCGCAAATAATCGCAAAAGAATAAAAAAAGACCTGCTCACTTGGAACAGGTCTTCTCTCGTGGAGGCGACACCCGGATTTGAACCGGGGGATAAAGGTTTTGCAGACCTCTGCCTTACCACTTGGCTATGTCGCCATGGTGCCGGGCTATGCTGTCCGGCTGAATATTGGCTAGGGTAGCAGGATTCGAACCTGCGAATGACGGAATCAGAATCCGTTGCCTTACCGCTTGGCGATACCCCAATAAACAAAAAAATGGGGTGGGTAGTGGGATTCGAACCCACGAATACAGGAGCCACAACCCTGGGTCTTAGCCGCTTGACGATACCCACCATATTATTAAGTTCGAAAAATGGCGACCAAGATCGGGCTCGAACCGACGACCTCCAGCGTGACAGGCTGGCATTCTAACCAACTGAACTACTTGGCCATGTGGTGGGAGTTACAGGGCTCGAACCTGTGACCCCCTGCTTGTAAGGCAGATGCTCTCCCAGCTGAGCTAAACTCCCACACTATGATTGAAAAAAATGGTAGCGGCGACTGGATTCGAACCAGTGACACCCCGGGTATGAACCGAGTGCTCTAGCCAACTGAGCCACGCCGCCTCACCTATCAGCCTCACGGACTGCAAGGATTATATTACTAAATTCCAAGTGCCTTGTCAATCATTTTTTATCTAAAATTTTGATATTAATTATACTAAAATAAAAAAACCCGGGCGGCAGCAGCCGCCCGTAATAGGTCCTATGCCCTTCTGGTCAGCATGGTGACAGTCGATAGCATACTGAGAAGTACTCCCAAGGTGACAATATGAAATACCATACCATTTGAGCCGGTATCAGGAAGGCCGTGCATCTTCACATCAACCATGACAACCTTATCAGTCGGTACTCCGCCCACTATTGTGTTACCTTCCCTGTCCACTTCGAATTCTACATCTTCAGATGCAAGATATCCTGGAGGCGCAGACTTTTCGATCAAGTAATACGTTCCTTCTGCTAAGGAAAAGACTGAATGATCATCTTCCGTGGTGGTCCATTCATCCAGTACAGTCCCTTCGCTGTCACATAGCTGAAGTTCTGCTCCGGAAAGGAGGTCACCATATTCATCCACCTTTGAAAGTACAGTTTGGTTTGACACGTACACCACCTCTATGCTGTGGTCACTATGGATATCGTTGAACTGATATGAGTCGGTATAAAGAGATATATCCTGAGATTCACCATCCACCGTGACTGTGCTTAGGTGATGTCCGGGATCAGGTGAATATTCTACCAGTCCGTCCTCTCCTTCCCATAGTGACAGATCATCTGTGATGGTTCCATTGGTCACGGCAGTTGATACAGTATACCTTTTACCATAAGTTACCGTTACATGGTGGTCGGCCTGCACATTCTCAAAAGTGTAGCCTTCTTCGTGGCCGGATGTGTCTATCTGCGTCCCGTCCACATCCATGCTCTTAAGTACGTATCCTTCGTTTCCATGGTACGTTAGGTCCACCCTTCCTCCCGGGGCCACCCAGTATGATGCTTCACTTTCTGTATCCGAATCCCCTGCTCGGCCATTTATTACCGTAAGATCGATCCTGTACTTTCTGTCAAATTCCACCTCATACCGATAGTCCTGCTGAATATTGGTAATAGGCATAATATAAGGATCTGAATTCATCACCTCATTTGCACTATAGCTTCGGACCAGGGTCTCCCTGGAATGAGGGCCCACTGAATATAGTCTTACGGCAGAGATATAGTATTCGTCCGCAGGATCTATAACGCAATTTACGTTCATCCCGCAGGATACCGTAACATCCACAGGGTCGATACTGCCTTCTCCTCTTATGATCTTTCCCTTCACATTATAGTACTTGGCGAATTCATAGGCCTCCTGACCGATGATGGTGGTTCCAAGAGACCTGAAGCCAAACCATCTGAGGGTGCTTCCGGTAGAGTCGAACAGCGCAGCAAAACCCGATCTCCAGGTGTTTTCATCCGCAACAGTTCCGCATATCCGGTAGCAGTTTTTTGCTCTATCAAAAGAAACATCCGTGATGGTATTCGGCTCCATATAGATCGTCGGTTCCTCCCTGTTGGTTCCGCTTAACACTCCGGATATTATGTTGTAACCCTCTAAATATGAATCGAAATCTCTTGATCCGTAAAGAAGGGATCCCTTTGGAGCATTATCATCAGTTCCCGGCATAACGACTCTGAATTCATACTCGTACTCCACCTTATATCTTCCGTATGAAGTGGGAGCATGGGTCGTAGAACCGTAATTGTCATAGGCCGTAGGATTAGTCGATATAATAGGGTCATTTTTCTCCTGATAATAGAACAGATTGACTCCTACCAAGGGGTCCCTTGTGCAGTATGCCGGGTCAGGCGTAATGATCAGATTCTTGATCAAAAGGATCAGGTCAAATCTGTCGCCGGCTCCGTTCTTAACAGAATCAGCGATCCTGACCATCGCTATATCTCCCGGTATCTCCTTGGACTCGGTATTGTCTCCGAAGCCTCCTCCCGTATAGATAAGTGAGGTCATATAGCAATCGTGAAGACCACCCTTGTAATAGTACCTTTTCAGCTGAAATAGCTCTGTGTTTAGAAGATCGATTGAAATCTTGTCTGAAGAAGCGGGGTTGCCGTAGATATAATCATAGCCGGTCACATTTTCCACACCCGTTGTCCTGTCAAGAACAAGATCACCTTCGGAATAGATCCCGGGAGTAAAGGCAGGCACACTTTTTCCTGCCAAAGGATCGTCTTCTCCAAAAACCGAAGTGATAGGCAATAGGGTCAGCACTAAGGCAAACATTATCACAATTATCTTTTTCATCATACCTTGCTACCTCCTTCCTCACTTCTTGAGATCAACAGGCCTACAAGAAGCATCACCGATGAAATTAATAATACGGTCTCACCTCTTAATCCCATTTCATCTCCTGTCTTGGGATTGACCTTATCCTTTAAAATAGTTGTCTTGGGGTAGCAGACTACGTCATAGCCTTCTTCGCTTGGAACCGATATCAAAAAGGGCTTCGCGGTTTCACACTTCTGAGACATTCCCTTTCCTCCTGTTTGAGTCACAAGATATATGCCCGTCTCAAGGTCCGGAAATCTTATGATTCCATCCTTGTCCGTGGTTCCTTGGATGTCCCAGTCATCCCTTCCTTTTGAGAGTTCTTCGGCCAACAGAGCCGTTTCTTCAGCTGACAATTTAAAAAGGTTCACCTGTTCCTTATTACCTTCTGAAGGCAGCTTCCCTTCGTAGTCCGTTACTCTCTTAATACCAAACACTGCCCCATCTATATTTGTGACTTTACCTCCATCACTTACCCTGTAGCAAATCTCCAGGCTACCGGTCTTCCCTTCCGCCAATACATAGCAGGGAAAGAGGGCTATAAAAAAGATCGCCAAAGCTATGGCGATCCTGATATGTTTCTTGTTATTGATTCCTCCATACATCATTCACTCTCCTGTCTATTTTTTGATGTTATAGATATTGTTATTAAAACCACTGCAGATAAACTTATGATGAGCATGGTAAGGTACAGCGGAAGCCCATGTTTTGCGTCATCCACCGGATCTGTCCTTTGCACTTCATTTGGAACTCTCTTTCCCCTGACCAGAAGCCTTTTGGTATTGATGCCGTAGGGTGTACAAGTCAGAAGGGTCACATAGTCTTTGTCGGGTTCTATCTTTAGAGCCTCGATCTCATCAGGCTCCACTACCGTTATCTGATCCACCTCATATGTCAGGATGCGATCCACAACGTGGATGTAGAATCTGTCACCCTCCTCCAGTTGATCCAAGTCCGTAAACAATCTTGCTGAAGGCAGCCCTCTATGAGCGCATAGTACGGAGTGGCTTCCCAAACCTCCTACGGGAAGAGAGGTGCCTTCTATGTATCCAACACCCTTCTCCAGCACCTCTTCCCCCGTTCCATGATAAATGGCCAAAGTCTCGTTTATCTTCGGTACATCCAGATATCCCATTACCCCTGTACCCTGCGGGTCCAGAAGACTTGAGTAGGAATCTGAAAGCCCATCATGGCAGTCATCTGAAAATGCATCCTTCACATAGTTTCTTTTATGGGTACTGTTGTATGCCAGTGCTTCAAGGTACATTGAATCATTTTCATCTTTTCCAGCGTCAGATATGGCATCTTCATATGCCACCGCCACCTTGAGATTCCTTTCGCGGTTGATCAGGTTGCTTACCGTAGGATAAAAAACGAAAGCTGCTCCGGCAACATAAAGGGCCAGGATCATGATCATCATTGGTCTATTTGCCTTCCCATGGCTGAGATCTGTCCTTCTCCTTCTCATCCTTTCTCAGGTCTTGAAGCTCTTCTCCCAGTCACAAGGATGGTTCCTGCAAGGATGGCAGTAATACCTATGATCGAGTAGATCACCGTGCCTGTTCCACCTGTTGCGGGCAGATTTTTAAATGCAGTGTTTGGGATGTTCCCGTCCTTACCATCAGCCAAAGGAGTGGAAGTATACGTTTTATTCATAAAATCATTTCCATCCTGATCAGTAATGGTGACTGTATAGCTGGAAAGTGTTTTGTCTGAGCCGTATACAGGACTTATTGTGACCGTGTAGGTATTCTGGTTAACTGCATATCCTTCCGGGGCCTTTGTCTCTCTCATGGTGTATGTGCCCTCTGACAAACCGGAGAAGTGAACGATACCATCATCATTTGAAGACTCCAAGTATGAAACATCGTCTCCTGTTGTATTGGTGCCTGTAAGACTGAATCCTGCCCCCGGGAGGGCCAGTTCACTATCCTTTGAGTCCACCTTGGTAAAGCTCAGATCGAATGAGTACACTACAGATTCTGCCTTGGGGCTTCCCGGATCAGAGGGATCATCATATGCCGTTGCTCCTCCCTGAGATGATGGATCGTTTGAATAGACTATCTTCACCCTGTTATAGTTTCCCTGGAAGTCCAGTCCCGCATCTTCATTGAGGATTCCTTCGTACTTAATGGTCACCGATGTGCCCCCATGGGAAAGTACCCAGGCCGATTTAAAGTCTACCGTCAGGGTCTGGCCGGTAAGGCTTACCTCATAATTTGTCTTATCCACTACAGTTCCTGCTGCGTCCTCAACGGACACAGAGCTCTCATTGAATGTAAGTCCGGGATCTGCCGTATCCACCATTCTGAATGTCACGTTTTTGTAGACGGACTCATCATAGCTGGGTATGGCTGTGGTGACCACGTAATCAATGGTGTCATTGTATGAAAAAGATCTGATACCATCTTCTGTTTCCTTGGTCACCGTAACTTTAGAATGCTTGACCTCCGTGACTCCCCCTGTAACTGTCCAGCTTCCTGTGCTCATATCAAGTGAGCCTGCGCATATCTTGGATTCATTGTCATATCCAATGGATACGATGGCAGGATTATAGATGTTTCCGCTAACACCCTTGACCAGCACTAGATACATTCCGGCTCCCAGGTCACCGGATCTGTAGGTGCATGCACTGGACCCGTCGCCCAATTGATGAGAGTCCGCAGGTGTCACATCGCTGAGCTCCAGTGCAGGCAGAACAAGGCTCCCATCCTGGATATCGCAGGTAATGGCCTGCACTTCTTCCAGTGTGGGCTCTTCAAGATCTGCGATGGAAACTCCTGCAACCGTTTCATATCCTGTAAGTCCAGCAGATGAATAGCCGGCATCTGCGATCTTGTAGGCCTTGACCGTGGCACCATGTTCGATGTTGGTCACCGCAATAGTCTGTGTGTCCTCAGCTGAAGGCATAGACGAAGCTTGGATCGATGCCGATACTGATGCAGGACATAATGCCATCGCCATTACCGCTGCGGACACCGCAGTCTTTGCTAATAGTTTTTTGAATTTCATTTCTCTCTCCTTTTCCCTTTTGAAATATTGTGTATTTTGTGTATAAAAAAACGGCATATGAAATGCCGTTTGATTATCGTATTAAACTGAATCTATACTATCCCCTTATCACTGTGTCCAGTTTTCCAACAAGATATGATGACCTGGTCATCCCGATGTTGTTCACGAAGATCACATCTTTGATACCATGCTCTTTTGCATAGTTTATGGCGTTTACAGATGTGTATCTGTAGTCCATAACGATCACCATGTGATAGTGGTCCACAAGGTAAGGAACGAAGCAGTTTCCGAAGGATTCCTTGATCACAAGGCATGCTGAATCATCCTGACGGTCCTCATTTACCAGTACTCTGAAGTCTCCGTCACCGCCAATGAAGGAATTGTACTTGAAAGAAATATCATAGTTGCTGTAATCAGGTATGATCTCTTTCTTCGCATCGTTTCCATCTCCGTCCTTTCCGACCATGTAAGAATTGGAGATCGGATAATATGCAACCAGATCATCGGGATTTGCCTGAAGCGCAGCACTCTTGGTGTCATAGTAGAAGGTTCCAAGGTAGCTTCCCATATCCTTCGCAGGTCTTCTGTCCAAAGAGATGGGAAGTAAGCCCTTTGCGTCGCAAAATACCTCGTAGGCATAGTATGCTCCCATGCTGGTCCAGTGATGGTCCGTTCTGAAATAGATATACTTATCTCTGTTCTCCATGAGATGATCATAGATGTCCAGATTGATAACGTTATCATTGAACTTGGAATAAAGGTTGTCCAGTGCGGTGCGCTGATTTGATCCCTTCATCTGATCCTTGTATGCATCGGGGACGGTGATACCCGCAGATGTGGGCACAATCATAGCATAAACATTGGCGCTTCCCTTAAGCTGGTCTGCTGCATAGTTTACGATATCGCAGTAGCGTGCGGCAGTTCCTTCCACATAATCATATATCTCAAATGCTGCGTCACCGATTATAGCGATGAATCCGCTATAGCTCAGATCTCCTGTGGCGTTTATGACGGGATAAGTCTTTTCGTCCACTGCAACTTCAGTGCTGTCAGTTGTTTCCTCCTCAGGCTGCTCCTCCGGTTCTTCTGAAGTCTCTGCATCCTCCTCAGGTTCAACTTCCTTGGCCTGATCAAAAGCGGCCTTTATAAGTTCCTTGGCATTATCGTTGTCGTCTGTTACGCAGAATGCAAGGATATTGGCTTTCCTCATAAGGACATTCTTGTCAGATACCTTGTTTGCTTCTTCCGGATCGTACTTCTCATACGCATCAGCCAGATCCTTGAAGTACATTTTTACAGCATCCTCAGCGGATATTGCAGCCTCATCGTCTGTGAACTCAAATACGCCGAAGCAGTCTGTACAAGCCCCGCTGGCAATGAAGAAATATCCTTCCTTGTAGTCCGGAAGAGTCAGAAATGAACTTACGGAGTCCGCATTCACCTGCATCAATTCGCTCTCATAGCTGACATCTTCAACTAAGGAGTTGGCCAGTGATACGCTGTCCAGATCAAAGGGTCCCTTTGCTCCACCGCAGCCTGCAAACACAGCCATCGCTAATACCAGCAATGCAACTGTGATCAATGTTTTAAATACTCTTTTGTTCTCAAAAACCATATACGTGAGTTCCCTTTCTTAAAGCTAATACAAATTTGTCACACATAACATTACCACATCGAACATGTTTTGTCATCGGTTTGTTCCAACAAGTGGACAAAATTCTCAAAAAATGATAGGATAACTGATATCGATATGAAAGGAGATCACATATATGGTTTCACCGGGAAGAGTGTGCTTCACGGTATTCGGAATAGATATAATGTGGTATGGCGTGCTGATCGGCTTTGCTTTCCTTCTTGGCACCCTTATTTGCTACAAAAGAGCTCCGAAGTTCGGCTTGAAGCCCGATACGTTCCTTGACCTGATAATCTGGCTCATCCCCTCCTCTCTGGTGGGTGCAAGGCTCTACTATGTTATCTTTAACTGGTCATATTACCAGCAAAACTTGGGAGAGATCATAAACACCCGTAACGGCGGACTTGCCATTCACGGCGGCCTGATCCTCGGGGTGCTTACAGCCTATCTGGTCGCAAAACACGACAAAGAGAATCTTCTGGATATACTTGATGTTCTGGCTCCGGTCATTGCCCTCGGGCAGGCCATCGGCCGCTGGGGAAACTTCTTCAACGAAGAGGCACACGGCATTGAGACTGACCTTCCCTGGGCTCAGATCATAGACGGAGTCGGATACCATCCCACCTTCCTCTATGAATCCATCTGGTGCTTCCTGCTGTTTGTCTTCCTTATGGTTTTCTCAAACACCAAGAGATCCTTCAAGGGACAGATAATATGCCTGTACTTCATGCTGTATTCCTTTGAGAGATTCTTCGTGGAAGGTCTCCGGACCGACAGCCTCATGATAGGGCCTTTAAGGCAGGCACAGGTCATAAGCATCGTGATCTTGATAGCAGCATTCATCGCATACCAATTTTTGCGCAAAAAATACCCGCTGGACAGAAGACCTGCGGAATCACAATAACAATAAGGAGCAGCTCATATGAGACTTGGAATCGTAGGATTGCCTAACGTAGGCAAGAGCACATTGTTCAATGCCATAACCAAAGCCGGTGCCGAAGCCGCCAACTACCCCTTCTGCACCATCGAACCCAACGTAGGAATGGTCACCGTCCCCGATAAGAGGGTCACCAAACTCCACGAGGTGTTCAATTCAAAGAAGACCATCTATGCCACCATCGAATTCTGCGATATCGCAGGACTGGTCAAGGGAGCATCCAAAGGTGAAGGTCTTGGAAACAAGTTCCTTGGCCACATCAGAGAAGTTGATGCCATCGTCCACGTGGTAAGGTGTTTTGAAGATGATAACATCGTCCATGTAGACGGCAAAATTGATCCAAGGTCCGACATCGAGACCATCGATACTGAGCTTCTCTTAAGCGATATGGAGATCCTTGAAAGAAGGATCGCAAAGACTGAGAAGCAGGCTAAGTACGATAAGACCGCCACCTGGGAAGCTGAACTTCTCAAACGCGTCTATGACCAGCTGGCTGAGGGCGTAAACGCCAGAGCCATGGATCTTGACGAGGAAGAAGCCGAGTTTATCAAGACAGTTGGTCTCCTCTCATATAAGCCCATCATATATGTGGCAAATGTGGATGAGTCCGGTGTCTCTGAAGCAGACTCCAACCCTTACGTACAGATAGTCCGTGAAATAGCCGATTCAGAAGATTCCCAGTGCGTCGTCATCTGTGCCGAGATCGAAGCTGAAGTTGCCGATTTCGACGACGAAGAAAAAGCCATGTTCCTGGAGGAAATGGGTATCGAAGAATCCGGCCTTGATCAGCTGATCAAATCATCCTACAAGCTTCTTAACCTCATCTCCTTCCTCACTGCAGGTGAAGATGAAGCGAGAGCCTGGACCATCAAAAACGGAACCAAGGCTCCTCAGGCAGCAGGCAAGATACACACAGACTTCGAAAGAGGCTTCATAAGAGCCGAGACCATTGCTTATGACAAGTTTGAAGAAGTAGGCTTCTCCATGGCTAAAGCTAAAGAGGCCGGTCTGCTCCGCTCTGAAGGAAAGGAATACGTAATGAAGGACGGAGATATAGTAAACTTCCTGTTCAACGTTTAGATCAGTCAAAATTTAGGATTTTTAAAGGGGCCTTGCGGCCCCTTTTCTATTTCTCGATCTATTTTATCTCTTTCAAGCTTCCTTCCTTGGCAAGAGCGGTTCCGATAGCCGTACCGTACTCCCCGTCTTCAGGAATGATGAAATTGCACTGTGGGAACAGGACCTTGACGCCATCTGCCACCCTCTCACACTCCTTCATGTCGGTGAGAGCACCTATCATGACGAAATCCGTGATTCCGATTCCATTGGCTATCAGTGCGGCAGTCTGGAATATATCTTCCAGCACCATATGGATTATGCCTGCAGCCTTGTCTTCCTGGGTAGCTCTGGATGAAGATTTTCCAAAGCTTGACGCAGTGGTGTCTTCTCTCAGACCCGGAAGCTGCTCCTTGGAGATATCCCCTACCTGAAGGTCTATCCTGCAGATATTACCGACTGAGGCCATCTCTTCGATTCTGTCTATCTCATTTGTATTAAGTATATATTTGGAGAGCCCCACTATGGTGCCTCCTCCTATGCCGATTCCTCCAAGATGCTTGGGAACACCGTTCTCTACTCCTACATAGGATGTTCCGGTTCCCATGCTGACTACCATGAAATGATCTTTTCCTTCGGCGAAATATGATCCCCCAAGACCATTGGCAGTGAATTCGTCCACCTTGAATGTTGGAAGACCATATATCGGTCTGTCCACACCGGAAGCCCCTACTCCCGAAAGGTTCACCTGGCTGACATCCTCAAGGTTCAGCATATTATCATAAAGGAATTTCCCAAATGCGCCAAAGATCGACGCCACCGGATTATTAGATGAGATCTGGACCGGAGACAACATCTCGGCCCCTCTGAAACCGACTATCTTAGTGGTACTTCCTCCAATATCTATTCCTACAGTGATTCCCATTTGATAATTCCTTTCCCTTGGCATATCAGATCCCAAGAAAGCTTAGCCTTATTACTGCGATATAGTAACACGAAAGACAGCTTTTGTAAACAATCCCAAGTCTAACGACCCGAAAGTCTGCCTAATGCCATGAGATTCATATCAGTCTGTATCTCAAGGAGCAGACTCATCAGAAGCACTATAGCTATTGTAATTATCATGTTCTTCATAGGAAAGCTCCCGGGACACCTTAATAAAATTATCACCCTGATTCCATACAGGGACCACTACATTATCTATGGTAATATCCACCCTTCCTTCCGACACATCAGCCTTCACGTTAGGCACCATCTCCAGTCTCGACTTAAGTTCTATGGTATCAAGTTCCTCTGTATTAATTCCCTGTTCGTATTCAGTTATGATCTTATCGCAAGCCGTTATTTCCAAAAGCAGATTCTCACACAGCGCAAACTGGATCACAAACAGAGACAAAATGATTGTTGAAGCCACAGCTGTGATAAATTCATGCATCCATACACCTCCTTTGCGGCGTTTACAGCCTCCTGTGACACCTGATACAAGCTGTCCGGTCCGTTCATCATCATTGAGAATATGACCGTTCCGAGGATCAGAAGCCCCACAGTTATGATCATCTGCTTCATCCCTCTGTGCCCTCATTCTGTTGCTGCTGTATGGAACCTTTAAAAGTCTCCTCTATTTGCGTCGTTCCGTTGGAGACCACGGATTCCGCAGCAGAAAGCAGAGAATTGTCCGGTCCCAGTATGAAATTGCTTACTATCACCGTGCCCAGGATGATGGTTCCGATGATGATTATTATATTTTTCATGAGTTAAAACCTCCTCTGAATCCATTAATATAGGAACCTAAGGCTTTCCAGCGTGTCCGTCAGTACGACCACCACCAGAAAGTCAATGAGGACCGCAAAACATGCAGATGCGGCCAGGAACGTGCATAAGGCAGCCCTCCTCTCAGCCGCTCTCATGGAGGCAGTCACCCTGACTTCTCTGATGACCCCGATGAATATGTCGATCTGGGTGACCAGTTCAGCAGGATCGATCTTGTCCATTTTGGAAAGAAGCAGCGCGAAATTCCTGCCGTACTTTGAATCCATTCTTTCCGCAAAATATCTGAAAGCTTTAGAACTGTCCGGGGCCCTGTATAGCGATAAAGTCTTCTGAAATACGGGTCTGAGAGACCCAGAACCCATGGAAAGTTCCTCCAGCATGTAGTCCAAGGATACCGGATGATGCTTCCTTACGATACAAAGGTCCTTAAGAAGAATGGCCGCATGGTACAGATCGCTTTCCTGAGCCTCTACAAGTCCAGCTTGTTTTGTGAAAAATATAAGTTTGCCATATAACTTATTATGTAAAGTATTAATAAGATCGTGAACCATGTCGCACCTGTTTCTGTGTAGAACTGATACCGGATGAACTCATCTGCTCCGAGTCCAAAAAACCTGATGCCGCTCACAAATGTAAGGAGATAACAGCCCGGCACCAGATACCTTATCATTAGCCTTGGCTCATTCATTTGCCTTCTGGAATACTCCCTGACCTCTCTAGCCTTCATTATCGTGGTCTCCAGGTCCTCCAGAGCCTCCTCGACCCTTATTCCCTTCAGAATTGAGAAATACATCAGATTATTCAATGTGTTCGACCATGAGGTGTTTATAGAAAGGCTGAACTCTGTAAGGAGCCTCTTTACAGAGTTTTCTGTGCTTGCTCTCTCAAGTCCCCGGGAAAGGTCCGCAAGTAACCTTTTGGAATTCGGCGCATCCTCTATACTTCTCGCTGTTTTCTCCACAGCCTCTCTCATGTTGTAATAGTATATCTTGTAATTATCCGTCAGTTCAGACAAGAGTATCTCCCCTTCCAAAGAGCTTTTTACACGGATCTTTTCCATTCTGACCTTAAGGATCAGATACGGGATGAAGGATGAAGTGACCACGGCCACTATCCTAAGCCACATTGTTAATTTCAGCCCTATGGTAAGCAGCACCCCCAGGCCTGACAGAACTGAAAGAATAAAGAACAGCCATACTGCAAGATCGCTTCCCATACCCATTGTGATCCACATCAGGCTACGCACTCTCTCAAAGGTCTCTCCACGGTCATTCAGTTCTGTTTCCCTAAGAGACTTTATCCATCTTTTGACCATAAGGCCCATGGCCTCATAAAGATCCCTCATATAGTCGTAAGTGGCAGAAAACACGCCTGCCGCAAGTACCAGGATAAGGAAGGCTGCCATCATCTGGTAGCTTCCTCCAGCTTCTTAAGGATGCCGTATATCTTTCTTCCCTCCTCCGGATGGGATCTCAGGATCTCTTTGGTCTTACATGACAGCCCACTGTTCCATATCCATTTATCCTGGCTGAAATCGTACTTCATAAGCTTTAAAGATGCCGGTTTTCCGGTGGTCTTATCGATGTAGTACTGTGTTATGGCAGTGAGTTTTTTGATGGACCTGTTGTCATCCATCTGACGGAATTCAAAGACCAGATCGAAATTCTCCACGATCTTCCTTATGATATCCTTCGTATCGCCGCCGTACCTGTGACGGATCTTTTCCGCCATCATAAAAGGCAGGCTCTCTGCGGACATGGTATGGACCGTAGCCTTGCTTCTCCTCGTTCCGAGAGAAGTGATCTCCAAAGCGATATTGAAGGCCACCGCATCTCTCATCTCCTCCAGAAGAACATAATCATTGTCACCCCTTAAAATTGGTTTCGTAATATTCTCGAGGTCTTCTCCGTCAGCTACTATCTGCATCATTGGAGCATCTCCCATGATCTTAGACCAGTCTGTCTCCGGGTCGGTGGCGATGGCCAGGCCTTCCAGACCTCTGTCTTCATAGCTCTGCCATATCCTTAGAAAAGTCGTCTTGCCGGACCTGACCGGGCCTGCAAAAATGACATTGAAGCCGACCTTCACCATGAGCTTGAAAAGTTCAACACTTTCTTCGGGTATGGTCTTTAGCTGAGCCAGATCTTCAAATTTCATGTCATTCAGCACGTATTTTCTGAAGACCATTATGTCCTGCCCTTCCTTGGTCCGGTCTCCCGAAAATATGGTGACTCTGATACCGTTATTGAGATACACCTCATGAAATCCGTTTTCCAGCCTTTCTTTAGGAGTGGCCAGAAGCAGCGTCCTCTTGAGCTGCTCCCTTCTTTCCTTACAAATTCTCTGAGGCTGAAGGACGGACTTCCCGTCTATCAGGCAATACAGTCTGTCTCCGATGAGTTTTGCGGATGAGGATCTTTTGTACTCCTCCGTCTCGTCATAGGCCCATGGGGCTATCCCGGAAAGGCCGAAAAGCTCGTTAAAAACAGCATCTTCGACAGACTTATACCAAGGGGGGTATATTTCATTAAAACCGTTTTCCCCGATTATTCTTTTGATGCTGTCCTTTACCTTGTTTACCTCCTCAGGATAGCCCATTATTGCCTTTTTTTCCGTTTCCAGACGGTCTGTCCGGTCGGAATCCTCCGATACCTTCCACTCCTCCTCAAGGCATCTCAAAACATCGCTCAAAAGCGTGCCGAATCCGCTTTCCGAATAAGTTTCTTTCAAATTATCTTCATTATCGTTCATATTCTTCCTCCGCATAAATAATAGTGAATCTGTTACCTTTTTCTGCAAGACCGCTGAGCTTTCTCATGTTTTCGGCACTGACCAAGACCTCGATAAAGCTCATCCTGCCTGTAGGATAGTACCTGTCAAGGCCGGAATACGTGATCTCCTGGCCGTAACTGTCTTTTACATGAATTACCCTTGTCTCGCACAAAAGCTCTTCTCCCAAATAAAAAAAGGCCTTGTCGCCTCTTCTGATGGATTCAGGGCAGCTTACGATCCATACATCAGGTACTTTCAAGATGTAGCTGTCCCTGGTGAGTCCTGTCCTAAAGACCGGATCTCTGAAATACTCAATTATCAACTCTTGCCCTTCAGGCACATACTGCCTGGTCTCCATCCCCAGGATCCTGTTCTTATCCCCGGGCTTCAGAGCCTTAGGCGATGCATTCTCCACCTTGACCTCCTGCAGCATTTCATCAGTGATCACAGTGTATGCCTCATGAGGTTCCTTGAAGACCAGTATGTTCCTGTAGCTTAAGTTCTCCCTCCCCCATATTTCCCAGAAACCGAGAGCGCCGATGCTCAGCAGTATCATGATGATCCCCGTCACCTTTCTTCTCAAATTCTTCCTCCCTTCCAGTGACGAAAAAACGCAGGCCATAAACCTGCGTCTCTCAACCTTCTTTAAGATGATAGCATTATATCATCCTCATTCATCCTTTTCAGCCCAAATACATTTTTAGAGCAAAAAACTTTTGTCCCATGATCCCGTATCAATTACCTAACGATACTCATATAGCTGTTATACATTTCGCTGATAACTTTCCTTATCTGAATATATTTATCTCTGATCTCTCTGTTATCCGATACTAAGAGATAGTCCTCTGATCTGATCAGATCCATCAATATCTTCTTGTTTTCGTATTCCTTTACCGGATCGGAAGTAGTTGCCGTCTCCAACTTATTGAGATAAGCCTGCAGGAATTCGATGTATCGTCCATCCAGTTCTCTTTCCGTACAGAGTTTTTTGAGGCGATCATAATATGAGCAGATGTCCCCGGCTATGAACTTGCTCCAATACTCCGGCTGATCTTTCGCATATCCGTGACCAAATGGCGTACTTACTTTATCGCCTGATACCAGTATCCTGCGCTTGTAACAGTCATTCAGTTTCCGGAATAATTCTCCGTTCAGTGCAGTAAAAGATGAAAAGTCATCGTGAAGTATGCTTTCCACCACTGCTGTGTTGGTCTCTATGTCATTGATATCTGTTTCTGAGATCCAATAGGGATAGGTCCCATCCATGCTGCCGAGCAAAACCACCTTTTCCTCATCAGGAAGATACACAAACTCAATGACCCTATTAACACTCAGGTCCTGTCTGTATCCCGGTTTTACCGACTCATAACGGGAAACCAGATTGAGATAACTAATATCCTTTTCAACATTATCTTTTATTCTGAACAGATTCATAAGTCTACCTCCATAAGATCCCGACCTTTACAATAATTGTATCATTGCGGGCCAATGCGGTCAAATCGATCGAATTAAAAGAAAAAATGCACCCACTATGGGGTGCATCTTTCTTTTGGTATCCCGTAGGGGAATCGAACCCCTATCTACGGATTCGGAATCCGGCACTCTATCCGTTGAGCTAACGGGACACAAGGCGGACGCCATAAGGCGTCCGCAAATTCGTTTGATATTATATCATGGATAACTGTTTGTTTTCAAGACGGCGGATGGAACTCTCAATGGCGACCTCGCTGTTATCACAGCATATCCAGTGCCTGCCGTTATCGTCCGCTACCTTAGCCAAAGTGGATGATCCTGCAAAGAAGTCAGCGACCAAGTCCCCTTCTTTGGATCCGGCTTTAAGGATCCTTTCAATGAGAGCTTCAGGCTTCTGTGTGGCGTAGCCGGTTCGCTCTTGAGATGTCCTTCCCACCATATCGATGGGCCAGACATCCTTCATGTTTACCAGCGTATACCAGCCAAAATCATCCTTGAACTCCTCAACTCCCTTGAATCTGTAAGGCTTAAGGTCCCTGTTGTAGGACTTTTCCTTTGGGATATCCAGATAATAGTTCTTAGTCTTGGAATATACCAGGATGGAATCGTGCTTTCTTGCAAAATGAGACTTCGAGGATCCGCCGGACTTATATGTCCAGATGATCTCATTGACAAAATTCTTTTCGCCGAAGATCTCATCCATCAGGACCTTTACATAGTGCATTCCGTGCCAATCCAGGTGTACCCAGATGGTGCCGTTATCGCTCAAAAGATCCTTCATCAGCATGAGCCGCACGCCAAGCATCTTGAGATACTCTTCCATGCCCTCATCCCAGATATCCTGATAGGCCTTTTTCTTGACCTTAGTTTCTTCGCCCGCCTCGTTGGTGACGCTGACCGTCGCTTCATAGGTGGCTTTAGAGAAGAAAGGCGGATCGATATAGATCTGTGCGATCTTACCGGCCATATCCTTCTTTTGGAGGAGATACTTCATGAAGTCCGCATTATCGCCGAAGCACAGCACAGAGCCTTCGCTGATGTTATCGAAGAGCTTGAACATGCCGTAGCGTTTTTTGCGGTATTCTTTTTTGCAAGAAGTTATTATCTTTCCAAAATTTCTTACCAGGCTCATCTCTGTCCCTTATCGTAAGGTATACCTTCTGCTTTGGGTACTCTGGAGCTCTTGGATGTGAATGCAAGGACTACCAGTGTGATGAAGTACGGGAACATTCTGTATACGTATGGGCTGATGCCAAGTTCGTTCAGCATGTAAACGCCGTCCCCATTGATATCAAGTGTTGCATATGTAGCTGCGATACACTTGAAAAGTCCGAAGAGCATAGAACCAAAGGCGATATTCAGCGGCGTCCAGTTACCGAATATCATTACAGCCAAAGCTAAGAAGCCGTAGCCTGCAACGTCTCCGTTGGATGTCATGTTAGCTGTAGTCATTGAGAATGTGAATCCGCCTACGCCTGCAAGGAAACCGGATAAACCTACTCCCAGATATCTCATCTTGTGGACGTTGATTCCCAGTGAATCTGCAGCCTGAGGATTCTCACCGCAGGATCTAAGTCTCAGACCAGTCTTTGTCTTGTACAGGAAGATGGATACCAGGACGAAGATTATGATGCAGATATATGTAGTCAGATATACTTTGTTGATGAACAGGTCTATTATCGGTCCCCAGCTGTGGCCTTTTTCGTAGCCGAAGGTCTGGGGCTTGATCATGAACCAGCCTGCTGCTCCTCCGGAAGCCATTCCCATGGTGTTCTGCTGAATTATCATGTAGATAAAGAACATTACGATGGCCGGGGCCAGCATGTTGAGGGCGGTGCCTCCAATGGTCTGGTCAGCTCTCAGATTGATGGCTGAGAATGCCAGAAGCATTGAAAAGGCTATTCCACATATTCCTGTCAGGAACAAGGAGATTATCATTATGAGCTGTCCTTGATCCTGTGTCCATCCTGCGTTCTGGAACATTCTGACGAAGACGACTCCCATGAATGCTCCGAAGATCATGATACCTTCAAGAGCCAGGTTGATGACGCCGGAACGCTCTGCGCAAACGCCTGCAAGGGCAACGATCATAAGGGGAACTGCATAAAGCATCGTTTGCTGTATTAAGAATACCATTACTTCTGCCCTCCTTCCTCAGATTCAGCCTCTGCTATTTCGGCATTTTGGTCGAATAGCTGTTTATAGTCTTCAAGGATATCCTCCTCGAAATCATTGGTGTTTTGGATTATTTCCTTCTCTTCCTGAGCATTCTGCTCAGCCGGAGTGGCTGCCACCTGTGCAGGTGTTGGCTCGTCATTGACGTTTCCGCCGGTACCCTTCTTGATCTTCTTGGAAAGAACGGTCTTGAAGAGCATTGAGAATGCGGACAGGTATACGATGACAGCAATGATGATATCAGAGATATATTCGTTATATGCAGTCAGATATTTAAGCTGGATACCTGAGATGTTCAGCATCGACATGAATATTCCGGAGAAGATAACGCCGATGGGATGGTTTGCTGCAAGAAGTGCAACAGGGATGCCGTTGAATCCTTCTGCGGGAAGTTTCTGATATGTGGACCAATAGAACTCAGTGTTTCCTGACAGATAGTACAGGGAAGCACCTGCAGCTGCAAGGCATCCTGCGATAGCCATGGAAAGTATGATGTTCTTCTTGTCGTTGATACCTGCATATTTTGCGGCATGTCTGTTGGCTCCGCAAGCTCTCAGCTCGTATCCGAAGGTGGTCTTTGTCATCATTATCCACATTGCGATGGCGATGATAACTGCGATCCAGAATCCTCCGTTAGCCTGAGAACCCTTGAAGAGGACGTCCATGAACATCTTGGGCGTTACGACTCCAACGTTCTTTAAGGGGATAACATATCCGATCTTTCCGCCTTCAGCGGAGTTCTTGAACATCTCATGTGAATCGAACCACCAGGTAACCAGATTTGCTGCTATCCAGTTGGTCATAATACACGTGATTACCTCATTTATATTGAGGAATGCTTTGAACAGTCCGGGAATGGCTCCCCACAGTCCGCCCAGGATCACTCCTGCAAGAAATGCGCATATCCAAGCGATGAATGTGGGAACTCCTGCCCATCCAAGCCAAAGTCCTACGGAAAGTGTACCCATGGTTCCCATGAGATACTGTCCGGCAGCACCGATGTTGAACAGTCCGGTCTTAAATGCCACTGCTACAGAAAGACCGGTCATGATCAGGGGAACCGCTCTGAAGAGCATGTTGCCCATGTTGACGGCATTAAATCCGAAGGAAAGCTGAGAACCGCTTCTTCCTGTGGAGAATACCCCAAGGAACACCAGGCGGACACCTTCCCAAATACCCGTAGTAGAAATATTTGATTTAAGAAGTCCTACTACAACTACAATTACGGCTCCTACAGCCATACCTATGAGGATGGATATCAACGCGGAGTAAACTGCCACGGCACCATCGCTTCTGTACCATTTGATCTTACCTGATCCGGGTTCAAGTCTCGGCATTTATTCCGCCTCCCTTCCCTGACGCTTAGCTCCTGACATGTAAAGTCCGAGTTCTTCGGGTGTGGTCTTCTTGGGATCTACTTCTCCTACGATCTCTCCTTCATACATGACCAATATCCTGTCTGAAAGTCCCATTACTTCTTCAAGTTCGAGAGATACCAGAAGGACTGCATGGCCTTGATCTCTTTCCTCTACTATCTTGGAATGGATGTACTCGATAGCTCCTACGTCCAGTCCTCTGGTGGGTTGGACCGCCACAAGAAGCGGCTCATCTCTGTCAAGCTCACGGGCGATTATAGCCTTCTGCTGGTTTCCTCCAGACATGGATCTGGCAACCGTAATGGGGCCCTGTCCGGAACGCACGTCGAATTCCTCAATGAGTCTGTTGGCGTACTTCCTGACCTCATCGAACTTGATGAATCCGTGATTCTGGAACTGAGGCTCCTTGTATTTTTGAAGAACCAGATTCTGCTCCAGGGTGTATCCAAGGACCAGTCCGTGTTTGTGTCTGTCTTCAGGAATGTGGGACATACCGGTCAGTGCACGTTTCCTGATGGATGCATTGGATATGTCCTCTCCCAGAAGAGTGATCTTGCCGGAAGTGGCCTTCTCCAGTCCGGTGATACCGTATACAAGCTCTGTCTGACCGTTTCCGTCGATACCTGCGATACAGAGGATCTCTCCTGCATGTACCTCAAATGAGACGTTGTTGACAGCGTTGTTCTTATGGATCTTGGAAGGAACAGTGAGTCCTTCCACCTTAAGTACTGTCTCACCGGGAGTAGCCGGTTTTTTGTGGATCTCAAGCTGAACAGGACGTCCTACCATCATGTTGGACAGCTCCTGCTTGTTAGTATCTTTAGTGTTCACGGTACCTACGTATTTTCCTTTACGAAGTACTGTGACCCTGTCAGAAACAGCCATGATCTCATTTAATTTATGCGTAATGAACAAGATGGATTTACCTTCCTTGGCGAATCCTCTCATGATTTCCATAAGTTCGTCGATCTCCTGAGGAGTGAGAACCGCAGTGGGCTCGTCAAAGATCAGGATATCGTTATCTCTGTAGAGCATCTTGAGGATCTCGACCCTCTGCTGCATACCTACAGTAATGTCCTCTACCTTGGCATCAACATCGACCTTGAGCCCGTATTTTTCGGAAAGAGCGATGACCTTCTCTCTGGCCTCCTTCTTCTTCAAAAAACCCATGGCTCCTGTCGTCTCCGCACCCAGGATGATATTATCCAGCACCGTGAAGACTTCGATCAGTTTGAAATGCTGATGTACCATTCCTATGCCAAGAGCGGTAGCGTCGTTAGGATTGTTGATCTTTACGACCTTGCCGTCCTTTTTGATCTCGCCTGCCTCCGGCTGATAAAGACCGAAAAGCACGCTCATCAGGGTGGATTTGCCTGCTCCGTTTTCTCCTAAAAGAGCATGTATCTCGCCTTTTTTGAGCTGAAGCGTTATGTCATCATTGGCCACGATGCCCGGGAATTCCTTCCGGATGTGGTTCATTTCTATTACATATTCTGACATAATTCCCGTACCTTTACTGATAAGTTGAAAATGGTTTTGAAAAAAGGGGGAATATGAATTCCCCCTTTTCGTTTCATGCTATTCGCATGAGCTTTCGTAAGCTATTAGTTCTCGAAAGTAATGTGCTCTAATCCAGCCTGGCTGGGATCTGCCATTTCGCTGTTGTTGTCGATCTCGATCTCACCGGACTTGATCTTTTCGAAGAGTGCATTGTACTCATCGACTGTCCAGTTCTGAAGTGACCATGTGTCAACAGGAAGGCCTACAGCATCATCAGCTGCTCCAAGAACGAGTGCGCCACCGATGGGCTTACCGTTGTCATAGAAGTTTCCAAGGGAAACCTGTACGGACTGAGCAAGTCCCTTGCAAGCGGATGTAACTACTGTGTCGGACTGATTTGACTGGTCAACGTCAACACCGATGATAGCAGCGTCTGCAGCTTCTGCAGCAGCAGCTCCGGAGTTGAACATTGTTCCGCCGCACATGAAGATGACTTCTGTACCAGCGTTGAACCAACCGGCAAGCATAGCCTGAAGGTCATCAGAAGCGGAGAAGGAAGAACCATATTCCCAAGAATATCTCATGGTGATGTCTTCGCCCTTTTCCTCTGCAGCTGCGTTAGCTCCCTGAGCATATCCGTAGCCGTATCTGATGCAAGCAGGGTTGGAACCGCCGCCACCGCCGGAGAATCCGAGCTTGGTGTAGCCTTCCATAACTGCAGCATAACCGGCAAGATAGCCAGCCTGCTCTTCCTGATAGGAAACGCCGAGAACGTTGTCAAGTTTCATATCCCATCCATCGATGAAGATGAACTGTACATCGGGATACTGAGGAGCTACGGTCTCAAGAGCTGTTGCCTGAAGGAATCCGGGTGTAACGATAACTTCTGCACCGGCTTCACAAGCGTCTGTCATAGCCTTGATTCTGTCGTCGTCAGTTGCGGAAGATCCGTTAGCGGGCTGATAATACTTATAGGTCTTTTCGTTCTGATAAGCATACATCTTAACGCCGTTCCAGGTGAACTGGTTGAAGGATCCATCCTTTAACTGGCCAACGTCGGTAACCATAGCGATCTGGTATGTACCATCAGCGGATTCGCAGTTATCGTCGATGTCATCGAAGGTAACTTCTGTGGGCTCATCGCTGCCACCTTCATTGGAACCGCCATTGCCGCCGCAAGCAGCAAAGGTGAATACCATAGCTAAGCATAATAACAATGCTAAAAACTTTTTCATCTTTTTCCCTCCTAAGTGAAATAGATTAACTTACTGCACTATTATAATACAGAAAAAACCTATTGTAAAAGCATTTTTTTGTGGTTTATTGGAAGTTTACATGCTAGCTTTCGATCTTGTCTATTATCTCCTCCATGAACCACCGAACTATACCCGCAGTGAGACCCCATATCAGGTGCCCCTCATAGTGCCAGAAATAGGTATCAGCATAGGCTGTGCGCCACTTGTAATTGGGATCTATCCCATGTTTTTCAAAGGGGAACCCATCAGTGCTCTGAATAAGAGGTATCCTATGCAAATCCGGTTCATTATCCGCAAAAAATCTAAGTGGCACAGTAAAGCACTCCTTCACTTCACTGTCAAGTATGAGCCCTGATAAAGCTTCCTCTTTTATCTCCCCCACTACGGTGTGCATCACTATCCTGCCCACCTCCATCATGGAATCAAATCTGCCGAATAACTTGATGTCCTCCTGTTCCAGGCCGATCTCTTCTCTCGCTTCTCTTACTGCAGCTTCCACTACAGTCTCACCCTCCTCGATCCTGCCTCCCGGGAAGCACACATCTCCCGGCTGGGCAACATCCTGTGATCTCACCTCAAAGAGAAAGCAGATCTCACCGTTAACTTTAACAAGAGGCATGAGTACTGCATACTCTCTTCTCTTTCCCACCACTCCGGAAGGTCTTCCCTGAAGTTTCAATGCGATATCATCCATGGAATATTTTGCCATGCCCATCCTCCTAACGAAGCATCACCTTATAACATACCAAAAAAGGCGGTCATATGACCGCCCTTTGATACTAATATCAGTTCATTATCTCAACGCCATCAAAGTTAACGCCGATCATCTCTTCCTTGTCAGCTGAAACTGAAACTACGAAATCCATGCCGTAGTTCTTGGAGATGTCCTTCAGTCTGTCGATGAATTCAGGCAGATCTGTCAGCTTGAAATCGGCATGCTTTAAGATGCTGTCTATGAAAATAGTCTCGATGTCATGATCCGAACTGATCACCCCATAAAGGAAACCGATATATTCGTCCGAGTTGGTTACATGTTCAAAATCTTCCATACAGATAACCCTGATGGCATACTTAAGATCGAACATGAGTCTCTGATTTTTATTTATAAATATTATCGAACCGTTAGCCTGCTCTACAGCTTCATTGGCAAGATCGATCATCTGCTTAGTTTTACCGGACCCCTTATGGCCGATCAGCAATCTAACCATGGCAATTTACCTCCAAATGTATGTTAAATCTATTGTGATTTCATTATACATTAGAACTATTCCATTTTCAACAATGATTCAAGCTAAAATATTTTACTGCGGACTCAAAAAGTTTCATGTCGAAGTTGCCCGGCACGTTTTTGTACAGTCCGTAGCCCTTTCTTTCAGCGTGTCCCATCTTACCGATGACCCTTCCTCCCGGTGAGATCAGGCCTTCCACAGCCATGTCAGATCCGTTGGGGTTGAACTGGATATCATCTGTGGCATTGCCGCTGTGATCCACGTACTGGGTCATGATCTGTCCTGCAGCCTCCATTTCCCTAAGCACATGTTCGGGAGCCATGAATCTTCCCTCTCCGTGAGAGATGGGTACCTGATACACGTCGCCTACCTTGACCTGGGAAAGCCACGGGGATCTCACCGATGCCACCCTGACATTCACTATCTTGGACTGGTGGCGTGAGATCTTATTGAAGGTAAGAGTCGCAGAGTCATCCATGGGATCCAGTATTTTGCCGTACTGAAGGAGTCCCAGCTTGATCAGCGCCTGGAAACCGTTGCAGATGCCGGCCATGAGACCATCTCTGTCGTCCAGAAGGGCGGTAACAGCATCTCTTATCTCAGGATTTCTGAAGAAAGCGGTAATGAACTTACCTGAACCGTCCGGTTCGTCGCCTCCGGAGAATCCGCCGGGGATGAAGATCATCTGGCTCTCAGACACCTTGTCAGCAAAATCTTCTACTGAGCGAGCCACGTGAGCGCTTGATAGATTGTTTATAACGAAGATCTCCGGTTCCGCTCCCGCTTCTGAGAAAGCCTTGGCGGTATCGTACTCGCAGTTGGTTCCCGGGAATACGGGGATCAAAACTTTAGGTCTCGCCACTGCTATAGTTGCATGTTTTCCATCCCAGGTGTGGTCTTCATCCTTGAATGAAACATTGTGAAGGTCTGATCCCTTCTGCGTAATATTGCAGGAATAGACCGGCTCCAGTTTGCTCTCATAGATAGCTGAAAGCTCGTCCAAAGATACCTTTTCGTCATCGCGAGCTATGGATCTCTCCTCTGTGGTCATTCCAAGAACTCTGACATCGACACCTGCATCTCTTAAGAATCTTAAGGCGTACTCTTCCTCGCCGTCCTTGATCTCCAGGATGAAGCTTCCATATGAATATCCGAACAGATCGTCCAAAGCGATATCTTCGTTGTAACGGAATCCGATGCCGTTTCCGATAGCCATCTTGAAGATGCCCTCAGCTACTCCGCCATAAACAGGCGTATAAGCTGCATCCAGCCTGTTGTTAAGTGTGCTCACACTGTGGAAAAGCTTGTGGATGGACTGTCCCGTGGGAAGGCCTCTTCCATCGAGAGCAGGCTTTACGTAAAGCACCGTGTGACCGGCCTTCTTGAATTCCGGGCTCTTGACCCTGTCGATGTCCCCTACTGCCACCGCAAAAGATATGAGTGTGGGAGGAACGTGGATATCCTCGAAGGTGCCGGACATTGAGTCTTTTCCTCCTATGGCTCCGGCTCTCAGATCCATCTGTGCTTCCATGGCGCCCAGTACAGCGCTGAGAGGAACGCCCCATTTTCTGGAATCGTGCCCTAATTTCTCAAAATACTCTTGGAAGGACAGATAAATGTCCCTATTCTCGGCTCCTGCCGCAATGAGCTTGGCAACTGAAGATACTACTGAAAGGTAGGCTCCCTTGAAGGGTGACTTCTCTGTCACAAAGGGATCGAAACCGTAGGACATGAAGCTAACGGTCCTTGTATCCTTTCCGATTACCGGAAGCTTGTGGACCATGGCTTGGATGGGTGTTCTCTGATACTTGCCGCCAAATGGCATGAGAACTGTGCCTCCGCCGATGGTGGAGTCGAATCTTTCGGAAAGTCCCCTCTTGGAGCATACGTTAAGGTCTCCCACCAGGTTCTTCATTCCTGTTTCGAAATCGGTGACTTTAGCCTTGGAATAGTCTTCGTCCTTAGGTACAGTTACCTCTATGTGCTTCTCAGCTCCGTTTGTATCCAGGAACTCTCTGGATATGTCAACGATGGCCTTGCCGTTCCACTTTTCTACCAGCCTGCCGGTGTCTGTGACCTTGGCTACCACTGTGGCTTCAAGGTTCTCTTTCTCAGCAAGCTCACAGAATCTATCCTGATCTTTTGCACGGACCACAACAGCCATTCTCTCCTGAGATTCAGAAATGGCAAGCTCAGTTCCGTCCAGGCTCTCATATTTCTTAGGCACCTTGTTTAGGTCTATATCCAGTCCGTCAGCCAGTTCTCCTATGGCTACGGAGACTCCGCCGGCGCCGAAATCGTTGCAGCGGATGATCATTTTGGACGCTTCGGGATCTCTGAACAGCCTCTGAAGTTTTCTTTCCTCAGGAGCATTGCCCTTCTGCACCTCTGCGCCGCAGGTCTCAAGAGATGAGAGATTGTGGGACTTGGAGGAACCGGTAGCTCCGCCGCATCCGTCTCTTCCGGTCTTTCCTCCGAGAAGGATCACGATGTCTCCCGCTTCAGGTTCTTCCCTCACCACGTTCTCCTTGGGAGCGGCAGCTATGACAGCTCCGACTTCCATGCGCTTCGCAACGTAACCGGGGTGATAGATCTCGTCCACCTGCCCTGTAGCAAGGCCGATCTGGTTACCATAGGAACTGTAACCTTGAGCCGCCTTTGTCACAAGGGTCCTCTGGGGAAGTTTGCCTGCCATGGTCTCCCTGATGGGCTTGAGAGGATCTCCCGCGCCGGTGACTCTCATGGCAGCATAAACGTAGCTCCTTCCTGAAAGCGGGTCTCTGATGGCTCCGCCTATGCAGGTGGCTGCTCCGCCGAAGGGCTCTATCTCCGTGGGATGATTGTGGGTCTCGTTTTTGAAGAGAAGAAGCCAGTCTTCGGTCTCGCCTTCTATATCAGCCTTTATTCTGATGGTGCAGGCATTGATCTCCTTGGATTCGTCCAGCTTATCCAGGATGCCCCTCTTTTTGAGCACCTTGGCGGCAATGGTTCCTACGTCCATCAGGGAATCAGGTTTGGTCCTGTTGAGTTCCCTTTTCAGATCGTGGTAGTTTTCCCAGGCTTCCTGTATATACTCGTCCTCGAATCTTACATTGTCGATTATGGTATTGAAGGTGGTATGTCTGCAGTGATCCGACCAGTATGTGTCAATGACCCTGATCTCAGTGATGGTCGGGTCTCTCATTTCGGTCTTGAAATAGTCTCTGGTGAATCTCAGATCCCCTTCATCCATGGCAAGGCCCAACCTGTCCACCATGCTCTGAAGAGCTTCGTCATCCATATCCCTGAACCCATGGATCACATCCACCTCAGTGGGGTTCGTAAGATCCATCTGAAGGGTCTTGGGAAGCTCCAGGGAAGCCTCTCTTGCTTCCACCGGATTTATGACATATTTCTTCACCGCTTCCAGATCTTCCTCTGAGATCTCTCCGAAGAGCGCATAGACCTTGGCGCTTCTGATCTCAGGCTTGTCAGCCTTGGAGATCAGCTGGATGCACTCTGCTGCAGATGACGCTCTCTGATCAAACTGTCCGGGAAGGTATTCCACACAGAAAACCCTGTCCCCTTCAGGCAGTTCGTAGGTGACCTCATCCAGCATGGGTTCGCTGAATACGCCATTTACTGCATTCCGGAACAGTTCTTCGGATATGCCTTCACAGTCATATCGGTTATACAGTCTTACATTATTTAACCCTTGTATTCCAAGAAGTTCCCTCAGATCGTTCAGGAGGGTCCTGGCTTCGTTGTCCAGACCTTTTTTCTTCTCTACATATACTCTGTAAACCATTGTAATTCCCCGCTTTTTTAGGCCTCGAGGGCACGTTTTCCTATATCTTTTCTGAAATATGCGTTATCAAAGCTTACTTGTGATACGGTCTCATAGGCCTTGGCCACCGCCTCTTTAAGTGTAGGAGCAGTCTCAGTAACGCCCAGAACGCGCCCACCGGATGTTTTGAGTACACCATCCTCAAGCTTAGCTCCTGCGACATAGATGTTCTTGTCCTCCGGCATGGATATGGGGAAACCCTTCTCATAGCTTACCGGATAACCCTCTGATGCCATGACCACGCAGCAGGCACAGGCATCACTGAACTTAACGTCCTCAGGACTTAAAGTTCCCTCATAGGTCTTGAGCATGATATTCAAAAGATCACTTTCAAGAAGAGGCAATACCACCTGAGTCTCAGGGTCGCCGAATCTGCAGTTGTACTCTATGACCTTAGGTCCATCGGGTGTGATCATGAGACCGAAATACAGGCATCCCTTGAAGGTCCTGCCCTCCTCCTTCATTGCCCTGATGGTAGGAAGGAAGATCTTCTCCATGCATTCAGCCGCCACATCCTCTGTGTAATATGGATTGGGGGCGATAGTACCCATTCCGCCTGTATTAAGTCCCTTATCACCGTCAAGAGCCCTCTTGTGGTCCATGGATGATACCATGGGGACCACCACGTTTCCGTCAGTAAAGCTCAGCACCGACACCTCGGGACCTGTGAGGAACTCCTCTATTACGATCTTATCTCCGCTCTTGCCGAAGGCCTTATCTTCCATGATCTTCCTGACTGCGGCTACGGCATCCTCTCTGGTCTCACAGATGAGGACTCCCTTTCCCAGAGCCAGACCGTCAGCCTTGACCACCACAGGAATGCTGCATGTCTTCACATATTCCAGGGCTTTCTCCATGTTGCAGAAAGTCTCATATGCGGCAGTGGGGATCCCGTATTTTTTCATGAGATCCTTTGAAAAAGCCTTGCTTCCCTCGATGATGGCAGCAGCCTTGTTGGGCCCGAAGGTCTTGATCCCCGCCTCATTCAAAAGATCCACAGCACCCATCACCAATGGGTCGTCAGGCGCCACGACGCAGAAGTCTATTTTTTGCTCCACTGCGAAATCTCTGATCTTCTCGATGTCCGTTGCTGAAATATTTACAAGAGTCGCATCCTTCGCGATCCCGCCGTTTCCCGGAGCGCAAAATATCTCACCGCAGTTCTCGCTCTTTTTAAGGGCCTTTATGATGGCGTGCTCACGGCCGCCACCTCCAACCACCAGTATCCTCATAGTATTCTCCCTATATTCCTTAGTGATGGAACAGTCTTAAGCCGGTGAAGGCCATTACCATTCCGTACTTGTTGCAGGTGTCGATCACGTTATCGTCTCTGACGGATCCACCGGGCTGAGCAACGTATGATACCCCGCTCTTGGCCGCTCTTTCTATGTTGTCCCCGAAGGGGAAGAAGGCGTCTGAACCGAGGGATACTCCAGTAATTGTCCTGAGATATTCCTTCTGTTCTTCTCTCGTGAAGGGTTCCGGTCTCTCAGTGAACCAGACCTGCCAGTTTCCCTCTCCTATGACATCCTCATAGTCTTCTGAGAGATAAATATCTATGGCGTTATCCCTGTCCGGTCTTCTTATGTCACTCTTGAAGGGAAGGTCCAGCACCTTGGAGTGCTGCCTTAACTGCCATCTGTCTGCCTTGTCTCCTGCCAGTCTGGTGCAGTGTATCCTTGACTGCTGTCCGGCTCCAACACCTATGGCCTGTCCGTCCATGGCATAGCAGACGGAATTGGACTGGGTATATTTAAGGGTGATCATGGCCACGATCAGGTCTCTCTTAGCCTCTTCAGGCATGACATCCTTTTCTGTCACGATATTCTCAAAAAGCTCAGGTCCTATTCTTGAATCATTGTGCTCCTGTGAGAAGACGATGCCGTTGACCTGCTTCCTCTCCATTCTCTGGGGAACGTAATCGGGATCCATCTGGATGATGGTATATCTGCCCTTCTTCTTTTCCCTGAGGATCTCAAGAGCCTCTTCATCAAAGGCCGGTGCGATCACTCCGTCTGAAACCTCTCTCTGAAGGATCCTGGCGGTGACAGCATCGCACTTGTCAGAAAGGGCCGCCCAGTCTCCGTAAGAGCTCAAGCGGTCAGTGCCCCTGGCTCTGGCGTATGCTGTAGCTATGGGAGACTCATCTATGCCTTCGATGTCATCCACAAAGAATGCTCTCTTTTGAGTATCGCTCATCTTAATGCCCACAGCAGCTGAGGTGGGGCTCACGTGCTTGAAGGAAGCTGCCGCAGGAAGTCCCAGGGCTTCTTTAAGTTCCCTTACGAGCATCCAGCTGTTCATGGCATCCAGGAGATTGATGTATCCTGCTCTGCCGTTAAGTACCTTAAAGGGAAGATCGCTTCCGTCCTCCATGTATACTGATGCCTCACCTTGATTTGGGTTTACACCGTATTTAAGTTCGTATTCTTTCATGATCCTCTCTCCCCGTATCAGATGTTTTTGTTTATAAGTTCAGATTCCCTTACGCCGGTCTTAAGATCTATGACTGTGGCGTACATGGATATCTTTTTCCCTTCGTCGAGGCTCTCCCATACCATCCTCGAAAAAGTCTCCAGGTCTTCAGGCATACTTACTCTTTCAGGTTCTCCCCTGAAGGTTGGAATGGGATCTCCGTTCTGTTCGTATGTGTGTATGAAATGTCCAAGACCAGGCACTGAAGGATATTCATAAAAATATCTGGCGCAGCCTGTACCCTCACTGTCCACGCTCTTAAGGATGCTCATCTCATAGGTGAACTCTCCCTTAAGCTCCGGATCAGTGAATTTAAGTATGCCGCTTATCCTGGGCGTCCAGTTGGGCCTGTCAGGCTCGAAGGCTCTGGTCCTTAAAGCTTCTCTGAAGTCTTTTCCTGAGGCAAGATGATCGTAAATTGTATCGGTCTGATTACCGTTTGTGACTATCAGACTGTTCTCATATCTTCTCACGGGAGAATAGATTATGAGAGACGGGTCCTCCACCCTGGAATAGTCATAGGGGTAGATCACCACGTCGTCACCTTCTTCTCTGAAGACTCTGTTCTTGGAGTTGTCGCTGCGCCCCATGATGAAATATGCAGTCATCGCCTTTGAACCATCCGGAGATCTTCCTATGATGATCCCTCTTCCCGGATAATCTGTGCGGGACAGTGCTTCCTCTATTCTCGCTGTCTTGTATGTATCATTCTGCATTGGCTTCTTCCTCCAAAATCTTCTGGCAGACCATCTGACAAGCCTTGGGAAGGATCTTCCACTCGGCCTCCTCCATGACCCTTCTCTGAAGGATCTCAGGGGTGTCTCCATCCTTAACTTCCACCGCCTTCTGGATAATGATCTTGCCGCCGTCCGGGATCTCGTTAACGTAGTGGACCGTAGCCCCGGTCACCTTTACTCCGTAGCTGAGCGCTGCCTCATGGACCTTCAGTCCATAGAATCCCTTTCCGCAAAAGGACGGAATAAGGGATGGATGGATGTTTATGATCCTGTCCCTGAAGGAATCGATGAAATACGGGCTTAAGATAGACATAAAGCCTGCCAGCACTATGAGATCAATGTCATAATCTTTCAATGTGCCGACAAGCGCCTTTTCATGGTCTTCCCTGGAGGGGAAGTCCTTCCGAAGAAGGACCTCCGTCTCTATGTTATAATTTTTTGCTCTTTGAATCGCATACGCGTCCCGGTTGTCTGAGATCACAAGTTTGATCTCTCCCGCACTTATTACTCCGGCCCTCTCACTGTCCATGAGAGCCTGAAGGTTGGTGCCTCCGCCGGACACCAGGACTGCTATTCTCGCTTTTCTCATGATCGACTCCTAGATAAGAACCACCTTTTCGTCGGTGTCTGTAGGAAGTATCTCTCCTATGATGTAGGCATCTTCTCCTGCATCCCTTAAAATGTCCAAAGCTTCCAGCGCCTGCATTCTCGGAACGACAACGGTCATTCCCACTCCCATGTTGAAAGTGTTGAACATGTCTCTCTCCGGAATATCGCCCTTTGCCTGAAGGAGCTTGAAAATGGGCGGGATCCTCAGGGTTTTCTTATCTATTCTGGCCTGGAAGCCGTCAGGTATGCTTCTGGGTATGTTTTCGTAGAAGCCGCCGCCGGTTATATGGGCAACAGATCTGACGTTCACCTTTTCCATGAGCTTCAGCATGGGCTTAACGTAGATCTTCGTAGGCGTAAGGAGGGTCTCGCCCAAGCTCCTTCCGTCCAGTTCCGGAAGAGGAGTCTTAAGGTCGGCGTTTTCAACGTCGAAGACCTTCCTTACAAGGGAGAATCCGTTGGAGTGAACTCCGGAAGACGGAAGTCCGATCACCACGTCACCCTCCTCCATGGTCTCCTTGTTGAGGATCTTTGACTTGTCAGCTACGCCCACCGTGAAGCCTGCCAGGTCATACTCGTCCACGGGATAGAATCCGGGCATCTCAGCGGTCTCGCCGCCTATCAGCTCAGCTCCGGACTGTACGCAGCCCTCTGCCACGCCGGATA
>ONAY01000046.1 GCA_900315895.1 uncultured Eubacteriales bacterium
AAACTAAGAGGACTGAGCCCTGTTCAATACAGGATCCAATCCTCTAAAGTTGCTTAAATGTTTGCCCGTATTTTGTCTAACCTTTTGGGGTCAGTTCATGATGATATGCATTCAAAAAAGAACGCGAAAATCCCAAATGCAGCCTGTTTTACCATAATAATACTGTTGTAATCGTAACAGCTTACGCCCCCTGTAATAAGGACCATTGGGCAGATATGCTAATGATTTGTTAAGAAACGCGTAAAGAATATATCAGAAAATGAAAATTATGTCAATATCCTGCCGACATTTGTAGGTTGTCTTGCACCAAAAAATCCGCCCCAAGGCCGGGGCGGATATCAGGGTTCCAGTATTCCGTACTTTTGTTTCACGCGGGTGAGTTTTTTGAGCATGGGTCTCGCCAGGACCAGGATGAATATTAGAGACGAGGTGGCGTGCACCAGGTTCACGGGGATGCCCGCCGCATAGATGGCCAGCGCAGCCTCCCAGTCGATGTCCTGAAGCCCCATGCTTACGGACTGAGTAATGGTGGACGTATCCATGATGGGCCCGTAGATCAGAAGGGTGGAAAGGAAACCGTAGACTGCCATGAGCTTAACGTTGGCAGGCTTGCCGTGCCTGTACGCCCTGAAGAGGAGCCCCGCGATGAATCCCAGTATACCGAATGAGAACATCTGCCAGGGAGTCCAGGGACCTTGTCCGAACAGGAAATTGGATACCAGGGCTGCGGTGGCTCCCGTGAGGAAGCCTGCTTCCGGTCCCAGGGCCACTCCGGATATTATTACTATGGCCGCCACCGGTTTGAAGAAGGGCAGCATGAAGAAGGCTGCACGTCCTACAGTGGCCAGGGCTGCCATGACGGCGATCACTATTATTTCTCTGGCCTCCGGGCGGCGGTTCTCGAACACCAGGAAGAAGGGTACCATGGAAATGATCATTACGGACAGTGATATGAAATAAATGCTTCTGTCCTGAAGGAAGAGGACGCCGAAGGCTATGACAAGGGGAATGGCTATGACCACCAGGATCATGCCGATGATGGTCCTTTTGCTGATGCCCGGGTCCTCGGTCTCTACCTTTAATATATACTGTTCAGCCTCGTATTCTGCCTGGGTGTCCAGGAGCTGCTCCATCATGAAGACCAGAATGATGCCGAAGATCACCAGAGAATAGGCGTAGGGGGTCAGCTGCATGAAGCTGTCCAGAGTGTAGCTCATTAGGTCATTGGGACGGCCGGCCAGAAGGTTCAGTACCTTGTTGGTATCCATCATGAAGGAAAATGCGTAGACCGCAAGGAGCAGATTCCACAGAACTGCCACACGGCCCAGGATCGCGGCCCTCACCTTGATCAGGAAGCACAGCACCACGAATACTGCGGTGATGATGATCCCGATGATGGCCCCGATCTTTAAGATGTTCAGGTTCTGAAGGGCAGTCTGAAGCACTGAGTCGGGATAGCCGAAGTATTCTGCAATGCCTCGCTCTATGTCCTCCATGTGGAGGATGTTGGATCTGAAGGCATAGCCGGTGTACCTGAGTTCGGGCACCGAAAACCAGGGAAGAACAGCCAGTGTCAGGATCTCATAGAGCGCAGCAAAAACAGGTATCAGAGCAAGGGTATCCATGCCCCGGGCCTTTTGAGTATCCGTGTTTTGCAGTTTCTTGAGAGTGTTCTTCATTTCTTGTCCAGGGCGCGGACTCCCTCTATGACGTCCTCTGCGGTGACAGCATCGGGCATCCACTTCCTGGCCATGCGGTTGGAGGCGGTGGTGTAGAAGCTGTTACCGGCGAAGAACCTGCGGGCGGTTGCACCTGTTACGATGTTTCCGTTGAAGAAAAGGTGGCAGACGTCGCCGTGCTCCGCGCAGAATTCTATGTCGTGGGAGACCATGATCAGGGTCTTTCCATCGGCTTTGAGCTTTTGGAATATATCAGCAAGTTTTTTCTTGTAGAATCCGTCGATGCCCTTGGTGGGTTCATCCAGAAGAAGGATCTTGGGATCCAGCAAAAGGATCTTGGCTAGGGCCGCTCTCTGCTGTTCGCCTCCTGAAAGGTCGTAGGGGTGAGAGTCCAGCTTGTCGGATATCTCCATGAGTTCCGCCACCCGCTCCGCCTTGGCCCTCAGTTCCTTGTCGGTCACAGAGTTTCCAAGGAAGGACTTGAGGGACGGACGCTCCAGCATTTCAAGAAGATCGTCCATGACAGTATCCTTTACGAAGAGGCTCTGGGGATTCTGGGGAAGTATGCCCAGGACCTTGGTGTGCAGGTCCTTGCCGTAGGAGGTCAGAGGCTTGCCGTCGATCAGGATCTTGCCTCTGTATGGCCTGAGAAGCCCGCCAAGAATGGAAAGAGTGGTGGTCTTGCCGGTGCCGTTACCGCCAAGAATGCAGGTAAGCTGTCCGCGGCTCGCCTTGAAGTTCAGGTCCTGTACCACGTCGGGCAGGTCCTTCTCGTATTTGAACCAGACCTCGTGAGCTTCCAAGATCGTATCCTTGGGTTCAATGTCACCAGCCTCCACCTTAGAGAGGGCGTCCTTCAGAAATGCCACAGGGTCTTCCTGATCTTTTGCGCCTTCAGTTATGCGGCTCTCCAGCCATTCACGGCCTTCCTTTACGGTGACGGGAGTGGGACCGGCACCATCCAGAGCATCGAATATCCTCATGGGTACAGGCATGGCGTGGAACATGTCGTGGCCCTTGAGGAGACTCCCCATCTTGTCCGGTGAGTCCAGGGCGATGATGTTTCCGCCGTCCATGACCATGAGCCTGTCGGCGTAGGAGACCACTTCCTCCAGCCGGTGCTCCACCAGAACTATGGTGGTGCCAAGCTCCATGTTGATCTTTCTCAAGGTGGTAAGGAACTCTCCTGCGGCCAGGGGGTCCAGCTGGCTGGTGGGCTCATCCAGGAGCAAAATATCCGGCTGCATGGTCATGACGGAAGCCAGATTCAGTATCTGCTTCTGTCCTCCTGAAAGCTCATCCACGTTTTTCATGAACCAGGACTGTATACCGAAGAAACTGGCCATCTCGGCAACTCTCAGACGAATGACCTGAGGATCGTAGCCAAGGTTCTCCATGCCGAAGGCCAGCTCGTGCCATACCTTATCGGTGACGATCTGGTTGTCGGGGCTCTGGAGGACGAAGCCTATGCGGGAAGCCTGCTCCCTTACGGATATGCCGGATAGTTCGCGCCCCTCGAAGAGGATCTGTCCGGATCTTTTGCCGTAGGGGGTGATGGCTGTTTTGAAGTGCCGAAGAAGGGTGGACTTGCCGCAGCCTGACTTGCCTGAGATCACCAGAAACTCGCCCTCATCTACCGTGAAGGAGATGTGTTTCAGGGCGGGCTGATCGTGCAGGGGATATGTGAAGTTCAGATCTTTAAATTCGAATAATGACATCAGTTTTGGATCCTTTTCCAGTGAAGGTCCTCCCTGACACCCATGATCACGGGAGTCAGGCAGAACAGGGCGTAAACCGTAAAGCATGCTGCGGCACGCCAGTCAAAAGCGTTTATTGTGAACAGCGGGTAGAACTGAATGTATACCCAGCGTGATCTGATCATTACAATTACTGTGACTATCTCCAGGACCATGACTGCCAGGGTCGACCTATCTCTGCCGTCAAGCCGGTAGATGGAGTAGTTTGTCCTGCCTCTTAGGCCGTAGCCCCGGGATTTCATGGAATCCGCTGTTTCCACGGAGTTCTCCAGAGCCCAGGTCACGGCGATACTGAATATGGTCATGCCGTGGGCCAGCTTTTGCCTGATGGTGCCGTTGGTAACGTCGCGTCCCACGCAGAGCTGGGCCTGGCGGATCCGCTTGATCTGGGAAGCGAATCTGGGCACGAACCTCATGGTCATGGACAAAAGAAGGGCTGCCGCAGGGAAGCTTTTGGAGAAGAGGTACATGAATTTATCCGATGTCATGACCTCCTGAAATGATGCGAACCAGGAGATCACCGCTGCCAGCATGAACCCGGCAGCTATGCCGTAGAACACGGCTTCCAGAGTGACGGGGTTGCCATTTGGCAGATACCAGAGCATGGTCTCCCCCTGATGGATCAGGAGGGGATTGAGCACTGCAGTGATCAATATTGCAGGAATTGCAAACAAAGCGACCTTCCCGATGGAAGAGCCGCTTTTGAGATATGCATAGTATGCTATGGCTGCACCCAGCCCTATGGCAAGGAATACCGGATGCAGATAAAAGACCGGAATGCCTATGGCAAACAGGTAGAATACGAAACTGATAAGAGGATGGCAGGAAGAAAAAGTATCCATATCTCTTAAAGATCCCTTCCCAGATCGCAGGTGTAGCTGAATATCAGTCTGTCCCCGTCAGCCAGGGTATACACGCTGGTGCCGTAGTTGGGATATATGCCGTTAACAGAATACATCCAGCCGGAGTAGGGCCCGCAGTCAAACTCGTAAAGATTGTTGATACCCTTGATGTAGGCAGAATCATAGAGACTGTTGTACTCCGCATCCATCTGGATGCCGGCAGCCTGCATGGCGGCCCTGAGCACGTCATAGGAACTCTGGCCCGGCGTAAACTTCACGTTGGCGGAATAGATAACTCCGCTGGAAGGAACCAGATGGGCCTTGCCTTCCTTGAGGCTATCCATATTGTTCAGTATGGTGTGGCACTCCACTTCAAGGTAACAGGTGTACTGCTCGGGCTCCTGGGGAGTCGAAGTGTCACTGCCCTGGCCGGAGCCGGATGAGCCTGATGAACCTGATGAACCTGATGAACCTGAACTAGAGGAGGTGGAGCCAGAGGAGCCTGAACCGGATGATCCGGATGAACCGGAGTTTGAAGAGGAAGTCTGTCCCTGTGAACCGCTACCTGTGGGATGCCCGGATACCGCAGTTTCGGCGGAGCCGGTCTCCTCGGCAGCCTCCTGGGATTCCTCAGCTTCCTCGGTCTCTTGAGAAGCATCTTCCTGAGTCTCAGCTTCTGAGGTCTCCTCTTCCTGAGCCTGGATCTCGTCCTGATCGGTGAGCCCTGCCACGTCCTGTGACAGTTCATCCACCTGGCTCCTGTAGAGGGTGGGGATGAAGACTAAAGCCACGGCAACACAGAGCACCAGAGAGATCAGGGCCGTGCGATGCTTGATCATGAAATCTTTAAGTTTTGATCCGTTCTTTTCCATTTCCGCTCCTGTATTAAAAAGGGTTCCAAAACCCGATATTCCAACACCTTATACTATCATTGCACATGTTTTTTGTCAATCGTGCCGGGGCCGTCGGGATATGGCGGGGCAGATTTTTTGCGCCCGGATGAAACCGCATATGGGAATGGAGGGCGGAGTATGGTATAATCGTACCGTCAACTACCCACCGCTTAGGTCAAGACCTTGAAGCGGGGGCTTGTGACTGACCCATGGTGGTCGGCATAATGCCTCCCATGTTTGTTACCGCTTCCGC
>ONAY01000015.1 GCA_900315895.1 uncultured Eubacteriales bacterium
ACACTGCCTGGGTTCGCAGTAGTATATGCTTGACCTGAAGTGTCCCTCCTGAAGGCTTGCTTCGAACAATTCAGGGTCCGCGAACTCACTTCCGTTATCTGTCAGTATCAGAGGAAACAGTTCCTGAAACTTCTCAAGTCCCAGTCTCTCTTCCAGCTCATCAAAACTTCTGACCATTACCGCCATTTCCTTGGAGTCCTTGAGAAAAGCTATCATCAGGCCGTTTTCACGCCACAAAAGCGTCTGCAGCACCTTGCCTCCCTTGATACCTTCCACGGTATCCATCTCTACTATGCGCTGTCCGGCATGTCTTTCGATATGTTCAAGGAAGTCCTTGTATCTTCTTCCAAGTTTCTTCTTTGATAGCGCTCTTTTGTTCTTAGCGTCTTCCGATGCTTTTCTGGGCTTGTATCTTACTGCTCTTCTAAGATCCATCTTTCTTGCATCAAGATATCCTTGCTCCACGTAGTTGTACAGGCTTCTTTCGCAGATGCTGATCTCTTCCGAGTGGTTCCTCATGATATGCGTCAAAGGCTGCCCTTTACGTATCAATGGGCTTACCAGTGCGTCAAGTTCTGCCAGTTCTTCCTGCGTCATATCTATCCCTTGCCTCGATATGCTCAGTTCCTCTCTGTACTCCTTTTGCGCATATTCTGCATTGTACAGATATTTATCGAACAGACAATCCTTAGAATGTTGGCAGCTGTTACAGACATATGGTGGCTTGTCCTTTATCTGACATGGTTCATATACGAAGAACGGACACCTCTTGTTGCACTGAAGACATTCTCTGCACGGTATCCTGCATTTATGTCCCCGTGGCTTTTTGCATACATCCCTATGTCTGCAGGTATATCTGTGCTTGCAGTTGTTTGGCGTTAATCTAGTTGAAAGATAGCCGTTTGATTTATGGGTCTGGTGATATCTGTGCTTTCTGATTTCCTTTGAAACTGTGTCCGCTGAACAGCCAATGATCATAGCGATCTCTTTGAAGTTTCGGTGTTCTCTCAATCCTTTCTGGATCTCATATCTGTCTTCCAGTGACAGATGTTTTCCTTTTTTTCTTTCCGGCATATTCTCCTCTTTTCCCAGGAGGATACACCTCTATTCTAACACTAACTTCTTTGCAAGACTAAATTCTGTTTTAAAGGCTCCTAGCAGAAATTAAAATTTCAATCTAATAATTTTATAGAATTATTACTAAAGTCCCTTTACCTTGATCCTAGTTGAATAAATTACATCTTTATTCTTACCACTTGTTGAACACCTTCTCCGCGAATCCCGGGAAGTCCTCGACCCCCACCTTGCTGCCGTCGTCCAGCACCACTTTGCCGGTAAAAAGTCCGAAGACCTGATGCTGGTCTGAGCACAGCACCTTGAAGTCCGTCTTGGCCGCCCTGTCGATGATTGGCTTGAAGGACATCTCGAAGCGTCCGTCATCGGAGGTTATTATCCAGGGGCTCATGAAGTCGTCCACTCTCTCCGCCGTCTCCACGGTCTTACCGGAAGGCATGCAGCAACCGCCACGGGTGGTATAGGTGCCATTCTTATCCGGGATGTCGAAGACCAGCCGTCCCAGCTTGTGGGCAACGCCGTCCACGAAAACCATGTTCTCGCTGGCGGCGGAAGTGTCTCCAAAGCCGTAGCCGATGTTCCAGCCGAAGCGTCTGCCGTCAGGGAGCTTGCCCTGGGCTGCGCCCCAGTACCAGGTATTCTTGTAGGTCCAGACTCCTCTGCCCCAGTCAAGAAGGCCGAAGCTCTCGCCCTCTTTGAATTCGTAGCGGGTTCCCCCGTACTCCACCCAGCCGGAAGCCGGCATGGCGATCTTTTTCTGGTTATAGTAGAAAGCCTTCTCGTTTCCGGGAAAAGGTGTTGCGATGACCATGCTGTCGTCCGGATCCTCTATGGGATCCAGCAAGGTGAACTCCCCACGGATCGGCTTACCCTGCCAAAACTTGTCCATCCTGAACTCCAGGATCCTTTTGTCGCCCACCCTGAGGAAGCTGATCTCGTGTGTTTTGCCCTTGGTGTGGACATCTCCCGTGTCAGAAGTGGGCGGGAGTTTTTTGCGGCCGCCCGTCATGAACTGCATGAATGATGTGGTGATCTGCCAGGGTTTCTCCGGATCCAGGATCAGAAGCGATACGCTGTCCAGCCCCATGTAGGAATTGTCGTCGATGGTGAGAGCCACCGCAAGGCCCGGCGCTGTCACCAGGTAGTAGTCCCACTCCTTGATGCGAAGCTTGGGGGCTTTGATGGCGCTACGGTCATAGTTTAAAATGAGGCTTCTGGCGTAGCCGGGCTCTGTGAGCCTGCCCTGCTCATCCAAAAGGGCGTGTCTTTCGGTAATTTCGTGCATGGTGTACCTCCCGCAAAACATACAAGGCCGAGGATGTCCCCCGGCCATGCAAAACTACTATCTTATATATGCTCTCTCCACGTACGGTGATGTGGCAGTGTGAAGGGCCGCGCCGTACTCCAGTTTGAAGGAGACCACGTCGCCCACCTTGTATTCCTTGTCAGACTTGGTCACGTCCAGGATCATGTGATCGGAGGATGCGCCAAGGATGTCGACCTTTGGATCCAGGGGGATCATACCGCCGATATCCGTGTCCTGCTTGCCGATTCCCACGATGGCTCTCTTGATGATGCCGCGATCTTCGTATTCAGGAACTTCGCCGAAAGCGTCCACGCCCACCTCGCCAATGGGGATGGAGGGTTTCTCCTTGAGCTCCACGATCTGAGCCTCCAGGATCAGCGCATCGTCAGTGGTTCCGGGAAGCTTGGTGAGATAAGCAGTATCGTTTCCCATGAGGAAAGATTCGCCCAGCCTCAGGTTGTTCACGCCCTCAGGAAGCTTGTATGTATCCATGGTCTCTCCGGGAAGCAGTCCGCCCTGGCGGACGATCATCTCGGACTCAGGAAGTTCCCTGTTGAGAGCAAGGTATATGGATGAGGAGTTGCCGCCGGAGATGGTCTCAAGCTTGATGCCGAAGCGGTCCTCGATCTTGCGGGCGATATTGACCAGCCCGCCCAGATTGTCGGCCTTGGGAATGATCGCTCCATAGCAGGTCAGGTTCACGCCCAGACCGCAGAGCTTGATGTTCGGCATCTGAAGGATCTCCTCCACAGCCTCGAATATTTTGTCCTCGTACTGGAAGAACATGCCCTCCCTCAGGTCACCCATGTCGATCATGAGGAGGATGCCATGGACCTTGCCCTGGCGACCGGCCTCTTCATTGAGGAGCCTGATGGTGGACAGCTCCGAGTTCTGGCTCAGATCCACGTACTTCACCACTTCCTCGATCTCGCAGTGCATCGGGATCCTGAGGAGCATAGTCCTCTTGCCGTTCTCGTGAGCGATATCCGCAAAAGATTTAATGTTCTTCACCCTGGAATCCGCGATCAGATCCACCTGCGGATCAGCCGCAATGACCTTCACCATTTCCGGATCCGCACAAAGACATTTAGTAACGATGGCCAGAGAGCATCCGGCCCTCTTGGTGATACCGGCCACAGCCTTAAGATTCTGATCCAGTTTTCTAAGATCTATAACAAGCCTTGGATACATGATAAGTCCCTCCTATAATAAATCATCGCGCTTAAGAAACATTCTTTCAGCGGGCTTCCGCAGCGCCGGTACTTAGCGACCGACAAGCCGAAAAAATATTCCGGCTGCCAGAGGCAGCAGCGGTGCAAAGGCGGCAGGCACAGAGGCAACCTCGGTTGTCGATGGTGCTGCCGGTTTTGTTCCGCTGGGATCGCGGAGCGATCCGGAATAATTTTTCGCAAAAGCGCAGGCGGAGCTTAGCACCGCTGCGCGAGGACTGAGCGAGAGCGCCCCGCTGAACGAATCGTTTCTTAATAATCCGTATTTCTCCACTTACAGTGCTTCCTGAAACATGTTTTGCACTGCCTGTTGCAGTCCGAGCGAGCCTCGTCACAGGGATCGTCAGAGCCGCTGGACTCGATGGCCTTGGAATAAGCCTCACTGGCAGCTTCCGTTTCCCCTTCGTTGGACACATAATCGTGAGCCCTCACCATGGAACGGTCGTTCATGAGAGTTTCGCGCTTAGCAGCCTCATACTCTTCCCTGGATGCGCCGCCGATCTTTTCCTTAAGAGACGCGCGGTACTCCGTCATGTCGTATCCCATGGCCTCCATCTCGTCGATGTGATGCATGAGCTCCTCCTGCTTGGCGTCCGAAGCCTTGGCCATGGCCTGGAGTTCCCTGATCAGGGAATCTTTTCTGGTCTTGTCCACTCTCTCGTGGAGCTCCATGCCCAGGGACTGGCCCAGAAGCTTGATGGCCCCCTCTCTGTGAGTCTTGGAAAGGACTCCCAGGGATGCCATGATGTAGTCGTTATCCTGCAGGATCTTCACCGCATCGGAGGGATAGAGCTTCATGCCCGTCTCGTTGTCCCCTGGGATCAGAGCCATGATGTCCTTGCCGTGGGGCAGTCTGGTCAGAGCTCCGCCGGTTCCCACGATGTACTTGATCTGGGTAAGGTCCTTGCCTTCAGCCACGGTGGACCTGCCCGACGGGCCGTAGACGTAGCGGATGGACCCCGCATGTCTCTCCACCGCGCGGAGAGTTGCTTCCTTGCAAAGCCTCTCAACAAGCTTGAACTCATCCTCGTTCTTAGGGATGGCCACATAGGTCTCCAAAGTCTTGTCCAGGTCGATCATCAGCTTCTCTTCGCACTCTTTCCTGAGCTTTTCCTCACCGATGGACTCGATGACCTTGTAACGGTTCACGTATAGTCCCAGGTCTCCTTCCACCGTTCTCTTGGCCTTAGGCTCGGGTGCCACCAGAACTCTGGATACCGCGTCGGAGTCCTCGGACACCGAGTGAACGTCGGTGGTGGCTCCGCCTACGTCGATGGTCATCACCTCTCCCAGGCAGTCGTACAAAAGCTTCGTGCACTCCATTACCGCTCCCGGTGTGGGGATGATGGGTCCGTTGACCATGTCTCTCACGTGCTCCATCCCGGGCGCCTTGGTGATGTTGTCCTCGAAGGCCGCCTGTATGACCTTTCGGCAGGGTTCCACATTAAGCTGGTCTATCTTGGGGTAAACGTTGTCCACCAGGTAGAGTTCCTGGCCGCTCTCCTCATCGAAGATCAGCTTCATCTCCTCCTGGTTCTCTATGTTTCCGGCATATACGACGGGGATGTGAAGCCCCATGGAGCGTATCATCTCAGCGTTGTATATGGCCGTGTCTCTTTCTCCGTAATCCACGCCTCCTGCGATCAGGATCAGGTTGGGCTTGATCTCTTTGATCTTCTGGAGGTCAGTGCGTCTTAATCTTCCCACTGTAATATCATGGATGATGCCGCCTGCGCCCAGAGCAGCCTCACGGGCCGCCTTGGCCGTCATGTCGTATACGAGGCCGTGCACGGTCATCTTCAGTCCGCCGGCAGCGGATGAAGTGGCCAGCATCTCATCATATTCCAGTGTGTCTATTCCCATCTTTTGCTTCAGGTCATCTATGGCTCCCTGAAGGCCCACTCTCACGTCCCCCTGGAGGACGGAGGTCGGCGCCTGACCCTGGGCCCAAAACACGGGCTTCTCGGTGTCAAGTCCGATGAATGCATTTACTACTGTTGTCGTCGAGCCGATCTCGGCTACCAAAACGTCTACTTTCATACCTTTTCCTTGTGTACATGATACGAACTGAAAGAAGATAAAAAGTAAGGGAACATGTATCGCGAAAGGCACTTTGGGATACCGGCTCTTAGCCACAGCCAAGGGCCAACGCCCTTGGCTGAGCTTAGAACCGCTGTTGGGCTCCCAAGTAGCGGGAGCGGCCTTAGCGATACATCGTTCCCTTGGTATTTAGTCTTGTTTCAGGTCTTCGGGTCTGAATCCGTGAGGAATTTCTCCTCTTCTTCTCTGTCTCTCCTGAGCCAGGAAGGTAGCTACGTCGATTCCGTGAGAGTTACGTCCGAATCCCATGTCGATACCTGTCTTCACAGCCTCTTCAGGAATAACCTGAGTTCCGCCTGCGCAGATGATGATCTTGTCTCTGATACCTTTTTCTACGGCCAGATCGTTGATCCTCTTCATGTTCTTGTAGTGGACGTTGTCGTGGGAAATGATGGTGGAAGCCAGGATGGCCTGTGCGTTCTCCTCGATGCAGGCGTCTACGATCTTTTCCACCGGGACGGATGTTCCAAGGTATATGCACTCGATGCCCCACTTCTCGATGCCGCCGTGCTTGATGTTGATGATCTCACGCATTCCTACGGAGTGCTCGTCATCACCTACTGTACCGCAGACGACCTTCATGTGTTCATGTCCCTCGAACTCTTCATAGAGTTCAGCGTCGCTCATTACATAGGGCTCAGGCGGGATCTCCAGGGTGGTGAGGTCGATATCGAAGTCGACCTTGCCCTTGATCTCGATTCTTGTTCCCTCTGCCGGCTGGAGAACTTCGGCGGAAATAACTTCCGGGTTCACCAGGCCAAGCTTCTTGGCAAGCTCTGTTCCTGCTGCTTCAGCAACACGCTTCTCGCAGGGCAGGCAGAATACCAGCATGATGGTACGGTCTCCACACCACTCAACTTCGGGAGTGATCCACTTGCCGGTCCTGTATTTTGCGACAGCTTCAAGTCTCTTCTCTACGCAATCCTCGGGGTCAAGCTCGTCGATATAGACAATCTTGGAGTGATCCTCGAAGGTGCAGCCGCCGATGAGGGCTGACGGGTTCTCGGGATCTCCGCCGTACTGCTCAACGTTGTTGTATCCATAGTGAGCTGTAACGGGAGCCATGTAGTCTTCGTCTCTCTTGAAGATGAAGCCTGCGCCGAATCCTCCGTCGATCTTACGGGCGATACCGTCGCCGTTTCTCTCGGGATATTCGCCGGAGTCTACGAAGAAGCCGTCCTGAACGGCGTTGAAGTATCCGCCGACTTCAAGGATCTCTTCTACATAGAGGACTGCTCTTTCCTTCAGCTCTCTGGCCTTTTCTCTAAGAGGTCCATCCTTCTTGAGCTCTATCATGTCCATGATTCCGTCGAGGCCGATCAGCGTCTGCTTGGCTGTATCTGTAGCTTCGATGTTGAAGATGTGCCAAGGAACGTTACGTCCTTCGTCGGGAGTGATGGTGGACTGGATGTCTACGGAGGTCAGCTTGGAAATGAACATGTTCATTACGTGAGTTACTGTAGCCTCTGTTGTGGAGCTCTGTACATACTTGGTGTTCTGCTGTGCTCTCATCTTGTATCTGCCGCAGAAGTCACGAAGAGCTACTGCGTAGGGCAGGTCGAGATACATGCAGGGTGCCGGTGTTGCCGAAGGCGGTACCGTTGAAAGTGAGATGAGATCAGGCGGAAGGCCTATCCTCTCGGAGAAGTATGAGTTGATGGCATGCTGCACGATGAGCTCGGGCATTACCTTCCATGCGTCACGGGCTGTAGCGTTAGCGTTGTGAGCTCCGTCGATCTGGAGCATGTTTGCCCATGCCATGATCTTCTTGGATTCGCAGGCGTCTACGAAGGATCTTACCATGTTGACGTCTCTGTAAAGAACGTTGTACTGGGGATCCTGGTGAGCACCGTTCATGCCCTCTTCTGCGAACATAACGGCGATGTCAGGTCCTGCAACTCCGGAAATATAGGAGTGATAGTTGATGGGACGGCCTACTTCGTCTTCGATCATGTCGATGGCTTTTCTCTGTGCCCTTACCTGCTTACGGGTAACGGGTACACCGCCGATTCCCTGAGGAGTACCTTCCATGAGGCCATCGATGTGGGACTGTCCCATGTGTCTGATTACCATCAGGTGGTCTGCGCCGTGCCATGCTGCCATTCTCATACGACGAACGTCGTCCTCGAATCTGCCGGATGCGATCTCGGTAGTGATTACCGGCATCGGCTGCGGGTCGATATTATCAAGGAACTTAGCCGGAGGAAGAGGAACGGAGTTCTTCAGGTCCTTGGAAAGTTCATGATAGTCAAACTGATATCTGTGCTGGTTGGGGTCTTTCTCTCTCCATGTCCAGCCGCGGCGTCTGGGCTCATATTTGTCAAGGTCTTTGAGGAGCTCTACGACGTCAAGTTTCTCGTTGGGTTTCAATACTTGCATCTTACTTACCTCCCTTGAAAGCTGCCACGACCTTGTCCCATCCCTCGCCCTCAGCGAGCTTGATGGAAGCGTCACGGATCGAAATGTTCTCTAACTTCGATAACTTGTATACGCAGTGGCCTGCGCCCTTGCCCATGAGGCCGTGATCCATGCAGTGGTTCACGATCTTCTGGGTATCCAGCGAAGATACGCCCATCCTCATAAGGACAGCACGCTCAACGGAAGGAGTGGTGTTCTCGTAGCCAAGCTTGAGAAGCGGCTCGTCCACCTGTCTGATCAGGTCCCAGAATCTGTCATAGAGTTCCTGATCCGTAAGATCCTTCAGATGCTGATGTCTTACTTCAAAATCGTCTTCTCTTTTCATCCTAAATTTCTCCTTAATGTGTGGTGAAAACTGATAAGTCGGGGACGGGCGGCGCAAAAGATCTTTTGCGCCCCCTGTCCTCTGTGGTCCATCATATTACAGTCCAAGAGTTTCCTTTACGAAGGCAATGTCGGTCTTTGTCTCGTCTGCCAGATACTGGAAGTCTTCCGGTGTAAGGTTCTCGAGAGCAACTCCTGATTTCTGCACTGCCTTCTTGATCCTGGAACGTCTGAAGTGATCCAGGTCAGCTACTTTGTGCTTGATGTAGCTGGGGTCCTTAGGAAGTATGATGTTGACACCCGGCTTGTCCTCTTCCTGAGGATTGCCGAAGTGGATGTCGATACCGTTCTCTCTTGCGAATGCAAGCTGAGGCTGGATGTGCTTGCCTGCTCCTGTGTACTCTGTCTCGGAAACTACGAGGATAGCGTCCTCGGGCATCTCCTGAGCCAGGGAGAAGGCTGCTGTAAGAGCTGTGTTGCCTGCAGGGCCTCTCTCAAGACCTTCCAGGTTGGCCAGCATCTCTGTCATGTAGAGGAACTCGCCCTGTGTAACTGTGACGTACTTGTCCATGTAGCGAAGAGGTCTTGCTGCTGAACGGGGAACGTCGGAGTGGTCGGGATCTGTTGCATAGGGAACGCCGAATCCGGTGTGTCCTGTGGTGCAGGACTTACGGTTGAAGTCAACGTCGGATGCCATTGAAAGTCCTGTAAGGTCGATGGATGCTGCGTATACCTTGGTATCCTTGCAGCCTGCCTTAAGCAGTCCTCTGGCTGTACCTGTGACCATTCCGCCGCCGGCGTTGGTGCATACTACCAGGTCCGGATCTCTTCCCAGCATCTCTCTGCACTGCATCGCGATCTCATAGCCGAGAGTCTCGATACCGGAGATGCCGTAGGGTGAGTAAAGGGAAGCATTGAAGAATCCTGTATCTTCAAGTACGGAAAGTGTGGTGTAGAAAAGCTCGGGGCCTACTGTGAGCTGGATAACTTCAGCTCCGAAGGCTTCGCACTTTCTGGCCTTCTCAACGATCTCAGGCTGGCCGACTCCCTTGGAATCGTAGCACTCCTGAACGATGATGCACTCAAGTCCCTGCATTGCAGCCTGGGAAGCAACGGCAGCGCCGTAGTTTCCGGAGGTAGCTGCTACAACGCCCTTGTAGCCAAGCTTCTTGGCGTGAGCGCAAGCGCAGGCAGCACGTCTGTCCTTGAAGGAGCCGGAAGCGTTGGCAGCCTCGTCCTTGACGAAGATCCTGGCGCCGTAACCCGGCTTAGCATACTTTCTTGCAAACGCTGTGATGTTTCTCAGTTCGAGAAGGGGTGTGTTGCCTACCCCTGTTCTGGACTGGATCCTGTTGATCTCGTCCAGAGTGTAGTTGGTAGCCTTCATCAGAGCTTCATAATCGAAAGCAACTGATCCGGACTCAAAGGGTGTGTAGTCCAGGCCCAGGGCTTCCTTCATGATGTCATTGCCTCTTGCCATCACGGAATCATAATCTTTTGGTAAATTCACTGCCATTATTTGTCACCTCCGTGAAGGATCTCTCTCAGCTGACGGTCGATCTCGATGATCTCGGGAACGAAGTCGCCATAGCTGTGAGTGTAATGAGGTCTCTCTTCGAAAAGGGTGCCCTTCTCAAGACGTCCTGCTGCTGTGAGAACGGTCACTTCGTCGCCGATCTCAGCGGAGTCTTCCTGTAAAAAACCTTTGGTCCACATCTGAAGATCTGAAGCTCTTGTGTCGTCAGGAAGCTTTCCTGTACGCTGTTCGGATCTGAGAACGATGTTGTGGATGCGGACCCAATCTCCTTTTTTAGCCATTATTATTTCTCCTAAAAATCGGGTTATTGCAGGCGGGCTCCGGCACGGTCACCCGCGCCGGACGCCGGCCCTAAGTTCACATTTCTTATTTTACGATCTTCTTGTCTTCCTTGATGAAGTTTCTGAAGTCGCCCATGATTGCATGGGGTACGGGGATGTCGATCATGGTTACGAGACCGGGATCTGCATTGATAATGTGAGGAATGCAGTTCATGATCATAGCCATTGTTCCGATTCCGCCTTCGATCTCAGGCTTGTTGGCCATATTTACCGGAGGAACTGAATCGAGGATGACATAGTCTCCTGTGTCGATTCCAACCTGCTCAGGTTCGATCTGCTGCGGGTGATCCATGTCGATCTTTCTGACTCCGTCGATGTCTACCCAGCCCTTCATTGCAACGCCTGCAACGTTACCTGCAGCTGCAAATCCGTAGGGGGACTTTCTGTCAACGTCTGTTACGATGGGCTCCATGTCCTGACCGAACTTATCCCACTTCCAGCCAAGAGCGTCGCACATCATCTTTGTAGACTCTGCGAATCCAACGTGACCGGCCATTGTTCCGTCTGCTTTCCTCTTGTTGAACTCGTCTACTGTGATGCCGATTCCCTGCTCTTCCATAACAGCGGGTCCGAAGGGTGAAAGGGAGTTAACTCTTCTTGATGTGATGTGGTTGACTTCCTCGCAAGCAGCGGTCCAAAGGATGACCAGAAGGTCCATGATGAGACCGGGGTTGATGCCTGTTCCCATAACGGAAACGCCGTTCTTCTTTGCGCACTCGTCAAGCTTCTTGGCAAGCTCAGGCTCCTGTGCCTGAGGATAAGCCATCTCTTCTGCGGAAGTGATGACGTTGATGCCTCTCTCCATGACGAATACCAGCTTGTCATAAACGTCTCTTGTGAAGGAGTTGGTGCAAACTACTACGACGTCTGCTGAACCCGGCTTGATGACTTCCTCGGGTGTTCCAACGATGACTTCTTCTCTGTCACCTCTCTGGATCCCGGGAACTACTTCCCATAAGCTCTTGCCAAGCTTGGCTCCGATGTCGATAGCTCCGACGATGTCTACGCCCTGCTTCTTAGCAAGCATCTTGCCGATTCCGCCGCCCATAGCGCCTAATCCCCAAAGGATAACTTTAACGTTTTCCATTACATATTCCTCCTCAATTTTATTGAAAACGATGTACTTAACACCGAATGGTGTCAGGTTTTATTGCGTTATATTAAGACGCAAGTTCTGTGCCACAGGCGGTTAATAATAATGTATACATAAAGGCGTGTTTTTTGGCATTTCGGCACAAAAAATCCCGGTTTTTACCCAATTCTTTAGGCAAAACCCGGGATTTTATCTGATTGTTCGCGTTGCACCCTCCGTTCTTCGGCCGCACCGTGCAAATTAATTTGCGATTTCTGTGCAAAATATTTTGCGCCGCCGTCAAACCACAGCCATTTCCCTACCTTATATCATACTTCTTGAGCTTGTGCTGAAGGGTCTGGCGCTTGAGGGACAGGGCTTCAGCAGCCTTGGATATGTTGCCCCTGGCCCTGACCATCTCGTCGGCTATGATCTGCTTCTCCACGGAGCTTAAGTACTTGTCCAGGGGCAGGTTCCTGTCGTAGGGTATCACGTTTTCCGGAGACGCCCCGCCGGATTCCGGCATGAACAGATGTCTCTCCGTCAGCACGTGCTCGTCGTCCGCCATGGACACAGCCTGCTCGATGACGTTCTCCAGCTCCCTGACGTTTCCGGGATAGTCGTAGGCCTTGAGTTTCCTGGCCGCAGCGTCCGACAGCATCCAGAGCTGCTTGTTGTAGCGGCGGTTGTACTTGTCCAGGAATTTCTCCGACAAAAGCTCTATGTCGTCCGCCCTCTCCCGAAGGGGAGGAATGGAAATGTTGATGACGTTCAGCCTGTAATACAGGTCCTTTCTGAGGAGGCCTTTGGATATCAGCTCCGCAGGGGTCTCGTTTACGGTGGCGATGATCCTCACATCGATGGGGATGTCCCTGGAGCCGCCCACTCGCCTGATGTAGGACTCCTGCAGGACCCTCAAAAGCTTGGACTGAAGGTCGTAGGGCATGGCGGATATCTCGTCCAGCAGGATGGTACCGCCGTTGGCCTGCTCGAAAAGTCCTGCCCTGTCCACCGCTCCCGTGAAAGCGCCCTTGGATGTTCCGAAAAGTATGCCTTCCAGAAGGCTCTCCGGGATGGCCGCGCAGTTCTGGGCCAGGAAGGGCTTCCCCGCCCGGGACCCGTCGTTATGTATGCTCTGGGCTATGAGCTCCTTGCCTGTACCGGTCTCCCCATAGATGAACACCGACGCGTCGTTTATGGCCGCCTTGCGGGCCCTCTTCAGCACCTCCAGGAACCTCTCATTCTCTCCGAAAATATCGCTGAAGGTATATTTCATGATCTCAGGGCCCTTGATGGGCACGTGCTCCATCTTTCCCTCCTGGATCTCCAAAAGGGAATCCGAGACCCTCCTGAGGTCAGTAATATTCTTGGAAACTTCCACGGCTGCCACCGTCCGGCCCTCCACAACCACAGGAATGGTGGTATTTTGGGTGGTTATCTCCTTGCCGTAGAGGTTCTTGTAGGTCTGCTGGGCGTTCTTCGTGGCCTGATCCCTGATGAGGGCCCGGTATATGGTACTCTCACCCTGTTCGAAATCCGGGAAAGCTTCGTGGAACTTCTTCCCAAGCACGTCCCTGACATGGACCTTTTCGGTGCCGGCCATGGCCTTGTTGTAGTGGATGCCCACGCCCTCCCGGTCCACGATGTATACGCCTTCGTCCAGGAGCTCTATGAGCTCGTCCACAAGGACTTTGTATTCTTCCGCGTTCATAATATATGTCCTCCGTCTCCATGATTATACCACGGTGCAAAATAATTTGCACCACATATTTCACGGATGCGGCCCCAATAAATTTTAGTACTGTGCTCTGTTCATTCCCCGGTCTCTATGGTAAAATATCCCAGTACAGGCAGTCTCAGGCCCGGACCCCGGTCCACGGCCTTGCGGCCGCCAAAGGAAAGGTTAGTTAAATGAGAATAAGAAGAGACAAAAACGATTTTGAAGAAGACGAGATCGTCCTCATTGCGGACGTATCCGATTCACTGGCCCACCCACTCAGGGTGAAGATGCTCAAATACATAATGAAGGCCAATCTGGACCTTCGGGGAGTCTGCACCAAGGACCTGGTGGAGGAGTTCGGCTACGCCCAGGCCACCGTGTCCCAGCACATGAAGAAACTGATACAGTCCGGGCTTGTAGAAGTCCGTCACGAGCATAAATTCAACTACTACTACGTGAACTTCGGCCTTTTCGTGCGTTACGCCGACCTGGCCAAACGCTTCACTATGGAATAGGGGCGGCGCGCTAAGATGCGCGGCGCGACAGGCGAAATGAACAACGTAACGAAGGGTTACATCTGCACACTGACCTACGGTGCCCTTCTGGGGCTCATCGGATTTTTCACCACCACCCTGGGGAACATGGGGCTCACCTCATTCCAGATCAACTTCCAAAGGTTCCTGGTCACCGTTATATCCATCGGGATCTACCTTTTGATCACCCGGGGGAAGGATGGGTTCAAGATCGACCTTAAGGGCTTCGCCCTCTGCGCCTTCCTGGGGATCCTGGGGGATGTGATCATGGCCTACTGCTACGTGGAGGCCATCGCAAGCCTGGGCATGGGGATCGCGGTGGTGATACTTTACACCGCCCCGGTGTTCAGCACCATCCTGGCAAGGATCTTCCTCGGAACTCCCTTCAACCGCTTTAAAGCCATTGCCCTGGTTCTGAACCTTCTGGGCTGCTTCCTGGCGGTCACCGGAGGCAAGGCCTCCCTGGGCGGACTCCCTACCTACGGAATCGCCATCGGGTTCCTCTGCAGCTTTTTCTTCGCAGTGAACATCATGGTTAGCCAGGTGGCTACCGACGGCAGAGACCCCATAACCATTTGCTTTTACACCTTCCTGGTGGGAGTCACCTGCCTGCTGTTCATAGTTCAGCCCTGGTCAGCAGGCCCTGAGATCTGGGCTCCAAAGGTCCTGATGGTCAGCATCCCCTACGGACTGATCGAAGGGGCCATCGGGTATGTTTTGTACTATACCGGCATCAAACTGGTCCAGGATCCCGCCAAGGTCAACGTCTTAAGTTCCATAGAGGTGGCCACGGCGGCCATCTTCGGCATCCTTGTATACAATGAACCCCACAGCCCTCTCCGGTTCGTGGGAATGGCACTGATCCTGGTATCCATGTGGTTCGTTGGACGGACCCCCAAGGATCCCAGGCTTGAAGCCCGTTAACCATTGCTCAGATTAAGCTTTAGCAGATTGGAGCAAAACATGGACGAAAACATCAACACCCCAAAAGCACTTCCCGGCGACTCCGGTCAGGGAAACAGCAGCAGAAAAACCATCGTGATCCTTCTGGTGATCGTTCTCATCGCCTCGGTGCTCTTCGGGCTCCTGGCCGCCTCCAAGGTGGATATGTACAAGACGACCATCGAAAGGCTGGATGAGAGCCGCAACACCGTGACCCAGCTCATGGCTTCGGCCACTGCTGCGTCAGCTCTTCTCACCCTGATCCCGGGAGACGTGGCCACCCCCATCGCCGAGAAGCTGGCCGACGTGGCAGGCGACTTTATCATAGTTCTCTGCGCCATATACGCGGAGAAATTCATGCTCACCATCCTCGGCGCCCTGGCCTTCGTAGTGCTGATCCCCGCAGGCTGCATCTCCAAGCTTCTGGCCCTCTTCAGGCGCGACGGCAACTGGGGAAGGATCGGGACCAAGCTCATTGCCACCGGCATCGCCGTGGCCCTTCTGGTTCCTGTCAGCGCCTGGGTCTCCGGCACCATAAGGGACAACTACGGCCCCGCCATCGACCAGACCATCCAGGCCGCTCAGGACGCTTCTGAGGAAGTTCAGGAGGAGGCTGAGACCTATGAGGGAGACTCTGCCACCGAAAAGAGCGACAACTGGTTCCAGAACCTTTTCAACTCCGCCGAAGAAAAGCTTAACGGCGTCACAGAGAAATTCCAGCAGATCCTGAACAACATGATGGAAGCCTTCGCTGTGCTCATAGTGACCACCTGCATCATACCCATTCTGGTGCTGGTAGCTTTCCTGTGGCTGGTGAAGACCGCCCTCAACGTGGACATGAACCTAAGACTTCCCATGCCCAGGAAGAGACTTTAGGACGCCGGACATACTAAGCCGCCAAGATACACCTGATATTCCCGGGAGGAACGCCAGATGAAATACGAAGATCTAACCAAGAACAAAGAAGTTCTCGAATACTATAACCGGGCCTGCATCATTCTGGACGCACTGGGCTATACCGACCACTCCACCGCCCACACAACCCTGGTGGCAAAGCGGGCCGCGGACATACTGGAGGCTTTCGGCTACAGCCAGAAAGAGATCGAGCTGGTAAAGATAGCCGGCTTCTTGCACGATATCGGTAACGCTCTGAACAGGCATCATCACGCAGAGTACGGTGCCCTGCTGGCCAACGAGATCCTCAAGGAGACGGATTTGTCCATTGAAGACCGCGTCCGCATCGTCTCCGCCATAGCCAACCACGACGAGTCCGACGGCGTGGCAGCGGACCCCGTATCTGCCGCCTTGATCATCGCAGATAAGACCGACGTGCGGAGGACCCGCGTGCGCCAGACGGACCCCATGCAGTTCGACATCCATGACCGCGTGAACCACGCTGTCACTGAAACCCGGCTCAGATGCGGCAAGGAGGAAAAGAGAATAACCCTCTACCTCACTATCGATGAAAGCATCTGCACCATGTACGAATACTTCGACATCTTCCTGGAGCGCATGACCATGTGCTCCCACGCAGCAAGAGTCTTGGACGCCACCTTCTCCCTTAAGGTGAACGGCCAGAGAGTGCTGTAAAAGCTTACTTGAATCGAATGAATTTGATCGTAGCCACCGGCCCAGCCGGTGGCTTTTGTTTTTTCCGTCGCTCTCATATGCCGTATTGTTATTGTTGTGACGATTTATGAGCAAAACACTCGTTTCTGGCCCCTATTGACGAGCAAACTCCATAAAATACATCATTTTGCTCATGAATTGTTTCCAACTCAAGAACATTTCTAGAGCAATAGGTTTGTCTAATAACTCACTTTCCACTTGATGACTGTTTTTTGCCCTAAACGGGGACCTTCGTTGCACACTGGACCGGCTCATAAGCCGCAACAAAAGAGGCGTAGCCCACATGGGCTACGCCTTACTTTTCTTTTCATTTAGAACGGATTCTCCCCGGGGTATCTCATGCCGGCGGGCTGGTTGAAGTCGATCTCGGATACGGGTACGCCCAGAAGCTTGAAGACCTCATAGAGGGTTTTGCCGTAATGGCCGAAGGCCACCGCGCCATGGTGCGGGAAGTGCTTTTCCAGGAGCACGTGGCGGTAGAATCTGCCCATCTCCGGGAAGGCGAACACACCTGTGCCGCCATAGGAGCGTGTTGCCACCGGAAGGACCTCGCCTTCTGCGATGTACGCGCTGATGCCTCCCTCGGCTGTGCCCTGGAGACGGTAGAGAGTCACGTCGCCGGGAACAAGGTCGCCTTCCATGGTGCCCTTGGTCACCGTCAGCGGCAGGTTGCGGCTCATGATCCTCTGGTTGCACATGGTGCGTGTCTGGAGTCTGGAGGAGCAGGTGTTGCCGCAGTGGAAGCACATTACTGTGTCGGACTGCTTGTAGTCATACTTGCCCTTGATGGACTCCTCGTACATGTCGCGGGGGATGGAGTTGTTGATGTCAAGGATGGTGACAGCGTCACCGGAGATCACCTGGCCGATGTACTCGGAGATGGCTCCGTAGATGTCCACTTCGCAGCCTACGGGGATGCCGGAGCCTGCGATGCGGGAGTTCACGTAGCAGGGCACGAAGCCGAATTCGGACTGGAATGCGGGCCAGCACTTGGTGGTGAGCACCACATATTTGCGGGCACCCTTGTGCTGCTCAGCCCAGTCTCTTAAGGTCAGCTCGTACTGAGCCAGTTTGGGCAGGATGTCGGGGATCAGGTTGCCTGCACCCAGTTCCGCCGCCATGTCGGCCACGACTGCGTCGATCCTCTCATCGCCTGCGTGCTTCAGATATGAATCATAAAGGTCCATCTCGGAGTTTTCCTCAACTTCTACGCCCAGATCGAAGATCTGCTTGATGGGAGCGTTGCAGGTCAGGAAGTCGTAGGGGCGGGGTCCGAAGGAGATGAGCTTCAGATCCTTCAGAGCCACCAGTGCCTTGGCAATGGGTACGAACTCGTTGATCCTGTCAGCCAGTTCCTCCGCGGTTCCCACGGGGCGCTCCGGGATGTATGCCTTGACGCCTCTCATGTTCAGGTTGTAGCTTGCGCTCAAGAGGCCGCAGAGAGCGTCTCCTCTTCCGTCCAGAAGGTCCTGCTGTGACTCTTCAGCCGCCGCCACGTACATGGAGGGGCCTCCGAACTGCTTGGCAAGCATGGTCTCCGGAATCTCCGGGCCGAAGTTGCCCAGGAAAACGCAGAGCGCATTGCATCCGGCCCCCTTCACGTTCTCCAGAGCCTTCATCATGTCGATCTCGCTCTCGATGATGGTCGGACATACGTAGAGTTCGCTTGCGTCGTACTTGGCGGCGTAGGCCTTGGCCAGCGCTTCCCTCCTGGATTCCGACAGAGACGCAGGGAAGCAGTCGCGGGAAACGGTCACGAGACCGATCTTGATCTGAGGTACATTATTCATTCGATATTCTCCTTAAAATTAGTATTTTTATTATTTGGGTCGTCAAATGGCGCAAAAGATCCGCCTAGGGTCTGTCTTCTTCGGACCTCTTGGCAGCACCCACAATGGCTTTGATCACCGCCACCAATACCACGATCACCGTTATTACAAACAGCAAAATAAACGCGACAAAGGTTATTGCTGGGAATGGATGTCCCTCGCCGGATCCCGCAGGATAAGCCGCCGCATCAGCCGCCAGGGCCGCGATCAGCGCCAGCACATCCACCAAGAGCATTATGGGGATAGCCAGCAGGCTCCTCCAGGGGGACTTTCTTTTCTTTTTTTCGTCATCGACGTAATACTGCTTAGCCATGGATGTTTTGCGCTATAGGCCGCAGGCCTTCACTTCTTCAAGGGTGGGATAGGAGCTGATGGTGCCTCTCTTCTGAACGCTGAGTGCGCAAAATACGTTGGCGAAGGAGATGCACTCCTTGAGCTGTTCGTTGGTCAGGCTATCCAGGGTGTCCGGTGTCATTCCCATCTCTGCCAGCTTGTACAAGAAGGCTCCGATGGAACCGTCGCCTGCTCCTGTGGTATCCACCACTTCCACCTTTCTTGCGGGGTCCTCGGCATAGGCCGTCTTTGTGAAAGCCTTCATGCCCTTGTCGCCCATGGTGTAGAGCAAAATCTTCACACCGCGGTCGAAGAACATCTGCTTGGCGATGTTCACGTTGGCGGAAGCTGTGATGAATTCAAGCTCATCATCGGAGACTTTGAGGATGTCGGTGCCGGGGATGAATTCCCAGATGGCTTTGCGAAGGGCCGCCAGGTCGTCCCAGAGGGTGAACCGAAGATTCGGGTCGAAGCTGATGATGGCTCCGTTCTCCTTTGCGAGGTCGATGGCTCTCCTGTGGGCCTTTTTCATGGGGAAGTCCCCCAGAGAGACCGACCCGAATTGCAGTGCGAAGCAGTCTTTGAACCACTTGGGCTCCACTTTCTCAGGCTGGAACAACATGTCCGCCCCGGGCTTCCTGTAGAAGTCGAACTCGCGGCCGCCGTCGTACTTAAGAGATATGAATGCCAGAGAAGTCTTGGCCTCCCTGGTGCGGCATATCATACTTGTATCTATGCCGTAGCCGCCGAAGGATTCTACGATCTTGTCGCCGAAGGGATCGTCACCCACCTGGGTGATGACGCCCGCCGGGCCGCCCAGTCTGGCGTAGGCGCCGCTGACGTCCGCCGGAGCGCCGCTGGCATTGGGATAGAACGCTTCCACGTCCTTAATTGCATATGCTTTTTCGCTTGGGGCCATGTCTACGATGGCTTCTCCAATAGAGAGTAGTCTTTTCATGAGGACCTCCTGTTCGGTCAAAAAAATAGCTCCGCTATATTGTAACATAGCGGAGGTGTATTGTCCAAAGGTTGTTGCAGAGTCTATTCCACTCCCGGGATCAGCTTTCTTACCGCTTCGTTGAAGCCCTGGTCGCGGGTGCCTTCCGTGATCATGTCAGCCTCTTCTTTCACTGCGTCTACGGCGTTCTGAACCGCCACAGCCGTGCCTGCCGCCCGAAGGAGGGGCAGGTCGTTGGTGTTGTCGCCGAAGGCGGCTATCTGGCTGCGCCTTACTTTCAGATATTTTGCCAGCATATTCAAAGCGTAGCCCTTATTGACGCCCTGGGGCATTATCTCGATGATGTAGCTTTCGGACTGAGCCATGTAGATCCTGGACCCCAGTCTTTTGCTCAGTTCTTCCATGTGGCGGGGAACTTCCTCGGAATCGCAGGACACAAGGAGCTTAGGAGTCTCAAAATATTCCACGCTGAGTAGGTCGCCCACTTCTTTGTATTCGGTATACCTGAGGTCCGGGTCCGGATGGATGTCTGTGCGGAGGTTTTCCACCATTATCACTCCCCGGTCGTAGCCCTGAACGTAAAGGTCCTCCTCGTGGGCATACTCCACTATGGCGCGGAAGGTCTCCTCGTCCAGGTGATTTTCGTAGATCACCTGATCCTCTCCGTCCTCCCCGGGGGCGATGATCAGCCCGCCGTTGTAGCAGATGGCAAAATATGGCAGCCCTATGGATGCCCCTACGCCTTTCACGGAATTTATGGATCTGCCGGAGGACAGGGCAAGCTTGACCCCGCGGGCCTCTGCGGAAGCCAGGATCTTCCTGGTCTCGTCTGTTACCAGACCGTTTGGATCCAGCATGGTGTTGTCCAGATCTGTTGCGATAAGTTTAATCATGGCATTTCCTTTCGGGCTCGGCTTTAACCCAGGGCAAGAGTTATCAGGTCGATGAGCATAACGATCGCCATGATAACCAGCACGATTATGTAGAAGTACATGATCATCTGCCTGGTGCGCAAAGCATTGGGCTTTCTCGGATGGTGGAATGCAAACATGGCCTCGGTAGGCACCGCCTCCTGGAGTTCCTTCAGAGGCTTGTTCCACAGAAGCATGGCTTCCGCAGGAGTCTTTCCCTCGAGGATGATGGCCTCCTGTAAATAGTACGCTCTCTCGGCGAAATCCATGTGGCGGTCGAAAGCCGTGTACCATCTTTTGAGCAGGCCGTAGGCCATAGCTCCTGCCGCCAGGATTATGGCGTGCATGAGAAGAGATACCGTCTTGCCTGCGGCTCCGCCGAAGTTCAGAGTAAGGGTCGCCGCAGTCACCGCCAGGAAAATACTGGTGAAGGTGTATATCTCACCTTCTATGTGTCTGGCATGGGCCAGGTTCTCCTTCATGATGTCTCCCAGATAGGGAAGGAAACTATCCTTGTCTGCCTTGGCGTATTTCAGTTTGAGTTCCTTCTCGTCCATGTTCTCTCCCTAAGGTCTTTACCTGTTTATCTTTGATACCTTCAGTCTTGAGGTGGCCCGGGCCAGCTGCCGCTGGGCCTCGGCATAAGTCCTTTTGCTCTTGTGCCGGACTATTTCCTCTCTGGCCTGTTCCGCCGCACGCTGGGCACGGTTTACATCTATCTCATCCGGATATTCTGCAGCGCCTACCATCACCGTCACCACACCGTCCTTGACTATGACCATTCCGGCCGCCACGAAGGCGTGAGTATCCGCTCCGCCGGGGGTCCTGTAGGTCAGTTCCCCGGGGATGATACCCGCGATCATATTCATATGTTTTGCCTGGATCCCGTACATGCCTTCTGTGGTAGGCACGATCAGGGATTCTGCCTGTCCTTCGAAGAGATCTCTCTGGGCGGCCAGGATGTGAAGTTCGAATGTGTTCATGGTCGTTCGCTGATTTTTTGCGCTCTATTTCAAGGTTTCTGCCTTCTTCACTGCATCGTCGATGGTTCCCACGTTGTAGAATGCCGCCTCCGGAAGGTCGTCCATCTCTCCCTCGATGATGGCCTTGAAGCCTCTGACCGTCTCTTTCAGGGGAACGTACACGCCCTTTAAGCCGGTGAACTTCTCCGCAACGAAGGTGGGCTGAGCCAGGAATCTCTGGATCTTACGGGCACGCCATACGGTGAGCTTGTCCTCTTCACCAAGTTCCTCCATGCCCAGGATGGCGATGATGTCCTGAAGCTCGGAATATTTTTGAAGGATCTCCTGGACCCTGCGGGCCACGTAGTAGTGTTCCTCCCCCACTATGTCCGCCTCCAGTATCCTGGAGTTGGATGCCAGCGGATCCACGGCGGGATAAAGTCCCTGCTCCGCGATCTTACGGCTGAGGGTGGTGGTGGCATCCAGATGCGAGAAGGTGGTGGCCGGAGCCGGGTCTGTCAGGTCGTCAGCAGGCACGTAAACCGCCTGGACCGACGTGATGGATCCGGACTTTGTGGAGGTGATCCTCTCCTGCAGGGCTCCCATCTCCTCCGCCAGGGTGGGCTGATAGCCTACGGCTGAGGGCATACGCCCCAGAAGTGTGGATACTTCGGAGCCCGCCTGCACGAATCTGAATATATTATCGATGAAAAGGAGCACGTCCTTGTTCATTTCGTCTCTGAAATACTCCGCCATGGTGAGGCCTGATAGTCCCACTCTCATCCTGACGCCGGGAGCTTCGTTCATCTGGCCGAAGACCATGGCCGTCTTGTCCATGACGCCTGCTTCGTGCATCTCCTTCCACAGGTCGTTTCCTTCCCTGGAACGTTCGCCTACGCCGGTGAAGATGGAGTAGCCGTTGTGCTCCATGGCCACGTTGTGGATCAGTTCCTGGATGAGCACGGTCTTGCCCACGCCTGCTCCTCCGAAAAGTCCCACCTTGCCGCCCTTTGGATAGGGCTCCAGAAGGTCGATGACCTTGATGCCCGTCTCCAGGATCTCCACGGAGGGTGACTGATCGCTGAAGCCCGGGGCCTTGCGGTGGATCTCCCATCTGGGGGTGTCCTGAGGTATGGGTTCTCCTTCGTCTATGGGGTCGCCCAGCACGTTGAACATCCTGCCCAGCACGTTGGGTCCCACCGGAACCTTAATGCTGCCGCCGGTGGTCTCCACCTCCATGCCGTTATGCATGCCGTCGGAAGACGCCAGCATGATGCACCTCACCGTCTCGTGACCGATGTGCTGCGCCACTTCCATGACGCGCCTGCCCTCGGCCGTCTCCACGGTCAGCGCCTCTTTGATGGAGGGCAGATGCCCCGCCTCGAATTTTACGTCTATGACCGAACCCGATATCTGTACTATCCTGCCTGTCATTTTCGATGACCTCTCTTGATTATGGTTAAACTTGTTATTGCAAAACACCGGCCGCCCGCGCTATTTTCTCCGGGCCTCCTGCAGTTCTTTCGCTCTCTTCTGGCCTCTGAAGCCCGCCGAGATCTCGGTGATCTCCCGGGTGATGGCCCCCTGGCGCACGTGGTTGTACTCCAGGTTCAGGCTGCCCAGAAGCTCCTCGGCGTTGTCGTTGGCGGCGTCCATGGCGGTCATGCGGGCGCTCTGCTCGGAGCAAAAGCTTTCCACCATGGCACTGTAGATGAAGCCCTTGACGTAGCTGGGCACGATGGTCTCGAACACCGTCACCACGTCGGGCATGTACTCCGTGATCTCGCTCAAGGACTTCTTCTCCTGAGTATCGAGGGCGTAGTCCTCTTTTGCGAAGGGCAAAAGCTCAATGCTCTGGGGCGCCCCTCCGGTCAGGCCGTTTCTGAAGGCGGTGTAAACTATGTACAGCTTCTGCACCCTGCCCTCGTTGAAATCGTCGATCACGTAGTCCCCGATCTCTCTGGCTCTATCCAGTGTGGGATCCATGTTGGAGTAGTCGAAGCCTTCGTCCATGGAACTGTCGTGCTCCAGGTAGTAGTGCCTGCCGTACTCCCCTATGACATAGAGCTTGTGGGATCTGATGTGCTCCTCTGTGATAAGCCTCTGCACTTCCTTGATCACGTTCTGGTTATAGGCTCCGCAAAGCCCCTTGTCCGCCGTGATCACCACGATCCCCACCGTTTCTTCCTGCTCGGGGGAGTCCACCGGGCGGCTTGCGATGAGATAATCCGTCTTCACGTCATCCGCCAGATGGATCATGCTCATCAGCTGCTCCTTGAGCATCTCAAAGTAGGGCCTGGTCTGCTCCAGCTCCCTCTTGGCCTTGGTCACCTTGGTGGAGGAGATCAGGTACATGGCGTTGGTGATCTTTTGGGTATCACGCACGCTCTTTATTCTGTTTTTGATCTCTTTAGTGGTAGCCATTTCGCCTCCGGCTCACGGACTCTATTTTCTCTTCAAAAAATCTTTTGCGTACTCTTGGGCGACCTCGGTGATCTTGCCCTTAAGCTCGTCGGAAAGCACCTTTTCCCTGTCTATCTCCTGGCCGATCTCCGGATACTCCGTTTCGAACTTCTCAAGAAGCCCTTTGATAAAGGTCTGCACGTCGTCCAGTTCCACGTCCACCATGACGTGAGCCATGGCGGAAACCAGCATGATCACCTGCTGGTGATGGCTGTATGGGTGATACTGAGACTGTCTCAGCATCCTCATGAGTCCCTGACCGTAGATCAGCTGCTTCCTGGTCTGCTCGTCCAAATCCGAGGCGAACTGGCTGAAAACTTCCATCTCCCTGTACTGTGCAAGATCCAGCTTAAGGGTTCCAACCGCCTTCTTCATGGCCTTGGTCTGAGCGTCGCCGCCTACACGGGATACTGATATTCCCACGTTGATGGCCGGACGCTGGCCGGAGAAAAACAGCTCGCTCTCCAGGAAGATCTGTCCGTCGGTGATGGATATTATATTCGTCGGTATGTATGCGCTGACGTCGCCCGCCTGAGTTTCCACGATGGGCAGAGCCGTAATGGATCCTCCGCCGTACTCGTCGGCCATTCTGGCCGCTCTCTCCAGCAATCTGGAGTGGAGATAGAAGACGTCGCCCGGGAAAGCTTCTCTTCCGGGTGAACGGCCGAGAAGCAAGCTCATGGTCCTGTAGGCCACGGCGTGCTTGGAAAGGTCGTCGTAGACGATCAGCACGTCTTTTCCCTGGTGCATGAAGTACTCGGCCATGGCGCAGCCCGCATAGGGCGCGATGTACTGAAGCGGCGCGCTGTCGGAGGCAGACGCGTCCACGATCACGGTGTACTCCATGGAGCCGTGTTTCTTCAGAGTCTCGGCGATCTGCACCACGGCGCTTGTCTTTTGTCCGATGGCAACGTATACGCAGATGCAGTTCTTGCCCTTCTGGTTGATGATGGCGTCCAGGGCGATGGCGGTCTTTCCGGTCTGACGGTCACCTATGATCAGCTCACGCTGACCGCGGCCGATGGGGAACATGGCGTCTATGGAAAGTATGCCCGTCTCAAGAGGCGTGTTCACCGGCTGTCTCTGGACGATGCCGGGCGCCTGGCTTTCCACGGGATAGTATCCGTCTTCCTTGATCTCTCCCAGGCCGTCTATGGGGACTCCCAGAGGGTCTACCACCCTGCCCAGGAATCCGTTTCCCACGGGTACGCCTGCGGTCTTGGCGGTGCGGTGCACGGAGCTTCCCTCGGAAACCTCTTCATCGCCATCAAAGAGGATGCAGCCTATCTCGTTTTGCCTGATATCCTGCACCATTCCGCGGGATCCGCCCTTGAAGACCAGAATCTCCCCGTAAGTGGCGTTTTCCAGCCCCTCCACGGTGGCGATGCCGTCTCCCACGCTGGTGACCACGCCGATCTCCTGGGCCAGAGCTTCCGGCGTCCAGGTGCGTATGGTCTCCTTGATCAGCGGGATAATGTTGCCGTTTCTGGTGGGTACCTTGACCAGGGTGTCCCTCAGCTGCTGGAAACGTCCGCCCACGGACCAGTCGTAGACCTCCTGGCCCACTTCAAGTCTGAATCCTCCGGGGAAGGCGTCTGATCTCTCCCAGCGAAAATCGCAGTCCTCGCCGTAGCGGGTCTTTATGAAATTCCTGAATCGTCTTTCCTGCTCCTCGTTGGGGGCGTCGGAAGAATAGAGGACGGCAGTCTTGCTCTGAAGGTCGTTACTGCTCATGCTTTGACCCCCTCTCTTCCGCCAGGTCCACCGCGTTCAGGAACTGATCGAAGGCCTCGCTGGAAGTGGCCTTGAGGGCCAGCTTTTCCGTAGCGTCGGCGACCATCTCGGAGATCTCGGTCTGAGCCTCCTCCATGATCCTTTCCTTCTCGCGGACAGCCTCGTCCTTTGCTTCCTTGATGATCCTCTCAGCCTCGTCTTTTGCGGCCTTGATCTGGGCTTCCCTGTTTTTCTCAATGTCCTGATGAGACTTCTGCTTCATCTGGCTGATCTCCGAATCGGCGTTGGCGATCTTCGAATCGTACAGAGCCTTGGTCTCCTCGGACTCTTTCAGGTTGGTTCTGGTTTCGTTGTCCAGATCCCTGTAGGTCTTGGCCCTCTTCTCCATAAAGTCTTTCACTGGCTTATACAGCAAAAAATACAGTATGGCGAACAGCAGCAGGAAGTTGAAAAGATGCAGGAATATTTGAGTGAAATTTAAACCTAAAGGCATCTTTTACCTCCCTTTAGAGTACGAAGATGATAAGTATCGCTATGAGCAGAGCGTAGATGACAACTGTCTCGATGAATACCAGACCCAGCATGAAGACTGATCTGATCTTGCCGTCCGCCTCGGGCTGACGGGAGATGGCTTCAGCTGACTTGCTGGCGGTGAGGCCCATAGCCAGTGCGCCGCCGAATGCAGCGATGCCGATGGCGATGGCCGCGGGGAGACCTTTTGCCCCGGCTGCCGTTGTCTCAGCCACGTCGGCGTCCGTGTCGGCAAAGGCGAAGCTTGTGGCGCTCATGAAGCTCATGGCCAGTACTACGAATACGACGGCCAGCGCTAAGATGGATACGAATCTTAAGGTTTTGTTCATTTTGATTTTCCTCCGAAATCTATGCAGTCTGTGACTTGGTTTTTTGCGCTTTGGCAGAAAGTTTACTGAGTTTTTTCTCCGAGGGCTCAGAGACCTCGCCGTAGAACAGGGCCACCAGCATCGTGAGCACGTAAGCCTGGATGAGCGCGTGCAGGCAGGTGAACAGCACGCCGATAATGACCGGCAGCACGTAGCTCAGGCCCATGTAATGGTAGACCAGTTCGGTGACGATGGCTCCCGACACCAGGGCTCCGAAAAGACGGAAGCTCATGGAGATGGGCAGGGAGAATTCCTTCAACGCTCCCCCGAGACCGCCTACGCCGTTGTTCAGGATTCCTCCCAGAACGATGAACAGGTATGAGGTGCAGCCCATCATGATGGCGCCGTTGACGTCGGAAAGTGGAGCCGGCAGGGCCACGGAATGGCCGCTGGTGGTCACCGCCTGAATGCCGAAAAGTTCAAACATGGTCCCCGCAAAGATGTAAAATCCCGCGGCGAAAACGTAGGCCCCAAGCAGTCTGTTCTTCCTGGGGCTGTTGGTCTCAGAAAGTCCGCTGAAGTACCCCACGAGCCACTCCAGGACCATCTGGAATTTGCCCGGCACCAGGGTGAACCTGGGTATCACGAAGATCCTCACGATCAGGGCAAACACCGTCAGTATTCCCGTCACCGCGAAGCCTGCTATCAGTCCGGGGTTCACCTCCAGACCGAAAAGGTCTATCTTGTTGGTGTCGTGGATGACCGAGTCCCTGATCACCGTGACTACATCCTCTTCCTGGGTGTACGACCCGGCCGTCATGACGATCCCCGCCACCAGCAGCACGCCGATCACCCCGAAGATGATGGTCATTTTTCTCTGTTGTTTCTTGGTCATAAGCTTATCTCCGATCATATCAGACCGTGACGTACTCCGAGGAGTCGCCGCGCTTTATTACCCTAATTTCCAGGTCCCGCCCCACTGCGAAGCCTGCCTCTTCCACCCCGTTCTTCACCGTGATCATGGCCTGCTCTGGGGTGTTGTTCTCCTGGCTCAGATGGGCCAGGAAGATCTTTGGATGCCTGTCCCTCTTCAGTATCTCCACCACGGTGTGGGCGCAGGACTCGTTGGAAAGGTGCCCCACGTCCGACAGTATCCTCATCTTCAGCACGAAGGGATAGCTTCCGTAGAGCAAAATATTCCGCTCGTGGTTGGCCTCCAGTGCCAGGATGTCGCTGTCTTCGATGTTGTGGAGTATCTCATCCGATACGAACCCGGTATCCGTCACCACCGACACCTTCTTCCCTCCGGCCTCAAAGCTGTACTGGAAAGGTTCCTTTGCATCGTGGGAGACCCTGAAGGACCTGACCGTAAGGTCCGGTCCCACCTTCACCGCTTCTCCGTCCTCCATCTCGATCAGCCTCTCGTAGGGAAGGGGCGAGGCCTTCTTGACTATCTCGCTCAAGGTCCCGTGGGAAGCATAGAGGGGACAGTCCGTGTTCTTCATGGTGGTCTTCACTCCCTTTATGTGGTCAGAATGTTCGTGTGATATGAAGATGGCATCTATATCTTTCAGTTCAAGACCTTGTCCCGCGAGAAGTGTTTTGATGGAACGGCAGCTGATCCCAAGATCCAGCAGGACCTTGGTCTTCTCCGTCCGGATCAGGTAACAGTTCCCTGAACTTCCGCTGGACAGGGCCATAAACCCTATGTTCATAGGCTGGTATATACTCCTTATCCGTTGCCCCGGCTCACAAGGGGCTTCGGCAACAGCTCTTTTGCAACATATTATTGTATCACTCTTTCGGGATTATTTCAAATTACTCCAGCATGGTCTGGATGATCTCTTTGTCGGTCTCGTGCATGCCCACTTTTCCGATGTATCCCACGGTGGAGATGGTCTGGTCGGTCTCTCCCTTCAGGATACCGGTGAAGGCCTGGTAGCTCTTGCCCTCCATGGCAAGGTAGTGGGCCATCATGGATGCGTCAAGAGATGTGGCGATCTTGGCTGCGCAGGATGCCTTGGCTCCGTCGCAGATGATTCCCGGGATATTCGCCAGAGTGTTCTCCACGGTATCCTTGATCTGCTCGATGGTGCCGCCGGCAAGATATGTGATGGCAGCTCCCGCAGCGCAGGACGCGCTCACCGCTCCGCAGAAGGCGCTGAGCTTACCGATGTACTCCTTCTGGTGTACCGTAAGCAGCCCCGAGAAGGCCAGTGCTCTGTAAAGCTTCTCCTGGGGCACATAGTTCTCCCTGGCATATACGATGACAGGCACAGATGAAGCGATTCCCTGGTTGCCTGATCCGGAATTGATGATCACCGGCATATCGCAGCCCTCCATGCGGGCTTCAGATGCCGCTGCTGCGTAGGCTTTCATTCTGGTCAGTGTGCTCTCCGGGTAGGATGACTTGATGACCCTTCCTATTCCAAGGCCGTAGTCCCCTGCCATGCCTTCGTAGGCTATATCCATATTGCAGCGGATCTCCCGGTCCAAAAGATCTTTTATGAGGCTCAGGTCCACCGTATCTGCGAATTCCTTGATGTTATCTATGGAGAGGCCGCTTCTGTCGGCGCCCTGGCCGGACTTCATGTCCTGTTCCCCGGTGTAGATCACCTGGCCGTTCTTCGTGATCTGACTTATATTTGTATGGTCGTAGCGGATCTCCACGGATACGCTGTCCGGTCCTTCCGTCTCCTCAACTATGAAGTGAAGAGGTATGTCAGAATCCAGATAGTCCACGTCGCAGTGTCCTCCTGCGATGAAGGGCCTGACCCTTGATCTGGTGTCCTCCGTCACAGTCTCCAGCACCTCCATGCCGCGCTCCGGGTCTCCTCCCAGAGCACCCAGGGACACGGCCGCTTCTATTCCGGTGAGTCCGCCGGAATTGGGTATCTGCACGCAGCGCACGTTTTTTATCATATTGCCGGAAGCCATGACCTTGATGAACTCCGGGTCTCTGCCCAGGATCTCCCTTGCCTTGGCAGCCGCATAGGCCAGTGAAATGGGTTCTGTGCAGCCCATGGCAGGTATCATTTCCTCTTCAAGTATGGCAATAAAATCCTTCTTGATCTTATCTGTCAGCATTCTATATCCTCCCGCTGTTCCTCTCGTTTTTTGCTCCTGAATTGCGGTCTCTAAGGCTACCTGCCCATGACCTTTCTCACCACCGCAAGGCCTACCCTGTATGGAAGAGGCCTCAAGGTCCGGTCTGCCTTCTTCAGCTCCTCGATTATATGTATGTGCTGGGGGCAGTGCTTCTCGCACTTGCCGCAGCCTATGCACAGGCTGGCGAAGCCGGGGGTCTTGTGCATGCCCATGGATTTGGCAAAGTCAGACATGGCCGGTATCCGCCCGTCCGTGTAGACCTGATTGTAGTAGAAGAAGTTTCCCGGAATGTCCACACCCTGTGGGCAGGGCATGCAGTAGCGGCAGCCGGTGCAGCCCACCTTCTCCTTGGAACGGATCACGGAGAGGATCTCCCGGGTCACCTGCTTCTCTCGCTCTCCGAAGCTTCCCGCCTCCACTGAGGAGGCTATCCTCATGTTCTCGTCGATCATCTCGAAGGAGTTCATCCCGGAAAGCACGCAGGTCACCTGGGGCTGGTCCCAGAGCCAGCGAAGGGCAAGCTCCGCTGCGCTCCACCCCAGGCCGCTTTCTCTTAAGGGCCTGGCCGCAGCCTTTGGCAGGTTGGCAAGCCTTCCTCCCCTCAGGGGCTCCATAATGATCACCGGGATCCCACGGTCCGCGCAGGCCATGAGCCCCCGTCTTCCCGCCTGGGACTCCTCGTCCAGGTAGTTGTACTGAATCTGGGCAAAATCCCAGTCATAGGCATCCAGTATCTCGATGAAGTCCTCGGTGTCTCCGTGGTAGGAGAACCCTACGCTTCCGATCTGTCCGGAATCCTTCTTCTCCCGGATCCAGTCCTCTATTCCTAAGTCCTTAAGCTTGTTCCACTCTCTGATGTCCGCAAGCATGTGCATCAGATAGTAGTCGATGTGATCTGTCCTTAAACGCTTCAGTTCCTCGTTGAATATCTTCTCCACCGTATTGATGTTCCTCATCAGATACTGGGGAAGCTTGGTGGCGATGTAGACCTTGTCACGCACCTTGTTACGCTCCAGGATGCGTCCCAGGGCGTCCTCGCTTCCGGGATAGATGTAGGCCGTATCAAAATAGTTGACGCCGCCCTCGATGGCCCGCATGACCTCCCTCTCCGCCTTGGCCAGATCGATGATGCCTGCGGTCTTGGTGAAGCGCATGCAGCCGTATCCCAAAATGGAGATGTCCCGGCCCTGCCGGTCCTTTCTGTAATTCATACGCCGATTTCCTATTTTCCTCTTATTTCGTCTATGCCGATGTTGGCCAGCTGGTCTGCCCTGTTATTCATCTCTGTGACGTGCAAAAAATCCCCGTAGCTGAAGTCCTGTCCGTTCATCTCTATGAACTTCATGTACCTCTTCATCAGAGCCTCCTCGGAGGCTTTGAGGCTCACGTGGCCCTTTACTCTATAGAAGCTGATCTTTTGCCTGGATACTAGGTCTATGAGCTCCTGCCACAGCTCCTTGTTTTCCACAGGCTCCTTCTTGGATGTCACCCAGCCGTTCTGCTGCCACTTGATGTACCATCCGTCCCTGAAGCAGTTCATCACGTAGGAGGAATCAGAAAAGATGTCCAGTTCCAGTCCTTCCTTCTTCAGGGCCTTAAGAGCCTCTATGACAGCTGTGAGTTCCATGCGGTTATTGGTGGTGTTGGCCTCTCCTCCGTGAAGTTCCTTCCTCGTTTCTCCGAACTCCAGGATGGCTCCCCAGCCTCCCACATTGACCTCCTCCTGATTGTTGGAGCAGGCTCCGTCTGTATATATCTTAAGTTTTGACATTGTTCCTCCAATGAAAAAGGCCCCGGGACGGATCTTTTGCACCCGGGAACAGACTCGTCATGTGATTATGAGATCCGATATGTCTACGTCTTCTGCCTTTACGTAGGTAAACTTCTCCCCGTTCATGATGTCATAGATCACGGGCACCACTAAGAGGGTGAGAAGGGTGGCGTAGGTCAGTCCTCCGATGCACACCAGAGCCAGCGGCTGCATCATGTCTGTGCCGGCGGATTTGCCCATGGCCAGCATGATCAGTCCCAGGATGGTGGTGACCGAGGTCATGAGTACCGGCCTCATACGGGTGGCGCCTGCGGTGATGATGGCCGCCCGCTTGTTCATGCCGCGGGCACGGAGCTGGTTGATGTAGTCCACCAGAACGATTCCGTTGTTGACTACCACGCCGTTAAGTATGATCAGACCCATCATGGATACCACGGAAACTTCCTTGTTGAACAGGATCAAAGCGAGGAAGCCTCCGGTGAAAGCCAGGGGTATGGTGAACATTACGATGAATGGGGACTTGAAGCTCTGGAACTGGGCTACCATGATGAGGTACACCAGAAGGATGCCCACCAGCATCATCTTGAACAGGTCTCTCATGGCTACCATGATGGTCTCGTTCTCGCCGCTGTACTCCATGCGGACGTTCTGAGGCAGCTTCAGCTGATCGGTGGCATCCATGCACTTATCAGTGAGAAGGGTGATGTTGTATCCCTCCTCGGCTTCCGCAGTGACGGAAAGATAGGTCTCCTGATCCAGTCTCTGGATCGACGGCAGGGCTTCCTTCTCCACCAGATTGCTTACGTCCTTGAGAAGCACGCCATCTGCCACCTCCAGTGACATGAGGTCGTCTAAGGTTATCTCTGTGCCCTCTCCCTTGGAGACAACTACGTCATAGGTATCTCCTCCTATGGTCAGGGTGGTAGCGGTCTGCTGGAATGTGACCTCCTGGGCCACCGCAGCATAGACCTGGGCCACCGTCAGGCCATTCCTTATGGCCTTGGCCTTGTCTATGGTGAAGTGATATTCGGTCTCCGCATCGGTCAGGCCGTTATCCACGCTCTTGACACCTTCCACCTGGGAAAGCTTGTCTCCCACCATCTTGGCAGTCCTGGTCAGAGCGTCATTGTCAGTGGAATACAGATTGATGGTAACGCCCCTGCCACCAAGAGCCGTAGTGTACTCTGTGATGGATGAGGTGGTGGTGATCTCCACCGTGCAAGGCAGACCCTTGGTCTTCTCCAGGATCTCCTCAGCTATCTCCTTGCTGGTGCGCTTGGTATCGTCCTCCAGCACTATGTAAAGGTCGGTGATGTTGTCCGCCGTATCTCCCAGGAAGGAGCCGTACTCGGAGTTTGTGGAAAGCATGGCGCCGGCCACTCCTACTCCGTCCACATCTCCCGCTATCTTGAGCACCCGGTCAGAAGTCTCCGCCGTCTGCTGGATGGTGGCCTCTTCATCGTTCATGGTGATGGTACCTGCCATCTGAGGTGTGGTCATGTCAGGCAGGAACACGAAGCCCCTGGAAAGAGCAGTCTGCACGCTGAATACCAAAAGGACCACCACGACCACGCTTAAGAGCAGTTTGTGGTTAAGGTTCCAGTTGAGGAGCCTCTTGTAGCCTTCCAAAAGTTTTCCGGTGGCCTTGCCGCCCTTCTTGGGCTCTCCCTTCAGCATCCTGGATGCAAGGGCCGGAACCAGTGTGAGCGCGATCACGAGACTGGCAAGGAGCGAATATGTTATGGTAAGGGCCATGTCCTTGAACAGCTGCTTGGTAAGGCCCTGAACGAAGACTATGGGCGCGAATACGCAGACTGTGGTAAGGGTGGACGAGGTGATGGCCGCACCCACTTCTTTTGCGCCGGCCACCGCGGAGCGAAGTCTGTCCACTCCCATGGTCCTCAGACGGTATATGTTCTCGATGACGACTATGGAGTTGTCCACCAGCATTCCTACGGATACCGCAAGTCCCGATAAGGAGATCAGGTTGATGGTGACTCCTGAGAAGTACATGAGTACCAGTGCGAAGGTCAAGCTGATGGGTATGCTGAGCAGGGTTATGAAGGTGGGTCTCAGGTCTCTTAGGAAGAGCAAAAGGACCAGTATGGCGAACAGCGCACCGAAGCCCAGGCTCTGAAGCAGGGCTTCAATGACCAGATAGATGTAGTCTCCCTGGTCCATGAGCACGCTGAACCTTAGCCCGTCGTACTTTTCCTCCAGTTCCCTGAATGTCTCCTTTAAGTTGTCGGAGGCTGCTGTGGTGGAGGAGTTGCTCTGCCGCATGAAGGTCAGAAGCACTCCTGTATTGCCGTTGATGGAAGCGTAGGAATCATCGGAGTTGTCTGACACGAAGACCTCCGCCACGTCGGACACGTGTATGTCTCCCAGACCTTCGATGTTGAAGAGGATCATGCTCTTGATCTCGTCAACTCCGGAGAGCTTGTCGCCTACGGATACGAGATATCTGGCCCCCTCCTCGTCCTGGATGTAACCTGCAGGCATGTCGAAGTTCTGGGCCATCAGTATCTGAGATATGGACTGAATGGTGATCATGCCCGGAAGGTCGGCCTGCTTGAGGGCCTCCTCCGCCTGCTGGTCAAGTTCCGCCAGAGCCTGGACCAGCTGCTGTCTGGTGGCCTGAAGCTGGGACTTGGCCACCGCCAGCTGTGTCTCCGCCTGATATATGGAATCTATTCCGTTGAATGCGGCGGAAATGGCTGAATTGATCTCACCTGAAGTGGGAATGGTAGGCAGGCTGATGTTTCCGATCATATTAGAAAGATTCTGAAGAGTGGCCTGAAGTTCCGCAAGGGCAAGGCCCGTCTCTTCAGCAAAGGCTTCCAGATCCTCCTGGGTGGGCAGGTTATCAAGATCCAGGTTTGCGAGGGCTTCTGCGATCTCGTTGGCAGACTGTGCCGCAGCATTGGCATATCCTTCGATGGTGGTGGCTATGCCCTGTGCAGCCTGCCCGGCCTGAGCGGCCTGTGCGTAAAGCTGGCTGATGGAGTTCTGTATCCCGCCTATGGCTGACTGCTTGGCAGCCTGTATCTGTCTGTTCTGAGCATCGATCTGAGCCATGGCCGAATCCACCTGGGCTATGCCCGATTCGATCTGGGCTCTGGCTTCGGCGATCTTTTCATTGATGCTGGCGATCAGCTTGTTGTTCAGTTCTTCCACCTTGTCGGAATCGATCAGCACGTTGATCTGGGATTCCAGAAGTCCGCCGGCCCTGACGGATGCAACGCCGGTGGTCCCTTCCAGCGGGGTGGTCAGGGTCTGGGTGGTGAACTCCGAAAGTTCCTCAAGGTCGTAGCCCTCTCTGTCCACCGCAGCAACCATGATGGGTATCATGGTGGGATTCAGCTTCAGAATATAGGGCGCGCCTATGTTGTCCCCCCAGCTGCCTTCCACCAGGTCCACCTGCTGCAAAACATCCACCACCGCAGAGTCCATGGAGGTGCCGTTCTCGAACTCCATCATGACCAGTGAATAGCTGGGATTTGAAGAGGACATCAGAGTCTTCATGTTCTCCACTGTTGCCAGACTCTGCTCCAAAGGTTTAGTCACCTCTTCCTGGACCTCCTCGGGAGTGGCTCCAGGATAGGTGGTCATTATCATCACATAGGGAAGATCTATGGACGGCAAAAGATCCGGGGTCAGCCTCCCGAAGGAGACAACGCCCAGAGCTATCACCACTATGACCGATACGATTATCGTAAGGGGTTTTTTAACGCTGTACTTCGTCATGTATTAGTTGCGATTATTATGTTACGTGCCGTAAAAACGGCATATTGCCCCAATATTACCGATTGTATATTATACCATTTAATACAAGGGGTATTCAACAAAAAAAGACAGGCCCCGGTGAACTGACCCCAAAAGGTTAGACAAAATACGGGCAAACATTTAAGCAACTTTAGAGGATTGGATCCTGTATTGAACAGGGCTCAGTCCTCTTAGT
>ONAY01000050.1 GCA_900315895.1 uncultured Eubacteriales bacterium
TCACACCTGTTCCCATCTCGAACACAGTAGTTAAGCTCCTGAGCGCCGATGATACTTGGTGGGAAGCTGCCTGGAAAAGTAGGACGTCGCCCGTTTTTTTATAAGGCCCCATGGTCAAGCGGTTAAGACATCGCCCTTTCACGGCGGTAACTCGAGTTCGATTCTCGATGGGGTCACCACGAAAGACCCGATTCAGGGTCTTTTTTTCATAATACTTATTGCATGCGGATATGGTGGAATTGGCAGACACGCAGGATTTAGGTTCCTGTGGGAGACCGTGCAGGTTCGACTCCTGTTATCCGCACCATAACTGAATTAAGGTCCTTTTGGGCCTTCTTTCTTTTAATCGAGACTACATAGGTGAACGTATTTGATGGCGAGGGCGCTGAGCCTGAGACCGAGATTCCTGAGGATGTTCTGAATGCATAATAGATCATATATTATTACTGCCGCAGGTCACAGGCCTGCGGCTGTTTTTTGTCTGATATCTTTTCACGGTATATTTTTTGTGATACTATGACCTGGATAAATCACTTCAGGTCGCGCCCAAGCGGCGTTTTAAGGAGAAGATCCATGGATTACGAAGGTCAGATCTGCAGAGCTCCGATGGAGCGCTCATCATTCATGCTTCCCGTCATGGTGGGATGCTCATATAATGTCTGCAGATTCTGCGGACTTTTCAAACATCTTAAGTATAGAGAGATCCCTTTCGAACAGGTGGAAGAGGAGTGCAAAAGAGTCAGTTCCATGGGAGGAGATCCCAAGAGGATTTTTCTGGGAGACGGAAATGCGTTCACCTTTGATACGGAATATCTTCTTAAGCTGATACGCATGGTGAAGGGATATTTTCCCGGAGCGCAGATGTTCAACATGGATGCCACAGTCCAATCGATCCTTCAGAAGACCGATGAGGAGCTGAAACTGCTTTACGATGAGGGCGTCAGGCATCTGTATCTGGGAATAGAGTCGGGCCTGGACGACGTTCTTTGCTTCATGGAAAAGGACCACGATCTGGCTGAGGCGCGCCGGGCCATAGCGAAGCTACATTCCGCAGGGCTCATCTTTGATGCTCACATCATGACAGGCATAGCAGGAAAGGGAAGGGGCGAGGAGAATGCCCTGGCGCTTGCTGATTTCTTCAATGAGACAAGGCCCGCCCACGTGGTGAATTTCTCCCTGTTTCTTCATAATAACGTGCCATTATATGACGATATTTTAAACGGAAGGTTCGTTCCCGCCTCTGAACTCGATAATCTGAAAGAGGATCACACTTTGATCAGTCACATGGAGGCAGACGAGGCACATCCCATAAAGTATGACGGCTTTCACGATTACATCGAATACAGGGTCCGCGGAACGCTTCCCAGGGATAAGGATAAGATGCTGAGATCCCTTGAGAAAGCCATTTCCAAGGAGGAGGGCAGGGCTGAAGACCTCTATTCCTTTGTGGGAGGAGGCGTGGGCCAGTCCGAATTAAGTGATACGAGCAAAAAATAGTTTTACCATATGCAGCCCTTTGGGGCTGTATTTTTTGCGCACTGATAGTGCAAAAAATAAAAGTTTTTTGCAAAATATAAAAAATAAATGCAAAATATACTTGACATTATCACTAATGCAATATATACTTTGCATTGTAAGGAGGGGATCACATGAGGAACCTTAAAATGAAATTCCGAAGGATCGAACTTAACATGTCTCAGACTGAACTGGCGAAGAAGGCCGGAGTTACCCGGCAGACCATCGGTCTGATCGAGGCGGGAGAGTTCAATCCGTCAATAAATCTATGTATCGCAATCTGCAGAGCTCTGGGAGTAACTCTGAACGATCTGTTTTGGGAGGATGAAGGAAATGAAGAAGAGTAATTTAGACGAGAGACAGGAACAGATCCTGCTCAGAATAGAACACAATGGATTCTGGCTGGCTTTCTGGCTTCTGATAATTGCAATGGTGGTACAGAATATCGCTTCGGGATCGGATTTCAGATTGTTTGCAGGAGAGTGTGCTATCCTTCTGATAATCAGCCTTTATGTGGCGATAGAGTGCATCAGAAACGGCATCTGGGACAGGAAGTTAAAGCCAAAGGCATCAAATAATCTTCTGGCATCAGCATTGGCCGGCCTTGGAGTGGGTGTGGTAACATCCCTTGCTCTTATGAAGAATTTCCCGGATAAGCCCTTGGGACTGGTGGCCGCAGGAGTGTTTGCCGGAGTGTTCACCTTCGTGCTCTGCATGATCGCTCTCACCGTTTCCATGAGATTCTACAGGAAGCGTAACGAGAAGATGGAAGAAGAGCCCGAGGATAATGAAGATATTATATTAAACGATAAATAGGGAGGAATTACGATGTATACTTACAGATCTGAAGTTTTATGGGTCAGTTCCAAATGGTTCAGCGACAAGGTGAATGATGAAGACGTGGCGAAGCTTGATGAGCTCATCAATCAGAGAGCCCGGGAAGGCTGGGAACTTGTGACCTATGACTATATGGCGACATCCGTACAGGTCAGGGGAGCATTCCTGATCACATTCAGAAGAGAACAATAAGACGAATAACTGCTTAGGCCCTTGTGATATGGCACGAGGGCCATTTTTATACATAAATGCTTTTTTATATGTCTTGTTCCATGATATACTACACGTAAGTAACACCATTTGATATTTAGTTATTTCGTTCCCGCACGATGAAAGGAAGCACAAATGGCTAATGATCGTTCCAAGTACAGCATATCTTATGACAGATCCGAGCTGTCAAGGTGCCTGCTCTGCCACGATCCCCAATGCACGAAGGCCTGCATACAGGGGGCGGACCCGGGCAGGATACTGCGCTCGATGTACTTCAAAAACTATAACGGGGCAGCCTTAAGGATCAGCTGTGACTGCTCATCCTGCGATGCCCCCTGCGAGAAAGCCTGCGTTCTAGGCGGGCGCAAAACACCTGTGGGCATCAGAAGTCTTTTGCTCCGGATGAAGGAGGACTCCGTATATCTCCCGAAACATGAGATCGAGGAAGTGGACCTTTCCACAAATATCGGCGGGGTCAGGCTGGAAAATCCATTCATACTCTCTTCCTCAGTGGTTGCCAGCACATATGACATGTGCAAGAGAGCTTTTGAGGCAGGCTGGGCAGGTGTGTCCTTCAAGACTATCTGCAGCTTCCCTCAGCATGAGACTTCACCCAGATTTTCGGTGATCAGGAATCACTCTCATTCTTTCTGCGGATTCAAGAACATAGAGCAGCTTTCGGACCACAGTGTGAAGGAGAACATGGATATCTTCCGCAAGCTCAGGGAGGAGTTTCCAACCAAAGTGATCATCGCATCCATCATGGGAAGAAACGAGGCTGAATGGACGGAACTGGCCACGCTGTGCCAGCAGGCGGGAGCATCGGTCATAGAGTGTAACTTTTCCTGTCCGAACATGGAGGCGGACGATCTGGGAGTGACCATCGGCCAGTCAGAGGAGCTGGTGGAGAGGTTCACCAGAGCCGTCAAAAGGGGCACAGACCTTCCCATACTTGCCAAATTGACTCCCAATATAACTGACATGGTCCCCGTGGCTCTGGCGGCCAAAAGAGGGGGCGCCGGCGGCATCTCCGCCATCAATACCATCAATTCCATCACAGGCGTTGACGTGGATACTCTGGTGGCCAAACCGGCTGTAAGAGGCAAGTCCATAGTGGGAGGTTATTCCGGCGCAGCAGTGAAGCCCATCGCCTTAAGATTCATATCTGACCTTAACAGATGTGATGAGCTCAAAGGAATGCATATAAGCGGAATGGGCGGCATCGAGACCTGGAGGGATGCGCTGGAGTTCATACTGCTTGGCGCAGGCACAGTGCAGGCCACCACAGCTGTGATGCAGTACGGCTACAGGATCGTAGAAGACCTCATAGAGGGGCTCTCAGAATACATGAAATGCAAGGGAGTAAGGACCATCGACAGCTTGATCGGAGGTGCGGCTGATTCCGTGGTGGATCATCAAAGCATAGAGCGAGATACTGTGCTATTCCCGATATTTGACCTTGACAGGTGCAACGGATGCGGCAGATGTTACATTTCATGCATGGACGGAGGCCATCAAGCCATAGAGTTCGATCCGGTCTCAAGAAGGCCCCGTCTCATCGGCCAGAAATGCGTTGGCTGTCATCTTTGCAAGCTGGTATGCAGCGAGAAGGCAATATTCACATCCGATAGAACTATCAGAAGGCGTTCTGAACAAGAATAACGGAGGTTCGTATATGTCAACTACCCACCGCTTAGGTCAAGACCTTGAAGCGGGGGCTTGTGACTGACCCATGGTGGTCGGCATAATGCCTCCCATGTTTGTTACCGCTTCC
>ONAY01000005.1:0-3815 GCA_900315895.1 uncultured Eubacteriales bacterium
TTATTCATCAATGCCTTCGGAAAGACCGTTATGGCGGCATCCTCTGCGGCATCAAGCCTGGAGGGTTTCACCTTCATCGTAATAGATTCTTTTGCGCAGACATCCGTATCCTTCACATCCCAAAACATGGGCGCAGGGAAGTTCGACCGGATCAAGAAGGTCTTCAGGATGTCGGTACTTTTGGGCTGCGGAATCGGAGAGGTCTTCGGCCTCGTCACCTACTTCTTCGGCGAGCCGCTTCTGGGTATCTATTCCACGGATCCTGCCGTAATAGAGCAGGGCATGATCAGGCTGTTCTGGATGTGCGTGCCCTATGCGGTCTGCGCTTTCATGAACATCGTGCCGGGCTCCGTCAGGGGAATGGGATACTCCATATTCCCAACGGTGGCCACCATGGTGGGAGCCTGCGTGCTGAGGATAGTATGGCTTGAGACGGTCTGCACCCTTCCTCAGTGCTCCGGCATCGAATGGGTATGGGCCGCTTACCTGGTGACCTGGGCCATTACGGGCGTCGCACACTACGTGTTCTACAGAATAGTCTACAAAATAGTTGCCGGCCAGGCAGAGAATAAGTGATAGAGCAAAATACTTGAACAGGCACTTCGGTCGTGAGTGCCTGTTTTTTGCTTTGATCGCTAATGCCAAAACGCATCCTTCTTGTTGAAATCAAATTGCCGTTATGGTAAAATCTAACGGAAAGTGTGATGAGTTAAAAAGCTCTAAAACATATGGGAAGGAGACAACTTATGGTACCTAAATACAGAAGGGTCCTTCTTAAGATCAGCGGGGAAGTTCTCGCCGGTGAGAAGGGATCAGGCATCGACCCGGACGTGACCAGAAACGTCTGTGAGCAGATCAAGGAAGTTCACGACATGGGAGTTCAGGTGGCAGTGGTAGTAGGCGGAGGTAATTTCTGGAGAGGAAGGTCCTCCGGCGATATGGACAGGGCAACAGCGGACTATATGGGAATGCTTGCCACAGTCATGAATACCATGGCGCTTCAGGATACCATGAGGTCCATCGGTGCACCCTGCAGGGCAATGACCGCTCTGGAAATCAGGGAAGTCGCTGAGCCTTACGCAAGGCTGAGAGCGCTGTCCCACCTTGAGAACGGGGACATCGTGATATTCGGAGGAGGAACGGGATCACCGTTCTTCACCACAGACACTGCAGCTGCTCTCAGAGCATCCGAGATCGGAGCCGACGTTATCCTTCTCGCAAAAAACGTCGATGCAGTGTATGATTCAGATCCGGATGAGAATCCGGACGCTAAGAAGTTCGATCGTCTGTCGCACATGGATCTGGTGGAAAAGAATCTTAAGGTCATGGACCTTACCGCCGCCACCCTTTGCAGCGATAATCACATAAAGATCCACGTTTTCGCTCTCGCCGAAGGCGGCAACATCAAGCGAGCCGTTTTGGGTGAGAAGATCGGAACGATCATTGAGTAAGGAGGTTGCCATGGAAACTATAATCAAAAATCTTGAAGAAAAAGGCGAAAAAACTCTTTCAGTCCTTAAAGAGGATCTTAATACCGTAAGAGCGGGCAGGGCTAATCCGGCTCTTCTTGACAAGGTGATGGTAAACTACTACGGGATGCCCACACCTCTTAAGAACATTGCCAACGTATCTGTTCCCGATCCCAGGACTCTGATGATCAGCCCCTTCGATCCCAAGTCGGTATCAGAGATCGAGCGTGCCATCAACATGGCCAACATCGGTATCAATCCTTCCAATGACGGCAAGGTGATCCGCCTGGTCATCCCTCAGGTAACTGAGGAGAGACGTAAGGAACTCACCAAGACAGTTAAGAAGATGGGCGAGGAGGCCAAGGTGGCCGTAAGAAACGTAAGACGTGACTCCAACGAAAAGCTCAAGAAGATGGAAAAAGAGCATGAGATCACAGAGGACGACCTGAAGGACGCTCTGGACAAGGTACAGAAGACCGTAGAGAAGGCTGAGAAGGCCATCGACGATGTAATTGCCCAGAAGGAGAAGGAGATCCTGGAAGTTTAAGTTTCGGCTTAGATGTTTAATGGCTGCCTCGGAGGCGGCCATTAGTTATGAAAGGACATGACATGGGTGAAAAGAAACCTATTCCCGTTCACGTAGCTTTGATCATGGACGGAAACGGCAGATGGGCTGAGATGAGGGGCGTAACCAAGCTGGAAGGCCACCATGCCGGCATGAACTCCATGAAGGAGATCATCAAAAAAGCGGACGCCATGGGCGTGAAGTATCTGTCGGTCTACGCTTTTTCCACCGAAAACTGGAAGAGATCCAGAGAAGAGGTTGGAGGCATTTTCAATCTTCTCGTGAAATACATGGCCATCGAGCTCAAGGAAATGAACGAGAAGAACATGAAGGTCAACATCTTCGGAGACTGGCAGCACAAGCTTCCTGAGGACGCCATAGAGGCGGTTAGGGACGCAGTGGTGACCACAAGGAACAATACCGGTCTGGTGTTCAACATCTGCCTGAACTACGGTTCAAGGGATGAGATAGTCAGGGCCTTCAACAATCTTTTGAAGGAAGGGCGTACTGAGGTCACGGAAGACGACATTTCTGCTGCACTTTACTCAGGGGATGAGAATGGCAACGTTCCTGATCCTGACCTGATCATCAGGACATCAGGTGAGGAGAGGCTTTCCAACTTCCTGCTCTGGCAGGCAGCATACTCTGAGTTTGCCTTTACGGACACCCTGTGGCCGGATTTCACGCCGGAAGAGTTCGAGTCCATCGTTGAAGAATACAGGACCAGAGAGAGAAGATACGGAGGAAGATAGGGATATGAAGACGAGGATAATCTCTGCCATCATTATGTTGCCGCTGCTCCTTCTGGTATACTTCGGCGGTATCTGGCTGAAATTAGCATGTATCGCAATTTCATTCATCGGACTCAAGGAATTCTATGACGGGTTCAGAAACGAGGGAGCCCAGCCCTGCTATATAATAGGGTATTGCTCCATTATACTTCTTTACGTGCTCCATTTTGCGGGCATGAGTCTGGAGTATTTTAATGGTGGGGCAGGTCAGTATGCTCCGGGACGGGAGACCCTGGCGCTGCTCTGGGCATTCGTGTCCGTTGCAGCATCCCTGATCTACGGCATGGACGTAGAAAAGAGAAAAAACCTGGACGTGGTAAGCACTCTTACAGGTATATTCTACGTTGTTTTCTTTGTGTATTTCGTGGTACTTATAGATGAGTCAGAATATGCCCACAACTACATTTGGCTCATATTCATAATCGCCTTCGGAACAGATATTTTTGCATATTTCTCGGGGATGCTCCTGGGCAAGCACAAGCTCTGCCCCAATCTGAGCCCCAAGAAGACAGTGGAAGGCGCTGTAGGCGGCGTCATAGGTTCCATGGTATTCAGCGTGCTGTTCGGAGTGTTTTTCCTGGCTCAGGGCCATGCGCTCTCCATAAGGTTCATCATCATGGCCTGCATTGGTTCAGTGGTAGCCCAGCTGGGAGATCTTACGGCATCAGCATTTAAGAGAAAGATGGGGATCAAGGATTACGGCAATCTTATCCCGGGTCACGGCGGCATACTGGACAGGTTCGATTCGGTGCTCTTCGTTGCGCCATACCTGTACTTCTATATTGCAGTGATCTTGCCGATGTTCATATAGGTGTTTCAGATGAAAGATATCGTTATTCTGGGGTCTACCGGGTCCATCGGGACCCAGACTCTGGACGTTGTAAGACATAACAGAGATAGATTCAGAGTGGTTGGGCTCACCTGCAGGTCTCATAAAGACCTGATGATGAGCCAGGCCAAAGAGTTCGGCGTTCCTGAGGAGAACTGCTT
>ONAY01000005.1:3831-73100 GCA_900315895.1 uncultured Eubacteriales bacterium
CTGCTTCGTAACGTCCGGCACACCGGAGGAGACCGCCAAACGCCTCATCGAGGCCGCTACGCTTCAATGCGACCTGGTGGTCAACGCCCTCATGGGAATGAGGGGACTGGAGCCCACCTATCACGCCCTGATGAACGGGACGGATGTGGCCCTGGCCAACAAGGAGACTCTGGTGGCGGGGGGAAGCGTCATAATGGATCTGGTAAAGAGGACCGGACGCAAGCTCCTGCCCATAGATTCGGAGCATTCGGCCATCTTCCAGTGTCTGGAGGGCAACCGTGACCGCAAGGTCAAAAAGATCCTTCTGACTTGTTCGGGAGGCCCCTTCAGAGGGCGCAAAAGATCCCAGCTCACCACCGTCACAAGGGAAGAGGCTCTGAAGCATCCCAGGTGGGATATGGGAGCCAAGATCACCATAGATTCAGCCACCCTTATGAACAAGGGACTGGAGGTCATCGAGGCCAAGTGGCTCTTCGATGTGGAGCCTGAGAACATACAGGTCCTGGTACATCCTCAGAGCATCGTTCACTCCGGTGTGGAGTTCATGGACAATTCCGTGCTCTGCCAGCTGGGAGTGCCCGATATGAGGATACCCATCAGCCTGGCTCTGGGATATCCGGAGAGGCTGGACAATCCGGACAGGGAGCTGGACTTCTTCACTGAAGGGTCGAACCTGACCTTCGAGAAGCCGGATCTGGAGACCTTCAAGTGCCTGGGACTTGCGTTTTTTGCGGCAGGAGAGGGAGGATCCTCACCGGTGGTCATGAACGCGGCAAACGAGGTGTTGGTCCAGAGGTTCCTTGAAGGACGGATTGGATTCCTGGAGATGCAGGACAAGCTTTGGGACACGGTCCACGCTCACAAGGCGGTGAAGGACCTGACTTTGGAAGATATTTTGAGTATTGATAAGGAGACCCGTGAAAGGGTCTGAAGAGAAGGATTCGCATAAAAGATGAGAACAGCCATACTTGCTGTATTGATGTTTCTTTTGATGATATTTCCTCATGAACTGGGGCATTTCATCGCAGCAAAGAAATTCGGAGTAAAAGTTAATGAGTTCGCCTTCGGCATGGGCCCCGCCATCTGGAAAAAACAAAAGGGCGAGACGCTTTATGCCATCAGGCTTTTTCCAATCGGCGGATACTGCGCCATGGAAGGTGAGGACGGTCAGAACGAGGATGAAGAGGAAGGAACGGGGACTGATATAGAAGTTAAGGACCCTGATGATCCAAGATCATTCAACAACAAGAAACCCTGGCAGAAGATAATAATCCTGGCTGCCGGGTCTGTTATGAACGTGTTCACAGCTTTCATAGTGCTGACCATCATGACCACTGTGCTGGGATTTGCAACCACCACCATCGGAAGTGTGACTCAAGGTTCTCCCGCAGACCTGGCCGGCATCCAGCCTGGGGATAAGATAGTTTCCATAGACGACAAAGCAGTGAACGCCTGGTCAGACGTTGGTACCTTCATCCAGGAGGCGGAAGGTGATGCGGTGACCTTTGAAGTCGAGAGGAATGGATCCACTCAGGATCTCACAGTATCTCCCCAGTTCGTGGAAGATGAAAACAGATATGTCATCGGCATCACATACAAGGGAAGTCACAGCATAATAAGAGGCATCGGTCAGGGATTCGTACAGACCGGAAAGATGTTCGGGATCATGATCGATTCATTCAGAATGCTTTTCTCAGGAGAAGCAGGTATCAGAGATCTGTCCGGTCCTGTGGGGATCGTGCAGATGGTAGGAGAGACATCCAGCATCGGATGGTGGTACTACATGTTCCTTTTGGCTTTGATCTGTGTAAATCTGGCCATGATCAACATGCTTCCCCTTCCTGCCCTTGACGGCGGCAGGATCATCTTCGTCCTCTACGGATGGATCACCGGAAAGCCGGTGTCCGCCAAGGTGGAGGGGATCGTACACACTATTGGAATCATTCTGCTTCTGGGACTGGCTGCTGTGGTCACCATGAGCGATATCGGAAGGATCATAGGTTAAGAGATGACAAAGGTCGTTAACATAGGAAAAGTAAAGATAGGCGGAGGCAATCCCGTGGCCATCCAGACCATGGCCAACAGAGATCCCCACGATGAGCTGGCCCTTCTAAGCCAGATCAGGGAGAATGCTCTTTTGGGCTGCGATATAATAAGGCTCACAGTGCCTGATCATGAGGCGGCCGTGGTATTTGGAAGAGTCAAGAAGGATCTTCTCTCCGAGGGACTCGATATACCCATGGTGGCCGACATACACTTCGATCACAAAATGGCACTGGAAGCCATAGAGCAGGGCGCCGATAAGATCAGGATCAACCCGGGAAACATCGGAAGTACACAGAAGGTGAGAGAGGTAGTTAATGCCGCAAGGGATAGACATGTCCCCATCAGGGTAGGTGTGAACTCAGGCTCTCTTGAGAAGGACATCCTCGAGAAGAACGGAGGAGTCACCGCCGAGGGCCTTGCAGAGTCCGGACTGAGAAATCTCAGGATAATTGAGGATATGGGGTATGATGATCTGGTGGTCTCCATCAAGTCTTCAGACGTTAAGATGACCTACGATGCTCACATGATCCTTTCACGTATGACGGATCATCCCATGCATGTAGGGATAACGGAAGCAGGTACCTTAAGGGGCGGACAGGTGAAATCTGCAGCAGGTATCGGAGCGCTTCTTCTGAACGGCATTGGAGACACCATCAGGGTCTCCCTTACAGCCGATCCCACTGAGGAGGTCAGATATGCCCAGGAGATACTGAAGGCCCTGGGACTCAGAAAGTCCGCAGTGGACCTGGTGTCTTGCCCCACCTGCGGCAGGACCAAGATCGATCTTCAGGGCCTGGCCCAGGAGGTGGAAAGAGGGCTGGAACCCATTGAAAAGCGCCTTCAGGAGGAAGGCAGACCCGGCATCAAGGTGGCAGTCATGGGCTGCGCAGTGAACGGCCCGGGAGAGGCAAGAGAGGCTGATTACGGGGTGGCCGGCGGAAACGGCGAGGGTCTTCTTTTCAAAAAAGGCATCATAATCGAGAAGGTGCCTGAAGACCGTATAGTTGACGCTCTTATGAAACTCATAGAAACTGACATGGGTCTTTAAGGAAATGAGAAAGATAATCGAAAGCATGGTGGACTGGGAGAGCATAGCTCACGGCCGCATCAAAAAAGAAGAATTCAGGTACGAACCGGGGCAGGGAACGTTCCGGAAAGATACAGGGGTCCTGGAAATACCGGTGACCCTTAATTTTGTCATGCCCTACGAGGATCTTTTGATCGTAAAGGATCAGATTAGGGGCAAGCTGCCCTTCGTAAATGAAGTGAATCTGAGGCTGAAATACGAAGATGTGATCCTCACAGAGGATGAGATCATGGAGGCCTTCTATCCATACATGATCAAGATGCTGGAGGCTGCAAGCCCTGGATACGCTGAAGCCGTAGAGGACGAAGCCTACAAGTTTAAGAAGGATGAGAACGGCGCCTTGACGCTCACCATTCCCTGCATAGGAAAGACCTCGGAAAAGAGCCTGAACAGGGATGCGGCACCGGCATTCGAAAGGGCACTTCTTCGTAACTTCGGAATGAGAGTCAAGGTGGCCTTCGAAAACGACAGGGACGCCTTCCAGGAGAGCGCCGACATCATGAGGCGCGAGGTGAAGGGCGAACTGGAGGAATTCATAGAAGAAAAGAAGGCCAGGGCTCAGGAGAACGCTCCTCGCCGTGCAAAGGCCGAGGAAGCCAAGACTGAGGAGAAGAATCCATGGGCCGGCTTCACCAGAAGGAACCGCGAGAAAAAGATCCGCGGAAACTTCGTCATGGGCGAGGGCTTCACAGGGGAGCCGGATCACAATCTGGAGGAACTGGACCCCACCATGGGAAAGGTCATAGTGGAAGGAACTCTTTACAGGCTGGACTCCAAGCCCATCCGGTCAGGAAACCTCATGGTCAGCTTCCTGATCACCGACGAGAAGACCACCGTCTGCTGCAAAAAATTCATGTCCAAGGAGAAGTTCTCCGAGATCGAGGATTTTTTGCACCCCGATGACAGGGTGAAGGTCAAGGGCGAGGTGACATTCGACACCTACGATAATATGAACGTGATCAACCTGGACGAGCTGGAGAAGCTGGAGGAGAGACCGGACAGGGTTGACACATCTGAGATAGGAAAGAGGGTGGAGCTCCATCTGCACACCAAGATGAGCGCCATGGACGGCCTGAACGACCCGAAAGCCGCAGTGAGACAGGCGGCGCTTTGGGGACAGCCGGCCATAGCCATCACTGACCACGGCGTGGTACAGGCCTTCCCGGATGCCGCTTCAGAGGCGGCGGATCAGGCCAAGGCAGGCCGGCCCATCAAGGTGATCTACGGGTGCGAGGGCTACTGCTTCGACGATTCCGACTGCGTCACAGAGGACGGAGAGATAGATTACAAGAAAAAACCTGTGAACCACATTATTTTGCTGGCAGCCACTCAGGAGGGTCTCAAGAACCTTTACAAGCTGGTGTCAAAAGCTCACATAGACTATTTTTACAGGAAGCCCAGACTTCCCTGGTCTGTGATCGAGAAGCACAGAGAGGGCCTGATCATAGGTTCCGCCTGCTGCTACGGAGAGCTTTTCCAGTCCCTGGTGTCTCACTCTTACGAGGAGAAAAGGACCGGAATGAAGCGCAGGATAAATGCATTAAGGTCCGACGAGCAGGATAGGATCGCCATGAAGTACGACTATCTGGAGATCCAGCCCATAATCAATAACCGCTTCATGATCGAGGATGAATATTACTTCGAGGGAAGAAGGGTGGAGACCGAGGATGACTTAAGGGCCATCAACAAAAAGATCCTGGAGATAGGCGACAGGTTGGGAAAACCGGTGGTGGCCACCTGTGACGCTCACTACGACAGGCCTGAGTCCGCCATCTACAGGAACATCCTGATGGCAGGCATGGGCTTCGAGGATGCAGAGTCCGGAGAAGGCCTCTACATGAGGACCACGGACGAGATGATGGAGGAATTCGCTTACCTGGGTGACAGGGCCAGAGAGGTGGTCATCGACAATACCAACCTCATCGCTTCCATGGTATCCGGTGAGATACGCCCGGTACCGGACGAGAAGTGCCCCCCGAAGATCCCGGGAGCAGAGGAGACCTTAAGAGAGACCTGCATGAACAAGCTTCACGAGATGTACGGTCCAAATCCGCCGGAAGTGATCATGGAGCGCTACAACAAGGAGCTGAACTCCATCATCGATAATGGATACGCGGTGATGTATGTCAGCGCGCAGATGCTGGTACAGAGATCCTTAAAGGACGGATATCTGGTAGGTTCGCGAGGATCGGTAGGATCCTCCTTTATCGCCACCATGGCAGGGATCACAGAGGTAAATCCGCTGGATCCTCACTATCTCTGTCCCAAGTGCCACAAGATAATATGGGGAGACAAGAATCAATACGACTGCGGTATAGACATGCCTCCCATGAAGTGCCCCGACTGCGGAACTGAGATGAGCAGGCAGGGATTCACAATTCCCTTTGCCACATTCCTCGGGTTCGACGGTGACAAGGAGCCTGATATAGACCTTAACTTCGCCAGCGAATATCAGTCAACGGCCCACAAGTACGTGGGAGAGATCTTCGGTGAGGAGAACGTTTTCAAGGCGGGTACCGTAGGAACCGTAAAGGAAAAAACTGCAGCAGGCTTCGTATTCAAGTACTATGAAGAGCAGGGCGTCCCGGTCAACAAGTATGAGGTGGACAGACTGTCTTCGCATATCACCGGCGTGAAAAGGACCACAGGCCAGCACCCCGGCGGTATCGTAATCTGTCCGGCGGACAGGGAGATCTTCGAGTTCTGTCCCATACAGCATCCGGCAAACGATGCTTCCACCGGCATGATCACCACCCACTTCGATTATCATAAGATCGAGAAAAACCTGCTTAAACTGGATATGCTGGGCCACGATGTTCCCACCCAGCTGAGACAGCTTTGGGATTCCACGGGGGTCGATCCCCTCAACGTGGACCTGACCGACAGGAAGGTCCTGAGCATCTTTAACTCCATCGATGCTCTTGGAATAAATGACCCCGAATACAAGTTCACCCACGGAACACTGGCTATACCGGAATTCGGAACTCATTTCGTAATGCAGATGCTGGATGATACCCAGCCCCAGCGTTTCGCTGACCTGGTCAGGATCTCAGGGTTCTCCCACGGCACGGACGTATGGTTAAACAACGCCAGGGATTACATCAAGGACGGCCAGGCTACTATGAGCGACGTTATCTCCACCCGAGACGACATCATGAACTACCTGATCCTCAAGGGCGTACCCAACAAGGATGCTTTCACCATCATGGAGATCGTAAGAAGGGGCAAAAAAGACCTGTCCCCGGAACAGGTCGCTCTCATGAAGGAGCATAAGGTCCCAGACTGGTACATCGATTCCTGCAACAAGATCAAATACATGTTCCCAAGAGCCCACGCCGTAGCCTACACCATGATGAGCTTCAGACTGGCATGGTACAAGGTATATTACCCTGCAGAGTTCTATGCGGCCTATCTTTCCACCAAGGTCGGCGACTTCGACGATCAGACCATAATGAAGGGCAAAGAGGCCATCATGCACAGGATCAACCTGATCGACATGAAGGGGACCAATGCCACTGCAAAGGAAAAATCCGACTATATCGTGCTGGAAGTAGCTTACGAGGTGTATTGCAGGGGACTGGAGTTCCTGCCGCCCACACTGGACCATTCGGAAGCACTGAAGTTTACTGTGAAAGACGGAAAACTGGTGATGCCTTTTGCGGCTATCAACGGAATAGGAGAGTCAGCGGCCATCTCCCTTGTAGAGGAGTACCGCAGGAAACCCTTCGATACTCTTGAAGAGGTCATGAAGAGGACCAAGCTCAATAAGACCACCATGAACTATCTGAAGGAATACGGAGTATTCGACGGATTGTCAGAGACGGACCAGCTGAGCATGTTCTAAGAATATGGTATATGATAAAGAGGAGGCGCTTCAAAGTGAAGCGCCTCCTCTTCTGTAGTCAAATTGGGTCAAATTGACATAGATCCTGCATTTTGACCCAAGAATCCAAGGGCGGATTGGGTCAAAAACCCGGATTGAGTGTTTTGTGACCCAATTTTTCGGCGAAAAACTGGGTCAGAAATGGCGAAAGTGCTATTTTGACCCAAAGTTCAGCAAAAAAACTGGGTCAGAAATGGCGAAAGTGCTATTTTTGACCCAAAGTTCAGCAAAAAAACTGGGTCAGAAATGCCAAAAGTGTCATTTCTGGCCCAACCTTCGAAGAATCTGTTGGGTCAGAGACATCAATTCATTTTAAATATACCCAAAGGGCTGAGCAGACCTTTATGCCAGGAGTTTGAGCCCTGCGATGCCGGCCACGATCATAACGATGCAGATTACCTGGGGCAGATTCAGCACCTCCTTGAACAGGAAGATCCCAAGAATGGTGGTGCCTACGATGCCGAAGCCTGTCCACATGGCGTAGGCGGTGCCTAAGGGGAGCTTCTTCAGGGCTGCCGCCAGAAGCACAGCGCTCAGTATGTAGAAGACCGCGGTAACTATCGATGGGGTGAGGCGTGTGAAACCTTCAGAATACTTCATGGCCACCGCCCAGGTGACCTCTGCGGCTCCTGCCGCCAGTAGAATTAACCAATGCATTTTTTGTTACCTCCAAAAATAAAACTCCGGCAACCCGCACCTTCTAAGGCCTAACGGTGCGGACCGAAGTCATACATACTGCCCGGCGGCAGTCAATATCGTAATGATCGAAGCAAGATCAGGATTTAAGATTAAGGAAAACCTCTTTAACTATCTCGTGCACGTCGGTGTTAAGGGCGTAGGCCAGCTCGCTAAAGAGCATCCTCTCACCATCACGCATGAAGCGCTCGTCGGAAGCGTGTAGCTTCTTGTTGATCTTTTCCTGTTCGTTCTGCTTCTTGTAGAGGGAGGTAAGCATTGAGAAGACCTCCTCGGGAGAACCGCAAAGGAGAACGTTCTTAAAAACGTCCTGTCTCTCGTGACTGTTCTCCACCCATTCCATAGGTTCTATGGGAAGGGAGTCGATGAGCTTCCTCGCCTCGTCGGAAGTGAGGATGCTTCTCATGCGTTTTTTGATCTTCTCGTTGTTCACGGGAGCATAGATGGTGTTCTGTCTCTTGGAGATGGAGGTAAGGATATAGTACTGACTCTTGTCCCCTCCAAAGGACATCAACGTGATATCTGTGACCTCACAGATACCTTCCGTTCCGTATACAACTGTATCTCCTATTTTGTACATTGCATCCTCTTCGAATTTACTTCGAGAAATCGCCTACGTTAATAGTATCACAAAAAACAAAAAAGTGCCACAACTAATTTTTCATGATATAATGAAAAAAACGTGAAAGGGCAGCTCTGAAATGCAGAATCAGATAGAATTAAAGGACGTTACCCTCGGGTATGAAAACATAATAGTGGCAGAGGATCTGAACCTGACCATAAGCCAGGGAGATTATCTGGCCATAGTGGGGAAGAACGGCTCCGGTAAATCCACTCTCATGAAGACCATTCTGGGTCTGGTCCAGCCTTTGAAGGGGAAGGTCATCCTGGGCGAGGATTTCTCCAGGCGGGACATGGGTTATCTGCCACAGGTATTCGCGGTGCAGAAGGATTTCCCCGCAAGCGTTGAAGAGATCGTAAGGTCAGGCTTCCTGCCATCCTTAGGCAGAAGGGCTTTCTACACCAAAGAAATGAAGGAAGCGGCCGATGACAACATGGAGCTTCTGGGCCTTGAGGATCTGAAGAAGGCTTGCTACAGGGACCTTTCCGGAGGCCAGCAGCAGAGGGTGCTTCTGGCGCGGGCCCTTTGTGCCACCAAAAAGATGCTCCTGGTGGATGAACCTGTGGCGGGACTGGATCCGGAGGCTCAGTATGAGATGTATGGCATTCTTCACCACCTGAATCACAACAAGGGAGTGACCATAGTAATGGTATCCCACGATCTGGAAGCGGTGGACAAATACGCCGACCACGTGCTTTCCATGGGGCAGGAGATCACCTACAGATAGCACAGGCTGGGTGCAAAACATCCCCGCCCGCAGATAAAATATAAAAGAAAGTGTTGACAGTGTACTATTACAAGTAGTACACTGTTTTTTGAAAAGGGGATATTTATATATCACGCAAAAAACACTTATCCAATCAAAGAAGGAGGATATCGGATGTTCGAGATCGATCCCAGATCCAGGAAATCGATTTATGAACAGGTGATGGATAATCTTAAGGATGCCATCGTGATGGGCCAGCTTCCTGAGGGGACGAAGCTGCCATCGGTAAGAGAACTGTCTAAATCGATATCCGTGAATCCCAACACGGTCCAAAAGGCATACAGGGAACTGGAACAGCAGGGCTACATCTATACAAAGACAGGCCTTGGCACCTTCGTATGCCCAAGATCCGAGATCAGAGCAGAAGGACCGGAGCTTGAAAGGGCAGAAGAGGAGATGGCAGAAGCCTTTAAAACTTTTTTGCGCCTCGGGTTGGGATTCGAAGAGTCAGAGAAGAAGGCTCTTGAGATTTTTGAGATTATCAGAAAGGAGAGTGATGAGAAATGATCAGGGTGGAGAATGTGACCAAAAAGTTCGGCGATGCCCTTGCGCTCGATGGCCTCACCATGACCGTTCCAAAGGGATCAGTATACGGACTTATGGGAGTTAACGGCGCCGGCAAGACCACTATCATAAGACACCTTGCAGGATTCCTCATCCAGGACAAGGGGACCATTACCGTCGAAGGGGAGACGGTGACAGATAATGAGAAACTGAAGGAGAGGATGCTGTTCATACCGGACGAGGTATACTTTTTCAGAGGATATACCATGAACGAGATGGCCGGCTATTACAGCAGAATCTATTCCGCCTGGGATCAGGAGAGGTTTGAGCATATGGCTTCCGACTTCGGACTGGACAGGAACCACAACATGGGCAAATTCAGCCGGGGCATGAGGAAGCAGGCGGCTTTCTGCCTTGCTATGTCAGCCAAACCGGACTATCTGATCCTGGATGAGCCTGTGGACGGACTGGACCCCATAGTAAGGCACAAGCTGAGACATTATATTTTTGATGATGTGGCTGACAGGGAGATGACGGTGCTCATATCCTCCCACAATGCCAAGGAGATGGAAGATATCTGCAACTATATCGGCCTCATGAGAAATGGCAGGATGGTGTTCGAAGGCGATCTGATGGAACTGGATAACGTCACCGTTGAGTCTTTGTTCCTGGAGAAGCTTGGGGATATCAGAGAAGGAGGTGAGATCCATGGGTAAAAACAACAGATGGATATCAGGGCCTCTGATGAGAGAGGGACTGAAACAGTTCTGGTTCATACCGGTCATGATCTTCATAGCCTACTTCATGTCAGGCATATTCCCATTGATCCTTGCAGGTCTTGGAACCTACGGAGGAAACTTCGCCAGAGAGGCACTTCAGAACGACAATCTGGGATTCCTTTTCAACATCGGCGGGGCAAGCATCATACTGGGATGTATGGCAACAAGGATGTGGCACGGGCAGGCTCAAGCCTTTTCCATCGTAAGCCAGCCCTATTCCCGGTCCAAAATATTCAACACCAACGTGCTTCTGGGATGGCTGATGATGATCGTACCTGTCCTTTTGATGGCCGTCATATATATTGCGATATCACCGATCGTCAAGGTGGCACCGGTTCCAGAGGATATGCTGATCACAGGCCCGGTGCTTCAGGATATGGCAATGATTCCGGCATACGGATTGATGGAGGTCCTCAAGTGGATCATTGATACTACTGCCATATTCACCTTCCTTTACGCACTGAGCGTAATGGCAGGAGTCTTCTCCGGAACCACACTTATGACTGTGCTGCTCAGCCTTTTCAATATGGGGATCGTTACAGCGGTGGTAGGTACGGGAATTCTCTATGCCGAAGAACTGCTCAGAGGGTTCTTCACCGTTGGAGAGATGCCTATAAGGATCATGTCCATGAGTAATCCCATCGTAGGTAAGATCTTTACTGAGGCTCAAGTTTTACATCCGGTCTTCGGTACAGTTGTAAGATCACTCATGTATATGCTGGCAGCCATCATTCTGCTCTACCTTGCCGGTCAGGCTTTCAAGAGAGCTAAACTTGAGCGCTCGGGAGATCACATGATGTCCAGAAGAGGAGAGGCTCTGGTAACTGCCATCCTCACCTTTGAAGGAGCTGCGCTTCTGGGAATAATAATGGAATTGGCATTCGAGTCCAAAGCAGCTTTGGCGGTGGGATTCGTTCTGGGAGCTGTGCTTACCTGGTTCATAGTAAAGGTCATTCTTGTGAGATCGGTGAAGATATTCAATAAGGAGAATGTGATGCCACTTATTGCGGGAACTGTAGGTGCGGCGCTTTTGGTGCTGGTGATGGTAACGGATATCTTCGGTTACGGCCTCATGGTCCCGGACAAAGAAGATATTAAGGGGATAGATCCAAGTATGCTGGTAAACTATAATTCTATCTCAGTTTACGATGAAGGAGGCAGGTTCTTAAAGGTCGATCAGCCCATAGAGGACGAAGAGTTCATATCAAAGGTGGTTGAACTCCATGAATACATCGTGGAGAACAGACTGATGCAGGACAAAGATGATGGCCAATTCGCCTTAGTATTCAGATACGAGATGAAAGATGGCAGGGAAATGGAAAGACAGCTGTTCCTGGATGAAAATGATGAAGTCATCGAGATGCTTCAGGCTCTTTCCGATTCTGCGGCATACAAGGATTGCTTTACCCTTCCGAAGGACTTCATTGAATATGCCAAGAGGGCTGAGATAACATACAACAGCTACACCAACGGCTCCTCAGGCGGGCAATACGATTTCTATCTGAACATTCAGGACAAAGAGACTCTTCAGGCTATAATACAGGCATATAACAACTGCGTAATGGAGCGCGAGATGTCTGTCAGAAGCTGGATCCGGGGAGGGGAGCCTGAGCCCGAGAGAGTATGCTGGATAGACTTGGGCATAGCATATGACAATGGGGGAAAGGGAGAAGGATACCTGAGCATGGATATTAGAGCCGAGGATACTGAACTGGAGGAACTTCTGCTGAACCTATATAATGAACAAAAATAATTGTTGACATATCACAAAAAATCTTGTAGCATACTGTTTAATTAATACAAAACTGCCTGAGGCAGAAAGGAAAAGAAATGAAGAGGAACTTTGCACAGCTTACACGATACTATTACTCCTACTCAGCTATCAACTGAAGAGGAGTGATTCGTATGCGGTAAGCCGGCAGGGTCCGGAGGCGCAGTCCGGGAGTCCGGAAGGCGACGTAAAGTTATAACAGTTGTATTGAAAACTGCCGCTCGTGGGTCACCCGGGCGGCAGTAATATTTTTTGCACAGGCCGGGACGCGAGGGCAGAAGAAGGAGAGACAGGATGTTGTTGAAAGCAGTTTTGCTGGTAGCGTTTTTTGCGGTAATGTTGATAGTTGGATTTGTATGCAGGCGACAAGCCTCAGACGTGTCGGGTTTCGTGCTGGGTGGGCGTAAAGCCGGTTCCTGGCTTACAGCCTTCGCCTATGGCACGTCGTATTTCTCGGCGGTGATATTCGTGGGATATGCCGGTCAGTTCGGATGGAAGTTCGGAGTGGCCTCCACCTGGGTAGGGCTTGGGAATGCTTTCATCGGGTCGCTTTTGGCCTGGGTGATCCTGGGCAGGAGGACCAGGCTCCTTACACAGCAGCTTGATTCATCCACAATGCCGGAATTCTTCGGGAAGCGTTTCGGGTCGGGAGCCCTTAAGACCGCGGCATCGGTGATAGTATTCATTTTCCTGGTGCCCTATACGGCGTCGCTATATAACGGGCTGTCCAGGCTTTTCGCCATGGCTTTCGACATAGACTACACCTGGTGCGTCCTGATGATGGCGGTGCTCACGGGAGCCTACGTACTTCTCGGCGGCTATATGGCTACCGCAGTCAATGACTTCATCCAGGGGATAATAATGATCTTCGGGATCATTCTGGTGGTGGGAGCAGTGCTCAATGACAACAGAGGATTCATGAATGCGCTCATTACCCTTTCAGAGGTGGAAGAGGAGAGCGATGCGGGGCTTAGGGGCCCCTTCGTGTCCTTCTTCGGACCCCAGCCTCTGAACCTCCTCGGAGTGGTTCTCCTTACTTCCCTGGGAACCTGGGGGCTTCCGCAGATGGTGGGCAAGTTCTATGCGATCAGAAGCGAATCTGCCATCGCCAAGGGCACGGTGATCTCCACAGTTTTTGCATTTGTGGTGGCAGGCGGCTGCTATTTCCTGGGAGGTTTCGGCAGACTATATGGAGAAAGCATAGATTACACAGCTTCGGGAACGCCGGTATATGACAGTATCATCCCTGCCATGCTCTCCACGCTTCCTGACATAGTCATAAGTGTGGTGGTGATCCTGGTGATGTCTGCCTCCATGTCGACCCTTTCGTCTCTTGTGATCACATCCAGTTCCACCCTCACTCTTGACATAATCGTGCCTCTGGGGGAAGCTTTACGCAGATCAAGAAGCGCAAAACATCCCGCCCGGAAAGATACCTCCTGCATGCAGGAAAGGGGAAAGCTTCTCTGCCTCAGGCTCCTTGTGGTCTTTTTCATAGTGATATCCGCGGCCATAGCCATAGTTCAGGCGAAGAGCTCCGTGACCTTCATCGCTCAGCTCATGGGAATATCATGGGGTGCGCTGGCAGGGGCATTCCTGGCACCCTTCCTGTATGGTCTGTACTGGAAGAGGACTACTGCAGCGTCGGTATGGGTAAGCTTCGGAGGAGGCATACTGATCATGGTCTGCTGCATGTGGGCCATGTTCACCGGCAACATCTTCCTGAACCCATACTTTACATCGCCCATAAACGCAGGATTTCTGGCTATGGTGTCGGGGCTTGTGACAGTGCCTTTGATCAGTCTTGTGACCAAAGCGCCGGAAAGGCAAAAGGTGGACTCAATGTTCTCCTGCTATGACAGACCTGTGGTCACCCACGCTTCCGTGGCTCTTTCAAGCGAGGAAGATCAGTAAAGTATACGGTAATTGACATTTCCGGGGTTTTAGGGTATGATTTTTTGCACTGGTCTTAAGATCGATAGAATATCATACAGGAGGTAATTTTTTGGACAATTTTGAGAATAAAACTCCGGAAGAACAGCCGGAAGAAAAAGAAGTAAAGAGAGAAACTCAGGCGGCACCCAAGGTGGAGCAGCAGAAGTACTATACCGATGGCAACCCCTACGGCCAACAGTATACCAGACCACAGTATGATCAGCAGTATGGTCAGCCTCAGTATGCAAGCGTACCGAGGCAGAGCGGTATCCCCACATGGCTCAAGGTGCTCTTGATAATCGTATTGATCCTCGTCCTTATAGGATACATGTTCACGTCCTGCATCCGCAGCCTGACCAGCTCCATGGGAGGAATGGTGGATGAATCTCTCCTTATGGAAGGAGAGGGAACGAGCGTATCCGATATCGATGGGGAATACGTTGCAGTTCTTCATATTGAGGATGAGATCAGTCAGTCCAGTTCGTTCTGGTATGACCACTACTACCTGCTGGATACCATAGATGATCTGATCGCGGACGACAACAACAAAGGAATAGTTTTCTATATGGATACCCCGGGCGGATCAGTTTATGCCACAGATGAGATGTATCTGGCCGTGAAGGATTATCAGGAAAAGACCAAGAGGCCAGTATATACCTATATGGCTTCCATGGCAGCTTCCGGCGGATACTATATCGCTGCGCCCTCTGACAAGATCTATATCAACCGAAATGGAGTGACCGGATCCATTGGAGTCACCATGGGCAACTATATAGATGTTTCTGAACTGCTTGCCAAGTATGGAGTGAAGGTCAACACTATCACATCCGGACGGAATAAGGCAATGGGTTCAGAACTGGTACCCATGACTGATGAGCAGAAAGCCATCCTTCAGAGCATAGTGGATGAAGCCTATGAGCAGTTCACCGCTATCGTAGCTGAGGGAAGAGGAATGGACATCGAGAAAGTCAAGGAGCTGGCAGATGGAAGGATCTACACCGCCCTGCAGGCAAAGGCTAATGGCCTTGTGGACGAAGTGGGAACCTATGATGATCTATGTGACGCATTCCTTGCAGATAACGGACTGGATGCATCCGTCCAGATCGTGGACTTCTGGCCGCCTCAGATGAGTGAACTGGACTCTTTCCTGAACAGGTTCATGAGCACAGACTTCAGTCCAAGCGGAATGCTCACTGCTGATCAGATCGAGGAGCTTCTCAGCCTGAACGGTAAGATAGAACTCAAGTACATGTACGGCGAGTAAGCATACGCAAAACACTTGAATAGCAAGAATTAAGAGGAAGCTTGGGCTTCCTCTTTTTTGCGCATTTCACTTTAGCGCCTTGATAAATTGACATAATTTTGCATATAGGTCAAGAAAAAACACTTGACTCATAAGGCACCTTGTGATATAGTCTTTACCTGGTAAAGTAAAACAGCTTGACTTAAGCGCAAACAACAATGAAAGACCCGGAACTGGACAACCTGGCCAAAGAGAGCCTGTTATATGATTTTTACGGCGGACTTCTCACCGATAAGCAGAGGGAAGTCATGGAGCTGTACCACGAGGAAAACTACTCCATAGTGGAGATCGCAGGGGAGCTTGGTGTATCCAAGCAGGCGGTCCACGACAATCTCAAGAAGACCGAGAGAATTCTTTCGGATTACGAGGATAAACTGGGTCTGGTATCAAAGTTCGTGGCCAGATCCAATGCGCTTAGAACGGTCAGGGCAGACGTTGAATCCCTGAAGGTCATGCTGGCGGAGAATGAGGAAAAGAAGGACCTTTCCGCCAGGATAGATGAGATAGAGACCCTTCTTAAGGGTATGGAAGAGTAGATATGGCATTTGAGAGTTTATCGGACAGACTACAAGACACTTTCAAAAAATTAAGAGGCAAGGGAGTTCTTACCGAGGAAGACATCGATAAGGCCATGCGCGAGGTGAAGCTTGCGCTTCTGGAAGCGGACGTCAACTTCAAGGTGGTAAAGGAATTCGTGGCTGAGGTCAAGGAAAAGGCGCTGGGTGCTGATGTACTCAAGAGTCTGACCCCCGGACAGCAGGTGGTGAAGATCGTAAACGACGAGCTCATCGATCTTTTGGGCGGTACAAATTCCAAGCTGACCTATTCACCCTCAGGATTCACCACCATCCTTATGGTTGGTCTCCAGGGAACAGGTAAGACCACTACCTGCGGTAAGCTGGCTGCATATCTGAAAAGAGAAGGGAAGCACCCGATGCTTGCGGCCTGCGACATCTACAGGCCCGCAGCTATAGATCAGCTGGAGATCGTGGGCAAGCAGGTGAACGTGCCTGTATACGTGGAACGCGACAACAGGAAGGCTGAGGAGATAGCTCTCCACGCCAAGGCTGAGGCCGAGAGGAAGGGGCTTAATGTTCTTATCGTCGATACCGCAGGACGTCTTCAGATAGATGAGGCCCTCATGGAGGAGCTTGCCAGGATAAGGCAGACGGTGAAACCCCATGAGATCCTGCTGGTGGTGGACGCCTTAACAGGTCAGGACGCAGTAAATGCCGCCAAAGGCTTCAACGAGAGGCTTGGCATCGACGGTATCATCATGACCAAGATGGACGGCGATTCCAGAGGAGGAGCGGCACTCAGCGCCAAGAAGGTCACAGGCAAGCCGGTGAAGTTCATAGGTATGGGCGAGAAACTGGATGCGCTGGAGCCCTTCCATCCCGAGAGAATGGCATCCCGTATCCTGGGAATGGGCGACATGATGACCCTCATCGAGAAGGCTCAGGAGAATTACGATGAGGAGAAGGCCGCTGCCCTTGAAAAGAAACTGAGAAGAAACGAATTCACTCTGGAGGACTTCCTGGATCAGATGGGTGAAGTCAGGAATATGGGCGGCCTTGCCAAGATCATAGATATGCTGCCCGGCGTCAACAAGAAGGACGTGACGGATGACGCCATCGACAGCGGAGAGAAGGAATTCGCACAGATGGAAGCCATAATAAGGTCCATGACCCTTGAGGAAAGGCGCAAACCCGAGATCCTCAACGCTTCCAGAAGGAAACGCATAGCAGCCGGTTCAGGCCAGTCTGTGACCAAAGTAAATCAGATGATCAAAAAGTATGAGGATGCAAAGAAGCTGATGAAGCAGATGAACAATCCCAACTTTATGAAAAAGGGCAGGTTCAGAGGCCTGTTCGGATAAATATTTTAGAAGGAGAACAAAAATGGTAAGAATCAGATTAAAGAGAATGGGTGCACACAAGAAGCCTTTCTACAGAGTAGTGGTAGCAGATCAGAGATCTCCCAGAGACGGCAGATTCATCGAGGAGCTTGGATACTATGATCCCATGACAGAACCCAAGACCATCAAGATCGACGCTGAAAAGGCTCAGAAATGGCTTAATGACGGCGCTCAGCCCACAGATACTGTAAAGGCTCTGTTCAAGAAGTCCGGGATCTTAGAGTAATTCCGGGAAAGTCGGTGAACAGTCATGACACATTTAGTTGAGACCATAGCCAAGTCGCTGGTCGATAAGCCGGAGGAGGTCTTCGTGACTGAATCTGAAGAAAGAGATGGAACGGTCATCAAGCTTTCTGTGGCGAAGGACGATATGGGCAAGGTCATTGGCAAGCAGGGAAGGATAGCTAAGGCCATCAGGACTGTTGTCAAAGCAAAGGCCGCTAAGGAAAACAAAAACGTCGCTGTTGAGATCGGCAGAGACGATGAGGAACCGGTGACCGAAGAGTAGAAAGAGCGGCCGCAAGTTTTTTGCGGCCTGATTTTGTATTTATGGAAAAGATCCTTATCGGAAAAATAGTTGCGGCCTCCGGCCTTAAAGGGGAGGTCAAGGCATATAATTACGCTCAGTCTGTGGAGCGGTTCGGAAAGGTGAGTCAGGTCATTCTCTCCAAGGGCGGAAGTGACACTGTCTATGACATAGAGAAGGTCCGCTATCAGAACGGTATGGCCGTACTGAAGCTCAAGGGAGTAAATGACCGGGACCAGGCTGAAGCCATAAGGGAATCCATGGTCTACATAACAGAGGAGGACCTGGAAGAGCTTCCTGAAGGCATGTATTATGTTAAAGACATGATCGGCCTTAAGGTGGTGGATACCGGCCTCTATGGCGAAGTGGGGACCGTAAAGGACGTGCTCCAGAACACTTCCCAGGATGTCTATGTGGTGAAGACCCCTTCCGGCAGGGAGATAATGATCCCTGCGGTGAAGGAGTTCATAAAGGACATAGACATCAAAGGGGGCGTGCTTACCGTTGCGCTGATCCCCGGATTCGGCACCGATGAGGAATTAAGGTAAGATGAAGATCAACGTTCTTACGACCTTTACGGACATGTTCAAAGCAATCACCGAGAATTCCATGACAGGAAGAGCGGTGGCGGCAGGTCTTGTGGATATTGACCTGCTGGATATAAGGGATTTCACCAGGGATAAACATAATTCCACAGATGATATGCCCTTCGGAGGTGGCTGCGGCATGGTAATGACCACCCAGCCTGTTTTCGATTGTCTGAGATCCATCGAGGGCGTGAGGGAGCATCCCATAATCTACATGTCACCGAGAGGGAAGATCATGGATGAGGAGCTCATAAGAAGCCTGGCGGATCAGGAGGAATTCACGGTTCTCTGCGGTCACTACGAAGGAGTTGACCAGAGGATCCTGGACTACTGGAACATCAGAGAGGTCTCCATAGGTGACTACATCCTGACAGGAGGAGAGCTTCCTGCCATGGTCCTCATGGATTCCGTGCTCAGGTTCATCCCGGGAGTTTTGGGCAACCAGGGCTCCGTGGAGGATGAGTCCATCTACTCCGGACTTCTGGAGGCTGACCAATACACAAGGCCCCGAGTCTATGAGGGGATGGAGGTCCCTGAGATCCTCACTCAGGGGGATCACAAAAAGATAGCCCTCTGGAAGCTTATGCAGTCCATGGAACTTACAGCCCGGAGGCGGCCTGATCTTTTCAGAGCCTGGACGGAAAGCGACCCGGATCTTTCTGCCTTCACCAAGAGGGAGAAAAAGGAGATCCTGGCCCTTTCCAAAAAACTATTAAATACACTATGAGTTGTATTATTACGGCTTTTATGGTAAAATAACCACAATAATGTGGTAAAAGGGGAAAAGTCGGAAAGACGAGATGAGATTATCCAAAAATGGGAAAATCAAATTAGCTGTAGCGGGGTTTTTGATCCTGGTGGTGCTGCTGTATTTTTTGATATATGTGGCGCCGGGGATCTCTGATATTTTTGTTGAGACCTACACTGCAGAATACGGCACGCTGGACGTGGACTATTCAGCGGACTGCGTAGCTGTCAGGACAGAGAGGCTTTACACGGCGGATTATCCCGGGGCTGTGACCAGAGTGGCAAACCCGGGGGACCTTAAGACCGTGTCTTCCAACATAGTGAACGTAGGGGGCACAGCCTACTACTGTCAGGAAAGAGGAGTGGTCGGATACCAGTACGATGACATGGAGACCGTGCTCACACCTGAGACCATGATGGAGGTGGGGCCATCCTCCCTTCATCCTGCAGAGGATGAGAACGGCCAGCCAGTATATGAGCTAAAGGATTGTGTCTCTGCAGATGCCATAGCAGGAGACCCGGTCTACAAGATCTACGATAACCAGACCTGGTATCTTCTGACATTCCTGGACAAGGATACTGCGAAGGCCGTAAGGGATGCCGGAGCAGTAACAGTTGAGCTTCCGGATGAATCCAAGACTAAGCTTAAGTTCAGGGTCCACTACGTGGATGAGATCCAGGAAGAGGAGACAACGTCGGAATCTGCAGATGACAGCGGGAATACTGAGACCAATGACGGAGCCGGCAATGACGAACCGGAGGATCAGGAGCCTCAGGGAACGGCAGGTGTCATCAAGAGCATAGTGGAAGACGTCTATAGCCCTAAGGATCTCACCGTTGATTCCAAGATCACCCAGACCGTGACCAGTGCCAAGACCATAGTGGAAACCGCACTTGAGGCCAAGGATCAGGAGACTGCGGAGGGTACAGGAGATCAGGAAACTTCTTCTGAACCTACGGATGACCAGGCTGAGTCAGAAGATCAGGAGAAGCTTTACAGAGTGATCCTCTCCTGCAACAGGTACTATTCTGAATTGGGCAGCCTGAGGTATGCAACAGTCAGGATCATAACAGCCCAGAAGACCGGAATAATCCTGGAAAACGGCTCGATCACCCAAGTGGACGGCAAAAAAGGCGTATATGTGGTCAACAAGTACGGCGACTACGTATTCACCCCTATAAGCATAATAAGTGTGGTAGGAGACAAGACCGTGGTGGAGAGCCACACCTTCTACGACAGAGAAACAGATACTACATACTATACTGTTGATAATTACGACAAAATAAAGAAAAGAGGCGGGGGCGAAGATGTCGATCAGGGATAATATCGAATACATCAACAAGCTCAAAAACGAAGCCGCCCTTAAGTCCGGAAGGACAGGGGACGACGTTCTTCTCGTGGCGGTCACCAAGCTTCACGACGCAGATGAGATCAATGAAGCTATCGACTGCGGAATCACCGACATAGGTGAGAACAAGGTCCAGGAGATAATGAACAAATACGAGAAGGTCAAACCCGTAAGATGGCATCTCATCGGCCATCTTCAGACAAATAAGGTAAAGTATATCATCGACAAGGTTGCCATGATACACTCAGTGGAGTCTCTCCATCTTGCTCAGGAGATAGACAAGAGGGCAGCTCAGCACGGTATCACCATGGATATTTTGATCCAGGTGAACTCCGCTGAAGAGGAGAGCAAGTTCGGCATCTCCGTGGAGGAGACCGAGCAGATGATCAGGGATATCCTGGACAACTGCCCGAACCTTAGGATCAGGGGACTGATGTGCATCGCACCTTACGAAGAGGATCCGGAGAACGCAGCCATTTACTTCAGAGAAGTCAAGGAACTCTACGACCGTTACTCCGCCATCGATCATCCGAATTTAGACTTTAAATATCTTTCCATGGGAATGTCCAACGACTTTCAGGTCGCTATCCAGGAAGGCTCCAATCTCATAAGAGTCGGAACAGCCATCTTCGGACAGAGGGACTACTCCAGAAAGATGGGAGAATAGATAATAACTTCGCAAAAAACACGATTTACTGAATAAAAGGAGAACAACTATGGGAATTAAGGAAACTCTCGGAAAGATAGTCGGACTTGAACCGGACGAAGAAACCATTACAGAAGAAGAGATCGAAAAGGAAAAGGACAAGCTCAGACAGTCTGCAGCTCCTGCAAGGCCCCATACGCCTTCCGTAGCACCTGCACCGGTCCAGAAGCCTGCACCGTCCGTTATCGGCCGTGAACAGGCCGCTCAGAGCCTTAGATCCAACACAGCCTTCACAGGCACTGCAGCCTTCAAGCTGGTAGTCATCGAGCCCAAGAGCTTTGACGAGTGCCCCAAGCTGGTGGACAGCTTAAAGGGCAGAAGACCGGTCATCATCAACCTGGAGAACGTTGAGACTGACACAGCCAAAAAGATCTTCGATTTCCTTTCCGGCGCCATCTATGCCTTAAACGGCGGAGTACAGAAGGTATCCAACAACATCTTCATCTTCGCACCTGAATCAGTGGACATCGCTTCCTCCCAGGAGGACGGCAGAAACTTTGAATTCGGCAAGGGCTCTTCCAGCTGGGCCAAATAGGAAAACTGAGGTAGGCCTATGGCATATGTATTGATCAGAGCGATCAGCCTTTTTGCTGAAGTGCTGGAGCTGATGCTTCTGGCAAGAGCGCTCTTAAGCTGGTTTGTAAGAGACCAGTATTCCACTTTAGGCAAGATATACATCGCCATCATTCGCTTCACGGAGCCTATCGTGGCTCCCTGCAGAAGGGCACTGTCCAAGCTCAATACAGGGATGTTCGATTTCTCTGTGCTTCTGGCAATGCTATTGATCAGCGCTGTATCAAATATTCTCATCAGGATAATCTATATGATCGCCTTTTAGGGGCATCAACTAAGGAGCAAAAAACATGATCACACCTTCGGACATTGAAAACAAAGATTTCAAGAGAGCAAAAAAAGGATATGACTGTGATGAAGTGGACGAATTCCTTGACCTCATCATCGTGGACATGGAAAAACTGCTTCAGGAGAACCGCAAGCTCAAAGAGGAGCTTTCCAAGGTGAATACACAGGTGGACAAGCACATGTCATCTGAGAGCTCGGTATATGAGACTTTGGCAGCTGCAAAGCAGCTCATGAATGACATCGCAGCATCCGCTGAGAAGAGGGCTGAGATCCTTCTTAAGAACGCTGAACTGGAGGCATCCCTCATTACCCGTGAAGCCAAGGAGAATATCTCCAGATATACGGAAGAGGGCAACCGCCTCATGGGAAGAGTGGAGTCTTTGAGAGACAGATACAGAGACATGCTCAAGGACGAGCTGTTAAAGCTGGACGCCTCCGCGAACAATGACTTCTTCAGTGAATTTGCCGATGACTTCATTCCGGCTTCCATTCAGGGAATGACTGAAGCTGAGGAAAGAGAGAAGGACAAGAGCAGAGATCTGGAGAGGACCAGAGTGATGGGCGGACAGAACCATGGCGGTCAGGACATGTCAAAGACGGTAGTGGTAAGCAAGGACGCACTGACGAATTCTGCTAAATGATGAAGAAAGCTGATATAATATTAATGGCTCTGGTGATCCTGCTGGATCAGGCCCTCAAAGCGTATATCAGGTCCATTCTTCCCGTGGGAGGGAGCATAGACCTGATCGGAAGCTTTTTCTCCATTACACATGTGGAAAATACGGGGGCTGCTTTCAGCATCTTGTCAGGCAACGCAGGCATACTTCTGGTATTCACGGGAGTCCTTGTCCTGATAGGCATCTATTACCTTATAAAGCATAAGGATGCCCACTGGACATTGCACATGTCCCTGTCCCTGATCATTTCAGGCGGCATAGCGAATATGATCGACAGGGCGCTGAAGGCCAGCGTGACGGACATGTTCGATTTTCACTTTTGGCCTGTGTTCAACATTGCGGACATAGCCGTTTGCGTGGGATGCGTACTGCTCATAATCTACGTGCTGGCTGATCCGGACAGTAAGTTAAAAGAGAACAAGCGAAACAATGGATAACACCTATAGTTTCACAATTGAAAAAGAAATGGAAGGCACCAGGATCGATTCGGTGCTTTCTTTGCTATTGGCGGACCTTTCGAGAAACTATGTGACCCGCCTCATCGAAAAGGGTGCTCTCACGGTGAACGGGAGACCCTGCACCCTAAAGAAGTATAAGGTAAAGGAGGGAGATCTTGCTGAGATCACCATACCCGAGCCTGAGGTGCTGGACATACAGGCTGAAAACATCCCCCTTGAGATAGTATACGAGGACGATGATCTTTTAGTGGTCAATAAGCCCAGAGGAATGGTGGTCCACCCGGCCCCGGGGAATTACAGCGGCACCATGGTAAACGCTCTGATGTATCACCTGGAGGACAGGCTCTCATCCATAAACGGGGTGATCAGGCCGGGGATCGTTCACAGGATAGACAAGGATACGTCCGGGCTTCTGGTGGTGGCGAAGAATGACAAAGCCCACGAAGATCTGGCCAGGCAGCTCAAGGAGCACAGCGTGGTGCGCAGATATTTTGCACTGGTTTACGATAACATAAATATTGACAACGGCACCGTTGATGAACCCATCGGAATAGATCCGAAGAACCGCCTGAGAAAGAAGGTGGGAGGAGATGGGCCCAGAGAGGCAGTCACCCACTACGAGGTCCTGGAAAGGTTCGGTAAATACACCCTTATCCAGTGCAGACTGGAGACGGGCAGGACTCATCAGATAAGGGTCCACATGGCATATATCAAACATCCTTTGGTGGGAGACCTTCTCTACGGGCCGCAAAGACAGCCGGAGTGGCTGGATGGTCAGATGCTCCACGCGGGAGTCTTGGGCTTCGTCCATCCTTCCACAGGAGAGTATCTGGAGTTCAAGGCTCCGATACCGGAATATTTCAGAGAAAATATGAACAGACTGGGACTGGTATCCCATGTCATAGATAATATATAACAGACAGAGGGAGAGATCCGGAACATGCCTTTTGACGGACTTATGACCCGGGCGGTCGTAACGGAACTTCAAAACAGAATAGTCTTGGGTAAGGTGGATAAGATCGCCCAGCCTGAACAGGACGTCATAGTCTTTACCATACATACGAAGACCGGAAACGTCCGTCTTCTGATGTCCTGCGCAGCTTCCCATGCCAGGGCTCACCTGATAGAGAACAATCCGGTGAACCCGGTGGAGCCTTACAGCTTTTGCATGCTTCTCAGGAAGTATCTTACTGCATCCAGGATCGTTTCGGTGGAGCAGCATTCATCAGAGAGGATCATGGAGATCAGCTTCGAGTCCATGAACGAGCTGGGATTCAACGTGTCCAGGAAACTCATTATCGAGATAATGGGCAAACACTCCAACATCGTGCTGACAGATATTGAGTCGGGAAAGATCATAGATGCCGTTAAGCGGGTGGGCTTCGACGTAAACAGGGCGAGGCAGGTGCTGCCGGGCCTCAAATATGTCTATCCGCCACTTCAGGAAAAGATCCCCTTCGGGGAAATCACCGGTAACAGTGAAGGCCTGGAGAGGCTGGCGGACGCAAGGGATGGCAAGGAGATTCTTAATATGATCTCAGGGATCGCGCCGGTATATGCCGACGAACTTTCCCAGGCAGAGGACAGGGCGGAGTTTCTCATGGAGACCATAGAGAGGGCCAGATCAGGAAGAGTTACACCCATGGCATGGTTCGACGAAGCGGGAAATCCCAAGGACTACTATTTTGCGCCGCTTAGTGCTATGGACGAAAGCTTCGAGAGAAGGGAATATCCTACGCTTTCGGCGTGCCTGGAGGACTATTTCTCACGGAAGGTCACTGCCAACCAGACCCTTCAGAAGGCCAACGATGCCATGAGGAGGGTGAATGAGCTCCTCTCCAAAAAATACCTTAAGAAGAAGCGTCTCTCCGAAGACCTGATCGAGGCGGAGAATTCCGACAAGTACAGGCTTTATGGTGAACTTTTGACAGCCAATCTGGGAAGATTCACCCAGGGCATGACAAAGGTGGAGGTGCTCAACTATTACACCGGGGAGAATGTGACCATACCTCTGGACGTGAAGCTGAGCCCGTCCAAGAATGCTCAGGCCATGTACAAACGCTATCAGAAGGCCAAGACTGCAGTAAAGGAGAAACAGGTCCAGCTGGAGGAAAACGAGGCTGAGATCGCATATCTGGAGTCCACAGCGGCATTCCTGGAGCAGGCATCCACCGTGGAAGAGGTGGAAAACATCAAGCGCGAGCTTACAGACACAGGCTACATGAGACCGCCCAGAAAAGCAGCACTTCGCAAGAAGGCCAGTGAGCCCAGACCCCTGGAATTCGTACTGGAAAGCGGGCTCAAGGTGCTGGTAGGACGGAACAACCGAGAGAATGACAAACTCACGTTCAAGATGTCAGACAAGGGAGATATCTGGCTTCATACCAAGGACATCCCCGGGTCCCACGTGCTCATCAAGTGCGGGCAGGGTGGATGCACGGATCAGGACATAAGGGAAGCGGCAGGGATAGCTGCCTTCCACTCCAAAGCCCAGTCCTCAGAGAATGTTCCCGTAGATTACGTTCCCATCAGATACGTCAAAAAACCTCAGGGCGCCAAGCCCGGAATGGTGATATTCACCAATAACAGGACTCTTTATGCTGATCCTGTAGAAGGGAGGCCATCCAAGTGACAAAAGATCTAAAAAGAGAAATGAGACCGGGAGAGATGCTTTATCCTGTTCCTGTGGTCATGGCCACACTGGGAGAAGGGGATGAAGCAAACATTATAACCATAGCCTGGACCGGGATCATCAATTCCAAACCGCCCATGACCTATATCTCCGTAAGAAAGGAACGCCACTCCCACCCGATCCTATCGAAGACAGGGGAGTTCGTGATCAATCTGTGCACGGAAGACCTGGTGAAAGCCACAGATTACTGCGGCGTGAAGTCGGGCAGTGACGTGGATAAGTTCAAAGAGATGGGCCTCACCAAGGAACCCGCGGACATTGTGAAATGTCCCATGATCAAGGAATCACCCATCAATTTGGAGTGCAAGGTGACTCAGGTGGTGGAGCTTGGAAGCCACGACATGTTCATGGCTGAGATCGTGAAGGTCCATGCCGCGGAAGAGCTCTTCGATGAAGAGGGCAGAATGGATCCTGTAAAGGCGGGCCTCGTGGCATACATACACGGAGAGTATTACCCGGTCAAGAGGACGCCCCTTGGCAAGTTCGGGTACTCCATTATGAAACCGAAGACAAAGAAACGCCTATCCAGAGAAGCCCACATGAAGAGGGTGGAGAAGAACAAGCAAAAGAGAAAATAAAAAGAACGTGCTACCTAAAAATGTACAAAAAATGTTTTTTTGTATTACCATGTCCAATTTCTGCCATTTTTGGGATTATATTACATAGAGGGTTTCAGAAAAATGGAAAGGAGAACTGGCAATGAAAACATTTATGAAATTCTGTTTAACTAGCGCTCTTGTTCTTATGATGGGTCTTTTATCGTTCGGTTACGCATATTCGTCGTCTGACAGCATGGTAGTTAATGCTGGAGATGAATTAGACTATTATAGTGAAGATGTTTCAGAGGTGGAGCCAATACGATCAAGTAGATACACAATAGTCAGAATTCACGACCCCTCAAGAGATAAGTACTTTTCGAATTGGTACAACAATGGGATAGAGTCTGGGTCAACAAAGAAGGCGACAAGTATCTATGCTGCTTACTACAAAGTCTACCAAAAAAATATAGGCACTGGACAAATGAACTATCTATATTATGAGTATCACGTCACATATCACTGGTATACTAGAAGCCTAACCAGTCAACCATGGTCAGATCATGGTGTTAGAAGCGGCACTCTAAGACATCAGCTTACATCAATAGTCGATTTATTAGCTCTTTGGACATGAAATGTCATCGGAGGATAAAAAGATCATGCTTAATTATGATGGAAAAGCTAATATCAAGCTGCAATTCAAAGTATTTGGAATAGGTCTGGTTGTTGCGATAGTTGTTGCAGTGGCGCTTGTTGTTTCAGGTGTAGTCGGCTGGGGAGGAGCGGTAGGTATAATAGTGGCAGTACTATGCTTTGAGGTCATGTATTTTTTGATCTTAAGAGATTCCTTCCCCGGACCGCTGACGCAATACGCCATGCGTAAAGGAGTTAAATTCATTGATGAAGAAGGTAATATGATCAAGGAACTGAAACCCGGAATGTATAAGATTTCTAAGACGATAGAGGACTTTGTTGAGCCTGAAACGGTGCCCATTTCCATGGATGAGCACTCAGAACGAAGTTAGATCCAAGTATAGTGCATAATTAAAGGAGATGTCTTTTGTAAGGCATCTCCTGTTTTGATACTTTCGAAGCAATGTGTTTATGACAACTTCGGATCCACCACGGCTGTGTGGGTCTCTCCGTCCAGATCATAGCTGATCCGGATCTTTTCATCCACCTTGAGCCTCACGTTGGTAGCGGTGCTCAGGTGTCTTAGTTTCCTGTACATTTCCTTCATCTCATCGGTATATCTTGCCGGGTCATCACTGGTAAGGAATACGCTTCCCAGCAGGGCATCCAGGGTCGCCAGAGATAGCCTCTGATCCTCATTGAGCTGGATGTTGTATGACCTGAGGAAGAAAACATCCGGGTCGGACCCGAAGGCACGCTGATCCAGGGGGTATCTGGAGAGCATGTTTTGCACAGCGTTCAGCGTGGAGGGGCGCTCCATGTGGACCAGCTGCATGTGAGGTCTTCCGTCCAGATCCAGGGTCACATCGCATCCTATCCTTGCGTAATCAAAGAGGCCGAATACAGGCATCATGGGCACTCCGCAGGAAAGGACCGTCTTGTCACCTGTGAGAGTCTTGAGGAACTTCAGAGCCCTGATCATACGTCCCGCTCTGGTCTCAGTATCGCTTCCGAAGGGCGCAGCGCCGTAGAGGAAGTCCAACTTGACGAAATCGAATCCCCACTCATTGAAGACGCGGTCAAAGACCTTGGTGAGATACTCCCGGACCTCCGGATGATCGATATCCAGCGAATAGAAGCCGCTCCAGTTGCAGCCCAGCTTCCAAAAGTCTCCGTTGACCTTGAAGAACCAGTCCGGGTGTTCTCTGTAGAGCGAAGATTTTTCTTCCGCCGCAAAAGGCGCAAGCCACAGTCCTGCCCTGAATCCCGCATCGTGTATGGTCTCAGCCATGGTACGCATGCCTGAAGGGAATTTGTTCCTGTCGCACTCCAGCCAGTCGCCCACAAAGGGTTCCCATCCGTCATCTATCTGGAAGAGATCGCCCTGGGAGAAAATGTCCTTGCAGCCTCTGAGGTCCTCGAGGATCTCGTTCTCGTGGATGTTCTGGTATCTGTTGTACCAGCTGGAATAGCCGTAGAGCTTGGGAACATCAGGCTTACGGATCCCCAGATCTTCGAACCAGCGGTCGAAGACTTCATCCTGGGTACCTTCGTAGTAACCTATGTCCATCAGGTCAGTCATGCCGCCCACCTTGAGGCCGGCAGAATCTTTTGAAATGGTGAGAAGGGACTGCTCCACATCGTAGGTGAAGATGGTGTAGCCGTTCTCCTCGCCAAGAGACCCGAAGAGCTTGAATTGCTCTCCGTCACGGAACCAGCACCAGGAGAATCCGTGGAATATGCCTGCAGGGCGGGGGAACTCGTCGAAGTAACTGTCCCCGTATCTATCAAGACTGTATCGGTCGATGATGGCTCTGGGCAGGCCTCTCAGATTCCTTTCGCGGTCGGTGACACTGTACTCAGGACAAGTGGTCCAGGTCTGGTACCCATTCATAAAGATCCTGGTGCGCAGCCTGCGGTCCACTGTGATCTCTGCGGTCACGGATCTTAAAGTGCTCTCCTTCAGGTCCTGATTCAGCCTGAAATTGGCGCGGCCCTCTGAGATCTCTTGGAACAGAGCCTCTCCCTTAAGATCTTCTTTATCAGTTGTTATTTTCCAGTTCAGCTGCATGTTTCTCCTTCAGCGTTCTGCTGATCTCCTCGGCTTTTTCATCTGTGAGCTTGAAGAACTTGACGAATACCAGTGTGGCTACTATCAGTCCGATGATAGGGATGATGGTCATTAGGTAGTGGAGCCCATTCAAGGTCTCCTGAGACTGCATTACGATCTCACCCTCAGTGTCTGAGTTGCCCTGCATTCCGATTAAGTCCAGGCCGATTCCTGTAAGGAATACGGCAAGTCCGGAACCCAGCTTGACTACGAAGGTCTGCATTGAGAAGATCACGCTCTCTTCTCTGACCCCTGTCTTTATTTCGCCGTAGTCAACGGAACCTGCCAGGAAAACGGTGGTAAGGACCGTAAGGATACCGTTTCCCATGAAGATGAGGACGCCGGGTATCAGAAGCAGGATCAGATTATTGGAAAGACCGACTATGCAAAGCAGAAGCAGGAAGAGATATCCTCCGATGGCAACTCCGAGGCAAAGCTTGAAGATGGAAGTGTTGCTGAGTTTTTTGTGGATCAGGGGATATACGATCATCATTCCCAGTATCTGAGAAGCTCCGCCTACCATTGAGAAGAGGGTGTAGGAACCCTGCCAGTCGGGGGATCCGCCGCCAAGATCATACTTGAAGAAATAGATGATGAAATTGGAGGTGATGTAGAGAGCTGTGTTGATGAGTACGATGGTTATGACCGTTACCATTGCCTGATCATTGTGGAAGAGGGAAGCGAACATCTCCTTGATGGATGCAGCGTGCATCTTTTCGCTCTTCTTTTCTTTGATGGCCAGGCAGCAGATCACTTCTGTGATCACGAAGACCACAGCGATTATGAGTGCGAATCTCTTGAAGCCGGTCCTCTCGATGCCGGAACCAAGAGCTGCTACTGACAATACTGTGAATACGGTTATGAGAGCATTGCCGACACCTGCGCAGGTACGTCCCACCACGCTGAGTTTCTCTCTGGCGGATACCGTGTCGGTGACTGCCGGTATCATGGACCAGTATGGTATGTCCATCATGGTGTAGGTGACTCCCCAGAGTATGTAGATCACCGCAAAATATACCATCAGGCCGGCGCCTTCAAGATCAGGTGCAGCGAACAGCGCGTAGAGCACGAAGGCATTGAGCACGGTTCCCGAAAGGAGCCAGGGCCTGAATTTGCCCCACTTTGTGTTGGTCTTTGCTACCAGAAGGCCCATGAATGGGTCGTTGATAGCATCGAACACTCTGGCGACCATCAGAATTGTTCCTACGAATGATGCCGAAAGTCCCAGAATGTCCTGATAATAGTACATGACGTAGCCGGAGGACAGGGCGTAGACCATGTCCTTGCCGACGGCGCCGAGACCGTATGCGGCAGCTTTTTTTCCTGTGAATTCCATGTTTCCCTCCCTTGGATTACGATTTATATGATTTCAACATTGAAAAACAGTTTGATGGGCTCCAACCCTTCAGGGCTCAGAGTCAGGGTGATCTGTCCCGGTTCACCGGCGGACATTACATATGTGCCTGTCATACCGCCTTCAGTGACGACGGTATCCGGGCCGACCAGCTTGCCGGGGCCTTCGAGACATATTTTGACCGGGATCTGAGCGTAGGGGGCAATGTTTCCGTTCTCATCCTTCAGGCACATGCGCACGGATGCCATGTCATATGTGGCGCCGTCTGTGAGAAGGGTGTGAGAGGGAACAGCCTCAAGGTGAAGTTTTTTGCCCGGAGTCTTGACACGAGTGACCACTTTAATTCCCTTCTTCCATCCTTCAAATGTCCAGGAAGTGGCATCGCCGCCCCAGTTTCCCACATACTTGCTGTAGAGCTGGACGCCCTGATCATAGGTCATCTTGTATTTTGCCATGCAGTAGCCCAGAAGAGCCTTGTATTTCATGGGAAGGGCAGCCATCCCGTAGCGTCCGGCAGCCAGAAGGCATCTTCTGACGATGTCCGCCTGAGCCTTGGGGAAGCCCTCTCTGGTCTGAAGCAGATCTCCTATGAAATCGTCTATGAGTATGGGCGGATGGACCATTCCTCCGTTGGGCTTGGGTCTGTATGCCTTGACCAGGTCACCGTTCTTATACAGTCTTACTTCGTCGCAGTTGGTGAAGGCGAACACCGGTCCGATGTGACCTGCGGGGTAATCGCCGATATCCATGGACGAGCCGATCTCAAGGACGGGGTATTCTTCCTGCTGCGAACTGTAAACAGAAGCTGCCAGCTTGGGATTCCTGAAGGTATCCATGACTCCGTGATAGCAGACTCTGTCGCCGGAACCGAAGTCCTTGTGGGTCAGGTAGTCGAACATGCACCACTGATAGCAGCCTGCGTGACCATGGTCCGCCATGGCAGCGTTAAGCACTCTGGAGTGGCGCAGGGCATGCTCCTGCCGCTTCGACCAGGGGTCGAAAGCCTTGGTGGGGAACATGTGTCCGTTGGCCTCAGTTATGATGAGAGGCTTGTTCATGTCCGGAGTCACATCCTTCTTGGGCTTGCAGCCCGGAGTCTCTCCGTTATGTGAAAAATCGTTGTATGCGTATACGTTCTCCAGGAGGGAGCTCTTTTCCAGATATCTCACTCCTGAGGTGGGCCTGTCGGGATCCAGCCTGTGAGCCTCCCGGTTGGTTCTTTTGTACAATTCATCATCGTCCAGAGACTCGTTGATCCTGACTCCCCACATATAGATGGAGGGGTGCTGACGGTACTCCATGACCATCTCGCGGACGTTCTGAACGGCCTGATCCTTCCATTGATCTCCACCTAGATGCTGCCAGCCGGGGATCTCGGTGAACACCAGAAGACCCAGTCTGTCGCAGGCGTCCAGGAAAGCGTGGGACTGTGGATAGTGGGAGGTCCTTACAGAGTTTAGGCCTAATTCCTCCTTGAGTATCCTGACATCCTCCTCCTGGAGGCTGTCCGGCGCGGCGTAGCCTACATAGGGATAGCACTGATGACGGTTGAGCCCTCTGATGAAATATGGCTCGCCGTTCAGCAGGATGTTTGTGGCATCCGTCCCGATGGTCCTGAATCCCACAGTCTTTGTGACTTCGTCCAGGATCTCACTGTCCTTCATAAGGGTGAGGGTGGCCTTGTACAGTTCAGGCGTCTCCGGGGACCAGGTCTTCATCTCAGGAAGATCGAAATCCAACGCGCCTATGGGGCCGATAAGCTGATTCTGACCGCAAAAAACCTCGCTCCCATCCACATCAAAAAGCTCAGCCTTAAGAGAGAGACCGGACATGTCATCAGGGCTGTCCACAGTGTATTCCACGATCATGTGGTCACAGGACGGAGTCCTTATCCAGGCATCCTTAAGGAACGTGGGATTCCTGTCATCCAGCCATACGTGTCTGTACAGACCACCATAGGTCAGGTAGTCGATGACGAATCCGAAGGGAGGGACCGAGGGGTCCTCAGTAGTATTCAGTTTGACGATGACAGTGTTATCACCTGCGGGATCTATGAAATCGGTGATCTCCGCGCGGAAAGCAGTGTAGCCTGTTCCGTGATGGGCGACATGCTGCCCGTTGAAATAGACGTCCGCGATATGACCCGCAGCATCGAACTGCAGGAAATATCTCCTGGACGGATCATAGTTGATATCAAGGCTTTTGCGATAGCCGACTATCTTCTGATATGAATCAGAGTCAGCGTAGTGAAGGGGCATGGGCTCCACATTGTGCGGAAGCCTCACCGTCTCTTCAAAGTGTCCTCCTGTGAGTAGATCATCGCTCCAGTTAGAGGTATATTCCCAATCGTTATCTATAAGTAACATATAGTCTTTTCCTTTGACAGTGATACTTAAATAAGTTTACCATTTTTTTATACTTTTATCAATGAAAATAGGTGAAGAGGGGAAAGACGATTAACCATGATTGTTTTATGGCGACATAACGTCATCAAATGAGTAGCCAAAAGTATAATTAACAAAAGAGCTCCGGCGGTTTTGCCGGAGCTCTTCGTTGTATAAGGAAAACCCCGCGTTAGACGCGGGGTTGGTTTTTTTAAAATCGGTTATTCTATGTTCTGTACCTGCTCTCTGATCTTTTCGATCTCGGATTTCAGTTCCAGCACACTGTTGGTGATGGTCAGGTCGTTGGCCTTTGAACCGGTGGTGTTTGCTTCCCGGTTCATTTCCTGGACCAGGAAGTCCAGCTTCTTGCCTACCGTAGGCTCGTTGCCCGTTAGGATGCTCTTGAGCTGGATCAGGTGAGAGTCAAGTCTAGTCATCTCTTCATCCACTGCGCTTTTATCTGCAAATATCGCAGCTTCAGTGAGGATTCTTTCTTCGGGGATCTCAACGCTTCCGCCCACCAGGTCCTGGATGCGGGACCTGAGCTTCTCGGTGTACTCTTTCACCACAAGAGGGGAGCGTTCCTTGATGCCATTTACGATGGTGCGGATGTTCTCTCCCTTTGCGATCAGATCCTCTGCAAGCTTGGCTCCTTCCTTTGCTCGCATTTCCTCCAGTTTAAGCACTGCGCCTCTCACCGGAACAAGGACTGCTTCGGTGAATTCTTCTTCATCAAGGATATCAGGAGAGACTTTGAGAACGTCCGGCATGGATGAGAGGAGCTTGAGATCGATATCGCCCTTTAATTCAAACTCGTCCCTGAGTTCCGTCAGGCTGGAATAAAACTGACGGGCTACAGGTTTGTTAAGGGATACGCTGGTATCGCCTTCGGAAATATTCTCCACCATGATGGATACTTCCACCTTGCCTCTGGAGATCTTTTCCTTGACTGCCTGTTTGATCTTCTCCTCACAGAAGGAGTACCTTCTTGACATCTTGACTGTCAGGTCCAGATATCTGTGATTCACTGAACGGATCTCTACCGTGATATTTCTTTTTGAATCAGAATATTCGCTTCTGCCGAAGCCTGTCATGCTGTGTATCATCAGTTCACCTTGATCAGATAGCTCTTACGCTCATTACGTTTTCGGGAAGGTCCTTGAGCTCAACTACATCGTCACTGGCTGTCTCTACAAGTACGTAGCTGATGCCGTCCTTTCTCATGGAAGCCATTACCTTGGAAACCTCGAGAGGTGCGGATACAAGGTCAACGATGTACTCTGCCGGGTTCTCAACGCCCTTCAGGATGAAGGCATATCTGGTGTGAGCCTTGGCGCCCATGTCCAGCTTGGGGAAGTTGACGGAATTGATGATGTTTCCGTTCTCCAGATAGTTTCTGATCTCTCTTACTGCCATCTCTGCGCAGTTGTCCTCGGCCTCTGCAGAGGATGCTCCAAGGTGGGGAGTAAGGATGACGCCCGGCTTTCCGACCATATGATCGTTGGGGAAGTCACAGACGTACTGAGATACCTTGCCGGAAGCCAGAGCTTCAAGAAGATCGTCTTCGTTTACAAGCTTGTCTCTGGAGTAGTTCAGAAGGAGGACTCCGTCCTTCATGGCGGAGATCACGTCCTTGTTGATCATCTTCTTGGTGGAGTCGTTAGCGGGAAGGTGAAGGGTGACGATGTCAGCCTTTGCCAGCATTTCCTTAAGGTCTGTGTAGACCTCGACTCCCTCACACTCAGTTACGAAGGGGTCATAGCCTACGATGAACATTCCAAGAGCTGCACAGGATTCTGCGATCTTGCGGCCGATGGCGCCCAGACCTACGATTCCGAGGGTCTTGCCGTAGATCTCGTGGCCTGCATACTTGGATTTGCCTTTCTCTACCTGCTTGGCAACATCCATCTCCTCAGTGGGAGCCAGTGTCTTGGCCCATTCAAGTCCGCCGGGAACGTTTCTCATTGCCATGAGCATTGCGCAGATCACCAGTTCCTTAACTGCGTTGGCGTTGGCACCCGGTGTGTTGAATACAACGATGCCTTCCTCGGCGCATCTGTCTACGGGGATATTGTTCACACCTGCACCGGCTCTGGCAATAGCCTTGAGTTCCGGTGAGAACTCCATTGAGAGCATGTCAGCGGATCTTACAAGGATGCCGTTGGCGGAAGCCAGGTCGTCAACTACTGTGTAGTCTTCAGTCAGACATGCAAGTCCTACAGGTGAGATCTTGTTTAAAGTTGCAATTTTGTACATTTCATTTCCTCCATACAAAAGATATAGTTACAAAACCTGATTCAAGTATAGCACTTTACTAAAGCCAATAAAAGTGTTAAAATAAATTCGCGCGGGAGATACGGGCTGTGTTTTTTGCGCAAAGAAATCTATATCAACAGTTGATGTGAAAGGAACAGATATGATCAAACAGAAGTATGACAGAGTTTATAACTTCTCAGCGGGTCCGTCCATCCTCCCCCTGGAAGTTCTGGAGCAGGTAAAGGAAGACCTTCTGAACTATAAGGGGACCGGTCAGTCAGTAATGGAGATGAGCCACCGTTCCAAGGAATACCAGAAGATCATAGACGAAGCCGAGGCTGACATGAGAGAGCTCATGAACATCCCCGACAACTACAAGGTCCTCTTCCTCCAGGGAGGCGGAACACTTCAGTTCGCAATGGTACCGCTCAACCTGATGGTTGGTTCCAAGAAGGCTGATTACATCATCACCGGCAACTGGGCAAAGAAAGCTTACGAAGAAGCCGAGAAATTCGGAGATGCAAGGATCGTTGCTTCTTCAAAAGATGACACATATTCCTGGGTACCCAAGGTAAAGAAGGAAGACTTCAGAGCTGATGCAGACTATGCATACATCTGCCTGAACAACACTATCTACGGAACAAAGTTCAACTACATCCCCGACACAGGAGATGTTCCTCTGGTAGCAGACTGGTCATCCGGCTGGATGTCAGAAGAGATCGATGTTTCCAAGTTCGGTATCCTCTGGGGCGGAGCACAGAAGAACGTGGCACCCGCAGGTATGTCCATCGTAGTCATCAGGGAAGACCTGATCGGCAAGGCTCCTGCTAACGTTCCCACATACCTTAACTACAAGATCCACGCTGACAAGGGATCCATGTACAACACACCTCCCTGCTGGACCATCTACGTTGCAGGCGAAGTATTCAAGTATCTCAAGAGAATCGGCGGCATCAAGGTCATGCAGGAAATGAACGAGAGAAAGGCTGCCAAGCTTTACGCTGCTATCGACGCTTCCGAGATGTTCAAGGGCACCGTCGCTGTGGAAGACCGTTCACTGATGAACGTCACCTTCGTAACAGGCGATGCTGACCTGGACAAGAAGTTCATCGCAGAAGCCAGAGAGCAGGGTCTCATCAACCTTGCAGGTCACCGTTCAGTAGGCGGAATGCGTGCTTCCATCTACAACGCTATGCCTGAAGAGGGAGTTGACGCTCTCATCGAATTCATGCAGAAGTTCGAAGCTGAGAACAAATAATCAAGCAATCGCAAATAGGGTAGGGGTGCCTTCACAGGGCACCTCTGCACTTTTTTATCGGATGAACCAAAGAACACAGTATGAAACAGACCACCGCAAGGAAACAAAAGAATACTAAGATCGTAAAGGCTGTCCTGATAGTTCTGATCGCGGTAGCCATGATCGTGCTATACTGCGTAGGCAGTTTTGCATCAATTTATGCTGAGGAGAAGAACGGGATCGACCTGGGAGCTCAGGGGGCTGCCGTCTATGTGACAGAATCTAACACCTATTTCTGGGAATACCAGTCGGATCAAAGATTCGACCCTGCGTCCATCACCAAGCTTCTGACCTGCCTGATAGCTGCGGAGAACCTGGATATGGACCAGGTGGTGACGGTGACCTCAGCTTGCCTGGACCTGCCTGACACCTGGAACTTCCTGGTAGAGGGTGAAGAGATCACCGTGAGGGACCTGATGTATCTGGCTCTTCTGGAATCCCACAATGAAGCGGCCAAGATGCTTGCCATTGCGGTATCAGGGTCGGAGGATGCCTTTGCAGTTCTGATGAATCAGAGAGCCAACGACATCGGCTGCGTGAACTCCGAATTCCACAATTCCCATGGACTGACGGTACCTCAAGGCAACTTTTCCACACCGAAGGATGTCTGTCTCATAACCGCTGCTGCTCTTGACAATCCAATAGTAAGAGAGGTGTGCGAGACTGCTACCTATGCCATGCCTGCTACCAACAAGCATCCGGATGGGGCAACGCTTCACACCACCAATCTTTTCCTGGAAGGCGGCAAGTATACCGGCACCCAGGGAGAGGTATCAGTTGCTGCCATCGATGAAGTCTATGGCGGTAAGACCGGCACTACGGTCCAGAAAGTGACCACCATGTCCGTTGGATGCGAGGTCAACGGAGTTGACGTGGTGGTATGTATCATGGGTGATACCGTGGATCTGAGATACACGGATATCGCCAAGCTTGTGGCGTATGCCAAGGCCAACATCCAGCCCTACGAGGTGTTCAAAAAGGGCACCGAGTTCGAAGGTAAGGCCAGAGTCAAGGAAGGTGCTGTAAAGTACGTGGATGCCGTGGCCGGGGAAGACTGTGTTATCAATCTTCCTGAGGGTGCTTCACCTGCGCTGGTCATGGTGGAGGCTGTGTACGATGAAGAGCTGACTGCCCCTGTCATGGAAGGAGACGTGGTAGGCCACGCTGTGGTTTACCTTGCAGATGAGCAGGTGGATTCCGTGCCTCTCGTCGCTGTTGAAGGTGTAGAAAAAGGCTGGATCTTTTCCAAGATCGGTCTTTCAAATATGGAAGCGGCCATATATATCGGCGTGTTTGCACTGCTCGTTATCCTGTTGATCTGGATATTGGCCGCGAGAGCAAATAATAAGCGCGCCGCCCGTAGAAAAAGAGAAGAAAAGATCAGAGAATTAGCCCTTAAGCAGATGGAACAGGAAAAGAGCCAGAACGAACGGGGCTGGCACTACTGATCACAGTTGAAACAGAATGTTCGATATCAAGGAAAATCTAAAAAAACTCCCGGAGACCCCGGGAGTTTATATGCATAAAGACAGGCTGGGCAACGTGATCTACGTGGGAAAGGCAGTGAATCTTAAAAGAAGGGTCTCCAGCTACTTCATTGATTCAGCCTCTCACTCTCAGAAGGTCCGCTCCATGGTGAAACAGATCACGGAGTTTGAGTACATCAACTGCAGGACTGAGATGGAGGCCCTGATACTTGAGTGCAATCTTATCAAGAAGTATCAGCCGAAATACAACGTGCTCTTAAGGGATGACAAGACCTATCCCTACCTTAAGATCACCCTGGAGGACAAGTACCCAAGGCTTCTCAAGACCAGAAGGATAGAGAGAGACGGCGCCAGGTACTTCGGACCATATTCCGATGTGGGGGCGGTGAACAGGACGGAGGAACTACTCAACAAGATGTTCTTGCTGAAGAGGTGCTCCACATCCGACTTTCCGGAAGGCTTCACACCGTGCCTGAACTATCACATAAGGGAGTGCAGGGGGCTCTGCACGGGGCTTGTCACAAGAGAAGAGTATCTCAGGGACATACAGCAGGTGATCGATATTCTTTCAGGAAAGGACAAGACCCTGGAGAAGGAGCTCAAAGCTGACATGCAAAAGGCTTCAGACGAGCTGAGATTTGAGGATGCGGCTATCTACAGGGACAGGCTGGAATCCCTGAAGGCTCTGAGAGAACTTCAGCGTGTGACCGTTATAAACGGCCGTGACCTGGACATGGTGTTCCCTGTGGGAAGCGGAGAGACCTCTTCAGTCGCTCTTTTCACGGTCAGAGACGGCAAGCTCTCGGGAAGGGAGACATTCCCCATGTCCAACGTAGCGAAGTCGGTGAGAGCTCAGGAGGACAAGAGAGACGAGTACGACGTTGTCGCCTGCGAATTCATAAAACAGTACTATTCCCAGCTGGCGGATCCGCCCAAGGAGATACTGGTGCCCAAGCCCATTTCAGAGCAGGATATCATATCGGAAATGCTCCATACCAAGATATATACTCCTCAGAAGGGGGATAAATATCAGCTCTTGCTCCTGGCAAAGAAGGACGCAGTGGAGATGTCCAAGAACCTGTCTGAACGTATGATGTCAAGGCGGGAGAGGGAAGAGGAATTGAGAGGAGTCCTGTCCAGGATCCTGGGAATGGAGAAGAAGGTCTACCGGGTGGAATCCTACGACATATCCAATACCAACGGAGTGGATACAGTGGGCGGCATGGTGGTATATGACAACCTGGAGCCGGTGAGACGCGACTACAGAAGGTTCAAAATAAGAAACGCTGATCCCCACGACGATTACGGCAGCCTTCGCGAGGTGCTCAGGAGACGCTTTACAAGGGCCCTTGAAGGGGATAAGAGCTTCAGCCACATGCCGGACCTGATCCTGATGGACGGCGGACTGGGGCAGGTGACTTCGGCCTGTACTGTTCTGGAAGAACTGGGGATCGAGATACCGGTCCTGGGCATGGCAAAGGATGACAGCCACAGGACCAGAGCACTGGTGAACTCAGCAGGGGATGAACTTGAACTCAAAAACTATCCCATGCTTTTCAAATATTGCGGCACCATTCAGGAAGAGGTGCACAGATACGCCATTGAGTACCACAGAGATCTGAGGAGGCGTAACGCCATAGGATCAGTGCTGGACGACATCCCCGGTATCGGCCCAAAGAAGAGGAACGCACTTCTGGAGCACTTCGGATCTGTGCAGGAGATAAAAGAAGCCTCATTGGAGAAACTCATGGGGTGTCCGGGCATCACGGAAGCTAACGCCCAAAGCATAATGAATTTTTTCTCTTCTCGTGGCTGACCTTTACAAATTTAAGGTTTCATGATATATTCAGCTTAAGATTTTTTGGCAACAATTATTAAGGAGTATACAAATGGCAGACAATAAGAACACTTACGCAGAAGAAGAGAACGAGATCATCACCCTTGAATTCGATGATGATCAGGAGATCGAATGCGAGATCATGGGCGTATTTGATTGCGATGGCAAGGAATATATCGCTCTCATTCCTCACGATGATTCCGATGACGTGTACCTTTACGGATATAAGGAAGTCGGCGATGATGAGTTCGAGCTTATCGACATCGAGGATGATGCTGAATTCGATAAGGTAGTCAAGGAATTCGACGCCATCATGGCAGATAACGAGTAAGATCGGATCTAGCGCCCCAAGGGGCGCTTTTTTTGTGCCGGAAGAGGCCCGGATTATCCGGTTCATGCCTAGGCAACCGCAAAAAATCCGCATTCTCTGTGGTTATCGGGATTCAATTGTGGTATAATACTCGGGTGATTTTGAGGGCACAGGCCCTAAATGAATAGCAAGAGGTGATAAAAAATGGCAAAAGTTGATATTTTCAGCGGATTTTTGGGAGCCGGCAAAACAACACTCATCAAAAAACTCATTAAGGAAGCCTATCAGGGAGAAGAGGTCGTTCTCATCGAAAACGAATTCGGCGAGATCGGCGTAGACGGCGGATTCCTGAAGGATTCGGGAGTGATCATAAACGAAATGAACGCAGGATGCATCTGCTGCAGCCTGGTGGGAGACTTCAGTGACGCCCTTAAGCAGGTGGTGGAGCAGTTCCATCCTGACAGGATCCTGATCGAACCCTCCGGAGTAGGCAAACTCTCTGATATAGTGGACGCCGTGGAGGGACTGGATATTCCCGAACTGGTGCTCAACACCTTTACCACAGTGGTGGATGCCAAGAAGGCAAAGGTATACATGAAGAACTTCGGAGAGTTCTATAACAATCAGGTAGAGCACGCTTCCGCCATCATCCTGAGCCACACTCAGGGCATGTCAGAAGACAAGCTTAAGGCTGTTGTTGAACTCTTAAGATCTCACAATGACCACGCAGTCATCGTTACCACTGACTGGGATATGCTGGACGGCGCAAGGATGCTGGAAGCCATGGAAAACAAGGATACCTTGAAGAAGGCTGTAGAGCTTCTGGCTGCTGAAGAGCGCGACCACCACGATCATCACCACCATGATGACGACGATGACGATGAACATGAGCACGAGCATCATCACCATCACCACCATGATGACGACGATGACGACGATGAGCACGAGCATCACCACCATCACCACGATGATGACGATGATGACGATGAAGAATGCGATGATCCTGAGTGCAGCTGCCACCATCATGATCACGATGACGACGATGAACATGAGCACGGACATCACCATCACCACCATCACCACCATGGCCCCGGACACCATCATGCGGATGAGGTCTTCGATTCTCTTGGCTATGAGACCACTACGAAGTACACAGTTGACGGCATCAAGGCCTGCCTTGAAGAACTGGGTTCCTTCGGTGAATACGGTCAGGTGCTGAGATGCAAGGGTATCGTTGAAGGTGAGGATGGTCAGTGGATCCACTTCGATTACGTTCCCGGAGACGTGGACGTGAGGACAGGTTCCGCTGATATCACAGGAAGAATAGTAGTAATCGGCACAGGCCTTGAAGAGGATTCCCTCAAGGAACTCTTCAGACTTTGATGTTTTGCACTAAAAGGAGATAAATAATTATGGCAAACAGAGAAATACCGGTATATCTTTTTACCGGATTTCTGGATTCAGGAAAAACGACTTTCATACAGGAGACCCTTCAGGACCCCAAGTTCATGGACGGGCAGAAGACCCTGCTTCTGGTGATGGAGGAGGGAGAGACCGAATATGAGCCTGTTAAGTTCGCATCCTCAAACTTCAAGATGGTCACCGTGGATGATCCTGAGGACATGACCGAGGAATGGATGAACAACACCGTTCTTCTGTGCGGAGCTGAGAGAGTCGTGGTTGAATACAACGGTATGTGGATGCTGGACCAGTTCTACAATAATATGCCTGAGAATTGGGTGGTCTACCAGGAAATGACCTTTGCCGACGGCAGGAATTTCGTTCAGTACAATCAGAACATGAGGCAGCTGGTCTATGACAAACTCAAGTCTACGGAGACCATAGTCTTCAAGCACATGAAGAAGGAAGACGACAAGATGCCCCTTCATAAGATCGTTCGCCAGGCCAACAGGAGATGCGACATAATCTACGAGTACGGTCCCAATGACATCGAACTGGACTCCATTGAGGATCCGCTTCCCTTTGATATCAATGCACCTGTGATCGATATCGAGGACAAGGATTACGCTCTCTGGTATTCTGATATGAACGAGAACGAATCCAACTACTATGGCAAGACCGTAAGGTTCAGAGGGCGTACCCTTCTGGGAGGCGGCCTAAAGAAGGATGAGTTCGTCATCGGCAGACACATCATGACTTGCTGCGTCCAGGATATCCAGTTTGGAGGTCTTGTAGGCAAGTACAATGACGTAAAGAGCCTCGAGCACGGCGGATGGGTGATCATGACCGCCAAGATCGTGAAGGAATACAATCAGATGTACGAGTCCGAAGGACCGGTATTCCACGTTAAGGAAATGGTAAAATGCGATCCTCCGGAGGAAGAAGTCGCCACATTCTATTGATCAGAACCAAAAAATATTGACTGCCTCGAAAGGGGCAGTTATTGTTTTATTATGGAAAAGATGAAACTGAGGACAAAGATAATAATATGGGCGTTGGCTGTTTTGCTCATCCTGTATAACGTGGGGGTGAACGTGCTCATAAGCGCAGCACTGAAACCGGAATTCATGAGGAAACTGGATGCCTTCCAGCAAATCACGGATAAGAGCTACTCCGAGATGGTCAGGACCGACGAGATCACGGAAAACACTAAGCTGGCCAGGGAGGAGGCCAAGGCGTTTCTTGAGAAGGCCGAAGGCGTCAAGGTCACCACACAGTCCAGAGATGGATTCAAGCTGATAGCTCAAGTTTTCAGACAGCCTGAACCGAAGGGCAAGCCCTGGGTGATCCTCCTTCACGGATACACCGGTTGGAAGGAAGAGATGTACCACTATGCCGCAAAATACTATGACCGAGGCTTCAACATCCTCTGCCCGGATCTGAGGTGCCAGGGCGAGTCCGAAGGAGATTTCATAGGCATGGGCTGGACGGACAGGGAAGATGTTATGCTCTGGATAGATGAGATATTGGGGGCATATCCGGATGCGAAGATCGTGATCCATGGAGAATCCATGGGGGCTTCCTGCGCTCTGATGCTCGAAGGGCTGGATCTTCCGGAGAACGTGGTCTGCATCATATCTGACTGTGCCATGGAGAATGCCATGAGCATGTTCAGAAAGCAGCTCAAAGACTGGTTCGGCCTGCCTGACATCGGTCTCATCAGCACTGCAAGGATTTGGCTTCTGATCAGAGGCGGCTACGACCTGAAGGACGCATCTGCCCTGAACGAGGTGACTAAAGGCTCGGTGCCGGTGCTTTTCATCCACGGTGATGAGGACAGGCTGGTCCCCGCAGGTGACGCAAAAGATCTCTACGAGGCCTGTGCATCCCCGGAAAAGGAGATAATGATAGTTCAGGGCGCCGGTCACGCACAGTCATGCTACAGGGATCCGGACGCCTACTATGCTGAAGTGTTCGGCTTCATAGAGGAGTGCATGTGAGGTGATCATATCTCATAACAGAATTGACATAGAATTATCACCGAGGTATAATAAATACAAATACAACGGTATAAAGATACCATTTATAGTTGATACGCACTTTTTAAAGGATGATTTTGTTTAGTGATAAGTGTGGTGATTGCAGGGTTGACTTCAGACAATTGATTGTCGTGATCTTTTAAGATGATGTCAGCCCTTTTCTGCTTTATAAGGAGCTTTTATGAAGATACTGGTATTGATAAAAGAAGTACCCGATATGGCGACCGTAAAGTTCGACAGTGAGAAGGGGGTCGTCAACCGTGCCGGAGCAGATGCGGAGATTAATCCCTTCGATGAAAACGCTCTCAAGGCGGCTGTGGACCTTAAGCGCGCTTATGATGACGTGGAGATAACGGCAGTGACCATGGGACCTCCCAGATCTGAGAGATCTTTGAGAATGGCTTTCGCCAAGGGCGCAGACAAGATGGTCCTTCTGACTGACAGGGAGTTCGGAGGCTCGGACACCTATGCTACAGCAAGGATACTTTCGGCTGCCATCAGACACATCAGGGACTACGATCTGATCATCTGCGGGGAGAAGTCCGTGGACGGAGACACCGCTCAGGTTGGAGCTGAGGTGGCAGAGTTCCTTGGAATCCCTCACAGTTACTATGTGGACTCTATAAAACTTGAAGACGGCAAGGTAAGGGTCTCGGTCGAAAACATCAGCGGCAGGAGGCAGGAGAGAGTCATGACCTGTCCGTGTCTCGTAAGTGTCACCAAAAACGTTTCAAGACCTGAACTTCCCACGGTCAGGAGGAAGCTTCTTTCCCTGGAGCAGGATGTGGAGATACTCAACATCGGTGATCTTGAAGAACTTACACCTGATAACACGGGATTCGCCGGGTCACCAACCAAGGTCAGTAAGGTGGTGGTCCCCGGTATCATCACGAGGGACACTCACATCTTCAGAGAGGATACTGATGGCTTCGCAGCGAAGATCGAAGAAGTGTTATTTGAGAAAGGACTGGTGTAGACCATGGCGAATGAAAAGACCTATAAGGGCATTCTGGTCCTTTGCGAATATACGGATAAGGGAATACACAGGGTAGCCTATGAACTTCTGAACAAGGGCAGGGAGATCGCTGACAAACTGGGTCAGCCCCTTGAAGCCCTGGTGGTCGCACCTGAGAATGTGGATGTGACGGAACTCATGGAAAGGGGAGCGGACCGGGTCTACCATATCAAGGGGGAGTGTTTCAGAGTATCTGAAGAGATCCTATACAAGGAGAACGTTGTAGAGTTCATTAAGGAATACAGTCCCATGGTCTGCCTTATCGGTGCCACAGAATTCGGACGTTCCGCAGCGCCCAGGATCGCCTGCGCTCTGGGAACGGGACTTACGGCAGACTGCACAGATCTGGTGGTCAACGAGGCAGGGGAGTTCATTCAGGTGAGACCTGCTTTCAGCGACAACATACTGGCTCACATAAAGACCGTCACCTTCCCCAAATTCTGCACCGTAAGGTACAAGGAGTTCGCGGAAGCGGGAAAGACTGAAGGGAGAAGGACTGAATCAAAGACCTTGGAGCCATATTGCACTGAGATCAAAGGCTGTGAGATCGTGGATGTCACAGACATCGGAGCCAAGGACATCTCGGAGGCGGACGTGATAGTTGCCGCAGGACGCGGTGTCAAGACCAAGGAAGACATGGCGATCATCGAGGCCCTTGCGGACGCGCTGGGCGGAACGGTAGGCGCTTCCAGAGCACTGGTGGATGCCGGCATAGCTTCAAGCGCCATCCAGGTCGGATACAGCGGACACCGTGTAAAGCCCATAGTATATATAGCCTGCGGGATCTCAGGAGCCCCGCAGCACATGGCAGGAATGAAGGAATCCGATACGATCATCGCCATCAACAAAGATCCCTCTGCCCCCATTTTCAATATTGCCGATTACGGTATAGTGGGTGATCTCTACGAGGTAGTGCCTGCACTGACCAGAAGATTCAGCAGGAAGGAGGACTGAGACATGACGGAGATGGATTATTCCAAGCTTATAGAAATAGTTGGAAAAGATTATTTTATCAAGGGCGAGGAAGATATCGAATCTTTCCTCTATGATCAGGTGGAAAAGACCTTCAGACCCAAGGCTGACAAACGCTCAGTAGCTGTGAAACCTGCCAACACTGAGGAACTCAGTGAAATAATGAAATACGCCAATCAGGAAAAGATACCTGTAGTGGTCAGAGGCGGAGCCACAGGACTTTGCGGAGGCTGCACTCCTACGGAAGAGAGCATCATAATCTCCATGGAGAGATTCAACCATATAGTGGAGATCGACGAGAAGAACATGGTCGCAGTTCTTGAGGCCGGCGTGACTCTCATGCAGTTCCTGGAGGAACTGGACAAGTACAAGGGGATCGGGTTCCCCGTGCACCCGGGAGATGAAGGCGCCCAGATGGGCGGCATGGCAGCCACCAACGCAGGCGGAGCCAGGGCGGTCAGACACGGCGTCATGAGGAAGCATATACTTGGCCTTGAGGTGGTCCTTCCTACAGGAGAGATCCTGGAACTGGGAGGCAAGCTGGTAAAGAACAATGCAGGATACAACCTGACTCAGCTCATACTGGGTTCCGAGGGTACACTCTGCATCATAACCAAAGTCATTCTCAAGATATTCCCCAACGACAGCTACACCGCGTCCATAGTTGCTCCCTTCGAGAAGTTCGAGGACGCCACCAATGCGGTCATGGAGATACTGAAGAGCGGCGTGTCGCCTCTGGCAGTGGAGTACATGGACAAATTCCTTTGGGAAGGCAGTTCGAAGGCACTGGGCATGAAGTGGCAGGCAGAGAAGGGAGAGGCAGATCTTCTGATCATGCTCTCGGAGAAAACAGAGCAGGCGCTGATAGATGACTGCAGAGTCATCAATGAGATCTGCGAGAAGAACCACAGCTATGACACCCTCTATGCTGAGAAGAAACAGGAGCAACTGGATCTTTTGCATATCAGAGGCGAACAGTACAATTTCAAGAAGGATTGGCTCTACGACTCCTTCGACATGGCTGTTCCCATCTCACACATTGCAGAATTCATCCATGACCTGAAAAGACTGGCCAAGGAATACAATGCAGGTTCCAGTCTTCTGGCCCACATCGCTGACGGAAACGTCCATAACGACATGTGGCTGGTGGACGGCAAGGCCCCAGAGTACGCCGAGGAACTGAAGAACAGGATGTACGAGGCCTGCTTCAGCTACGGAGGTACCATCACCGGAGAACACGGGGTGGGAAAGATCAGAAGAACTGATCTGGAGATGATGAAGGATCCCAGAGAGATCGAGATCTACAGAGGCATCAAGGCTGTATTCGATCCCAACGGAATACTGAATCCGGGCAGCGTCATCGCCTGACTGGGATCCGCCGAACAAAATGATAAAAACCCAGGAGGGCTTTTATAGAAAGGTTTATTATTACAAAGGAGGAAAAAATGAAAAAGTTTTTAGTACTTTTGCTCGCAGTATGCATGGTATTTGCATTCGCTGCATGCGGCGGCGGCAGCAATGAGCCCGCTCCCGCTGATCCTGAAGAGACGTTCACACTGACCATAGGAACCACAGTTCAGGACGATTCAGCCACAGGCAGAGCGCTTCTTGAAGTCTTCAAACCCTACATTGAAGAGCATTCAAACGGCAGAATCGAAGTTATCGTTCAGAATAACTCAGTTCTCGGTTCAGACCGTGAGATCTATGAGGCTCTTCAGCTTAACACAGTTCAGGCAAGCCAGGGACCCCTGTCCACACTTGCCAACTTTGATCCTGACTTCGCAGTATGCGACCTTCCTTTCCTGTTCACTTCAAAGGAAGAGGCTTATGAGAACCTTGACGGAGAATTCGGTGATGCCCTGGCAGCTACACTTCCTCAGTATGGTATGAGGATCATCGCTTACGGTGAGAACGCCTTCAGAAACATTTCCAACAATCAGCACCCTGTAAAGACAGCTGAGGACCTGAAGGGACTCGACATCCGTGTTATGGAGTCACCCGTTAACATCGCCACATACAAGGCGATGGGAACCAACCCCACACCCATGGCATTCTCCGAACTTTACGGAGCACTTCAGAACGGAACAGTAGACGGCCAGGACAACGGCATCGTTCTTACTTACACCAACAAGCTCTATGAAGTACAGCCTTACTACACATTCACACATCACCTTTATGCAGCTAATGCAGTCGTAGTATCCGAGGAATTCTGGCAGAGCCTTCCTGAGGATCTGCAGCAGGTCGTCACAGAGGCTTCCTTCGAGGCAATGAAGTTCCAGCGTGATCTGAACACTCAGCTTGAGGACGAACTCGTAGCTACCATGGAGGCTGCGGGCGTTACATTCGATACTCTTCCCGATGAAGAGATCGCTAAGCTCGTTGAGGCTACAAAGGACGTTTGGGACCTTGTTGATGTAGACGAAAACATCATGAATATGGCTAAGGCCATCCGTGACGCAAGAGGTTAATTCAGATAATCTCTGATCTGTCCGGACCGGTAGGTTTTTGCCTGCCGGTCCGGGATGTTTCATAATCACACCTTGATTTAAGACAGAGGTAACAGTCATGAAAAATAAACTGCTGTATGTATGGGACCATTTCGAAGAGATCCTGCTCGTCCCAGCACTGGCATTCAGTACGATTCTGATATTCGCTCAGGTCTGCACCAGAGCCTTCGGCAATTCCATATCATGGTCAGAAGAACTGGTCAGGTATCTGTATGTCTGGGAGACCTGGCTGGGTGTCAGTTATGCCACGAAGAGAGGTTCACAGCTCAGGATCACCATGATCAGGGATAAGCTTTCGCCAAAAGGGCAGATGGCGATCGAGATCTTTGTCACCATAGTGTGGCTTGCTTTTGCTGCCTTCGTGTTTTATATGGGCGTGAGGGCGATCGGTCAGATAGCTAAATTCGGGCAGGTTTCCAGCGCTCTCAGAGTTCCTCTTAAATACTGTTACCTTTCGATCCCCGTAGGAATGGCCATGATGTCGGTCAGACTGATCGAATCATCCATCAAACGCTTCAGACCCGCTAAGGAAGGAGGCGACAAATAAATGAACATTTTGATTCTGTTTGCCATATTCTTCGCATTGATGCTCTTGTCTGTCCCCATCGGTATATCTCTGGGCACAGCTACAGCCATCACGATGCTCCTTACCAGCAATATAGATACTGTGATGATCGCTCAGAAAGCGTTCACGGGTCTGGATTCATTTACGCTGATAGCGATTCCCTTCTTTATGCTGGCCGGCAACCTTATGTCTCTCGGCGGCATAGCCAGGAGGATCGTGAACTTTGCTGACGTGCTCGTGGGTAAATTCACCGGCGGACTGGGTTATGTCACAGTCCTGGGCTGCATGTTCTTTGCGGCCATATCCGGCTCGGGTCCTGCTACAGTTTCGGCTATGGGCTCCATCATGATTCCCGAAATGGATGAAAGGGGATATGACAGAGGATTCGCCACAGGCCTTACGGCAGTTGCGGGAACCATAGGCGTCATCATCCCGCCTTCGATACCCTTCGTTATCTACGGTGTCGCATCCGGCACCTCCGTAGGTGACCTGTTCAAGGCCGGAGTTATTCCCGGCGTTCTCATTGGTCTCGGACTGATGTTTGTTTGCGGGATCATTTCACACAAGCGCGGATACAAGGGCCACGTAAGGGCCGAAAAGGTAAGTCTTTGGAAGACCTTCCTGGACTCCTTCTGGGCACTGCTGGCTCCGGTCATCATACTGGGCGGAATCTACTCAGGTATCTTCACTCCCACAGAGGCTGCGGTGATCGCCACCGTATACTCCCTGTTTGCAGGAGTTGTGATCTACAGGGAACTGACCCTTAAGATCATAATAGATTCTCTTAAAGAGACCGCCAACATGAACGGATATACAGGTCTTGCCCTTGGCTTCTCCATGTCGTTCGCGGCGTACCTTGCCATGGAGCAGATCCCCCAGAAGATCGCATCCACACTTCTGAATTCCGTGACTCAGGACTGGCTGCTGATGGCTCTCATGCTTCTGGTACTCCTGATCGTAGGATGTTTTATCGACAATATTTCATCCTGCCTCATCCTGACTCCGGTAATGCTTCCCATTGCCATCGGCATAGGCATGAGCCCGGTACACTTCGGTATAGCTATGACGGTGGCTCTTGCCATCGGATTCGTTACACCGCCTTATGGTGTAAACCTCTTCGTTGCATCCGGAGTATCCAAACTTAAGATAGAGGTCATTTCAAAGGCCGCATTGCCGTTCCTTTTGGCAATGTTCATATGCCTGCTTCTGATTGCTTACATTCCGGGCATCTCGATGTTCCTGGTCAATCTGATCGGACACTGATGCACAGATAAAGACCATAGAAAAAACCGCCGTTCCAGGCAGGGGCGGCGGTTTGAGTTTTTTGCACGGCGCAAAAAATAAAACAATTGCAGAACAATATTGCTGTTGATATCTTTTGCCCATTTGTTAAAATATACGGAGTGAGAACACTATTCATTATTATGGAGGATAATATGGATCAAGAACTTAAGAAACGTATCCGTTCAGAAAGAGGAGAGAATCTTATAGTATCCGCTGATGAGGCGGCTTATATGATCAAGGACGGCATGGCAGTGGCCATCAGCGGCTTCACCAACTCAGGCTATCCCAAGGCCGTGCCTCACGCACTGGCAGAACAGGTGAAGGCCGGAAGGGAAGAGGTCCACATCGATCTTTATTCCGGAGCATCCGTTGGTCCTGAGATCGATACAGAACTGGTTGAGACAGGGATCATCCAGAGAAGGATCCCCTATCAGACCAATGCTACTCTCAGAAAGGCCATCAATGCCGGTAAAGTGAACTATTCTGACATGCATCTGGGAAGATCAGCTGAATTCGTGGCACAGGGCCACGTGAAGAAACCGGACGTCGCCCTTGTGGAGGCTCTTGCTATCACGGAGGACGGAGACCTGGTACCCACCACATCTGTTGGAAACGTTCCCACATATGTGCAGATGGCTGATTCTGTCATAGTTGAGATCGCCATGGCCAAGCCTCTGGAACTGGAGGGTACGGCAGACGTATATATGACGGAGCCTGCACCAAACCGCAAACCTATTCCCATCACACATCCGGGAGATAGGGTAGGCACCCCCTATGTCAAGTGCGGATGGGACAAGATAAAGGCTATAGTTATTTCCGACATGAGCGACCTGACAAGGCCTCTGGCAGCTATTTCAGAGGATTCCAGAAAGATAGGTGAGAACATCATAAACTTCTTCAGACATGAAGTTGAAGCAGGCAGACTGGGCAAGTCTCTGCTTCCGATCCAGTCTGGAGTAGGTTCAGTGGCCAATGCGGTACTGTGGGGACTTAAGGAGTCAGAGTTCGAGGGACTTACCTGTTACACCGAGGTGATTCAGGACTCCATGCTTGACCTGATCAAGTGCGGCAAGGTCACTGTGGCTTCCTGCACGGCACTTGCACCCTCACCGGAGGCACAGGTGGATTTCTTCAAGAATATTGATTTCTTCAGAGACCATGTTATCTTCAGACCTGAGGAAATATCCAACTCCGCCGAGGTGGCACACAGACTGGGGCTCATTGCCATGAACACCGCACTTGAGGTGGATATCTACGGCAATGTAAACTCCACACACGTACAGGGCAAAAAAATCATGAACGGCATCGGAGGCTCCGGCGACTTCTCAAGAAGTGCCCAGCTGGTGATCTTCACCACATCCTCCATTGCCAAGGATGGAGCGATCTCTTCCATCGTACCCATGTGTCCTCATGTGGACCACACCGAGCACGAGGTGCAGGTCATCGTGACCGAGCAGGGATACGCTGATCTGAGAGGCCTTTCTCCCAAGGAGAGGGCAGTGGCCATCATAGAGAACTGCGCACATCCCGACTACAAGGATATGCTGATGGATTACTTCAATAGAGCATGCAGCGAGGCACCCTGCCAGACTCCTCACATCCTGGACGAAGCATTGAGCTGGCATTCCAGATACGAGAAGACAGGCAGCATGAAATAACCGAAGCGAGAGCTCAGACTTATATGTAAAAATAAAAAAATCCCCCATGCAAGGTCGCAAGATCTGGCATGTGGGATTTTTTCATTCTTCAGTTATAGTTGCCTGTTCAGTTGTGTCCTCTTGTTCAGTTGTGTCCTCTTGTTCAGTTGTAGTTTCTTCCTGATCCGGGGGTGGAAGAAGAGCATACTTTTCTAAAACTTCCTTTACCAAACGTCTTCTGAAAGACCTGGTGATTGGATGAGCGATGTCCCTGTATACTCCATCGGCGATTCTTTTATCAGGCATGGTAACGAATAGGCCACCGTTGCCCTCAAAAACTTTAATGTCGTGGACTACAAACTCCTCATCAAATGTAACAGATGCCACTGCTCTAAGATTTGCTGTGCCTTCTACTCTACGGATCCTAATCTCAGTAATATCCATTGTCCTCTGATTTGATGTTGAAAAGCAATATTATCAATTTTTATGGCAATATTATAGCATCAAACAAACAGGTTATCAAGCCCTTTTGAAAAGATCGAGATTAGGGTAGGCTTCGATCACTTTGTTCTCAGGATCTACGGTGCCGAGATCCACAAAGTTTACATATCCGGACACCTTTTTCTTTTCGGGTTCTGTTGAGACTATTGCGATGCCCACTCCCACTATTTTGCTGTCGAACTCATTCATCATCTCGGCTATGCCTGTGACTGAGCCTCCGCCCCGCATGAAGTCATCGATGACAAGGACCTTGGAGCCATTTTTGACGGAACGCTTGGACATGGACATCTTCTGAAGCCTGTCATAGGAGCCGGAAATATAGTTGATGCTTATGGTGGAGCCCTCCGAAATGTTTGCCTCGCGTCTTACTATGACCAGTGGGAGATTAAGAAGCCAGGCCACATTGTAGGCCAGTGGGATGCCCTTGGTCTCTACGGTGGCCACATAGTCAGCGCCACAGTCTCTGAAGATTCTGGCGAAGACTCTGGATAATTTGCCCATGATCCTATGGTCGTAAAAAATATCCGAGGTATACACGAAGTTGCCGCCAAGAAGCCTGGAACTGTCCTTAAGCCTTTCGCAGAACTCTTCCTGAAGGGCAGCGCATTCTTCATCTGATATGTCCGGGACGTACATTACGCCTCCCTTGGCACCGGAAATAGTCTCCAGGTACCCGGTGCCTGTCAGGCTTATGGCCTGAGAAGCGGCCTGTATATCCTCGGAGATGCTGGACTTGGCGCAGCCAAACATATCGCAAAAGTATCTGAGAGCAAAGGGCTTGGACGGATTATCCGTAAGTATTCGGATCAAAGCGCCGATTCTTTCCGTACGTTTCACTTGGCATCCTCCTTTTTTGTTCGAATTCTTATTTAAAGAATATTAAAAAAAGTGTTCCATGTCAACATCACTTATGTTATGCTAAACATGTATTGGTGTTTACAGAAGGAGATACCTATGATTTTAAAAGACAATATCGGACTCATATTCGACGATGGCAGTTTTTGTGAAATTGGAGAGAGATCTGTTTGCTCAGTTATAACCGGATACGGCACGGTGGAAGGGCAGCAGGTCTATTGTTTTCTTCAGGATGCTTCCATAATGGGCGGAGCGTTTTCAGTTAAAGCTGCAGAAAAGATCAAAACGGTCTATAGGCTTGCCCTTAAGGCCAGAGCGCCCATTGTAGGATTTTTGGATTCTACCGGATTCTTGGTGGATGAGGGAGCGGAAGCTCTTCACGCATTCGCAGACCTCTATAGAGTTGTGACCATTGCAAAGGATGAGATCCTTCAGATAATGATCGCAGGGGACAACTGCCGCGGTCAGGTGGCAGGGCTTTGCACTCTGGCGGATTTCTTCTTTAAGGACATGTCCATTGACAAGGCTGTATCTCAGGCCAAGGAAATAATACTCAGGATGCCCGCTTCCAGCGGTTTGCTTCCTGATCAGTTTGATGCAGATGACGATCTGAACAGAAGGATCGAAAACGCATTGAGCTTAAGGTCAGATGGAAGGGAACTCCTTAAGGCGGTATCTGATAATGGTGCATTCCTTGAGATGGAAGGCGAAGCCACACCTTGCCTTACAGCCGGATTCATCAGGATCAACGGCCTTATGGTGGCAGCAATGGCCATCAACGGGCAGCAGGGTGAGAAGGGTCTGGGATCGGCAGCCCTTGTAAAGGCAAAAGATCTCGTGTCTCTGGCAGATAAGTTCGGCTTAGGCTTCGTTGAGTTCATCCAGACTGAAGGTTTCAGAAACGATGAGGACAGTGATCTTGTGTTAAGATCCGCTGCAGAGCTTGCCAGGGCGCTGAACGAGACAGATGTTCCCAAGGTCCTGATCATAACCGGAGAAGTGGTAGGAGGAGCCTACAGCGTGCTGTGCGGACCATCCTTCGACCTGACCTTCATGTGGGAAGGCTCAAGAGTCAATATCATTAATCCCAGAACGGCAGCCGAACTGGTGAAGGGACCTCAGTCTGTGGAGAGCATCCAGGCGGAGGCTGACAGATACGAAGAGAGCCATTCCACGGCAGAAGTGCTGGAGGCCAAGGGCCTTTGCCACAGGATCATAGATCCGGCAGATACCAGGAAATACCTGGCAGGGGCTCTGGAATCCTATGCCAACGTCTTCTAGGAGGTCGTGATGGGTCTTAAAGAAATACTCATAAAGGCACTGATGGACACATTGATGGGCATGGGTACGGTATTTTCTATACTGATCCTCATAAGCCTGATCATTTATCTGTTCAAGGTGTTCTTTTACAACAACAAAAAATCCCAGCCCGAGGCCCCGGGCCCGGCTGTACATGAAGAGCCTCTCAAAGAGGATGACGGTGAACTGATAGCGGTGATCACAGCGGCGATCAAAGCCTTTGAAAGCGGCGCTCTACCGGTGATGGATACGCCCATCTCCCTGGGTGATCAGCAGTACGTAGTCAGATCGATCAAGAGAAGAAGATAGATCAGGAGTAAGATCATGGAAAAATATATTATTAAAGTAAACGGAAAAGAATACGAAGTAGAAGTGGAGAAGGTCGGTTCAGGACAGCAGGCCTCACCGGCTGCACCGGCAGCTGCTGCACCTGCTCCCGTGGCTCCGGCTCCGGCCCCCAAGGCACCGGCAGCTTCAGTTCAGGATGGAGTCAGACTTGAAGCGGGAGCTGCAGGCAAGGTCTTCAGGATCGTCAAGAAGGCGGGAGAGTCCGTATCAAAGGGCGATACCGTTATCATACTTGAAGCCATGAAGATGGAGATCCCTATGGTGTCCACCGCTGATGGAACGGTCAAAGAGATCACCGTTTCCGAAGGCCAGCCTGTGGAAGCAGGAGATCTTCTGGCAGTGATAGGCTGATTTTACACTTAGCAGGTATTCGATATGGATTATATTTCTGAGACCCTGAGCAATCTTTTGGGTCAGACAGCTTTCGCCAATCTGTCCATAGGGAATCTTGTGATGGTGGCGGTGGCGTGTTTTTTCCTCTATCTGGCCATAGCCAAGGAGTATGAACCGCTTCTGCTTCTTCCCATTTCCTTCGGTATGCTTTTGGTGAACATCTATCCGCCCATTATGGCAGAAGGAGGATTGCTCAACTATTTCTTCAAACTGGATGAATGGACCATCCTGCCATCCCTGATATTCATGGGAGTAGGCGCACTTACCGACTTCGGTCCGCTGATTGCGAACCCCAAGAGCTTTCTACTTGGAGCTGCGGCTCAGTTCGGAGTCTTCGGCGCATACTTGATGGCCATGCTTCTCGGATTCAGTTCCGAGTCTGCAGCGGCCATCGGTATCATAGGAGGAGCGGACGGCCCCACATCCATATACCTTGCCATGAAGCTGGGACAGGCTGACATCATGGGACCCATAGCTGTGGCTGCTTACTCGTACATGGCGCTGGTGCCCATCATCCAGCCGCCCATCATGAAACTGCTCACCACCAAGGAAGAGCGTTCCATCAAGATGGAGCAGCTTAGGCCTGTATCCAAGAAGGAGAGGATACTGTTCCCCATAGTCGTTACCATCGTGGTATGCAGCATACTGCCATCCACTGCGCCTCTTATAGGCATGCTCATGCTGGGTAATCTTTTCAGAGAGTCCGGCGTGGTAAGGCAGCTTCAGGAGACAGCATCCAACGCTCTCATGTATATCGTGGTAATATTCCTCGGAACTTCCGTGGGAGCTACTGCTTCTGCTGAAGCCTTCCTCAAGGTAACGACCCTTAAGATCATAGCACTGGGACTGGTGGCCTTCGCCATCGGCACCGCTGCTGGAGTTCTTTTCGGCAAGATCATGTGCCATGCGACCCACGGCAAGATCAATCCGCTCATCGGCGCTGCAGGTGTAAGCGCTGTGCCAATGGCAGCCCGCGTTGCCCAGAAGGTGGGAGCAGAAGAGGATCCCACCAACTTCCTTCTCATGCATGCCATGGGACCGAATGTGGCGGGAGTTATCGGAACTGCAGTTGCTGCCGGACTGTTCATGGCAGTATTCGGCGTATAGATAAAGGAGATTATTCATGGCTGACAAAAAATTCAGGATCATGGAGACAGTGCTGAGAGACGCTCATCAGTCTCTGGCCGCAACAAGGATGAGAACTGAGGAGATGCTTCCCATCCTGGACAAGATAGACGACGTAGGTTTCTACTCGGTGGAATGCTGGGGAGGAGCCACCTTCGATGCTTGCCTTAGATTTTTGGATGAGGACCCCTGGGACAGACTGAGAAAGCTTAGAAACGGAATGCCTAAGTCCAAACTTCAGATGCTCTTAAGAGGTCAGAATCTTTTGGGATACAGACATTATGCGGATGATGTGGTGGAGTACTTCGTACAGAGATCCATCGCAAACGGCATAGACATCATCAGGATATTCGATGCTTTGAATGACCTGAGGAATCTGGAAACTTCAGTGAAGGCCGCCAAGAAGGAGGGCGGAGAGGTGCAGATCGCCTTCTCCTACACTCTGGGAAAGGGCTACACCATGGATTATTGGACGAAGCTTGCCAAGGACATGGAGTCCATGGGAGCGGATTCGATATGCCTTAAGGACATGTCCGGAATCCTTACTCCTCAGGCTGCAGCTGAGATAATCCCTGTCCTTAAGAAGGCGGTAAAGATCCCGGTACAGCTTCACAGCCACTGCACATCAGGCGTGGCGCTCATGTCATACATGAAGGCCATTGAGGCAGGCTGCGACATCGTGGACACCGCAATTTCTCCCTGGTCAATGGGCACATCCCAGCCGGCAACGGAGGTCATCTGCAAAGCCTTCGAAGGGACAGAGTTCGATCCCGGTCTGGATCAGAATCTTCTCGCTGAGATCGCCGACTACTTCAGGCCACTCCAGGAGAAATACATCAAGGAGGGAAGGATAGATCCCAAGGTAATGGGAGTAAATATCAAGACTCTTCTGTATCAGGTGCCCGGCGGCATGCTTTCAAATCTCGTATCTCAGCTCAAGGATCAGAATGCATCCGACAAGTTCTACGACGTGCTTCAGGAAGTGCCCAACGTCAGAAATGACCTGGGGCAGCCGCCGCTTGTTACTCCTTCATCTCAAATCGTAGGCACACAGGCGGTGCTCAACGTTCTCATGGGTGAAAGGTACAAGATCATCTCCAAGGAGACCAAGGCCATCCTGAAGGGAGAATACGGCAAGACAATCTTGCCATTCAATGAGGAGGTCCAGAAAAAAGCTCTCGGAGACGAAGAGCCCATCACATGCAGACCTGCAGATCTTCTGAAACCGGAGCTGGAGGACCTGAGAGAGAAGGTGAAGGCATACTCCATCCAGGAAGAGGATGTTTTGAGCTATGCACTGTTCCCGGAAGTGGCCACTGAATTCTTCAGGAAGAGGGACGCAAGGCTCCACGGACTTGACCCTGATCTTCTGGATAAGGAAAATAAAGCTTATCCGGTGTAGATTTAGAGGTCTGCCTTGTGATATAATTATTATTCAGGACAGATATTTTGAACTAAGAAGGTAATCAAAATGGCAGAAAAGAATTATTACATAGACGATACGGTCCAGGTAGGTGAAGGCACCTTCATCGGACCGGGATGCGTCATCAAGGGAAACACGGTGATCGGCAAGAACTGTGTTCTGGACCAGAACTGCAGGATCGAGGACAGCATCATCGGCGACAACGTCAAGATCATGAGCTCATATATTCTGAAGTCTGAGGTGGGCGACGAGACTGAGGTCGGTCCCTTCGCTTACATGAGACCGGGTTCCAAGGTAGGCAAGAACTGCAAGGTCGGCGACTTCGTAGAAGTTAAGAATGCAGTCCTTGGGGATAATACCAAGGCGTCGCACCTGACCTACATCGGCGACGCTGACCTGGGAAGAGGCATCAACCTGGGATGCGGAGTGGTCTTTGTTAACTATGATGGAACCAACAAGCATCGCTCCACCGTCGAGGATAACGCCTTTATCGGATGCAATTCCAATATAGTATCCCCCGTTCACGTGGGTGAGGGGAGCTATATAGCTGCAGGTTCCACAGTCACTGAGGACGTTGAGGCGGACTCCCTTTACATTGCGCGCTCCAGGGCTTACGTCAAGAAGAACTGGGTGGCTAAGAGAGGACTCTGGAAGGGTAAGTATCAGAAATAGATCTGATGCTCTCAATTATATTTTTTAATTATCGGTCTGGTTACAAGAAAGGCAAGGTAGATCAAATTGAACAGTCAGTCATTCACGGATTACAAGATCTTCACATGTAATTCAAATGTAGGTCTCGCTGAAGAGATCAGCGGCATCATGGGCAAGCCCCTGGGAAAAGCTACAGTAACGAAGTTCAGCGACGGTGAGATATCCGTGAATATCTGGGAGACGGTGAGAGGCGTTGACTGCTACATCATCCAGTCCACCTGCAACCCGGTAAACGACAACCTGATGGAACTTCTCATCATGATAGACGCCATGAAGAGGGCTTCCGCAGGAAGGATCAATGCGGTTATCCCATATTACGGATATGCTCGTCAGGACAGAAAGGCTAAGGCCAGAGACCCCATCACATCGAAGCTTGTGGCGGATCTCATCGTTGCAGCAGGAGCTGACAGAGTCATCACCATGGATCTTCACGCCAACCAGATCCAGGGATATTTCAACATTCCCGTTGACCATCTTCTTGGAATGCCTATCCTGGCAGATTACTTCAAGAAGAAGGAACTCCCGGACATGTGCGTAGTCTCCCCCGACCATGGTTCAGTTACAAGAGCCAGATCAGTTGCTGAGCTCCTTAACTGCCCCATAGCCATCATCGACAAGAGACGTCCCGAACCCAACAAGTCCGAGATCATGAACATCATCGGTGATATCGAAGGCAAGAACTGCATCATAATCGACGATATGATCGATACTGCGGGAACCATCTGCAACGCAGCCAAGGCCATCAAGGATCTTGGCGCAAAGAGCGTTTACGCAGGTGCTACACACGCTGTGCTTTCGGGACCTGCCATAGAGAGGATCGAGAACTCCGTATTCGAGGAGATGGTGCTTCTGAACACCATTCCGCTTCCCGATGAGAAGAAGCTTGATAACATGACGGTGCTTTCCGTTGCGCCTCTGTTCGCAGAAGCCATGACAAGAGTACACACCAACGGATCAGTATCCGCTCTGTTTGACTAAGTAATTTGAAAGTTTTGATTCATGCTCCCGCAGGTCCTGCGGGAGCGTGAGCATATATTGAGATGTATATAATCGTTGGCCTGGGAAACCCGGGCAAAAAATACGAGCTCACTCGTCATAACATGGGCTTCCTTGCTCTGGACCTGATCGCCGATAAGTACGGGATCGACATAGGCAAACTTAAATTCAGAGCTCTTCTGGGGGAAGGCAGGATCGGAGACGAGAAGGTGATCCTGGTGAAGCCTCAGACATACATGAACCTGTCCGGGGAAGCCGTGAGAGAGGTGATGAACTTCTACAAGGTCCCCATGGATCACATGATCGTGATCTATGATGACATTGACCTTCCCGAGGGAGTCATCAGGATCAGGGCATCCGGATCATCCGGGACCCACAACGGCATGAGAAACGTGATCTACTGCTTAGGAGATCAGGGCTTCCCCAGGATCAGAGTGGGAATAGGCGGCAATGACCATGGTGACCTGATCAATTATGTTACAGGCAGGATCACCGAAAAGGAGGCGGATCCCCTTTGGGACGCTCTGAACAGGGCAGCCGAAGCTGCCTGCGATACAGTGATAAACGGCGTGGCCCATGCCATGCAGGAGTATAATATCAAACCGAGAAGGCTCAAGAAGCTTTCCGAAGAGGAAGAACAGGCGAAATGATAAATTACGCCGGGCTAAGCGACAGCCGCGTTTCTCCCTACCTTGCGGATCTGATAAGGAATAGAGGCCAGGCCTTGGTCATCGTGTCCTCAGATCAGAGAGCAAAAGATCTGGCCCAGGATCTTAATTTTTTCCTTCCGGGAAGGGATATCCGGACTCTCTATGGTGAGGATGGGTTCTTCACCGGGGCGGAAGCAGAGAACCGCGACGTCATAATCAACAGAACAAGAGTGCTTCAGGCGCTGTCAGGAGGGGTACACCTCGTGGTGGTAGCGCCTGTTTCGTCTGCCATAAAAAAGCTCCCGCCTCACGACGAGTACCGGATCAAGAACCTCACCTTCCGGGTAGGGGAGGAGTACAGCTTCAGCAGTATCGCAGCTATGCTTACGGACCTGGGATACGAAAGATATCCACTGGTGGAAGGCACCGGCCAGTTCAGCATAAGAGGCGGTATCGCAGATGTTTTCCCACCGGACATGGATGATCCCGTGAGAATAGAGTTCTTCGGGGACGAGGTGGATTCCATCAGGACCTTCGACAGCCAGAACCAGCGCTCCCTCGATAACCTGAGAACGGTCACCATCTGCCCGGCAGAAGAGCTTACCGGGGACGCGGATTTTTTGAGGGATGGAGTCGCAAGGCTAAAGAAAGAGTATCTGAAGCGCGCCAAGGAAGTCGAGAGGACCGAAGAGGACCCCGACATGGCGGCGGTGCTTTCTGATAAGATAAGACAAACCGCGGATGAGGTGGCAGAGAGGATCCTGGAGAAGAGAGAGACTTCTGTTCTCAGACATTATCTTCAGTATTTCTACCCACATCCGGAATACATATGGGACTATATGGAGCCGGGAAGCCTCATTGCATTGGATGATCCGGACAGGTCTTTTGATGCGCTGGAGCTTACGGACAGAGAGAAGGCTTCGGACTTTACCTTGAATCTGGAGAGGGGCACGGCAGTCCCAAGAGACAGGGAGTCCCTGTCCGGAACGGAAGATCTTCTTAAGCTCATGAAGGAACGGGACCTTACGGTGTTCACTCCTTTCCCCAAGAGGGTAAAGGGGATCGAGAAGTTCGATCAGGTCTACGACATACGTTCCCGCCAGCCATTGAGCTTCGAGGGGAAGATGTCCGTCCTTTCATCGGAGATCGCATCCTATCTTAAGAGGGGATACACGGTAAACCTGGTATCCGCCTCCGAAGAAAGGCTGGCAAACCTGAGAGAGTTCGCCGAAAGAGAGGATCTTAAGGGCATCAACTTTATAAACGGAAGCCTCACCAGGGGCATCGAATTGAGCTCCGACAGGAAGGTGTGGCTGACGGATACGGATATCTTCGGCCGTTCCAGAAAGGGCAAAAAACGCAAGTCCCGGTCCAGGACTCAGATGCTGAACTCCTTCTCAGGCCTTTCCATCGGCGACTACGTGGTCCATGAGAACCACGGTATCGGCAGGTTCGACGGGATCCACAAGCTCAAGGTGGAGGGCGAGATCAAGGACTACATCAAGATCCGCTACCTTGGAAAAGACCTGCTCTACGTACCGGTGGAGCAGATGGACCTGGTCCAGAAATACATAGGAAACGAAGAGGGAGAGCCCAGGATAAACAAGCTATCGGGAGGCGAATGGAAGGCCACCAAGCAGAAGGCCAGGGCAGCCATCGCCGTAATGGCGCAGGATCTCATCGAGCTCTACGCCAGAAGACAGGTGAAACCCGGATTTGCTTTCCCGGAGGACACACCGTGGCAGAGAGAGTTCGAGGATGATTTCCCCTACGAGGAGACCGACGATCAGCTCAAGGCTACGGAAGAGATCAAGCACGATATGGAGAGCCCCCTTAGCATGGACAGGCTCCTTCTGGGGGACGTGGGCTTCGGAAAGACCGAAGTGGCTGCCAGAGCAATCTTCAAGTGCCTCACAGCGGGCAAGCAGGCGGTCATGCTGGTCCCCACCACCATACTTGCGAACCAGCATTACTATACACTTAAAGAAAGATTCGAGAAGTATCCCTTCAAGGTGGAGGTGCTTTCCAGATTCAGATCCCAGGCTCAGCAGAAGGATACTGTGGAGAAGCTGGCAAGAGGAGAAGTGGATCTGGTGATAGGAACTCACAGACTGCTGTCCAAGGATGTCAGGTTCAAGGACCTGGGACTTCTGGTGGTGGATGAAGAGCAGCGCTTCGGTGTGGACCATAAGGAGGCCATCAAAAAACTCAAGGCCAACGTGGACGTGCTGACCCTTTCAGCAACACCCATACCGAGGACCCTCAACATGTCACTTACGGGAATAAAGGACGTAAGCTTCATAGAGGAGCCCCCGGAGGAAAGATATCCGGTCCAGACCTATGTCATGGAAGAGGATGACAGTGTGGTAAGAGAGGTCATCCAGCGAGAGATAGGCCGCGGCGGGCAGGTGTTTTGCGTATACAATAGGGTCAGAGGCCTCTCCAGAGTGGCGGATAAGATCAGAGAACTTGTGCCCGAGGCCAGAGTGCTCACCGCCCACGGTCAGATGGGGGAAAACGCCCTGGAGGACGTGATGATGCAGTTCATCGATCATGACGCGGACGTCCTGGTGTCCACTACTATCATTGAATCCGGCCTGGATATCCAGAACGCCAACACCATGGTGATCCTGGATTCAGAAAGGTATGGACTTTCCCAGCTCTATCAGATGAGGGGCAGGGTAGGCAGGTCCGCAAGGCTGGCCTATTGCTATCTCATGTATAAGAAGGACAAATCCCTTACCGAGGCTCAGGAAAAGAGGCTCAAGGCTATAAGGGAGTTCACAGAGTTCGGTGCAGGGTTCAAAGTGGCCATGAAGGATCTGGAGATCAGGGGCGCCGGGAACATGCTGGGAACCGCCCAGTCCGGACACATCGCAAGCATCGGCTACGAGCTTTACTGCAAGATGGTGGATAATGCGGTGAGGGCGCTGAAGGGTGAGATCGTCACCGACGACAGGGAAGAATCCACCATGGAGTTCCCCGTATCCGCCTACATACCCGATACATATATATCCGATGAGAACCTGAAACTGGAGATGTACAAGAAGATATCCGGAGTCACATCCAGAGAGGATATAGAGGATCTTTCAGACGAATTCACAGACCGCTTCGGCGACATTCCAAGACAGACCGAGGATCTCATGAAGATCGCATACATCAGGTATCTCTCTGAAATCATGGGCATAGAGAAGATAAGAGTGGACAAGAACGATCCGCAGGATCTGAAGCTTTCGCCCATGGCCCTGAAGAAACTTGGCTCCGCAAAAAATATCAGGAAGTACATACTGGAGTTCAGGGACGTGAATGCCATCACGCCCTTCGGTATCCTGAATGCAAAGGACAAGTTCAGGGAGAAGTTTTTTGCGAACATGGGGACCAGACCTTTCATCCGCCTGAGAACGGAGATCGGTACAGATCTGGACAGCGTAACTGAGCTTCTGGAAATACTCGTGGAAAACAAGAAGACCCTATGATATAATCGATATGATAAAATTGCGGTGAGTGTGGCATTTGTTGCCAATGGAGTAAATATGCTTTTTAAAGACGTTACGATCCTCAACGAGGATCTGGAAGTGGAAGAGCACAGATACGTAGGTATCAAGGGCTCGAAGATAGATTACATCGGCCAGGCGGAGCCTGAACAGGATTACGGCAGAGCGGTGGACGGCAGGGGCCGCCTCCTGATGCCGGGATTCTTCAACGCTCACGGGCATTCTCCCATGAGTCTGCTTCGGGGATACGGAGAAAACATGCTCCTCCAGGACTGGCTCAACAAAAAGATCTTTCCCTTTGAGGACAAGCTGAACGGCAGGGCGGTATACTGGGGCACTCTTCTCAATATGGCTGAGGGCCTGAAGTTCGGGATAGTATCTCATTCTGACATGTATTTCTTTGTGGATGATATGGTGGAAGCCGTGGTCACCGCGGGATGCAAGGCCAATATCTCAAGAGCCATAGCTCAGTTCGATGACACTGATCCCTGGCAGACCACAAGATTCAAGGAGGTCAGACGGACCTTCAACTCATATAACGGGATCGAGAACGGCAGGATCAAGATAGACGCAGGCATCCATGGCGAGTATACGGCGACACCTGTTGCCGTAAGAGCCATCTCTGAATTCGCAGTTGAGAACGATCTTATCATGCACATCCATATCTCAGAGTCCAGACAGGAGCACGAGGAGTGCAAGGCAAGGCACGGCAAGACTCCGGTCAGGTTCTTCAAAGACATGGGGACTCTGGACACCAAGGTGCTGGCAGCTCACTGCGTCTGGCTGGAGGACGATGACATAAGGATCCTGAAGGAAAGCGGTGCAAGCATCGCCATCAACACCGCATCCAACATGAAACTGGCTTCGGGATCAGCCAATGTTCCGAGATTCCTTAAAGAGGGCATAAACGTGGCCATCGGCACGGATTCTGTGGCATCCAACAACTCCCTTAACTTCTTCGAGGAGATGAAGCTTTTTGCCCTGCTTCCCAAGCTGACATCAGGGGATCCCACAGTGGTGACTCCTAAGGAGACCATTTATGCGGCCACCAGGGGAGGGGCTATCGCCCAGGGAAGACTGAACTCAGGCCTCCTTAAGGAGGGCTACGACGCAGACCTGATACTTCTTGATATTTCAGGGCCGAATATGTATCCCGTCCACGACATGCTCACCAATCTGGTGTATTCCATGTCAGGCTCAGACGTCAAAATGACCATGGCGGACGGAGTGGTCCTCTATGAAAACGGGGAATACAGGGACATAGATGTTGAAAAGACCGCTTACGAGGTAAAAACATCAGTAGAATATATACTCGGGCAGCTTTAGACCCGTACAGATCCAGATCGATATGCAAGAGAAACAGAACAGCTTTTTAAAAGGGGCGGCCATACTTGGCATCGCCGGAATAATAGTTAAGGTAATGGGAGTGTTCTTCCGTATCCCTCTGACCAACTGGATAGGGGCGGAGGGCATGTCCTATTACAGTTCCGTATACCCCATATACAGTTTTTTCCTCCTGATATCACTGGCAGGCATACCTGTTGCCATATCCAGAATGATATCCGAGAGGACTTCAGTTAAGAACTACGCAGGAGCGCAGAAGGTTTTCAATGTATCCGTGGGAGTAATGGCGGTCATTGGAGGCATTTCCATGGCCATCGTATTCTTCGGGGCGGATTTCATCGACAGCTCTCTTCTCAAGAATCCCGGCACAAAACATGCCCTTCAGGCCATAGCTCCATCTCTTTTCCTGGTGCCCGTCATGGGTGCCTACAGAGGTTATTTCCAGGGCAGACAGAACATGAACCCGACTGCCGTGTCACAGATCATAGAGCAGCTGTTCAGGGTGGTCATGGGACTTGCCCTGAGCTACTATCTGATCGGGGCAGGGGTAGGCTATGACAAAATATCCGCCAGCGCCATATTCGGCGGAACGGCGGGAGCTGCAGCGGGACTGGCTGTAGCGGTCATCATCTATCTTCTCAACAGAAGAGTGATCTTCAGGCAGATCGCAAGGCACAGATCTCTGGCGGTGGTAGAGCCCTGGCAGGACATCGTAAAGGAGATACTCATCATCTCCATACCCATCACCATCGGTGCCTGCATCTATCCCATGGTAAACGCCATAGACTCGATGATAGTAATGAGAAGACTGCAGGCTGTAGGATTCACCCTTACAGAATCCAGGGTGCTCTTCGGCAAGCTGGGCGGATACTGCGCATCCCTGGTGGGAATGCCCCAGGTGCTCACCCAGGCCATAGTAATGAGCCTGGTGCCTGCCATCGCTGCAGGATACAAGGTCAAGGATTACGAGGGGGTAAGGGAGAACATGAAGTTCTCCATGAGAGCCACCATGCTCATGGCTTTCCCCTGCACGGTGGGAATGGTCGCTCTGGCTTATCCCATACTTCTTCTGCTCTATCCCATGCAGGCGGAAGAGGTGAAGAGCACAGCTCTGGTCTTTGCCATAATGTCCATAACCAACGTCTTCGAGGGACCGCTGGTGACCCTTACGGGTATCCTCCAGGGTATCAATAAGCAGATGCTTCCCGTGAAGAACATGGCCATAGGTGCCGTGTTCAAGGTGGTGCTCACCTTCCTTCTGGTAGGCATCAGGCCCATCAACGTCAACGGAGCTTCAGTGGGGACCATAGTGTTTTGCGCCTTGGGCTCATATCTCTGCATGAGGGATCTCAAGAAGACATTCCCGGTGGAGTTCGATGTGAAGGACACCTACGTGAAGCCTCTCCTTGCGTCTCTGGTCATGGGAGTGTGCGCAAGGCTGTCATACATGGTTTTGATGATGATCCTCGGTAAGAACTCGATCTGCTGCCTTCTGGCCATATTGATAGGCGTGGCTGTATACGCGGTGGCAGTATTCGCGTTCAAAGCCATCACTCTGGACGAACTGAGAAAGCTCCCCAAGGGAGATAAGCTTGCAAGGATCGCAGGCAAGTTTGTGAGAGGGTAGAGCATTAGTCAAAAAAAGAAGGAGTGCCCCGGGGCTTACTACGTAAAGAAGTTGCTTTGAGGTTGCAATCACCGACTCAAAAGAATATGAAATCGGCGTGACCGTTGCGGTCACGCCGTTTTTATCTGCCGGGTACGGATTTTGGGGGTGCAAAATCCGATGCTCGCTTCCCCTGCGGACTTGTGTTGTGCGGCAGGATCGCATTATGCCAGAGCAAGCAATCGAGCCTTTTCCTTCTTTGCAGAAGACACGGACGAGTCCGTCTCTTCGGTCAGCCCCCACTCGTTTTCCAGCAGGTCGATGATCCTGTCATAGGTCTTCGCTGCATTGGCATAGTCGCCCATGATCTCATAGATGTCTGCGATTCCCATGAGTGCGTCCTGAAATCTGGGACGTTTTGTGTCTGCGGCAAAGGCTCGCTCATAAATGTTGATGGCTTTTTTGTAGTCGGCCTTGGCGGCATAGTATTGCGCGGTTTCAAAGAGAACAGAATCATTGTCCGGCTGCTCTGCCAGCAGGTCCTCCATAATCTGATCTCCGGCAGGCTCGTCAAAGCGGGCAAGCGCGATATAGGCCCGATAAACCCGCTTCATGACAGGGTGCGCTTTTTCCAGGGCACAAAAGCGTTCCAGCCAACGCTCCGCTTCGTCGGTCCTGTGGTCGGCAATCAGATTATCCAACAGGTACATATAAGGCAATGCGGCGTCAGGATTGGCCTCCGCCAGCTCTCGATAGAAATTGACTGCCTTGGTGTGGTTTGCCATATTCCAATCCCATACGGCATGGTTATCCGTTTTGTTCAGGATCCATTGGCAGCCCTTTTCATTCGGTGCGCGGCGGATCGCTTCCTTTGCGTAACGGGTTGCCTTCTGTGCTTCCGCGTTCATGCGGTGCCAGTAGAGATAGGCGATCAGCTCAGTAGCCCGCTTCTGATTCTTTGCGTCATTCAGTTCTGCCTGCAGAAAGCTCTCAAACTCACGAAAAATGTCTGCCGGCAGCTCATCTTCCGCATCCATTCGGTTCTCGATTCGGTTAAGACGTTGCTCCGTTGTCAGGTCAAACAGGTCATCAATGCTGACACCAAAGACCTCTGCCAGAAGAGGAAGCGAGGTGATGTCAGGCATTGCTACTGCATTTTCCCACTTGGACACAGATTGTGCACCGATACCCAGTTTCTCTGCTAACTGCTCCTGGGTCAGACCAGCCTTGAACCGCAGATGCTTGATTTTCTTTCCTAGTTCCATATGTTGTTACCTCCCAAAAGAGTGTTGTTTTTCGATTGCAGCCTCATGATACAGCGGCGATTCGCGGAATGCAATAACGCAGGATGCAAGGTCTCTCGCCTGTTGGTGGAGTCAAAAAGACTTAAGGAGGCACTTCCTTACGAAGTGCCTCCCCTGGGAGTCCTCATTCTTTTTGTATGTTCGGCGTGAAGAGTTATTCTATTATCTCGTACATCAGAGCAGCGGTCTCTTTCCTGGCGGAATCGATTATATCGGTGACACGGGCCGTGAGACTGCCGTTTCCGAATTCGATGTGAATGATGTCTCCGACGCTTACTTCCGACCCTGCTTTGGCCACTTTTCCGTTTATGGAGACTCGTCCGGTGTCGCAGGCTTCCTTGGCGACGGAGCGTCTTTTGATGAGTCTTGAGTTCTTGAGATACTTGTCTATTCTCATTAGGATCTCCTTATTTTGTGTTCATTAAATTGATTTGTATTTGCATTATACCATAGCTTGAAAGGGGTATCAATGACCCGGAAACCCAATGAAATGGGGCTTCCGGGAGGGCGAAAAAAATATTTAATTTTTTTTAAAAAACCCCCTTGACACATAAAGGGAATGGTGGTAATCTAATGAAGCTGTCGCGAAAAGACAGCCGCGCGTAAGGCGTGATTGAACCTTGAAAACTTCATAGTGTGAGAATTTTGTAAGTATATGAAACAATCAAACTAATCTGTCAAGATTATGCGATAGTTTCCGACAATTTCTAAAAAAGACGATAATTCTGAAAACGAATTTCTTGAGTGAAAACTCGAATTTAAGCCGAAAGGTTTAGATAAACATTTAATTAAGAGTTTGATCCTGGCTCAGGATGAACGCTGGCGGCGTGCCTAACACATGCAAGTCGAGCGAGAAATCGGTGATTGAAACTTCGGTAGATTGATCCGGTGGAAAGCGGCGGACGGGTGAGTAACGCGTAGGCAACCTGCCCCTTACACAGGGATAGCCACTGGAAACGGTGATTAAAACCTGATGACACCTTAGGATGACATCTTCCCAAGGTCAAAGATTTATCGGTAAGGGATGGGCCTGCGTCTGATTAGATAGTTGGTGAGGTAACGGCCCACCAAGTCAACGATCAGTAGCCGACCTGAGAGGGTGATCGGCCACATTGGAACTGAGACACGGTCCAAACTCCTACGGGAGGCAGCAGTGGGGAATATTGCACAATGGGATGACGGTACCCATGGAGGAAGCCCCGGCTAACTACGTGCCAGCAGCCGCGGTAATACGTAGGGGGCGAGCGTTATCCGGAATTATTGGGCGTAAAGAGTGCGTAGGTGGTTACCTAAGCAGGGGGTGAAAGGCACTGGCCTAACCAATGTCAGCCCCCTGAACTGGGCTACTTGAGTGCAGGAGAGGGAAGTGGAATTCCTAGTGTAGCGGTGAAATGCGTAGATATTAGGAGGAACACCGGCGGCGAAGGCGACTTTCTGGACTGTTACTGACACTGAGGCACGAAAGTGTGGGGAGCAAACAGGATTAGATACCCTGGTAGTCCACACCGTAAACGATGAGCACTAGGTGTCGGGTAAGCAATTACTCGGTGCCGCAGTTAACGCATTAAGTGCTCCGCCTGGGGAGTACGTACGCAAGTATGAAACTCAAAGGAATTGACGGGGACCCGCACAAGCAGCGGAGCATGTGGTTTAATTCGAAGCAACGCGAAGAACCTTACCAGG
>ONAY01000018.1 GCA_900315895.1 uncultured Eubacteriales bacterium
CTACCTTGAGTTTAAACTCATCACTGTACTTCTTTTTTCCTGACATTTTAAAACCCCTTTTCATTAGAGTTTTTTGTCTAACGAAAGGGGTTCACTTCACAGGGCGCTTTTTTGGTGCATTTTATCTCTCGCCGATCACGGCAAAGCCCATTTCATACAGGGTCTCGTTCAAAAGACCCAGGTCGTGCATGCCGTGCTCGAAGAAATAGGATATGACGATGTCCGACTTGGAGCTGTTGGAGAGGGCGAAGCCCGCGGTGTTAAGCAGGTCCTGGACCTCGTCCAGCTTAAGTCCCAGAGCCATGGCCAGCGAGATCACGGTGTCCTTGCTGGGAGCGTAGTCCTCTTTGGACCTGATCTTGCTGAAGGTCTGGCGGGACACGCCGGCCTTGTTATATACCTCGGGGTCGGTGAGACCCTTTTCGTCGATAAGCCTGAAGAGCATGGCCGCAAAAGATTCAGCCGGGTTATTCACCAGCTCCTCCAGAGAGCGGATGCCCGCATCGCCGAGATATGGCTCCGGAGGCTCTATGCGGCCGGCAACTGCGAAGGATCCTTCAGCGTCGTCCACGCATACGGAAGGTTCGGGAGACATTTTGTAACACTGCTCTTCCGTGGAATATGCTTTCTCGCCCGGCGTTCTGTTGGAAAACAGTTTGGAGAGGCGGAGCTTCCTGGCTTTCGGAGCCTTGAGGCGATCTTGCTCCGCAGGGGGAGCAGGCGGCATCGAACCCATCATAGGAGCCGCCTTATATGATGCCGGAGGTGTCGCGGATCTTTCTGCGAAGTAGAATTCCGGGGCAGCGGCCTCGTAGGACACCACCCTGTCGGACGACTCGTACCGGGCGTTCACGTATTCCGTGATGTCTCGTATCAGTTCAATTGTAGGATGATTGTTGCCCATGGCGAGCCTCCTTCCTTAAACAACTAGATTTTACAACATACCAGGCCCGATGGCAAATGCCCGGCTGCGGGGCGGCGGAGCCGCCCCGTAAGAGTGGTCGTTATTTAAGTTTTTTCTTCCAGCTTCCGTCCACCTGTTTCATGTTGGGGCAGCTTCTCATTTCGGAGATCACGCTGCCTACCGCCATGTAGGAGGCGTCGATGCCTTCCTCGGAAGCCGTGAAGTTCCCGGCGCGGGAGGCACGGATCCCGATTTTTTCGGCTTCGTCCACTGCGTCCATGTTGGCGCCCAGGAAGATGAATTCCCAGCCGGCTTCGGTCTTGGAGTCGATGAGGTTCTTTACCTGTCTGCGGGAGAACTCCCTGCTGGCGTTTTCCAGACCGTCGGTGGTGATGACGAAGATGACCTTGCCTGCCTTCTTGCCGGCTTCCAGCTTGTCCTGTCTGTTTGAGACCTTCAGGATGGTGGAGCCCACTGCATCCAGAAGAGCTGTGCAGCCTCTGACATAGTAGGTATTGCGGTCCATGTCGGGGATGGTGCCGATGGGCTCTGAGCTGTGGACCGTCTCAACACGGTCGTCGAAGAGGATGGTGGTCACGAATGCCTCTCCTGCTTCATCCCTCTGCTTGCGGATCATGGAGTTGAAACCTCCGATGACGTCGCTCTCCAGGCCGCCCATGGATCCGGAACGGTCGAGGATGAATACCAGTTCTGTGATGTTGTTGTTGATCATTTCTGTATTGTTCTTCATTTTAATACCGCCTTTCGTTTTTTTGCGCGTTGTTGGCGCCTGTGTTCATTTTCTATATGGATAGTATTCTTTTTTGGGAGGCCTGTGGTAAACCGGCGGTTGACATTTAAAAAAGACCCGGCATTGCCGGGCCTCAAAGAGCATTGGTCATTACTTTTTATCTACGATCTCTGCAGCATGCTTGAGAAGGGCGGAGAAAGTCTCCTCACTTAAGTCGTGCTCCACAAGGCAGGCGTCCTCCTGTGCGATCTCAGGGTCCACCCCCAGCATCTCGAAAAAGCTGGTAAGAGTTTTGTGACGGGTGTATATGCGTTCAGCTATCTCGTGGCCGGATTCCGTAAGAGTGATGAAACCGGAGCGATCCATCTCAAGATATCCGTTTTCCTTAAGCTTCTTGACTGCGATGCTGACGCTGGGCTTGCTGACTCCCAAGTGTTCGGCTATATCAACGGAACGAACGTAACCGCGTTCCTCTTTGAGCATGAGCATCGCTTCCAGATAATCTTCAGAAGATTTTCCAAGAGATCTTTTATCCATTTAGCACCTCTTATCCAACAAGTTCAGACTAAATTCTGAACTTATCTAAAAAAATAATTTAAAAAAGTATTGACAATCCGAGGGAGTTAGACTACTCTAACTTTTGTCAGATAGTTCTTACTAATGTTTATTATACAGACTTAAATAACATTTGTCAAAACAATCTGGCAGCAATATTGAAATAAGATCCATTCTCACAGCGGTAACTGTGCAACTAAAAGACAAATTCAGCCAAAACAAGTCTTAAAAAGGATATTCAGTATTGCACAAAGAAATAGTCATAACAAGCCTCATAAAAAGCATAGTAAAAGATCTTAATGCGAAAGCCCCCCGGGTCAGTTGGCCAGGGGGTTTTTGTTATGAAAATCTTGACAAAAACGCCTGCTTAAGCACATAATCAAGGCAAGATCCTACAAGGAGGAAAAAAATGTCTATTTACGATTACAGCGTACCCACAGTGGATGGCGGCGAGCTGAGCCTTAAGGAATATGAAGGCAAAGTCATGCTCATCGTGAATACTGCCACCGGCTGCGGATTCACACCGCAGTACAAGCCTCTCGAGGAGATGTATGAGAAATATCACGAGAAGGGACTGGAGATCATCGACATCCCCTGCAACCAGTTCATGGGACAGGCGCCGGGGACAGATGAGGAGATCCACCAGTTTTGCACCCTAAAATACAACACAAAGTTCCCTCAGATGAAAAAATCCGAAGTTAACGGAGAGAATGCGCTGCCCCTCTACGGCTACCTTAAGTCGCAGCAGGGCTTCAAGGGCTTCGGCATGAGCGTCAAGGGCATGGCCATGAAGGCTATGATCAAAAAAATGTACAGCAACGAGTTCTTAAAGAGCCCCGAGATCAAGTGGAACTTCACCAAGTTCCTGGTGGACCGCCAGGGCAACGTGGTGGCCAGGTTCGAGCCTTCCGAAGACATGGGGAAGGTGGAAGAGGCTGTGGCTAAACTCATATAAAAACTACGGGAGGTCATAATGATTACCAGAGACGAAGCATACGAACTGCTCAAAAAATACAACGAAGAAGATTTTCACCTTCACCATGGCCGCATGGTGGAAGGCGCAATGAGATATTTTGCAAGAAAACTGGGCTACGGCGATGAAGAGGAATATTGGGCAATAGTGGGCCTGCTCCACGACATCGACTTTGAGAAGTGGCCTGAGGAGCACTGCGTAAAGGCACCTGAGCTTTTGAGAGAGGCAGGGGTGCCCGAGGACATGATCCACGCCATCGTGTCCCACGGCTACGGCGCCTGCGTTGACGTGAAGCCGGAGCGCGAAATGGAAAAAGTGCTCTTCGCCTGCGATGAACTTACCGGCCTCATCGGCGCCGCCGCTCTTATGAGACCTTCCAAGTCCTGCCAGGACATGGAGCTTAAATCCCTTAAGAAAAAATTCAAGGACAAGCACTTCGCAGCCGGCTGTGACCGCGAGGTCATCCGCCAGGGCGCGGAGATGCTGGGCTGGGAGTTGGACGAGCTTTTGAATGAAACCTTGGAAGCCATGAAGCTTTGCGAGGAGCCGGCCAACTGACCTGCCTCGGCGGGTCGCTCTCGCTTAGTCCTCGCGTAGCGGTCCTAAGCGCATGCGTCGCCTCCGGCTCGCATTCGCAGGGTTTTCCGTTGGGCGCGGGTTTTTTGAGGGAACAGGTTCCTTATGACCGTAAAAAGTCGCTTGCAACGGAAGAACTCCCCCCGCGGGCCACAACCGCACAATCTACATAAAACGAAAGCCCCGCTTGCGCGGGGCTTGTTCATTATATGCTTTGATCTCGATCCTTACAGGATGAATCCGAGAACCAGGAAGAGGCCGCCTACGATGACTCCTGAGATGATCAGGGAGATCACGCAGTATCCCATGATGTCTCTTGCGGAAAGGCCTGCGATTCCAAGTGCGGGCAGAGCCCAGAACGGCTGGATCATGTTGGTCCAGGAGTCTCCCCATGCAACAGACATAGCTGTTACTGCGGGGTTGGTTCCGATGGCATCGCCTGCGGGCATCATGATGGAGCCCTGAACTGTCCACTGTCCTCCGCCGGAGGGGATGAAGAAGTTAAGGAAACCGGATGCCAGGAATGAGAACAGCGGATAGGTCTTGACCGTGGAGATCTGGACGAAGAAGTCAGAGATCACGATGGCAAGAGATTCGCCTGTGCCGCCCTCAGCAAGCTTGAAGGTCATGATTCCCATGATTCCAGCATAGAATGGGAACTGAAGGATGATTCCGGCAGCGCCTTTGCAGGCGTTCTCGATAGCCTTGACGTAAGCGATGGGTGTCTTGTGGAACAGGATACCCAGGATAAGGAATATGAAGTTTACTGTGTTAAGGTCGATATTGATTCCCTTATTGATGAAGAACCATATCATGTAGATGATGCCGGCAAGCACGATGATGTAGGAGAGGATAGCGCTCTGCTCCATCTTTTCGGCCGGTGTCTCAGGTCTTGCGACAGCATAGTCGTGCTCTTCGAGAAGCTTGGGGTCTACCAGATGTACCTCGTTGGGAGCCGGATGGATCTTAGCGAGGATGAGGGGCATGGCCACAAGGATCAGCACGCACATAAGGATGTTCCACCATGAGAAGATGGTCTCTGTGATAGGAATGAGGTCAGCTGTGTAGGTTCCTACTGTCCACTGACCGGAATCAGTTGTAGCTGTAGCTACTGCGAGAGGAATGGATCCGGAGAAACCGGCGTGCCATACCACGAATCCGGAGTAAGCGGAAGCGATGAGCAGTCTGTAGTCTACTCCCTGGCACTGACGAGCGATCTCCTTTGCGAGGATAGCACCGACTACCAGACCGAATCCCCAGTTGATCCAGCATGCAATGGTGGAGATGAAGGCGGTCATGAAGATAGCCTTCTTGGGGGAGGAAGAAGCTGCCTTAGCAATGATTCTGATGACTTTCTTGATGGCGGGAGCGTTAGCGAAAGCATCTCCCAGAACGAGAACCAGAACCATCTGCATTGAGAAGCCCAGAAGAGCCCAGACACCGCCTGCCCAGCCCTTGATGATGATGTCCAGCGGAGAAGCGCCTGTTGCAGGAATAGCTCCGATGAATACGATAATGGTCAGGACGATGCAGAAGATGTACGGATCCGGTAAGAACCTGTTGACCAGGGATACGCATCCGTCGGTAAATTTCTTAAACATAATTCACCCTTATAATACCTTTCTTATGAAAATTTGCCCGGGTTTCGTTAAAATCTTATCACGAAGCCGCGCGACATTATAACAACAATTACATAAGGTATATTGCCACAAATCGTGCACGATTTCAACACCGCCTTGACCGTGCGAAGCCTTGAAAATCATGTATTTTTTTGAATACACGGGATCATATGGTGCACAATGTTTTGGAGCACAAAAAACCGCCCGCCCCGTTCGGCTTTATGCACAAAACGAATAAGGCTCTCCCGCTTTTTCTTGAAGGCAGGATCAATTGGTTGTAAAATAAAACTTGCCCGGAAGGTTATCCCGGGTCCATCACAAGGAGGCTGAGGCATGGATAAGCTCAAGGAAAGAATACTTAAGGAAGGCGTGGCCATCGGGTCCGACAGGATCAACGTTGACGGATTCATCAATCACAGGATAGACACGGCCTTTATGGATGAGATCGGGCAGGAGTTCGCCAAAAGATTCCGGGACGTCCAGGTGGACAAGATCCTGACGGTGGAGGCCAGCGGCATCGGCATCGCCGTGGCGGCGGCCAGGTATTTCGGCTTTGCTCCGGTGGTTTTCGCCAAGAAGGCCAAGCCCAACACCATGACGGGAGATGTATATCAGGCCCCCTGCATGTCCTTCACCAAGCAGACTTTGAACGAGATAACCGTGGCGAAGAAGCATATTTCCAAGGGTGAACGTATATTGATAATAGACGATTTTCTTGCACACGGGGAGGCTTCCCAGGCCCTGTGCTCCATCGTTGAGCAGGCGGGCGCACAGGTGGCGGGAATAGGCATCGTCATCTCTAAGGATTTCCAGGGAGGGAAGGCCGCCCTGGAGGCAAAAGGTTACAGAGTGGAAACCCTGGCCTCGGTCAGTTCCATGGAAAACGGCAAAGTGACCTTCTGCGAATGATAGGAATGATCACGAAGGAAAGCGTTCGGCAATAGCCGAACGCTGGCATTTTTTTGGCACCGAACACCCTCTGACGGGTTTAATTCCGTTGCGAGGGACTTTCGAAATAGTGTATAATTTAACTGGATAATATCCGACTAAAACCAGCAAAAAACACCGTTTTAATCTACTAAAGGAGACGACACGATGAAGAAATTTTTAGCTATCCTACTGACAGTCGCCATGGTATTCACCTTCGCAGCCTGCGGCAGCTCCAATGAGGGGTCCGGCGAGGCTGAAGGCGGAGAAGAAGCAGAAGTCGTAAAGGTCGGCATGGTCTGCATAGGCGATGACAACGCAGCTTATGACAGAAACTTCTACATGGCAGCAGATGCAGCCAAAGAAAGACTTGCCGAAGAAGGCATCAACGTTGAATGGACATACACTTATAATCACCCCGAGGGAGATCCTGTTGCAGTAGACTGCGAGGAACTTGCAGAAGCAGGCTGCGTAGCAGTATTTTGCAACTCCTATGGACAGGAGCCCAAGATGCTGACAGTGGCAAAGGATTATCCCGACGTCATCTTTGCAGGACTCACCAATGAAGGTTCCTGGAAGGACAAGCTGGACAACACAGTAAACGCCTTCCCCTCCATCTATGAGGGAAGATATCTTGCAGGAGTTGCTGCAGGCCTGAAGCTTCAAGACATGATCAATAACGGCGAGATCACTGAGGAAGAAGCAGTCATCGGATACGTCGGAGCTTACACCTTCGCAGAGGTCATCTCCGGATATACAGCATTCTACCTGGGCGCTAAGTCCGAGTGCCCCTCTGCTACCATGCTGGTAGAGTTTATCGGCTCCTGGGGAGACCCCACAATGGAAGCCAACACTGCGCAGGACCTTATCGACAGAGGAGCTGTCCTCATCTCCCAGCACTCTGACTCCACGACACCGGCCACCACAGCTCAGGCCAACGGAGTTCCTCACGTAGGATACAACATCTCCATGTCTGACGTAGCTCCCGAAGCTTCCATCATTTCCTCAAGGATCGACTGGACCAACTACTTCTGCTACGTGATCAGATCCATCGTAAACGGTGAGAAGGTGGATCAGGACTACTGCCAGCACGGCCTTGCAGACGGCGACGTAGTTCTCACCGAACTCAATGAAAACGTTGCAGCTCCCGGAACAGCTGAAGTCCTTGAAAGCGTACGCGCCAAGATCGAAAGCGGTGAGCTTCAGGTCTTCGACACCTCCACATTCACAGTGGGCGGTCAGGAAGTCAAGTCAGCTTTCGCCCTTGATACAGACGGGGACTACGCCGCAGATTCCGAGGAAGCAGTATTCGACGGAGCATTCCACGAATCCTACTTCCAGTCTGCACCCTATTTCGCACTTAGGATCGACGGCATCACCCTCGTAAACGAGGCCTTCTCATAATCTGCAAAAAACACACCCGGGAGGGGGCAAAACCCCTTCCCGGCTTTTGATTTTTAAGGAGACGAAATGGCACAAAACCATGCAGTTGAATTTAAAGGCATCTCCAAGAGCTTTGGTCACAAGATAGCCAACGAAAAGGTGGATCTCTACCTTGACAGAGGGGTGATCATGAGTCTTTTGGGGGAGAACGGTTCCGGCAAGACCACACTTATGAACATGCTTGCCGGAATTTACTTTCCTGACGAGGGAGAGATCTTAATAGACGGCAAGCCCGTGGTGATCAGATCCCCCAAGGACGCCTTCGATAACGGTATCGGTATGATCCATCAGCACTTCAAACTGGTGGACGTCTTCACTGCGGCCGAAAACATCGTTCTGGGACTCAAAGAGGACGGCAAACTGGACAGAAGGAAGGTTTCCGCAAGAGTCAGCGAGATCGCAGCAAAATATGGGTTCGAGATAGACCCTGATAAGAAGATATATGAGATGTCCGTATCCGAGAAGCAGACCGTTGAGATCATCAAGGTGCTGTACCGGGGTGCGGATATTTTGATCCTGGATGAGCCCACGGCGGTGCTGACTCCTCAGGAGACGGCCAAGCTTTTCCGGGTCCTTAAGGCAATGAGGGAAGACGGCAAGTCCATCATCCTAATCACACACAAGCTAAACGAGGTAATGGAGATCTCCGACGTGGTGGCTGTCTTAAGAAAGGGACAGCACGTGGCCACTGTCAGGACATCAGAGACCTCTGAGAAGGAACTGACAGAGATGATGGTGGGACGCACCGTAACTCTCGACATCGACAGGCCTCTTCCGGTGGATCCCAAGCCCAGACTTACGGTGGCAGGGCTCACCGTAAAGGACAGCGAGGGAGTTACCAAGCTGGACAACGTAGGCATGGTGGCTTACGGCGGAGAGATACTGGGGATCGCTGGTATCGCAGGGTCCGGCCAGAAGGAACTTTTGGAAGCCATCGCTGGCCTCAGGCATATCCAGAAGGGCTCGATCATTTATACTCCGGAGCACGAAGCTCCCGCCGAACTGGTGGGCAAGTCTCCCATGGAGATCAAGGAGGCCGGCGTTGCCCTGGCCTTCGTCCCTGAAGACCGTCTTGGCATGGGCCTTGTGGGCGGCATGGGCATGACCGGCAACATGCTGCTTCGTTCCTGGAACAAAGGCCGCGGGATCTTCGTGGACACCAAGGCCCCCGAGGAGCTGGCGGAAAAGGTGCTGGAGAACCTTGACGTTCAGACCCCCAGCATCGACTATCCCGTACGTAAACTATCAGGAGGAAATGTCCAGAAAGTCCTGGTGGGCCGCGAGATCGCCTCGGCCCCCTCGGTGCTCATGAGCGCCTATGCCGTGAGAGGGCTGGACATCAACACCTCCTACACTATATATAATCTGATGACTCAGCAAAAGATGAAAGGCGTGGCCGTCATCTTTGTGGGAGAGGACCTGGATGTGCTGCTGGAGCTTTGCGACAGGATCCTGGTGCTCTGCGGAGGCAAGGTCTCCGGAGTGGTGGATGCCAGAAAAGCCACCAAGGAGCAGATCGGTCTCATGATGACCTCCAGCGATTTCATCCATTCAAGCCCAAGACCCGGGGAGACCATATCTCAGGCCGAGGCCATGGTAGCAAAGTCTAAGGAGGTGAGGCAGAATGACTGAGAAAGTACCCCTTATCAGACTTGCCAAGCGTGAAGATATGGCAAGATCCAGGATCTGGCTCATCAGACTTCTGGCCTTCGTCCTTGCCCTCATACTGGGCGGCCTGGTATTCGTCATAGCAGGCGCGGACCCCATAACCGCCTATTCCACCATGGTCGCAGGTTCTCTTGGGAAGGTCACGGGAATCAGACAGGTGGTAAAGGTGGCAGTGCCCCTTTTGGGAACTGCCCTGGCTCTTGCCCCATGCTTCGCCATGCGCTACTGGAATATCGGCGCAGAGGGGCAGATCACCATGGGCGCCATGATGGCTTCGTTTTTTGCGCTTAAGATGGTGAATGCCATGCCCTCACCGGTCCTTCTAATTGTCATGGGGATCTCGGCAGCTCTCATGGGAGCCCTCTGGGCAGGGATCCCGGCCTTTTTCAAGGCACACTGGGGCACCAACGAGACTCTTTTCACGCTGATGATGAACTACATAGCCATCGGCATTGTCGGGTGGCTTCAGGGCGGACCCTGGGAAGGCAAGCCCGGCTCACAGATAATACCCATGTTCGACGAAAAAGCGGTGCTTCCAAGCGTATTCGGGGTGCACATCGGCTGGATCATCGTTCTCATCCTGACCTTCCTCATGTACATCTACATGACGAAGACCAAGCACGGCTACGAGATCGCGGTCCTGGGAGAATCAGAAAACACTGCCCGCTACGCGGGAATGGACGTGAGACGCGTAATGCTCCGCACTGCCTGCCTCTCTGGAGGCATAGCAGGCCTGGTGGGATTCATGATCTGCTCCGGCGCAGACGAGACTCTGTACCAGACCGTGGCCGGCGGCGTAGGCTTCACAGCCATCACCGTGACCTGGCTGGCCCAGCTCAACCCCTTCGCAATGATCGCCATATCCCTGCTGCTGGCCATCCTCTCAAAAGGCGCGTCCACCATACAGACCACCATGGGAGTCCCGGCCTCCATATCGGACATAATCACAGGGATCATCCTTCTCTGCATGCTGGGCTGCGAATTCTTCATTAACTATAAGATGATCTTCAGGGGACACGAGGAACACCCCTTAGCCCCCACAACTGCGCAAAACACTGAAGTTCCGGGAGTTTCTCCGGAGGCAGTAAAGGAGGTGAAGGCATGAGCGTAAGCTTAATCGGACTCATCAAAGCAGCCATCCTTAACGGTACGCCCCTGCTCTTCGGAACCTCAGGAGAGATACTCACAGAAAAATCAGGCAACCTGAACCTGGGGGTGGAAGGCCTCATGTTCATGGGCGGCGCCTTCGGCCTCATAGGCCCCGTGATCTACGGCAACCTTGCCGGGGATCAGGCCTCAGGCGCCCTTGCTGTTCTGATCGCCCTGATCTGCTCCTTCGGTGTGGGCTGTCTCGGGTCACTGATCTTCAGCTTCCTGACCATAACCCTCAGGGCGAATCAGAACGTGACCGGTCTGGCTCTGACCATCTTCGGCACAGGTGTAGGCCAGTTCGCGGGAGAGCTCATGAGGATACGGGTGGGCGGCAACGTGACAGTTTCCAATGCTCTGAAATCAGCCTTTGCTGATCCCATACTGCCGGAAGCCCTGAGAAAGATCCCGGTCATCGGCGAGATCGTCTTCGGATACAACCTGTTCGTATACTTAGGGGTGATCATGGTCATCGTCATGGCCTACTTCATGAAGCGTACCCGCCCGGGCCTCTTCTTGTCGGCCGTAGGCGAGAGCCCGGCAACGGCAGACGCCGCAGGCGTCAACGTCACCAAGTACAGATATCTGGCCACGGTCATTGGCGGCGGCATCTCCGCCGTAGGAGGCATGGTCTACACCATGACCATCGCAGGCTCCGTGTGGAACCATCAGGGACTCTCCGGCGAAGGCTGGGTGGCGGTGGCACTGGTGATATTCTGCCTGTGGAGACCCATCAACACTCTTTGGGGATCTGCCCTGTTCGGAGGTCTTTTGATCCTGTATCTGAGACTGCCGATACCCTTCCTTCCCACACAGATCTATAAGGTGGTGCCCTACATCGCAACCGCCCTGGTACTGATCTTCGTGTCCCTCAGGCAGCGCCGTGAGGACCAGCCCCCGGCAGGCCTGGGCCTGAACTACTTCAGAGAAGACAGATAGGAAGGCCACAACACAGCTAGTAATTATCACTATATATATTTTAAAGAAAGGAACTATTATAGGTATGGACAAATTCTTTGAAATCTCAAAGCGTGGGTCTACGGTAAGGACGGAGATCTTCGCAGGGCTGACTACATTTTTTGCGATGGCCTACATCATCGTGGTTAATCCCAACCAGGTCACTGGATTCAGTGAGGGACTGGGAAACGTATGGAATGCGGTCTACATCGGATCAATTCTCGTGGCGGTCATCGGAACGCTGATCATGGGACTCTACGCAAAGATGCCTTTTGCGCAGGCATGCGGCATGGGCCTCAACTCATTCTTCTTCGTAAGCTTCGTGCTTCCTGAACTGATGAACGGCGGTGACCCTGTGGAAGGTTACCACGCAGGTCTTGTGATCGTTCTCATTTCCGGACTGGTCTTCCTGGCCCTGTCCGTGACCGGCGCCCGTGAGTACATCGCAAAGGCCATGCCTACACCCCTCAAGGTCTCAGTTTCCGCAGGTATCGGCCTCTTCATCGCCTACATCGGCTTCCAGAACGTAGGCTTCATTCAGGACAATCAGTACACCCTGACACAGCTGGTGGACATCCACGGGGCTCTTTCCAACGGAGAGTTTATGACGGTGCTTCCTGCTATTCTCGGATTCATCGGCTTCCTCATCATCGTCATTCTGGGACAGCGCAAGGTCAAGGGAAACGTCATAATCGGAATCGCTGTCATCGCAGTTCTGTACTATGTATTGAGCGGCCAGACTCCCTCCTTTGACTTCAGCCAGGTGGGACAGTCCTTCAAGGATTTCACAGAAGTCGGTCTTCTGGGCGTGTTCTCCGGAAACGCCTGGGCGGCAGCCTTCAGCCCTGAGCTGGTAGGTGGCATCTTCGGCGGCATCATGCTGGTGGTGGCCTTCTGCCTGGTAGACATGTTCGATACCATCGGAACACTGTACGGCACCGCATCCGAAGCTGACATGCTGGACGAAAACGGAGATCCTCTCAACCTCAACAAGTGCATGTTGGCAGACTCCACAGCTACCGTGGTAGGCGGACTTCTCGGAACATCCACCTGCACAACCTTCGTTGAATCCGCCACAGGCGTATCCGCCGGCGGCCGCACAGGACTTACGTCCGTAACAGTAGCTTGCTGCTTCTTCCTTTGCCTGTTCCTCACTCCGCTGGCATCCATCGTTCCTGCCTGCGCCACCGCACCGGCACTGGTATACGTGGGAGTTCTGATGCTGGGTAACATCAAAAAGATCGACATGACCGATCTTGCATCTGCAGCAGTAGGCTTCATGACCATAATCTCCATGCTCCTTACCTACTCCATCGCAAATGGTATCGGTATCGGAGCTATCACCTACACAGTGATCACTCTCTGCACCGGAAAGTACACAAAGAAAGACATAATGGTGACCATTATCGCCCTTCTCTTCGTGCTGAAGTTCTGCATGATCACAATGTAATCAAAACAGCTTATTACAAAGGCTCCGGCCTGCCGGGATTTATCCCCGGGCCGGAGTTTTTTGAGCCATGAATTGATACATAAGGAGAGCCCTTGATGAAGACAAAAAAGTTCAAATTCGACGAATATGAGATAAAGATCCTGATCCTTGCCCTGAATGAGCTCAGGAATCAGCTGATCCGCGAGGAGCGGTACACAGACCCGGTGGATGAATTGATATTGAAGCTGGCGGACGTGGAGTAGGCGGAGAGCCCGAGGTGGTTGGCCAGACAGGAATTTTGGGTCAAAAATGGAGTTGGACTGAAATATGACCTAGTGGCGCGCAGAAAATTTGGGTCAAAATTGGCTTAAGCTTGAAATATGACCCAGTGTCGCGCAGAAATTTTGGGTCAAAAATGGAGTAAGACTGAAATATGACCCAGTGGCGCGCAGAAATTTTGGGTCAAAAATGGAGTAAGACTGAAATATGACCCAGTGGCGTCCGGATATTTTGGGTCAAAACTGACTTAAGATTGAAATATGACCCAATCCCGCCCGGATATTTTGGGTCAAAACTGGCTTAAGCTTGAAATATGACCCAGTGGCGCCTAGAAATTTTGGGTCAAAACTGGCTTAAGCTTGAAATATTACCCAATCCCTCCTAAATGGGCGGGGAGAGCAGAAGATCAGACTCCTGCAGCCCAGGTTTTTTGCGCTTTTGGTTGCGATGAAGAGCGGTTTGGAGTATAATATCTGCGTTGGTCAGCACGGGACACTGCATGACTAGGCAAGTCAGCACCCTGACCCGGGCGACACATTTAAGGGCCGGCAAGACCGGCACATGATTGAGGTGAATTAATATGTATCATGAAATGTCAATAGCGGGACTTAAGCGTCAGCTTCCCATCTGTAAGGTTACGGACGACCTGTACATCGGTGCGTTCATCATGTTCAGCGACGTGGAGATCACCAAGAGGTGCGCAGAGGAACTCCTTAAGAAGGTACCGGAGTTCGATGTGCTGATCACAGCTGAAGCCAAGGGCATTCCTCTCTGCTATGAGATGGCCCGTCAGGCGGATACCGATCAGTACGTGGTAGCGCGTAAAGGCCCCAAACTTTACATGGATGACATACTTTATACGGACGTCGACTCCATCACTACCGATCACATCCAGACGCTGTGCATCGGCCGCAAGGAGAGAGACATGCTGGAAGGCAAGAGAGTGCTGATCGTGGACGACGTTATCTCCACCGGCGAATCTCTCAAGTCCATCGAGAACCTGGTGAACAGGGCCGGAGGCAACATCGTCGGAGCCTGCGCAGTGCTGGCAGAAGGCGAGGCGGCGGACAGGACGGACATCATCTTCCTGGAGAAGCTCCCCGTATTCAATCCGGACGGAACAGTTAAAGAGTGATTAGGGTATGCCATCGGGAGACCGATGGCATATATTATGAGCGGGACCCAGGATGGCGCAAAACATCCGCCGCCCCATGTCCCTTAGAATAGGAACTAAAATGAAACATTACGACGTTATAATAATCGGCGCCGGCCCCGGCGGGATCTTTGCGGCGTATGAGCTAGTGAAGAACAACGCACAGGCAAGGATCGCCTGCTTCGAAAAGGGCGCAGAACTGGCAAACCGCAGGTGCCCCATCGACGGCAAGAAGATAAAGTCCTGCATCCACTGCCCGGTGTGCTCCATAATGAGCGGATTCGGCGGAGCGGGAGCTTTTTCGGATGGCAAGTACAACATAACCAACGAGTTCGGCGGAAACCTCTACGAGTACATCGGCCGTGACGAGGCCACAGAGCTCATGAAGTACGTTGATGAGATCAACATGAGCCACGGCGGAGAGGGCACCAGGCTCTACTCCACCGCAGACACCGCCATCAAGAAGAAGTGCTTCGAACACGACCTGAAGCTTCTCGGCGCACAGGTCAGGCATCTGGGAACAGACAAGAACTACGTTGTCCTCCAGAATCTTTACGACGAGATGAAGGAGAAGGTGGATTTCTATTTCAGATCAAACGTGGACAAGGTCTATGACGTATCCAACATGCCGGATGAGCTTCCGCCGGTGACGGATGCCAAGGCGAGATATGTGATCGAGGTGGGTGCTCCCGGGTCGGAAGGATCCCCGGAGGAGCACGCCGCGGAGTTTTTCTCTGCGGAAGAGCTCATCATATCCATAGGTCGCTCCGGCTCCAAGTGGATGGAGACGGTCTGTGACGATCTGGGACTGGAAAAGAAGTCCAACCGTGTGGACATCGGAATCCGCGTGGAACTTCCCCACGAAGTCTTCTCTGAGCTTACGGACGAGCTCTATGAGAGCAAGATCGTATACCGCACCAAGCAGTACAACGACCTGGTCCGGACCTTCTGCATGAATCCCCACGGCGTGGTGGTAAACGAGAACACCAACGGGATCGTTACGGTAAACGGCCACAGCTATGAAGATCCTGCCATGCACACGGAAAACACCAACTTCGCCCTTCTTGTGACCAAGCATTTCACCGAGCCCTTCAAGGAGAGCAATGACTACGGCGAGTCCATCGCCCGCCTCAGCAATATGCTGGGCGGCGGAGTGATCGTGCAGCGCTTCGGCGACCTGATCTCAGGCCGCAGGACCAACGAGAGCCGCCTGGAAGGAAGCTTCGTGCGTCCCACCCTGGCAGCCACTCCCGGCGACCTTAGCCTGGTGATCCCCAAGCGCATCATGGATGATATAATCGAGATGGTCTACGCCCTGGACAAGATCGCTCCGGGCACCGCCAACCAGGACACCCTGCTCTACGGAGTGGAAGTTAAGTTCTACAATATGGAAGTCAAGATGGGGAAAGACCTGGACACAGGCCACCCCGGACTCTACGTCATAGGGGACGGATCCGGCGTGACCCACTCCCTGTCCCATGCCTCTGCCAGCGGAGTGTTCGTGGCGAGACGGATACTTGGGAAATAGCGTAAGATTTCCAAAACGCCGGAGCATCTTTTGGATGCTTCGGTATTTTGTTTGGATCATTTGCTTCGAAAAAGTAATATAAAATGTAATACAAAAAGTGTTGCGATGGCATGTGCCGAGAGGTATAATCAAATTAACAAGAGGGGGGAATATGGTTTTTGAATGGGACGAGGAGAAGAACAAAACCAACCTGAAGAAGCATGGCATCGATTTTGAGACTGCAGCTTTTGTTTTTTGTGATAACGATCGATTGGAATATTATGATGAAGAGCACTCAACTTTGGAAGACAGATTTATCACGATCGGAGAAATCAAAGAGGTGCTGATAGTACTGGTCGTTGTGTATACAGAAAGAAAAGAAGCAATCAGAATTATTTCTGCAAGAAAAGCTAATAATCGGGAAAGGAGAGAATACTATGGGCGTTAAAGAAATAGATTTGGACAAACCATTGACAGATGCACAGCAGACAATGCTTGAAGCATTAAAAGACAGAGATGTCGATTATGATGAGGACTCTCCTGAACTGACGGATGCGGAACTCAAGCAATTCAGACGCATTTCCGAGATCCGAAGAGAAGAGAGGAGGAAGCAGACCGTGACAATTAGACTGTCACCCAAGGCATTAATGAAAGCAAAAGCGCTTGGCAAGGGCTATACCTCCATCCTCAGCAGAATACTGGAAATGGCTCTTGATGATAACGACATCATAAGGAAATGTCTGTAATACTATAATTATGGAACAAGTAAACTTATTCGAAAACAAAATATCCCAGCCCCTGGCTGCCCGGCTCAGGCCTGAAGACCTGGATGAGTTCGTGGGCCAGGAGCACCTCATAGGAGAGGGAAAGGTGATCCGCAACCTGATCGAGAGAGACCAGATCACCTCAATGATCTTCTGGGGTCCCCCGGGAGTGGGTAAGACCACCCTTGCCCGGATCATCGCCAAGCGCACCAGAGCCGCATTCATAGATTTCTCTGCTGTGACCTCCGGCATCAAGGAGATCAAGCAGGTGATGCAGCAGGCCGAAGAAAACCGCAAGTTCGGCGAGAAGACCATCCTCTTCGTGGACGAGATCCACCGCTTCAACAAGGCCCAGCAGGATGCCTTCCTGCCCTTCGTGGAGAAAGGCTCCATCGTACTGATCGGCGCCACCACAGAGAACCCGTCCTTCGAGATAAACGGCGCTCTCCTGTCAAGGTGCAAGGTTTTTGTCCTGAAGGCCCTGACCGCAGATGACCTGGTGGTACTCCTGAAAAGAGCCCTGACCGACAAGAAGGGCTTCGGAGACCAGAAGATCGATATCTCCGAGGACATGCTCTACATGATCGCAAACTTCGCCAACGGCGACGCCCGAACATCCCTCTCCACCCTGGAGATGGTGGTCCTGAACGGCAACGTCGACGGGTCCGGAGTGACCCACGTCACCGAGGAGACCCTGGAACAGTGCATCTCTAAGCGCTCCCTTCTCTACGACAAAAAAGGCGAGGAGCACTACAACCTCATCTCCGCCCTTCACAAATCCATGAGAAACTCCGACCCCGACGCCGCAGTGTATTGGCTGGCCAGGATGCTGGAGGCGGGGGAGGATCCGCTCTACGTTGCGCGGAGAGTCCTCAGGTTCGCATCAGAGGATATCGGCCTGGCGGATCCGAGAGCCATGGAGATAGGAGTTGCAGCCTACCAGGCTTGCCACTTCATAGGTATGCCGGAGTGCACCGTGAACCTGACGGAAGCCGTGGTCTACATGTCCATGGCCCCCAAGTCAAACTCCATGGAGAAGGCATATATGATGGCCGCCGCAGACGCGTCAAAGATGCTGGCCGAGCCGGTTCCCCTCAACATTCGTAACGGTGTGACCAAGCTGATGCGTGAGGTGGGCTACGGCGCAGGCTATAAGTATGCCCACGATTACGAGGGCCACATCACATCCATGCAGTGCCTGCCGGACTCCCTTCTTGGAAGAGAATACTTCGTGCCCTCAGAGAACGGGCTGGAAGCCAAGTACAAGGAGAGGCTAAAGCAGATCAAAGAGTGGAAAGCTGCGCACAAGGATGACTGACTCCGCATTGCATTTTTTGCGCCGGTAATGTAAACTGAAATTAAGTCAACTCCGGCGGGTCCGGGCAGGAGCCGCCTCATCATATCAAGGAGGAAAAAATGAAAGATCTATCAATAACAAGAGTTTACGGTCGTGAGATCATAGATTCCAGAGGAAACCCCACCGTAGAGGCCGAAGTCACACTGGCCTGCGGAGTAACAGGAAGAGGAGCATCCCCCAGCGGAGCATCCACCGGTGAGTTTGAAGCCCTGGAATTAAGAGACGGTGACAAGGCCCGCTATGGCGGTAAAGGAGTCCTGAAGGCTGTGGAGAACGTCAACACAGTGATCAGGGACGCAATCCTGGGCCTGAACGCAGCAGACACCTATGCAGTGGACGGAGCAATGCTTAAGGCAGACGGCACACCCGGAAAGACCAACCTGGGCGCAAATGCCATCCTGGCGGTTTCCATCGCAGCAGCTAAGGCTGCAGCCACCGCTCTGGAGATGCCTCTTTACAGATTTTTCGGCGGCGTAAGCGCCAACCGTCTCCCGGTACCCATGATGAACATCCTTAACGGCGGAGCCCACGCATCCAACTCCGTGGACACCCAGGAATTCATGATCATGCCGGTGGGAGCACCCACCTTCAGAGAAGGTCTCAGATGGTGCACGGAAGTTTTCCACGCACTTCAGAAGCTCTTAAAGGCTGAAGGAGAGACTACAGCTGTGGGAGATGAGGGAGGCTTCGCACCCAACCTCAAGTCCGACGAAGACACCATCGAGCACATCCTTAAGGCCATCGAGGCTGCAGGCTATGAGCCGGGCAAAGACTTCGTGCTGGCCATGGACGCTGCTGCTTCCGAGTGGAAGAGCGACAAGGGCAAGGGCTTCTATCGTCAGCCCAAGAGCGGCGCAGAGTTCACCTCCGAGACCCTTATCCAGCACTGGGAGAGCCTGGTGGAGAAGTATCCCGTGGCTTCCATCGAAGACGGTCTGGATGAAGAGGACTGGGAAGGCTGGCAGCTTATGAGAGAGCGCCTGGGCGACAAGATCCAGCTGGTGGGCGACGACCTTTTCGTCACCAACACTGAGCGTCTCAGAAAGGGTATCGAACTCAACGCAGCCAACTCCATCCTGATCAAGCTGAACCAGATCGGTTCCGTATCCGAGACACTGGAAGCTATCAAGCTTGCCAGAAAATCCGGATTCACCGCAGTGGTATCTCACCGCTCCGGCGAAACTGAGGATACCACCATCGCAGACCTGGCAGTTGCCACCAACGCAGGCCAGATCAAAACAGGTGCGCCCTCCAGATCAGAGCGTGTAGCCAAGTACAACCAGCTGCTGAGGATCGAGGAAGAGCTGGGCGAAGCCGCAGTATTCCCGGGAATGGGAGCTTTCAACAGGAAATAGTCCGAGCTTACAGGAGGAGCAAAACATGTATATTTTGCACGTCACGTACAACCTCAAGGAAGGCAGAATGGAGGACTGGCTGGCGGCCCTTCGGGTACTCCAGGTGGCCGAGAAGACCCGCAGGGAACCGGGCAATATTGAATACGCCTACTATTTACCTGCTGATGGATCTAACAAGGTGCTCCTGGTAGAACTCTGGGAGAGCAAAGAATTCCAGCAGGCTCACCTGAACGCCCCTCACCTGGCTGAACTGGCCAAGGTCAAGGAGGAGTTCGTGGAGAGCGTGGACCTGAAAGCTTATACGGCTGAATAAAAGGTATTAAGAGAAGCGCCGGAATCATGTCCGGCGCTTTTTTGTATACGAAAAAGCCCCGCATCGCTGCGGGGCTTTCAACGTTTACAAGAGTTTAATTACCAAACTCTGATGTCCTCGTTGATGTTCCAGCATACGTAGTATGTTCCGATCTGGCCGGCTACTACGAACTCATCAGGATAGTCAACCTTGAGGGCTGCCATCTCGTTGGTGGGAACGTCATCGATGAACTTCCACTCGCCGTTCTTGAAGTTGGTGAGCATGTTGTTTGCATCATCACTCAGATAGAACTTAAGTGTGGGCATTGTAACTTCTGCTGCATCGGGGTGCGCCTCATTCTTTGTAAGAGTGATGACACTGTTGTGCTCCCAAGCAGACATGGTGTACATTCCGTTGCAGACATATGTTGAAGGATCTGTGTTCCAGCCTTCGTTAGCAACTACATCTTCTCTTACGGGGAAGAATGTGGGGAATGCAAGAAGCTCGTTCCAGTAAGGAGCGTCATTTGCAAGTACGACCTCGAGAGTCTTGTCGTCAAGAGCGGTTACCTGGAGGTCGTTGGGATATCCTGCTACGTTCTCGAACATGTATCCATAGTCGAATCCGTTCTCTTCGTTAGCAGCTCTCTTCCATGCGAACTCGAAGTCCTTAGCTGTGACAGGCTGTCCGTCGGACCAGTTCATGTCGCGGATGGTGTAGGTGTAGGTGGTTGTTCCGTCTTCGTTGGGAACGCCCTCTACCAGCTCTTCAGCAGCATCGGGAACGATCTGGAAAACGCCGTTTTCATCCTGTGTCCACTTAGCAAGACCGGAGAACAGGTGAGCCAGCATTGTAGCTCCGTCAACTGCGGAGTTGGCTGCGGGGTCAAGTGTGTCGGGCTCGGAAGCGATGCAGACGTTCAGGGTGTCAAGGTTGTCTGTTGTTGTGGTGTACATGAAGTACTTGTAACCCAGGGGGTTAGCAAAGAATCCGTTTACTGTCTTGGAGACCATGTAAGGATCTGTGTAGTAGTAGATGGGGCAGATAGCTCCTGTGGACATGAGGAGGTCCTCAGCCTTGTGCATGAGGGCATAACGTGTCTCATCATCGGATGTGGACTTGATCAGAGAGATGAGGGGATCATAGGTCTCAGCCCATGTTCCGTTCTCAACCTTGAGGTCGCAGCCAACGTCTGTGGTGTCAACGCTGTACATAGCAAGGTTAGCGTGGTTGCCCTTACCGAACTGTACGTCGTTGTTTCCGGAACCGGATGTCCACATGTCGAGGAAGCAGATAGGATCGTTGTAGTCTGCTATCCAGCCGTTACGTGCGATGGAGTAATCGCCGGCTTTACGTGTGTTGAGGAATGTGTTCCACTCCTGGTTCTCCATCTCCATTGTGATACCAACGGATGCAAGAGCACTCTGGAGATATTCACCGATAGCCTTGTGACCTTCACTTGTGTTGTACAGGTAGTGAAGTGTGGGGAAGTTGGTGAACTGCTGAGTGGACTCGTCCCAGTCATAGTACTTCTTCAGGATCTCGATGGCTTTCTGAACGTTTGCCTCGAAGTCATCAGGGTCAACGCTGTAATAGCCTTTTCCGCCGTTGGCATTCTGATAGAACTGAGAACCATCAGCATCTGTCATACCCATGGCAACGAAGGTGTTTGCGGGAACCTGTCCTGCCTGGCCGATCTCTTCACAGATGTAGTTTCTGTCGAAGAGAAGGCTGATAGCCTGACGGATCTCTGCCATCTTCATTTCGTCTTCAACGGTAACTGCGCCGGAGCCTTCTTCTCCGCCACCGCCGCCTCCGCAAGCTGCGAAGGTAAATACCATTGCGAAAATCAGAAGTACTGCTAAAAATTTTTTCATAATGCTTTCCTTCCTTTCTATAATAGTAAGCTTACGAATATATCTTTACGTGCAAAACACGTGAAAGAACATGGTTTTCAATTGATCAGCCGATCTCCTCTACCCTGTGGCAGGCAACGAAGTGGCCGGAGGATACCTCCTTGAACTCAGGCATGGTCTCTGCACAGGCCTCTGTGGCATACTGACAACGGGTCCTGAAGGGGCAACCTGAAGGCGCATTCAGGGGGCTTGGAATATCTCCTGAGAGGGCGATCCTCTTGTTGGCCCTGGCAATCTTGGGATCCGGTACGGGAACTGCTGATATCAGCGACTTGGTGTAGGGGTGCAGGGGGTGATGATAGATCTCATCAGAATCTGCAAGCTCCACCATCTTGCCCAGATACATTACCGCAATGCGGTCGGATATGTGTTTCACCACCAGAAGATCGTGGGCGATGAAGAGGTATGTCAGTCCCAGCTTGTCCTGCAGCTCATCGAACATGTTGATGACCTGAGCCTGGATGGATACGTCCAGGGCCGATACAGGCTCGTCGCAGACGATGAAGGAGGGGTTCAGAGCCAGGGCTCTGGCGATACCGATCCTCTGCCTCTGACCGCCGGAGAACTCGTGAGCATACCTGGCGGCGTGCTCGGAGTTGAGTCCTACGTGGCCCATGAGCTCCAGAATGCGCTCCTGACGGGCTTTTTTATCCGTGTACATCTTGTGGATGTCCAGGGGCTCTCCGATGATGTCGCTGACCGTCATACGGGGGTTCAGAGAGGAATAGGGATCCTGGAAGACCATGGTGGCTTTCTTCCTGAGATTCATCAGATCATCCTTGGTCTTGATCTCTTTACCCTCGAAGAAGACCTTTCCTCCGGTGGGCTGATAGAGATGAAGGATGGTACGGCCTACGGTGGTCTTGCCGCAGCCGGACTCTCCTACCAGTCCCAGCGTCTCTCCCTTGTTGATCTCGAAGGAGACGTCATCCACAGCCTTTAAGGGTTTGGTGGAAAAGAATCCTGTGCTGATATCGAAATATTCCTTAAGGTGTTCTACTCTGAGCAAAACTTCTTTCTCTTCACTCATTGGAAGCACCTCCTTTCTGCTGGTCCATCATTTCCTTCACATTGACCCAGCAGGCCGAGGAGTGATGTTCGTTTATCTCAACGAAGTCACAGGTCTGGGTGATGCAGATATGCATGGCGTCATCGCATCTGGGTGCGAAGGGACAGCCCTTGGGCATGTTGAGAAGGTCGATGGGTGTACCGGTGATGGGCTCTAATTTTTTGCCCTCCATGTCCACTGTGGGAATGGATTTTAAGAGGCCCTTGGTATAGGAGTGGTGAGGATCGTAGAAGATGTCCTCTGCCGTTCCTCTCTCGCAGATGGAACCCGCATACATTACGATGATCTCGTCGCAGAGCTGAGCCACTACGCCCAGGTCATGGGTGATCATGATGATGGCCATTCCCAGCTGGTCCTGCAGGCTCTTCATGAGCTCCAGGATCTGAGCCTGGATGGTAACGTCCAGCGCGGTGGTTGGCTCGTCTGCGATCAGGATGTCCGGCTCGCAGGAAAGGGCCATGGCGATCATGACACGCTGCCTCATACCGCCGGAGAGCTCGAAGGGATACTGTTTCATCCTCTTCTCAGGCTCGTTGACGTTTACCAGCTTCAAAAGCTCTACCGCCCTGTCCCAGGCCTGCTTCTTGTCACGGTCTGTGTGGAGGGTGATGGCTTCTATAAGCTGGTGCCCCACTGTGTAGGTGGGGTTAAGGGAGGTCATGGGATCCTGGAAAATGATGGAGATCTTGTTTCCTCTTACGGTCTTCATGACCTTTTCACCGGCACCTACCAGTTCCTGACCGTCCAGTTTCACTGAACCGCCGACGATCTTGCCGTTGGGGTCCAGGATCTGCATGATGGAATAGGCGGTGACGGATTTGCCGGAACCGGATTCTCCAACTATGCCCAGGACCTTATGCCTGTCCAGACTGAAGGAGATGCCGTTTACGGCTTTGACTTCTCCTGCTGCTGTGAAGAAGGATGTTCTTAGATCTTTTACTTCAAGTAAAGCCATTTCACAACCTCCTTCCTAGCGTCTCAGCTTGGGATCGAAAGCATCCCTCAAGCCGTCTCCGAAGAGATTCAGAGAAAGTACTATGAGCGAGATGATGATCGCAGGGATCACCAGTCTGTATGCGTATGAGTTGATTCCGTTCAGAGCGTCCGAAGCAAGGGATCCCAGCGAGGGCATGGGAGCGTTAACACCCAGTCCGAGGAAGGACAGATAGCTCTCGGTGAAGATGGCTGACGGAATCTGAAGAGCCGTGGAAATGATGATGACTGAGATGCAGTTGGGAAGCAGATGCTTCCTGATGATCCAGCCTCCCTTGGCTCCTGCTGCTCTGGATGCCAGAACGTATTCCTGCTCCTTCAGGGACAGGATCTGTCCACGGATCAGTCTGGACATGGATACCCAGTACAGAACACCGAACACGATGAACAGCGAAATTATGTTGGCTCCGATCTTGGCCAGCACCGTTCCCTCTATGACAGGGGTCAGGGCCACCCTCATGACGGAGGCCAGAAGAATGACCATCAGCATGTCAGGAAGTGAATAGATGATATCCACTATCCTCATTATTATCAAGTCGACTTTACCTCCCAGATATCCGGAAATAGAGCCTACCAGCATGCCGATGATGAGCACGATCAGGCTGGCGAAGAATCCCACAGCCAGGGATATCCTGGTGCCGTAGACCACTCGTATGAAGTAGTCACGGCCTTGGGCATCCGTGCCGAAGATGTGGGGAAAGACCTTCTCGCCCGCATCGATATTCGCCTGCTCCGTCGCTCCGTACTCGAAGGGCCTCAGGTTGTTGTAGGAGTTATCCACCTGCTTTCCGGGAGCCACGCCCAGCATTTTGTCGTAAGAATACGGCCAGAACATGGGAACGAAGATCGCGGAAAGGGTGATAACTATGATAACGATGATGCTGACTACCGCCACATCGTTCTTCAAGAGTCTTTTGAGACCGTCCTTGAAGAAGGTGGAGGACTCGCGCATCTGCACCATGTATTCTTTTTCTTCGTCTGTGGCAGGAAGGAAAAGGTTCGGATCCTGCTGAAGACTTAAGATCTTTTGCTTATTGAACATCCTCGCCCCTCCTTACTCCAGATTTATCCTCGGATCAGCCACCTTGTACAGGATGTCACTGATCAGGTTCATTATCACGATCAGGGTGGCCAGCACGATGGTGGTGCCCATGATCAATGGATAGTCTCGGTTGGTTATGCTGTTGACGAAGGCACGCCCGATGCCCGGGACAGCGAAGATCTGCTCAACCACAAGGGATCCTGTGACGATGTAAGCCAGCATGGGTCCGAAGTAAGTGATGACAGGGATCAAGCTGTTCTTCAGAGCGTGTCCGAAAATGATCATGGCTCCGCTTACGCCCTTTGCCTTTGCGGTCCTGATGTAATCCTGGCCCAAAACATCCAGCATGGAAGATCTGGTAAGTCGGGTGATATAGCTCATGGGATAGAGTCCGAGGCTTATGATAGGTAGAATAAGTCCTTTGGCGGTCTCGCCGTTGGCGGGCAGCCATCCCAACTTAACAGAAAACAAGATGAGCATCAGAGACCCTATGATGAACGTCGGCATGGAGATCAGCGCTGTGGTGAGGACCATGATACATTTATCAATGAATTTGTTTCTCCGAAGTGCGGCCACAGACCCAAGGATTATGCCGAAGAACGCAGCGAATACGGCTGCGATGACTCCCAGCTTGACCGATGTCCTGAGACCGTCAGTGATCACGTCGATGACCATTCTGCCCCTCTGTTTGAGGGAGGGACCGAAGTCAAAGTGCAGCGCTATGTCCTTAAGGTAGGTCACATACTGTACGAACAGAGGCTTGTCTAACCCGTACTTGGCCTCCAGAGCAGCCTGCGCTGCCGGAGTTATGGCCTTCTCGCTCATGAATGGTCCGCCGGGGACTGCACGCATGACGAAGAAGGTCAGGGTGATGACCACCCATACGGTAAGTACTGCAAGGACCAGTCTCTTAAGGATATAGGAGACATTCTTTTTGCTCATTCCACATCACCTTCTCTCCTGAATCGATGTTTGCCGGCCAATGACCGGTCAACAGGGTGCACAAAACCGGGGATTTGATCCCGGGTACCAGTTTGATTATAAACCATAACAGAATAGGTTTCCATCATTATTTTTATTTATACAAGGCGAGGTGCGATTTTAAGTCGAAAAATAATGTCGTATAACATAAAACCTAGAATTTGTATGTTTTGTGTCACAAAAAGGAAGGCCGGCGCGATCTCGCGCCGGCTTATCAATGCCTTTGGTACTATTGGCTTCAGCGGGGGTCTCCGTGCTCATCAGTACACGGATCCCGCAAAAGAATTATTATTCGATAGCGATGAACTTAGGTTCCTCGATCTTCTTGGGCTGCTCCTTAGGAAGGGTCAGCGTCAGCACGCCCTTCTCGAATCTGGCCTTTACGTCCTCCTCGGTGAGGTCCTCGCCCACATAGAAGCTTCTCTCCATAGCTCCCGTGTAACGCTCGCGTCTCAGGAACTTGCCCTGATCGTCCTTCTCTTCGTCGGTGGACTGGGTGGATGCGGTGATGTTCAGATAACCGTCCTTCAACTGAAGCTTTACGTCTTCCTTCTTGAAGCCGGGAAGCTCAACGTCCAGTACGTAACTGTCGTCGGTCTCTCTGATATCGGTCCTCATGATGCTGGGCTGCTGTCTGTATGTCTTCCTGGTGTTGGCAGGGAACATGTCGTCCACGAATTCGTCGAATAAGTTGTCTCCAAAGATGCTGGGTAATAACATTTTAAATTCCTCCTTTTGAATATGTCTGGTCCGGATGACCGGATCGTATTTGCATTATCTGTCAGGCCTTCGGGCCTCTCGCCCTCCTGACGATTATGTTATATCACTATCTGTTGGCACTGTCAAGAGGAGAGTGCTAACAATTTTTGATATTTTGTGTGAAGATTGTGTGAAGGCGGGCTGTCCCGGCGCAAAACATCTAAGTTGCAGCCTCTTAGACTCGGATGATATAATATATATGTAGGAAAGGCGTATTTGAGAAACGAGGTGAAGACAATGACTGTGAAGGATGTTTCGAAGATCGAATGCAAGTTTTTCCACGGATCCATGTACGGCGTGAACTATATGTATGAGGTGACCCCCGAGGAGATGATCTGGGCGAATTTCTTTAAGGAAAGCGGCAGCTTCGCCCCCGATCATTTGGAGGTGAACAATGCCCCCTTAAGAGAATCCCAGTGGGAGATCATCGCATCGGCTCTGGAACCGCTGATCCCTGAACTTGTGGAATATGTGCCGAAGGTCAAGGATCCCTCGGAACCGGAAGTGGAGATGCTGGACGGGCCAAACGAGTACATCTTTAAGATCACCTGGAAGACCGACTGCGGGGAGAAAGAAGTGGAATACTGCATTCCGCCCCACGAGCTGTACGATCCGCTTGTTGGTGCGATCAGGAAGACGGCGGAGAGTCTGATTTAGTGGACATAGTGAACAGAATACACGAAAAAGCCCGGCAGGTATGATTCTGCCGGGCTATCTTTATACCTTTATTTCACTTCTGCCTTCAACTCTCCGCTCCCATCCGCGTCTATGACGATGGTGGAACCTTCACGTACTTCTCCCGAGAGGATCAGCCTGCCGGACAGGGTCTCCACGTTCATCTGAATGTAACGCTTGAGGGGTCTCGCGCCGTAGACCGGATCGTAGGCGGCGTCCGCGATCAAGTCTTTTGCACCGGGAGTGAGTTCGATCTGGATCTGGCGGTCCTTGAGACGCTTGTTCAGGTCTGCAACCTGGAGATCTACTATGCCTGAAATGTTCTCCTTTGTAAGGGGCTTGAACATGATGATCTCGTCCAGCCTGTTCAGGAACTCAGGCCTGAAGTGGGCTCTGAGATCGTTCTGAACGGCGGATGCGGCGGCTTCGGTGATGTCGCCCTCCGGGGTGATGCCGTCCAGAAGGTATTCAGATCCAATATTGGAGGTCATGATCAGAATTGTGTTCTTGAAGTCCACGGTGCGGCCCTGAGAGTCGGTGATACGGCCGTCGTCCAGCACCTGAAGGAGAACGTTGAACACGTCCGGATGGGCCTTTTCGATCTCGTCGAAAAGCACCACGGAGTAAGGTTTACGGCGCACTGCCTCGGTAAGCTGGCCACCCTCCTCGTAGCCCACGTATCCCGGAGGAGCTCCGATAAGTCTGGACACGGAGAATTTCTCCATGTACTCGGACATGTCGATCCTGACCATGTTGTTCTCGTCGTCGAAAAGCCTCTCTGCCAGGGACTTGGCAAGTTCCGTCTTGCCCACGCCTGTGGGACCGAGGAAGAGGAAGGAACCTATGGGTTTGGAAGGATCCTTGATGCCGGCCTTGGACCGGATGATGGCATCGGTGACTCTGGCCACCGCCTCATCCTGACCGATGACTCTCTTGTGGAGATCGTCTCCCAGATTCAAAACCTTTTCGCGCTCGCCCTCTGTCAGCTTGGCTACGGGGATGCCGGTCCATCTGGAAATGATGCGTGCGATCTCATCCTCTGTGACCGCCTCGTGGACCAGGCTCAGGTCCTCGCTCTTGACTCTGGCCTCTTCTTCGGCCAGTTCTTTTTCTATTCTGGGAAGCTCGCCGTACTTAAGCTCGGCTGCCTTGTCCAGGTCGTAACGCCTCTCGGCATCCTCGATCTGGCGGTTCAGGTCCTCCCTGGTCTTTCTCAGCTGGGAAAGCTTGTCAACTGAGGCCTTTTCATTTTCCCACTGAGCCTTGCGGGTGGCGAACTGTTCCTTCAACTCCGCCAGGTTCTCCTCAAGATCCTCCAGCCTTTCCTTGGAGAGCTGATCGGTCTCTTTCTTAAGGGCGGTCTCCTCTATGGTCATCTGAGTTATTTTGCGGTTCAGTTCGTCCAGCTCAACCGGAAGGGAATCCATCTCGGTCTTGATCTGGGCGCAGGCCTCGTCCATCAGGTCGATGGCCTTGTCGGGAAGGAATCTGTCTGTGATGTAGCGGTCACTGAGCTGTGCCGCGGCCACCAGGGCGCTGTCGGTGATCTTAACCTTGTGGAATACCTCGTAGCGTTCCTTGAGCCCTCTCAGGATGGAGATGGTATCCTCCACCGTGGGCTCATCCACCATGACGTGCTGGAAACGACGCTCAAGGGCGGCGTCCTTCTCGATGTATTTGCGGTACTCGTCTAGGGTGGTTGCGCCGATGCAGTGCAGCTCGCCTCTGGCCAGCATGGGCTTCAGCATATTGCCTGCGTCCATGGCGCCGTCGGTCTTGCCTGCACCGACGATGAGGTGAAGCTCATCTATGAAGAGGATGATGCGGCCCTCTGAGGAGACTACCTCCTGAAGCACGGCCTTGAGCCTCTCTTCGAACTCGCCTCTGTACTTGGCGCCAGCCACCAGAGACCCCATGTCCAGTGAGAAAATGGTCTTGTCCTTAAGAGCCTCGGGCACGTCGCCCTTTACGATCCTCTGGGCCAGCCCCTCCACTACTGCGGTCTTACCTACGCCGGGCTCGCCGATCAGTACGGGGTTGTTCTTAGTCTTTCTGGAAAGGATCCTGATGACGTTTCTGATCTCCTGGTCACGGCCGATTACGGGGTCCAGCTTCTGGTTTCTGGCCTTGTCGGTCAGGTCTGTACCGTACTTCTCCAGAGATTCGTAGGTGGCCTCCGGGTTGTCGGTCATAACCTTCTGGTTGCCCCTTACGGTGGAAAGAGCCTCCAAGAAGGACTCGTTTGTGATGCCGTAATTCTTGAAGAGGCGCTTCATGTCAGGGTTGGGCTCCCTGATCATGGCCAGGAAAAGGTGCTCCACGGAGACATACTCGTCCCCCATCTTCTGGGCGATGGTGCCTGCGTAGGCCAGGGATTTGTTGAGGTAGACTCCCATCTGAAGCTGTCCCCCTGAGACCTTGACCTTGCGCTCCAGCTGAGCCATAAGGTCGGATCTGAACTGCTCCCCGGGCACGCCCATCTTTTCCAAAAGCTTCAGGATCAGGCTGTCCTCCTGATTCAGCAGGTTGTACAGAAGGTGATCCTGTTCCACCTCCTGGTTTCCGAAATCGTATGCGGTCTTCTCCAGATCCTGCACTGCCTGAAGCGACCTCTGAGTGAACTTGTTGATATTCATTTCCACACCCCCTTTTTGGTGTATTCATATATATAAAGGTAGATTTAACAAAATATCCAAGGCAGACCCCTGCCTACGAGAGAATAATATCACCAATTGTTAGCACTGTCAATAGGAGAGTGCTAAAATGTTTTGAGAGAGTCCCACGCATCAAAAAACGCCGGCTTTGACAAGAATGAGAGATACTATAACCGTACCGATGAACAGTTCAGGCAGTTTGCCGGCTGGAGACCCGACTTTGAGAGAGCATAAATAATGATCACTAAAGACCTTCGCTGAAGAGGGTCTTTTTTGGTGCAAAAAAATTTATTTTATTTTTTGCGCCTTCAAGGTTTCTTCAAGGAATCATTGTTATCTTGGTACCATCAAAAGCGGGTACCGAGGAGGTAACAAGATGACAGTAGTTAAGAATCCAATAGAAGTAATGAAGAGGACCGAGCTCAAATACGTGCTTGACCCGGTCCAGACGAGATACATGATGGCGGCCCTTCAGGGGCGCATGGAGCCCGACCAGTTCGGACTCACCCAGATCGCTTCCCTGTACTACGATACGGAGGACATGAAGCTGATTGCAAACTCCATCGAGAAGCCGCCCTTCAAGGAAAAGATCCGCGCCAGGTCCTACGGCCTTGCCGCCCCGGGTAGCCCGGTCTTCCTGGAGATCAAGAGGAAGTGCAAAGGCGAGGTGTACAAGAGGCGCATCTCCACGGACGTTGCGGGGCTGGAGCGCTTCTTCGCAGGAGGATCCTTTCCTGAGAGCCCCAAGTACTGCGAGAACCAGATCGCAAAAGAACTGGAGTACTTCAGAGATTTTCATAAAGGGCTCAGGCCGGCCTGCCTGATCATCTACGATCGCATCGCATATTTCCAGCCGGATGGAGACCTGAGGATCACCTTCGATTTCGATCCCAGGTTCAGGGATCATCACCTGGATCTCTCCACATCCATGGAGGGGGAGAGCCTCCTTCCCAAGGGATTTTGCATCATGGAGATCAAGGTCCAGCAGGCCATGCCGCTTTGGCTCACGGAGATCCTCTCCAAAGGGAAGATCTACAAGACAAGCTTTTCCAAGTACGGAGAGGCCTACAAGAGAATGATGACGAGAAAACCTCTAAATTTCACCGGTGCGGCACCGGAGCCACAGAGATCAGGCCTTGGGAGCGCCGCATAGCAAGGGTTTAAAATACAGAAAGGGATGGGTAAAACTATGTTCAATACTATATATACTTCAACACTAACAGCGCAGTCGTTTTTCATGATGGCAGGGGTTTCCCTTATGGCAGGCCTGGTATTCTCATGGCTCATGTCCTTCAGGGTCAGGTCCACCAGAAGATTCTTCCTGGTGACAGCTATAATGCCCTTTGCCATCGCAACGGTAATAACCTTCGTGTCCGGGTCCATCGGCGCAGGCATCGCCATGGGCGGCACATTCAGCCTTATAAGGTTCAGATCCGCCCAGGGCTCTGCGGACGAGCTGGCGGCCATACTTATGGCAATGAGCTCCGGCATCGCCTTCGGCATGGGATACCTGGCCTACGGAGTGGTGATCCTCCTGGGGTTGGCAGGGATCTTCAATCTGATCGCAGCTCTGCCCATATTCGAGCACGGCACAACCGCAGAGCGTCTGCTCAAGGTGACCATCCCCGAGTCTCTGGACTATACCGATGTTTTCGACGACGTGTTTGACAAGTATCTGGCTTTCCATGAGGCAGACGGAGTCAAGACCACAGCCATGGGGTCTCTGTTCAAACTTTCCTACAGGATCCGCATGAAGGACGCATCCGCCGAAAAACAGTTCATCGACGAGCTGAGGCAGCGGAACGGCAATTTGGAGGTGGCCATACTGCCTTACTACGAGAAACAGGTACAACTTTAGACCCACCCTGGCGGTCCCGGGTCGCCATGTGCGCCCGGGGCCGCATTTATATTTTTTGCGCAATGCGCCTGCGCAAAAAATCCGCCCAACTTAGCTTTAACAAGAAATAAGCAAGAAATCCCCCATCTTCTGCAAGTGGTGGGATGAATTGCAAAAAATGACAAAAGAACAACCAAAGAACGTTTGTTCGTAAATGAAAAGTGTGATATAATATAATCAGTCGAAATAAAAAGAGGACTGAAATCAGAGAGAAACTGTGGAAAGGAGCATTCTGGAGTCAGAGCTTCTGCCTTTTGACAGCAGGAGGAGCACCTGTCGAGTTAATCAGAAGATATATCGAAAGTCAGGGGGAAAAGGGAAATGAGAAGAGGATACCGATACCGGATATATCCGAATGA
>ONAY01000025.1 GCA_900315895.1 uncultured Eubacteriales bacterium
AGCAGTATCGCATAACAGCATAAAAACAGGAATGGTGCAGTCCTGAAAGACTACACCATTCCATACATGTGAAAATACTTCCTTATGAGCCCGCAGCATTATGGCACCGGGGCTTTTACCAGAAAGGATATTTACAGATTGTTGTTGCACCAGGTCTGCCAGGCCTTGATGGTCTCAGGCCCCTTGATGCCGTCTACGGTAACTCCAAGGAAGGTCTGCATTGCCTTTGTGGTCAGCGGCCCCCACTCTCCGTCGGCGGTGGCACCCACCTTAGCCTGGATGGCCTTGGTGGTGATGGGTCCCAGAATGCCGTCTTCCTCTACGCCCAGAATGTGCTGGGTGGTCTTTGTGGTCAGCGGTCCCCATACTCCGTCAACTGTGAGCTTGTAGTCGGGTTTAGCTTCCTCCACTGCTTCTGCTACTGCCTTGGCTTCAGCTTCAGCCTTTGCCTTGGCGGCTGCGATCTTGGCTTCAGCCTTTGCCTTGAGGGCAGTGGCGTTGACCTGAACTGTTTCCTTAACTTCTGCTGTAGTTTCCTTGACTTCAGCTGTGGTCTCTTTAACTTTCTCGGCAACAGCCTCGGTTACGTTGGCTGCTACCTGAGCTGCAGGTTTCTTTCCGAATAATGGCATATCTTCACCTCAATTCTGTCGTACATATTGGCTATGGTTCAAAAGAAGAATTTATACACAAAATTCTATATTTATTATATTACTGAAATGCATTTTCGTCAATTGCCGACGCAAAAAACCGGCCCTGCACCATATTGACACTTCGCCCGGGTTCAGGCTAAATATACTTGGAGGATTTCTGTAATGGGATCGTTTATCAAACTAAGATACGGTAATACAAACACATACTATATAAACGGCCTCCTTCTGGACACCGATATGCCGGGCACGCTTCCCTCATTCTTCAGGGAAATAAAAAAATGCGGTGTCGCGCTTTCGGACATCCGCTTTGTCATGGCCACCCACTATCATCCTGACCACATGGGGCTCATGGGGGAACTGGCTGAGCTTGGGGTGAGACCGGTAATATTTGAGAATCAGTGGGAGTCAGTCCACTATTCGGACCCCATCTTCGCCCGCCAGAGGGGGCTCAGTTACAGACCCTTGGAAGAGGAGAGCGCCTTGAAACTGAGGTTGAGCGAGGGCAGGGATTTTTTGCGCGGACTGGGGATCCAAGGGGAGATAGTTCCGACCTTGAGCCACAGCCCGGATGGCATAGCCCTGATCCTGGACGACGGCCACTGCTTCGTGGGAGACCTGGAGCCCATGAGCTTCATACCTGCCTACGAGAACAATGAGAGGCTTGCAAAGGATTGGGAACTGATCCTGAGCCGGGGAGCCAAGGAGGCTCACTTCGGGCACATAAACGATCAGGACCTTACTGAAGCTTCTTTCTGAAGATCATCCTTTTGAGGCCGTAGTAGATCACAACTTCCTTGACCGGCACGAACCCGCTTCTCGTGATATTGGCAAGGCTTTTGGCATTGTCAGGGGAGACGCTGGTGAGGGCCTCTGTGGCTCCGATGCGCAGGGCCTCCTCGGTCCTTATATCCATGAACATCCTCTGAAGGCCGAATCCCCTGTAGGCGGGATCCACGAAGGTGGTCTCGAAGTTGACGCAGGTCTTAAGCTGTTCCTCGGTATACCCCAGAACGTTTCCCAGATTCTTCTCGCCTACGCCGTCAGATATCATTAGGGAGAATCCCACCATGAGATCGCGGTCGAAGGCGGCCACGCAGAAGTCCCTTTCGAGGGACTCTTCGATCTCTTCACGTGGGTCGGAGATGAAGAGGGTTGCGCTTCTCATGTCCTGACCGTGGAAATGGGTCTTCTCATCCAGGTCCGGATCCGCCCCGTCGGCGCGCATGTCGGATGCGATCTTGCTGACCACACGGCTCTGGAGAGCCATTACGGAATCCAGATCGTCCACAGTGCATCTGCGGAACAAAAGCTCCAGTTCACCGCCTGCGCGGTTTTTTAATTTTATCTTTTCACCTTTTATAAGATCCATGGGGAAACCTTTCTAAGTTAGGTCGCGGTCTGTCAGATGTTTGAAATATTTTGGTACATCTTGTCCAGGACCATCTGGAATAATATCATTTCTTCTTCGGAAATATCCTTTAATAGCTGCCTTTCCATGTCCAGCTGGAGATCACGGATCAGCCGGATAATGTTGGCAGCCTCGGGCCTTACCAGGTAATGGGTACACCTTCCGTCACGCTCATCCGGCCTGGCTTCGATGAGGCCGTGCTCTGTCAGGCATTCCAGAGCCTGAGAGATGTGGCCCTTGTTCAGCATGAGACGCCTGTAGATATCGGTGGGAGTATTCTGCTCCTTGCAGATGGAGAGATAATAGAGAACCTCCACATCCACTTTCTTAAGGCCGTATTCTTCTTTTATTTTAGCTAAAGTAGAAGTTATTACATGCTTGAAGGGGGAGCACATGAGGAGAACTTCCATGCGATTATCCATGATCTCTCACCTCTGTTTGATGAAATAGTATAATTTTAAAGTATTTTATCATCATATGACGCAAAAAACAATACCCCGAGCACCGGTGATCCTCAGTCGTTCTCTTCCAGATGCTCTCTTCCCATGGCGATGATGGAACGCACGTGTTCATCGTCCAGAGAATAGTAGATCTGTTTGCCTACACGGCGGCCCTTCACTAGTCTGTTTTGCTTGAGGATCCTCAGCTGGTGGGAAATGGCGGACTGGGTCATGTTGAGGGTGGCTGCGATGTCGTAGACGCAGACCTCATCGTCCAGCAAAACAAACATGATCCTTATTCTTGTGGAATCTCCGAAGACTTTGTATAGTTCAGCCAGATCGTAGAGCTTGGTCTCATCAGGCATGTTGGCCTGGAGTCTTGTGACCAGATCCTGGTGGATCTGGTCGTTTTCTATCATATTATCTATCATAACTTACCTCTTTTGATTATCGATCAATTCTGTTACAGGTTTTTGACGAAGAGCGCTCTTATTGCATTTAGCACTGCGATGACCATGACTCCCACGTCTGCGAATATGGCCAGCCACATGTTGGCTATTCCCAGAGCTCCCAGGAGCAGGCATATGAGCTTGACGCCTATGGCGAAGACGATGTTCTCATAGACGATCCTCATGCACTTGCGGGCGATGCCGATGGCCTTGGAGATCTTCAGGGGATCATCGTCCATGAGCACCACGTCTGCGGCTTCTATGGCTGCGTCTGACCCCAGGGCACCCATGGCTATTCCCACATCTGCCATGGAAAGCACCGGTGCATCATTGATTCCGTCTCCCACGAAGGCCACCTTGGACTTGCCGCCGGATCTGGCAGCTTCCTCGGAAAGTAGTTTCTCAACTTCATTCACCTTGTCCTCAGGCAGAAGCTCGCACTTGACCTGATCTATGCCAAGATCCAGGGCAACCTTCTGTCCCACCTTGGAGGAGTCTCCTGTCAGCATGACGGTTCGATCCACGCCCCGCCTTCTGAGAGTCTCAATGGCCTCACCGGCGGTGGGCTTGAGCTGGTCAGAGATTAGGATATGCCCCTGATACTTGCCGTCCATGGCTACGTGGACCAGGGTACCGGCCTCGGAGCATTCTATGGGTTGAGCTCCCACTGCAGTCATGAGCCTGGCATTTCCCACGGCGAGACGCTTCCCCTCCACCGTGGCCATTACGCCCTGGCCGCTGATCTCTTCAACGTCTGTGACATCGTGACTTCCTGATATATCTGAAGGATCTTCACCGGATAATTCGCAGTAAGCTTCCTTGATGCTCTTGGAGATCGGGTGATTAGAGTAGGTCTCGGTGAGGGCGGCCAGCCTGAGAAGCTCATGGTCAGGCAGGGAGGAATGATGGACTCCGCTTACCTTGAACACTCCCTTGGTCATGGTCCCGGTCTTATCGAAGGCAACGGTGCGGACCTTGGAAAGGGTCTCAAGATAGTTGGAACCCTTCACCAGTATGCCTTCGTGGCTTGCACCGCCGATACCTGCAAAGAAGCTTAAGGGAATGCTGACCACCAGGGCGCAGGGACAGCTTATGACAAGGAAGGTCAGGGCCCTGTACACCCATGTGCCCCAGGTAAAGCCGGTCTTAAGGATGAGCCCGGAGATCAGCGGGGGCAGCACTGCCAGCACCAGGGCGCTGAGGCAGACTATGGGAGTGTAGTATTTTGCGAATTTGGTTATGAAATTCTCGGACCTGGACTTCCTCATGGAGGAATTTTCCACCAGGTCCAGGATCTTGGATGCCGTGGATTCTTCGAATTCCTTGGTGGTGCGGATCCTGAGGACACCGCTTAAGTTGATGCATCCGCTGATCACTTCGTCTCCCACCCGGGCCGTCCTGGGCACGCTCTCGCCTGTGAGGGCGCTGGTGTTGAGGGAGCTGCTGCCCTCGGTGACTATGCCGTCAATGGGGATCTTTTCTCCCGGGGAGACCTGTATGATGCTTCCCACTTCCACCTCGTCCGGGTCCACCTTTTGGACATCGTCGTCTTCCACCAGATTGGCGTAATCCGGGCGAATGTCCATGAGAGCGCTGATGTTCCTGCGGCTTTTGCCTACGGCATAGCCCTGGAAGAACTCTCCGATCTGGTAGAAAAGCATTACGGCGCAGGCCTCGGTGTAGTCGCCGCTCCGGCTTATGAGGGCCAGGGCGATGGCTCCCACGGTGGCCACTGCCATCAGGAAGTTTTCATCGAAGATCTGACCGTTCAATATGCCCTTCACGGCTTTTCGCAAAATATCATAGCCCACGATCAGATAAGGGACCATGTAGAGGCAGAATCTGAGCCAGCCCTCCGTAGGCAGGAAGTGAAGGATAATGATCAGCACTGCCGCGGAAATGATCCTTATGAGCATTTTTCGTTGCTTATTATTCATGTCTTTCCTCTTAGTGTAAAACGAAACTGCCCCGCGCAGTTATAGCAGGGCAGTGGATCAGCTGTGTTTAAAGGTAGATCTCGCAGTCGGATTCAGCCTTCTTGCAGTTCTTGATCACGTCCTGCATCACCTGATCGGGATCAGCGTCATCCTCGAACTCCACCTTCATCTTAAGTGTCATGAAGTTGACCACGGCATCCTTGACGCCCTCCGTATTCTTGGTCGCCTCTTCCATCTTGTTTGCGCAGTTGGCGCAGTCCACGTCGATCTTGTAAGTCTTCTTCATCTTAGGACCTTCCTTCCTGTGAAAATATGTAAATGATTTTTAAACTTGGTTCAAACATTTGAACAATTGTTCATATGTTAGCTTTATTATATACCTCTGATCCCGTATGTCAATAGGCGGATCATAATTTTTTGCGCAAAAAACACCTGCATCGTAAATAGTCGATATCAGGGCGGGAGTGTGATATAATCGGGGGTGTAATATGTATTAACTGATCTTTGGCGAGGTGTCATCATGTCGATCAACATAAGAAAGATAGGAATTACGGATCTGGATGTGGACTGCATCGTAAATGCGGCCAATTCTTCCCTTTTGAAGGGAGGCGGGGTCTGCGGGGCCATCTTCAGGGAAGCGGGAGCATGGAACATGCAGAGGGCCTGCGACAAGTACGGCTATTGTCCTACGGGAAGCGCAGTGATCACTCCGGGCTTCAAGCTAAGAGCCAAGTTCGTGATCCACGCTGTGGGACCCATCTGGAGGGGCGGCTCCAACGGAGAGGAAAAGCAGCTCCATGACTGCTATCAGGCCTCGATGAAGCTGGCGGAGGAGAATGGATGCAGGTCCATAGCCTTTCCCGTGATCTCATCGGGTATATATGGATATCCGAAGGAGGAGGCCTGGAAGGTGGCGTTAAAGTCTGTCTCCAAGTATCTCAGGGCCCATCCGGACTACGATTTGGAGGTGACCTTTGCGGTGCTGGATGATCGGATGTATGACATGGGAACAAAAATCCTGGATAGTTTGACAAAGTCAAATTAAAACCATAAAATTATGAAGTGGGGTCTCGCGATCTTTTGCGGGACGGATGGATAAACTGCGTTACTCACCGGCGGAAGGACGGTCAGAGCATGGGCAAATTAATCAAGAACATGAAGATCAGGACGAAGCTTATCGTGGTCATCCTGTTGGTGGCCGTGGGTACGCTCCTTTTGTCGTATGCAGGTCTGTACAGCATGATGGCGAACCTCAGCGGACAGGTGGAGAGCATGTACCATGACGTTGCTTTAACGGTCAGTAACTCAACATCAAATGCGATGCTGAATCAGGCGGAGGATGCTCTAAAGACCCTGGTATCCATGCAGAGTGAGGCCACGGACCGTTCACTCCGGGAAATATCTTCAGCGGTAGGAGCTGCGGCGGTTTTTTTGGAGGAGATATATGCCCATCCCGAACGCTACGGGCCCTCTCCCTATGAAGTCAGACCCAAATCCTACAATAACCCGCAGGAACTGTGCGCCCTTTATATGATGTGCGGAGGCGCACCCTTCACCGATGAGGCAGCAAAAGAACTGAATCTGCTGTCTTACGCACAGACGATCTTTTCCGCCGAAATGGAGGAAAATTCCATTTACGACGGTTTCTATATCGGAACTGAAAGTGATATTGCCTATGTGTACAGCGCCGAACAGAATTATTCTCCGGATTACGTTGCCAAGGAGAGGAACTGGTACAAGCTGGCTATGTCGGACCCGGGCAAGGTACTTTGGACTGAGACCTACATTGATCCCTTCGGGGACACATACATCACCGCGGTAAGGACCTTCGCCGGACCTGACGGTACGGTCAAAGGCGTGGTGGCTGTGGATATATTTTTCGACATCATGGCTGAAGAGATCTTGGCGGACGGTCTGGGAGATACGGGCACCAGTTTCCTTTTGGGAGATAATTACGATCTCATTGCCTATGAGGTTCCGGAAGGCGGCAGTTTCGAGCCTTCCTTCGATGCGCATTTCGAGAACCCGGGAAGAGTACGCCAGGCGCTCATGACCAATGGCGGAAGAGCGTTTTTTGCGGTGCTGGACGGAAAGGAGCTCTACATAGCCTCTGCTCTGGTGCCGGAGACGGGCTGGACGCTTTGCACGGCCATCGACCGGAAAGAGGTCGTAGCCCCCATCGACAGGGTGGACGACCAGGCTCAGAAGATCGTCGACTCCCACGCAGACAAGCTCAGGGCCTTCCTGGGCGGACTCATAATAAATGCGATCATGTCCTTCATAATGATAGGTCTCATGGTATCCATCGTCGGATACTATCTGGCCAGGACTATCACCAATCCCCTGAGCGCTTTGAGCGAACAGGTGGGGAACATCGGAGCAGGAGACTTCGATACCAAGGTCGTGCCCAAATCAAATGACGAGACCGGCGAGCTGGCTGCCAAGTTCAACGAGATGCAGGACAGCCTCAAGAGCTATGTGGAGAACCTTCAGACAGTTACGGCGGAAAAGGAAAGGATAGGGGCGGAACTGAACGTTGCTCAGAAGATCCAGGCGGATATGCTGCCCAGAATATTCCCGCCATTCCCGGAAAAGAAAAACCTTCGCATATATGCATCCATGGATCCTGCCAGGGAGGTAGGGGGAGACTTCTACGATCTCTTCTTAATTGATGATGACCATATAGCCTTCGTCATTGCGGACGTATCAGGAAAGGGAGTGCCTGCAGCGCTGTTCATGGTAATATCCAAGACACTCATAAAGAACAGGGCTATGCAGGGGGGCACCCCGGCGGAGATACTGAGAGATGTAAACGAACAGCTGGCCGAGGGTAACGAGGCCGAGATGTTCGTGACCTGCTGGCTTGGGATATGCGAGATATCCACAGGTCACGTGATCGCAGCGAACGCAGGACACGAATATCCTGCCATATTCGGCGGGGACAAGTGTTTTGAGCTATTAAAGGATCCCCACGGATTCGTGCTGGCGGGGCTTAAAGGCATGAAGTATAAGGATTACGAGTTCGACCTGGAGAAGGGCGGCGGATTCTTCGTGTACACTGACGGAGTGCCGGAAACGACCAATTCTGATGAGAAGCTTTTCGGAACCGACAGATTATTGGAAGCCTTAAACAGCGCCGAATGGAATGATCCGAAAGATCTGCTGGAGGCTGTTTCGGTCAAGACCTCAGAATTCGCAGGCGATGCACCTCAGTTCGATGATATGACCATGATCGGATTCATGTGGATGGGGAAGGAGGACGATATTATGGAAGCGCCTTCTAACAAGCAGGAGATCGTGCTCAGCGCTGATACCCGTGAACTGGACAGGCTCAATGATTTCCTGGAAGCCCAGACCGAGGCGGTAGATTGTCCCCCCGGCACTCTGATGAAGATACAGATATCCGCAGAGGAGATCTTTACCAATATCGCAAACTATGCATACCCTGACGGACAGGGGACTGCAGTGGTCACATCCGAGATCAAAGAGGAGAACGGTGAAACGATCATGACCATCAGCTTCTCGGATTCCGGCCAGCCCTTCGATCCTCTTGCCATGCCGGATCCGGACATAACCGCACCGGCAGAGGAAAGAAATATAGGAGGGCTTGGCATTTACATGGTCAAGGAGACCATGGATAAGGTGGATTACAGCTATGAGAAAGGCAGGAACATCCTGACTATCACCAAAAAGATCAGGTAGTGGAGGCACTGAAACATGACTATCACACAGAGTGTAAACGAGGGCATCTGGAACATCGCCCTGGAGGGAAGACTGGACATAAACACATCTCCTGACCTGGAGGATCTGATCAAGGATGAACCCGATGAGATCCGGGGTATCGTGCTGGACATGGGAAAGATGAATTACATCTCCTCAGCAGGTCTCAGGGTGGTGCTTCTCATGCTGAAAAAGATGAACAAGGCCGGGAAGACCATGAAGCTAATAAATGTGACGGACCCTGTATACGAAGTTTTCGAACTGACAGGGTTCACCGACATACTTAATATAGAAAGAGCATAGATCCTATAGGATCGGAAGGAGTTTCAGAATGACAAAAAACGGTATTTCCATGGAAGCTCTCGAACTGATGAGCAAAGATTTTCACGCTGATCGTGCCAACGAGATCGCAGCCTCCGCTGCGGTGAACAACGGCATCATGGAGGCTTCGGCGGACTACGTGGCTGCCCGCAAGCTGCCCATGAATTTCTCGGTGGACCTGAAGACCGGTAAGATCACCAACCAGAAGGCCAGCGGCAGATGCTGGATCTTCTCGGCGCTCAACACCTTCAGATATGAGATCATGAAAAAATATGATCTGGAGAACTTCGAACTTTCCCAGAATTATCTGTTTTTCTACGATAAGTTGGAAAAGTCCAACTATTTCCTGGAGTCGGTCTTGAAGACCGTGGATGAACCCATAAACGGCAGGCTGTATAAGTTCCTGAACCAGGCGCCCCTGGGCGACGGCGGCCAGTGGGACATGCTTTACAACCTTGTGATGAAGTACGGCGTAGTGCCCAAGGAAGCTTACCCCGATGCTGAGGCATCCATAGGTTCACGCTTCTTCGACATGTACATGACCACAAAGCTCAGAGAGGACGCCAAGGATCTGAGAGAGATGGTAAAGGCCGGCAAGAGCTCTGAGGAAGTTCAGGCAGTCAAGGCTTCCATGTTAAATGACCTCTACAGGATGCTGGTGATCTCACTTGGAGAGCCTCCGAAGAAGTTCGACCTTAACCTGAGATCCAAGGGCGGCGAACTCATCAGGGAGTTCGGGATCACCCCGCAGGAGTTTTTTGCGAAGTATGTGGGACTGGACTTAGGGGAATACGTCAGCATGATCAACGGACCCACTTCCGACAAGCCCTTCAACCGGATGTACACCGTAAAATTCCTGGGCAACGTGGTGGAAGGAAGACCGGTGACCTATCTCAACCTTGAGATGGACAAAATTAAGGCCGCCGCGGTGCGCCAGCTTCAGGACGGACATCCCGTCTGGTTCGGCTCCGACTGCAGCAAGTTCTCCTTCAGGAAAGACGGCATCTTCGACCGCGACACGGCTGCAGTGGAGAAGCTTTTCAACGTGAAGTTCAACTTTACAAAGGAAGAATATCTTGATTACGGCGACAGCGCCATGAATCACGCCATGGTGATCCTCGGGGTGAATCTGGATGAAAACGGCAAGCCTAACCGCTGGCACATCGAGAACTCCTGGGGCGACGAGGCCGGCCAGGACGGATATTTTGTGGCCAGCGACTCCTGGTTCGATTCCTTCGTTTACCAGGTGGTGGTGAACAAAAAATATCTTGACGAGGAGAGCGCTGGCTTCCTGGGCGGTGATCTCCACGAGCTGGAACCCTGGGATCCCTTCGGAACTCTGGCTGACTGAAGAGTATGAAACTTTCCGGGCGTAAGGCGGCGTGCCGTGAAGTCCGTGCTGCGCTCAAGGCCCGGAACAGGTGCAAAAAATGGCAATAGAAAAGGTAAGAAATTATTTCAGAGAACTGGGACTTGAGGACCGGGTGCTGGAATTCGACCAGTCCAGCGAAACGGTGACTCTGGCCTCTCAGGCGGTGGGCACTGAGCCGAGGAACATAGTTAAGACCATGTCCTTTATGGTGGGTGGTGAACCCATCCTGGTCTGCATGGCCGGCGATGCCAGAATAGCCAATGCCAAGTTCAAGGCCCAGTTCCACACAAAGGCTCAGATGATCCCTCACGATGAGGTGGGAGAGCTCATCGGCCACGACGTGGGAGGGGTGTGCCCCTTCGCAATAAAGGATGGCGTCGCAGTCTACCTGGACAGGTCTCTACAGGGACTTGACTGGGTCTACCCGGCTGCGGGCTCCGGAAACAGCGCGGTCAGGCTGACAGTGCCTGAACTGGAGAGGTACTCAGCACCCCGGGGCTGGGTGGACATCTGCAAAGATCCAGAATAAGGGAGGCGAAAGCCTCCCTTTTGGTTTACAGGCAGGGGTGGATGAGAGGGGTTGCTGCCTATTTTCAAAAACGAAATGAAACAGTAAAAAGCCCGCAGAGAAATCTGCGGGCGGACATTTTGCGGCATATTGCGGTATGTTGCGATGCCCTGAAGGCTCTACTGTTCCATGATGGCTCTGAAGATCCTGCATGTCTCTGCCAGAAGGCTATCATTATAGTCGAAGCCTGCGTTGTGCAGGGGTGCCACATCCTCTCCTGCACCCAGCCAGATCAGGGCGCCGGGAGCCTTCATCAGGAAGTAGCCGAAGTCTTCGGAAGTTCTGATGGGATCTTCAAGAAGGTCGAAAGGCATGCCAATGGCTTCGCAGGCTCGCTGCACCTTGGATACTGCATCGGCATCGTTTCTTGTCTCAGGGAAGCGGTCATAGTACTCGATGCTCAGCTGCAGACCATAGGCCTTGCAGAGGTCGGTTGCCTTTAGGTTAAGAGCCTCGATGAAAGCCTGAAGCTCGTTTTCGTTCTCGCCCCTTACGGTGAGGAGCAGCTTGCCGCGGCTGGCGGAGATGCCGAAGGCTCTTTCGCCAAGATCCATCTGGATGACGGTGGCCAGGATCAGGCCCTGGGCTCCTACGGCAGCCTTCGAATCGTCTAATGCCAATACCATTTCACTGAGGGCCCTGGCAGGGTTTTTGCCCAGCTCAGGGGTGCTGGCATGGGTAGGAGTTCCTGTCAAAGTATATTCGATTCCGACGGAGGCCATGTTCACGGTTCCGGGTCTGGTCTGGGCGTGACCGAAGGGAACGCCCGGCATATTATGCACGGCGTATACTTCAGCGATGCCTGCTTCCTCGATGAAGGAGCAGCACTCCATGGCACCTGTTCCGTCCTCCTCCGCGTGCTGGAAAATAAGGTAAACATCTCTGTCTGCACCGTTGGTCCAGAGGTCCCAGGCGAAGGCGCACATGGCGCTGGAGTGCCCGTCGTGGCCGCACTTGTGAGCGATCCCCGGCCTCAGGGAAGAGTAGGGCAAAAGCTCCGGGTCCTCGTAGGTCGGAAGGGCATCCATATCTGCCCTGAATGCGATGGGCTCGCGGTTTGGGGCTTTGGCAGAATATTTAGCGTAGAACCACTTGCCCTTGTCCACAACGTCCAGGCCTGTGGTATCTTTTATGAAGCGCATGAGCCTGAGCTTGGTCTCCTGTTCCTGGCCGGAAAGCTCGGGATGCATGTGCAGCTGGTGTCTTAATTCTTTGACCTGTGAAAGGATCATATCGTCCATGGTCGTTCCTCCGTGTACTTTAAAAAAACCATAATTAAGATACATAAATATTACTAAATAATGAAATAATATGCTATACTTATTTACAGCAAAATTTCTGGCGCAAAAGGTGCAAGATGAGTTAACGGAGATGATGCTGCAAGACACGCATTCAAGCCGTCCGCGGGGCTTAAATGCGTTGGCATGTAATTTGCTTCAGAATATTGTTACCAAACTACAATCGTTTTGTTGTAAAGGAGGAAAATAATGAAGAAGTTTTTAGTAGTGTTATTGGCATTTGTCATGGTATTCGCTATGGCAGCCTGCGGCGGCGGCAGCAATGAGCCCGCTGAAGGCGGCGATACAGCAGTAGAACCCATCGAGCTTAAGTTCAGTATCTCCGGACCTGAGACCAGCACATGGTATGACGGAGCTGCTAAGTTCGCAGAGCTCCTTGACGAGTATACAGGCGGAGCCTACAAGGTAACCATTTATGCTAACGACCAGCTTTCCGGCGGAAACCAGGCCGGCGGTATCGAGCTCGTTCAGAACGGCTCCACCGACTGTCACATCCAGGACTCTCTGGTATGGTCTTCCATCTGCGACAAGGTAATCGTTCCTGCATTCCCCTGGCTGCTTCCCACATATGAGGACGTAGACAAGTACATGGCAGGTGCCGGCGGCGAAGCTCTTAAGGCAGCCCTCAACGAAAAAGGCGTTGTCTGCATCGGCATCGGAGAGAACGGCTATCGTCAGGTAGTAAACAACAGGAACCCCATCACAGCTCCCGCTGACATGGCTGGACTCAAGATGCGTGTTCCCGGATCCGAAGTTCACGTTGGACTTCTTAAGTACATCGGCGCTGACCCGCTTACAATGAACCAGTCCGAAGTATTCAACTCCCTTCAGACAGGCACCATCGATGCTTGCGAGAACACACTTGACCTTCTGTATTCCCAGAATACACTTGAAGCAGTTAAGTACCTCACAATGTGGAACTATTCCTATGACCCGATCTTCCTCACAGTAAGCACAAAGCTTTGGGACAGCCTTGATGACGAGACAAAGGCTGCTTTCGAGAAGGCCGGTCAGGAAGCTATGGATTATGAGAAGCAGGTAACACGTGACAAGGTAGAAAACCTTCTTACAGTTATCCCCGAAGAGTATCCCAATGTAGAGATCATTGACGAGCTTACACCTGAGCAGGTCGCTGCATTCCAGGAAAAGGTTGCTCCGATCTACGATGACTACAAGGATAAGCTGGGCGCAGATCTGTTCGAAGCATTCGGTTACACATTCAGCTAATCTAAAAATTATTAGTGGATCTTAATTAGGATCTAAGTTTGTAGGGAAGTCCTGTATATGTAACCCAGATACAGGACTTTCCCTGTTATTGGGAAAGGAGAAACCAGTGAAGCAGTTTTACAATTTCTTCGCAAAGTTTGAATCAGTGATCATGGTAATCGGAATGGGTATCATGGTAGCGCTCAACTTCGCGAACGTGGTTGCGAGAAAAGCTTTACCCAGTGTTCCCATGTCGTTCACGGAGGAAATGGTCGTTCTGATCTTCCTTTGGATCACCATGTTCGGAATATCCTATTGCTATCGCACACACTCACACACAGCACTTAACCTGATATCAGAGTACCTGCCCAAGGCCGGCAAGCTGATATTCCTGCTCATAGGAGCAGCGGTCTCTGTCGCATTCGTATGCATCCTGACATACACCGGCTGGAACATGGTCCAGAACTATATAAAATACGGCCAGATCCTGCCAAGCCTTGGCATCCCCATGGCAATTCAGGGATTTGCACTTCCCATAGGCGGAGTCGTTATCGTTATCACCATAATCATGACGCTTATCTTCGACATCCAGAAGCTCATGAAAGGCGAAGAGGAGGAGAAATAAATGGCATTAGTACTCATAGGATCGTTTTTCCTGTTGCTCCTTCTTGACGTTCCTGTAGCAGCTTCAATGGGACTTGCAGCAGCATTCGGAATGCTCTACGGAGGATTCGGTCTTTCTTCCGTAGCCACAGTATTCTATTCGGCCATCGCCAAATTCACCATGCTTGCCATCCCGTTCTTCATCCTTGCAGGTGTAGTAATGGAATACGCAGGCATTTCCAAGAGACTGGTCCGCCTGGCCAATGCATTCATCGGCCACAAAAAAGGCGGTCTGGCAGTAGTAACAGTCGTAGCTTCCTGCTTCTTCGCGGCTATCTCCGGTTCCGGTCCTGCTACAGTAGCAGCTCTGGGCGGAACACTGATCCCCGCTATGGAAGATGACAAGTACGACAAAAAATTCGCCACAGCAGTGGTTGCAGCATCCGGCGGTATCGGAATGGTAATACCTCCCAGTATTCCCTTCGTTATCTACGCCATGATCACTGAGGTATCCATCGGCGGAATGTTCATAGCAGGTATCATTCCCGGTCTGGTTCTCGGCGCTGCATTCGCTATCACGGCCATTCTGATCCTCCGCAAGGACGCCAACATCGTTGTTCGTCCCAAGGCCTCAGGCAAGGAGAGATGGGAAGCTCTGAAGGACGCCTTCTGGGGCATCCTGAGCCCGATCATCATCCTGGGCGGTATCTACGGCGGATACTTCACACCCACTGAGGCAGCAGGCGTCGCGGTAGTATACAGCTTGTTCGTCGGAATGGTCATATATAAGGAGATCAAGATCAAGGACCTTCCCAAGATATTCAAGAAGGCCTGCGAATCTTCAGCAGTAATCATGTTCATCATGGGCGCAGCCGGAGCATTCAGCTGGATCCTGACCACATCAGGTCTTGCAGGCATCCTTTCAAGAGGATTGCTTTCAGTATCCAGCAACAATGCGGTACTGCTTCTGCTCATCACCATAATATTCCTGATCGCAGGATGCTTCGTAGACTCCGCTTCCGGATTCTACCTGCTGCTGCCGATCATCATGCCCGTAGTTTACACTATCGGTATGAACCCCTATGCATTCGGCGTGCTGGCAACCATCAACTTCGCTATCGGACAGATCACACCTCCTGTAGGATCCAACCTGTTCGTAGCCTGCAACATGGCTAACATCTCCATGAAGCAGCTGGTATCCAGAGTATGGCCCTTCGTCATCGCAGGTGTCATTGCACTGCTGATCATGACATACATACCTCAGATCATTACGTTCCTGCCTAAAGCAATGGGAATGATTTAATTGAAAGGGTAATAAAATGTTAGTAACTCCAAAGAGTGAATTAGAGAGAAGACATTCAGAAATAAGAAAAAGACTGACGGACAATGGCTTGAGATACCTGGTGCTGGGTTCTTCCGGACAGACCAACCACAGAGGAATGCTCAGATATTTTGCTGACTATTATATCTCTGTGTTTGAAGAGTTCCTGGTCATCGACGCTGAGGGCCCCACGGTATTCTTTGCTCATGACGGAGTGGGTGCAGCATACGTTAAAGAAGAGGGCTCGGTGGACGAAGTACTATTCATCCCCAGCATGGAATACAACACGGTGCCCGGCAAGTGCGTAGGCGAATACCTTAGAAAGCACGACGTAAAGAAGGCTGCCTACGCAGGCTTCGGCGGCATTTCGGCTCACTTCCTGCAGTCCATGAAGGACGCCTGCCCCGGACTGGAGCTGGTGTACTTCGACCACGAAGTCTGGGAAATGAGAATGAGAAAGAGCCCCTACGAGGTGGAACTTTCCAAGGCCACCATCAAGCTCAACGAGGACAACTACAAGTACTGGCTGAGCCTGGTGAAGCCCGGCGTGTACGAGGATGATGCCATCGATCTGGCAGGAGCCTACGGATGGAGCCTCCACACAGAGGACCAGTACTGGCTGACAGACACCAGATTCCATCCCATCTGGAGCCCCGTGCCTCTTGCAAGAGAGAAGCATCACATGTGGCAGGAGGGCGACCAGATCGGTATCGTTCTGGAGCATTCTGCCCCCGGCGGACACTACAGTGAGGTGGCAAGGCACGTGTTCATCGGCGAACCCGACAGAGAGTTCAAGGAAGGATACGAGCTTCTGAAGGAGGCTCAGGCGGCAGGTTTCGAAGCCATGAAGCCCGGAAACACCGTAGGCGATGTAGCCCAGGCAGTTGAGAACGTCATGACCAAGAGCGTTTACGGCGCATATCTCAAGGACGGCGTCAACAACATGGGTCACGGTCAGGGCCTGGACATCTGGGAGTACCCCATGATCAACAGGGAGGACAAGACAGTCCTCGCTCCCGGAATGAGACTGAACCTTCATCCCAACGTCAAGTTCCAGGACGGCAAAACAGCAAACTGCTGCGAGCTTTACCTGGTCACAGAAAACGGAGCTGAGAAACTCAGCACACTGCCTACCGAACTGACCATAGTGGAGTAAGCAGGCGCAAAAAAATTAACCATCAGTGGTTTTTGAGGAAACAATGATAGCGATAGAGGAGATCAGACAAAAACTCCAAAGCATTTTGGGAAGTGACGGCGTACTGTCAGGAAGCGATGCTGTAGCGCCTTATCTTTACGACTGCTCACTTCCTTATTTCAGGGCTGAGGCTACTCATGAGTGTGTGGTAGCCCGGCCTGAAAATGCCGAACAGATATCAGAGATAATGAAGTATGCCAACGAGAAGCTTATTCCCGTAGTGGTGAGGGGCGGAGGCACAGGCCTCTGCGGCGCGGCCATCGTCACTCATCCTGGCATAGTTATCTCCATGGAGAGACTGGACTCCATTATCGAGGTAGATGAAAAGAACTTTATTATAACCGTTGAAAGCGGAGTCACCCTGAAGCAGTTAAACGACTACCTTCTGGAGCATGTGCCCAACATGACCTTCGGATCACAGCCCTGCGATGAGAACGCTCAGATAGGCGGTATGGTGTGCGAGAATTCCGGAGGAATAAGGACCGAGGGAAACTCCACCACCAGATCCAACGTGAGAGGTATCGAGGTGGTGCTGCCTACCGGTGAGATAACCCTGTTCAACGGCAAAATGAAAAGAAACAATGCCGGGTACGACCTGATGCAGCTGATGATCGGCTCCGAGGGGACTCTTGGAATAGTTACTAAGATCATGCTCAGCGTGAGACCCAAACTTCCATGCGACGCAACCATCATCGCAGCCTTTGACAACTACAGTCAGGCAGCGGATGCAGTCACCATGAGCCTGAAGACCGGCATACATTTGGACGGAATAGAATACATGGACCGTTCCACTGCTAAGAAGTGCGCAGCCAACACCGGCAAGACCTGGCCCCTTAACAAGGGCAAGGTAGACCTGATGTTCATTGTATGCGCTGAAAACGAGGAGGCGGCTTTCAACATCTGTCAGATGGTGGAGTCCATCTGCAGCATGGCCGGTGCAGTGGAAAGCAGGACCTATGATGGGGCTGACAAGCAGAAGGAATTCATCGAAATGAGGACCACATCACTGTTTGCCACCCAGAATAACATGGCTGAGACCATGGATATCGCGGTGCCTCCTGCAGAGGTGCCCAGACTTATGAAAGTCTTCCACGAGATCTCAGAGAAGTACAATATCGTAACCGATACGGTGGGCCACATCAGCGAAGGAAATGTTCATAACAACGTCTACGCTGAAAAGGACGGCAGTCTGCCCGCCAAGTATCATGAAATGAGAGATGAGCTGTACAGAGCAGCTATCGACATGGGCGGAACCATCTCCGGTGAGCATGGCATAGGCAAGAGAAAACGTGAGGAGTTAAGGATGCAGCTGGATGACATACAGGTCCAGCTCATGAGAAAGATCAAGAACGCCTTCGATCCAAACAACATCCTGAACCCCGATACGGCGATCATATAGCGAAGGGTGCGCCATGAATGCGAGTCTTTTGGTCAATAGACTTACTGATGTGCTCAAAGAAGGCATACATGTAGTCGACCAATACGGGATCACGGTCCAGTACAACAGAAGAATAGAGATAATAGAGAACAGAACAGCCGCAGATGTTTTGGACAGGAATCTGGAAAGTCTCGAAAAGGGAAACGAGATGGACGAGCTCCTGATAGAGGTGCTGGCCACGGGACTTCCCAAGATCAACGTCATGCATGACTGTGTGAACACCTACGGAAACAGCATATCCGTGAATTTTTCCTTCTGGCCCATTATTGAGAGAAACGTGGTGAAGGGTGCCATCAAGGTGGCATCGGACATGACGGAGATCCGCAGGCTCAGAGCGGAGAACATCGGACTGACCAAGGATATAAGCCAGATGTCCAGGATAGAGAACAGCCTGGTCAAGCTGACCGACGGCTTCAGAATAGAGGACATCATCGGCGAGAGCCCCCAGATGGAGGCGGTGAAGAGTCAGGTCATAAATGCTGCCAAGTGTGATCTGAACGTGATCATTACCGGAGCTTCCGGCACCGGCAAGGAAATGATGGCTCAGGCCATACACAACGGAAGCCGCAGGAAGGGCAAACCCTTAGTTGCTGAGAACTGTGCGGCCATACCGGAAAACCTGGCCGAAAGTATTTTGTTCGGAACGGTGAAGGGCGGATTTACCGGAGCTGTTGACAGGATGGGGCTTTTCCAGCTGGCCAACGGCGGGACCCTGGTGCTGGACGAGTTCAATTCTCTTCCAATGGGAATCCAGGCAAAGCTTCTCAGGGTGCTGCAGGACGGCACCTTCAGACCGGTAGGCGGGCTGGAGCCCAAACAGGTAAATGTGAGGGTCATAGCGATCACCAATGAGGATCCCATAAAGCTCATGGATGAAGGACTTCTTAGAAGAGACCTGTTCTACAGGCTGGGAGTCATCACCATCAATGTGCCTGCTCTTAAGGATAGAAAGGGAGATCTGGACCTGCTTGCCAGTTATTTTCTGGAGAAATTCGGGAGAGAAGTGGACAGATGGCCTCTTTACCTGGATGATGAAGTCAAGGAAGCCTTTGAGCACTTTAAGTGGAGGGGCAATGTCCGGGAACTGTCCAACGTCATCGAATGCGCAGTCAACATGGTGGATAGGGGAAACGTCATAGACATATCCCACCTTCCGGCATATTTCGTAAGCGAGATACGGGGCAGGGAGTCCGGATCAGGCAATGACCGCGCAAAAAATTTCGGTCTGGGAACAGATACTCTTTCAGACTACATGTCCGAAGTGGAGAGAGATATCATCCTCTCCGCCCTGAAGCAGAACGAAGGAAATGTCACAAAGACTGCAGAACAGCTTGGAATGACCAGGCAGGCTCTGCAGCACAAAATACACAAATTTGAGATTTGATCACTATTGAGAGAAAGGAAAGACCATGCAACTTTTGAATGAGAGAATGAAAAGTATGAACATGGCGGGAGGCTTGTATGATATCTATCAGAAGTCTCTCAAAATGGAAGCCGAAGGTCAGTCCATCATCCACATGGAGATTGGAAAACCGGACTTCGACTCCCCGATCCTCGCCAAGGAAGCCACCATCAAGTCCCTTAACGACGGATTTGTACACTACACAGCCATGGCCGGTATCCCCGAACTTAGAAAGGCCATCTTTGAAAAGGAAAGCAAGGCCAACGGGATCATCTTCGATCCTGAGACAGAGATCGTGGTGACTGCAGGAGCTTGCGAAGCCATTCAGGCTCTGATGCTTACTGTTTTCAACCCCGGAGATGCCATCCTGGTACCAAGCCCCTTCTTCTCAGCATATTCAGAGGCGGCTCATATTGCAGGAGTTGAAGTCATCGAAGTACCCCTGAAGTTTGAGAATGAATTCGAGCTCAAGGCTGATGACCTGGAAGCGGCCATCACGCCAAACACCAAGGCAGTCCTGATCAATACACCGGGAAATCCCACGGGAGCCATACTGGGCAGAGAGGAACTTCTCAAGATCGCAGATTTCGCCAAGAGGCACGATATCATGGTCTTCTCCGACGAGACCTATGACCAGTTCCTCTATGAAGGAGAACACGTCAGCATTTCCACTCTTCCCGGCATGAAGGAGAGAACAGTTGTCATCAATTCCGCATCCAAGGTATTCTCTATGACCGGCTGGCGTGTGGGATACGCCATCGGACCCAAGGAGCTCATGCGCTATGTGAACAAGGTCCACCAGAACATGTCCACCTGCGCCACATCCTTCGTTCAGGTCGGAGTGGCAGAAGCTTACCTTCACGGCCAGTCCTTCACGGAAGGCATGGTCAAGGAATTCAAGGCAAGACGTGACCTGATGGTCAAAGGATTGAGCGCCATCCCCGGATTCGAGCTGGTAGTACCCAAGGGAGCCTTCTACATGCTTCCCAGGATCACCAAGTTGGGAGTATCCCCCAGACAGTTCTGCATGGATCTTCTGGAAAAGACCGGAGTCGCCACAGTTCCCGGAGATGCATTCGGAAACTGCGGAGCAGGCTTCATCAGGCTCTCCTATGCAGTGACCAGAGAGTCCATAGAAGATGCAATGGACAGAATGAAAAAATACGTTGAAGCTAATTATTGATGACCATAATTCATAAGTAGAAAAGGAGAACAACAATGGCAGTAAATCTTAAAGGAAGAAACTTCCTGACACTCATGGACTTCACACCGGTAGAGATCCGCTACATGCTGGATCTTGCACATGACCTCAAGGCCAAGAAGAGAGCAGGAGTGAACAACCAGCTTCTCAAGGGCAAGAACATCGTGCTTCTGTTCGAAAAGACATCCACAAGAACAAGATGCGCATTCGAAAAGACATCCACAAGAACAAGATGCGCATTCGAAGTAGCAGCAATGGATGAGGGTGCAGGAGTTACATTCCTGGATTCCAAGTCCTCCCAGATGGGAAAGAAAGAGACCATCGCAGACACAGCGAAGGTCCTTGGCAGATTCTATGACGGAATCGAGTACAGAGGATTCAAGCAGTCAGTGGTAGAAGAGCTTGCAGAGAACGCAGGAGTACCGGTATGGAACGGACTTACAGACGTAGACCACCCGACCCAGATCCTTGCAGACCTTCTGACCATCGAAGAGCATGTAGCGAAGCCCCTCAACAAGGTAAAGGTAGTATTCTGCGGAGACATCAGGAACAACATGGCATATGCATGGATGTACGGCTGCGCCAAGATGGGAATGCACTTCGTAGCATACGGACCGGACGAGCTTGCAGAGCAGGTGGACCCGGAAGTGCTGAGAAGAGCAAGAGAAGTAGCAGAGTACACAGGAGCATGCATCGAAGTATCCAGTGACGAAGCCTGCTTAAAGGGAGCAGACGTACTTTACACAGACATCTGGGCATCCATGGGAGAAGAGGATCAGATCCCGGAGAGAGTAAGGATGCTGACACCCTTCAAGGTAACCAAGGAGATGCTTGACAAGACAGAGAATCCTGACGTTATCTTCATGCACTGCCTGCCCTCATTCCATGACTTCGACACAACCATGGCAGCAGAGCAGAAAGAGCTTGGATATGACATCAGGGAAGTCACCGACGAAGTATTCCTTTCCAAGCACAGTGTAGTATTCGACGAAGCAGAGAACAGGATGCACACCATCAAGGCAGTCATCGTAGCCACCATAGGCTAGGAGGAAGACATGGCAGAAAAGATAGTAGTAGCATTAGGCGGAAACGCGCTGCAGTCAGGAAAGATGGAGCCCACAGCGGAGGCCCAGCTGAAGGTAGTAAAGGAGACCTGTGAAAGGATCGCCGACATCAGCGGAATGGGATACGAAGTGGGAGTGGTCCACGGAAACGGACCACAGGTAGGAAGGATCCTGCTGGCATCAGAGACAGCAAAGGACGTAACACCTGCAATGCCCTTCGACGTATGCGGAGCCATGTCTCAGGGATACATCGGATATCACCTTCAGCAGGCACTGAGAGACGCTCTGAGGAACAGGGGAAGAAACGTACCCGTAGCCACAGTAGTCACTCAGCTTGTAGTTGATGCAGATGACCCAGGATTCAAGAACCCCACCAAGCCCATCGGACCCTTCTATACAGAAGAGGAAGCCATGAAGCTTAAGGAGGAGAAAGGCTACAGCATAAAGGAAGACGCAGGGAGAGGCTGGAGAAGAGTAGTAGCTTCCCCGATCCCCAAGAAGATCGTGGAGATCGAAGCAGTTAAGACACTTTGGCCCACCACCATCGTAGTTACCTGCGGAGGTGGCGGAATACCCGTTATCGAGAAGGAAGACGGATCCCTGGAGGGAACAGCTGCAGTAATCGATAAGGACTTTGCGGCAGAGCTTCTTGCGGAGCAGGTCAATGCAGACATCCTTATGATCCTGACAGAGGTGGAGCAGGTAGCAATCCACTTCAACAAGCCCGATCAGAAGAACCTGGCCAAGCTGACCGTGGAAGAAGCAGAGAAGTACTGTGCAGACGGAGAGTTTGCACCGGGCTCCATGCTTCCCAAGGTACAGGCAGCCATGAAGTTCGTTAAGGCCTATCCCGAGAAGAAGGCCATCATCACATCCCTTGCCAAGGCCGTAGAGGCCCTTAAGGGAGAGACCGGAACGGTCAT
>ONAY01000003.1 GCA_900315895.1 uncultured Eubacteriales bacterium
TGATGGGCGACCCCTACATGGCAAACTACATGCACTTCACGCCCGGCAGCAGCACCTGTCTGAACGCCTGGGGCGTGACGATCCAGTTCAAGGAGGGCACGCTGTATCCGGTGCTCCACAAGATGGAAGCAGACGGTTACGTCAAGTCTTACCGCAAGGAAGCAGACAACGGCAAAACACGCACATACTACAAGATAACAGGCCTGGGAGAAGAACAGCTCTCAGCCGAAAGGGAAAAGTGGAACGAGTACGCCCGCGGAGTGGCGAGAGTGGCCGGGGGAACGGCATATGCGTTTTAAAGAATGGGACGATTACCTCGATTCCATGCTGAGTCACGTTAAGTTCACTCCGGACAGGAGACGGATCAGACAGGAGTTCGAGGAACACATAGACGACATGTTCGAAGAATATATGTCTGAGGGCATGTCGGAAAATGAAGCGGCGGAAGCTGTTCTGGACAACATCGGTGACAGCCATGAAGTGGGCAAGCTGATGAATAAGGCCCACAACGCCGTTATAGGATGGATCTGGCAGGCGATGAAGGTGTGTCTGATAGTGACGGCGTTTTTTTGCCTGAATCCGATCACCGGTCCGATCTTCGGCGTGATCGCCAAGACTGCGGTATCCATACCGGACATTATTATGGGGTATGACGATGATTCATCTCATGGAGAAACGGTGTGGTCGGTGGATATCGGCGAAAAGGTGATCCTTGACGACCATAAGCTGCTTTTCGATGAACTAGTCAAAAAACAGGATGGTACGCTGGAACTGAGATACCGGGATATAACCAGTCCGTTCAGGGATTCGCTTCATTTCGATATAGGTCCGGATATGCTCTTCAACGAGGAGGGTATGGTTCTGGTGATGGGTCTCGGAGGGTCTTCAAACGGAGGATACATCGATTATGTCCAACGTGAGATAACCGGATTTCCTGAGGAATCAAGGCTATTGATTATCGAATTCAAAGGGGATGAAATGATGTACAAGGGAAGGCACTTCAGAATAGAGGTGGAACTTCCCGGGCAGTAAGGGGATGAGATTATGAAAAAACTCAGATTCAGTATAATTGCACTTATAGTTATAGCTGCGCTGATATTCATATCCGCGAGAGCCATGGGCCTTTATTTCTCTCCCGAGAAGGTGCTGGAGGCAAGAGAAGCGGCATTGCACTACGGCCCATCGGACGAAATATTATATAAATACACAGGTCCAAAAGGAAGAGGCATAATCATTGCCAAGTGCGGAGATGAGGGACTGTCGGTCATCAAGACCGAACGTATCGCAGGATTTCTGTTTAGAGCCGATGGCAGCTCCGACGGTGGGGTACAAGGCTATTGCCCTTGCCAGAAACAGATAAGTGTTTGGTATGACAGCGATCTGGATTTGGTTTATGGATTAAGTTATGGGGAACCCGGAGAAGAACTGATCGTCAAAATCGGTGCATGGAACGGGGAGCAATACTCAGATACGATCACATCCGATAGCGACGGACAATATCATACAAGCGTTGGAGAATGGGTCGAGGAACTGTATTCGCAAGAAGTTGCCACAGATGAAAAGGGGTTTTTCTGTATAAATGATATCAGCGAATCACTTTTAAAAGACCAAAGTGATAGCCGAGATGAATATTATATCTATGCTGAAAGTGTTTTGCCTGTGGAGGACACGGATATTCGGTTTAATTCAAACATGCCCAGGGGACTTGTGGTCGGCAGGTCTGAACTCGATAAACTTATTCCCTCTGCCGATGAGTTCATGTCAGAGGAGGATGTGCAGTCTTCAGCGAATATAGACAGTAGTGTTTTGAACAGGATCAATGCAGGTATCAAGAGATACACCGGAATCGATTTCTTTGCATGCGAAGGCGGGACTGACGGAGAGACGTTGTGTCTGTATTATGACCGTGATCCCTGGGACGATTCTGATCTTGTACTGACATTCGAGAAAGATGGGGGCAGGTTCGTGGACACAGCAGCCATCAGTTGGCTTCGCATGAACTACGGCAAACGATACGATGTAGAAAGAGTGTCCGGCAAAAAGATCGATGTTACGGAAAAAGACGGAAAGAAGCAGTACAGGACACTGCTCAGTTCATATTTAAGGCTGAGATCGAACGGTGTTTCCGGAGAAATGAACGTTGAAGTTGTTGTTGAGGCGGATCTGAACGATCCGGCCACACCTTGGAGAATGTATTATGTCAGTGACCTGTATGGGACTGATCGTTCATGGGAACTAAGGGATATAAGTGAACTGACCATGGCCACGTATAATGATAATAATGGCGTGTATGTGATCGATGGATATGACGCAGGTCACATGGAGTTTATGCCCTCCAATCACGTAGTATCAGGCAATTCGACTGATTGGGCTTATATGGGGGAACTATATTATTTTAATCCGTTTTTCCTGGGGGATTACTTTGAAGGCAAGGTGACAGAGGGTGGAGCAAGCTGGGCAGATGCAAATAGAGAAAGCATCTCATTTGGATTTACCTTTGACAGTGGAGAAGGTGGTGCTGTCGCAGGCCCGACGGTAAGCGCTACAGTAAATTTAAAAACCAATGAAATAGTGGAATCCAATTTCAGCGGATTCGAAACATCGCCATTCACGGATGAGGAACTCATAAATATTGGCCACCGGCTGGCCGATATTATAGAGAGCGTTGAAGGGATCATATAGTGTGAAGGCTGAAAAACGATGAGAAGATATGAGATCGGAGGGAACAGTAATGAGTAACAGTATCCGATACCTTCTGGTCAGCATATGTCTGATAATATCAGTTATGCTGTTTAGTTCATGTTATAGCGGTCAGGCTAATGTTCAGGATCCGGATGCATGGGTCCCGGTAAGCATGCCGGATGGTGAACTATCTGATTTAGTCCTTAGTGAATACAACAATGCATGCAAGTCCACGTTTACGGATGAGAACGGCGTGACTGAAGCAACTGAGATCAGCTGTTTTTTTACATCAAGTTATTACAGTGCAGAGGATTTGGATCTCGCCAACTTCCTGAAGTACTGCCCTCTGGGTACTCCTGTGACCGATGAAGGGGAGTTTCAGGAGGTCAGAGCCGCAGCGAGTTTTGAGTTTGGGGCTGATAAACTCAGCAATATGCCAACTCCCGTCTGGAAGTTTGATAGAAAAGATGTGGACGAACTCCTTTTGAAATACGCAGGAATCACTACTGAAGAACTGTCCTCAGGAAGGGATAGTCTTAGGGATACCGTTTATGTGGAATCCAGAGACGCATACTATAATCTGACAAGCGATTTCGGACCCGGGAGCTTCACTGCCGTAAGCGGAGTGAGGCAGGGCGATATGGTCACACTAACAGATTCCAAGGGCGTGGTTCTCACGATAGAAATAATAGATGGATACCCTCTGATCAGATCATTTGTGAGAGACGATCCCGATGAGATCGCTATTGTCTATGATCTGTTCAGCGCATACCTTGAGAGCTTCAAAAAAGGCGGGCATAATTACGACAGCGTGCTGAACATATATTTGCTGGACTACTCGGTGGATGTGATCGACATAGCGGATGATGAGTTTAAACAAAGACTAAGCGGCGAGGGCCCGTTTACGGAGGCAACAGAGGATGCGATCTTTGCTTCCGTGCATTATTCAGTGACGATCGATCCTACGGAGAACAATCTGAACTACTGGCTTCCGGCAAACGGCGTTAGAGCCGGAGATGTAATCCATAAATCCAACGTGCTGTATATTGATAAAGTCGATGGAGAATACCAAATAGTTTCCATCGGGACCGGCTGGTAAACGATAGAAACGGGGATGCCTCGAAAGAGCATCCCCGCGTTTGTTTTACATGTTATAGATCTTCGACACTTCCTCTTTGTTCCTTCCGATGAAGAAGACCGCCGCCAGTGTCAGGATCGCCATGGTGATCACCACCACGGTACGGACCGGAAGTATCACTGACAGCGCTCCGCCGAACAGTTCTCCGAGAAGCATGCCGGCAGTGCTCAGCATGTTGAAGGCGCCGTTGAAGCGGCCTTTCTTCTCATCCGGAACATAATTCTGTGTTCCGGAGATCCTTATAGTATAGCTGGTAATCCCGCCCACTCCGTGGAAGAAGAAGAGGATCATCATCACCGGGATGGGAAGGAACAGATACACACCTTCGATGAGACTGAGCATCAGGTAGACGGTCAGCGCGATGGTGTATTTTTTTGCGGCCGGAAGCTTGTGGCGATAGTGCCATGTCCCGCCCAGCATCCTGCCCAGGACGCCCAGAGCGAACACCATGATGAAGACGTATTCACCGTTGTCATAGTTGGATTTGAAGTAGGGGAGGGTCAGCACGTTGGTGGCTCCCATTCCGAAGAAGGAAAAGGCGAAGTACGCTGCGACTGCCAGGAGACCTTTCTCACTCCAGAGATATTTGAGACCTTCCCGGATGTCCCTGATAACTATATCGGGGGTGTAGCTGATCTTTGCTTGATCCTGCAGAGCGCCGGGGCGTTCTGCGTAATCATATTCATTCCTGAGACTATGGGTCTCAATGTATTTTTCTTCCTGCCTGATCCTGGTCTCCACCGTAGCAGCAGTGAAGAAGCACACCGCGTTGATGGCCAGGATCGGAGCCATGCCGATCTGGTTGTACAGGAATGCTGAAACTGGCACCATGACCGAGGAGAAGGTCTCAAGGATGCTGGCAACTGAGTATGCTTTCGAGTAGTTCTCAGGGGCGATCAACAATGGATAGAAACTTTCATAGGCCACCATGTAGATGCTGTTTATGGACCCCACAAGGAAGGCAAAGACGGCGAATATGCCGAAATTGAACCAGTCCTTGAACAGGAGGAACGCAGCTATGGCGTAAAGCGCAGAGGACAGGTAGTCCAGGGAGTAAATGGCTTTTTTGCGGGAGAATCTGTCCAGGAAGGCCCCCGACAGGATGGGCATGATCAGCTGCGGCGCAGTGTAGCATATCATGTAGATGGCATACAAAAACGTGGAGCTGGAGTAGTCCAGCACCATGAGGCTGATGGCGAAGCCGGAAAGGGCGTTTCCGAACATGGATACCACGGACCCCAGCGTGATTATGGTGAAGTCGCGGGTCCAGAGCTTCGGGGCTCCCGCCTGGTCTGAAGTTTTGGTCACTCTGTCTGTGTCTGCCATTACGTCTCCCGCCGGCACGCGATCCGGCAGGGAGTATTATATCATCTATAATGTTCCAATGCAAAATATCCGCAATAGATTTTATTGATGTTCCACAAAAGCTGCATGTGTTGTGATATAATGAATAATTGCAATGGAAAGACCTAACCCTACTGAAGAGATCAGAACAAACAGGGAACTGTCCCTCATAAGGAAGATCGAGATCGCTCTCAAACTCAGTCTGCCCATAATCCTGGCACAGATCACCGTCATCGCCATGCAGTACATCGACGCGGCCATGGTGGGACGTCTGGGAGCGCAGGCTTCCGCATCGGTGGGACTGGTGTCGTCATCCATCTGGCTGATCGAGGACGTGTCTCTGGCGCCGGTCTTCGGCTATTCGGTGCTCATCTCTCACAGAGCGGGGGCGAATGACGGCGCAGGGTCCAGAAACATTTTCAGACAGGGCATCAAAGTGTCACTGATGGTGGCCTGCGCTGCGGCGGTGCTGGGCTCAGTGCTGGCTTTTCCGCTTCCGAGACTGCTTGGGGCGGAGCAGGAGATCAGAAGAGATGCCACCATATATTTCCTGATAATCTCATCCACTCTTCCGCTGAACAATCTGGGATTCTACGCCATGAAGAGCCTTCAGGCCATAGGCGACACCAGGACCCCGGGGCTTCTGTCCATAGCAAGGTGTGCTTTGAACATAGTTTTCAACGCTTTTCTGATATACGGAGAATTCACGGTGCTGGGCCTCGAGCTGAGAGGCGCAGGTCTGGGAGTGGCAGGAGCTGCTCTGGGCACGGTGCTCTCCAATGCGCTGGTGGGTATCGTGTTGCTGCTCATCGGAGCCATAAGAGAGCCTTTCCTCAGGATACTCAGGAATGAGCATGCTCCCATCCGCCTGGATGTGTTCAAACAGGCTCTCAAGATCGCCATACCCATGGCCATGGAGTCCATCGCACTTAACGGAGCTCAGGTGGCTTCCACCAGGATCGTGGCTCCTCTGGGTACGGTGTCCATCGCCGCTAACTCCTTCGCAGTCACGGCTGAAGCTCTTTGCTACATGCCGGGCTACGGTCTGGAGGGAGCAGCCATGACGCTGGTAGGACAGAGCATAGGAGCCGAGAACAAGCCAATGGCCAAGAGCTTCGCCTGGATATCCACATTCATGGGCATGATCATAATGGGTCTGACCGGCATTATCATGTATTTCGCCTGTCCTTTGGTCCTGGGCTTCCTTACCCCTGTAGAGGAGGTAAGGATACTTGCGGCCAGCGTCTTAAGGATAGAGCTTCTGGTGGAGCCTCTGTTCGGAGCATCCATAGTGGCGGCAGGTGCGCTGAGAGGCGCGGGAGACACGTTGGTCCCCGGCATCATGACCATGGTGAGCATCTGGGGCGTGAGGATCACAATGATGCTGATCCTTGTGGGCCGCATGGGGCTTACGGGAGCCTGGATAGCTATGGCCTGCGAGCTGGCCTTCAGGGGGGCCATCTTCCTCATAAGACTGGCCAGAGGCAGGTGGCTGGAGATCAAAGTCTGAGGCAAAAAAGTATTTTTTGGATAACTGTTTCAAAATATATTTTTTGTGTTACAATCGATAGGTAACATTGTATATGAGGCGCTTCATGCGCCATTATTAATGAAAGTTATTCTGATCAGGAGGATCATCTAAATGCGCACGGTAGACCTTACACAGTATGGGATCACAGGATCAAAGGGAATCGTTTATCAGCCGTCTTACGAGAAGCTTTTTTATGACGAGACGGATCCGGGACTTACCGGATATGAGAAGGGTACGCTGGTTAATAACGGTGCTGTAAATGTTATGACAGGCATATACACCGGCCGCTCCCCCAAAGACAAGTATATCGTAGTGGACGAAAAGTCCAAGAGGACCGTATGGTGGCATACACCGGAGTTTCCCAATGACAACCACCCCATATCTGAGAAGGTCTGGGCACAGCTCAAGAAAAAAGCCGTGAAGCAGCTTAGCAACAAGAGGCTCTACGTGGTGGACGCATTCTGCGGCGCCGGCAACCGTCCTGAGAGGATGGCTGTCCGCTTCATAATGGAAGTGGCATGGCAGGCTCATTTTGTAAAGAACATGTTCATCAGACCCACTGAAGAGGAACTGGAAAACTTCGAACCTGATTTCGTGGTATATACCGCTTCCAAGGCCAAGGTCACAAACTACAAGAGGCTGGGACTCAATTCCGAGACAGCCGTTGCCTTCAATGTAAGCTCCCGCGAGCAGGTTATTCTGAACACCTGGTACGGCGGAGAGATGAAGAAGGGCATATTCTCAATGATGAACTACTTCCTGCCTCTGGACGGCGTGGCTGCCATGCACTGCTCAGCAAACACCGACCTTGAGGGCAAGAACACAGCCATATTCTTCGGACTCTCCGGAACAGGCAAGACCACTCTTTCCACAGACCCCAAGAGGCTTCTGATAGGTGACGACGAGCACGGATGGGACGACCAGGGCGTGTTCAACTTCGAGGGCGGCTGCTACGCCAAGACCATAGATCTGGACGAGGAAGATGAGCCCGATATCTATCACGCCATCAGAAGAGATGCCCTCATGGAGAACATCACTGTATCGGAGGAGGGAGTTCCCGACTATACGGACAGCAGTGTTACAGAGAACACCAGAGTGTCTTATCCCATCGATCACATTGAGAAGATAGTAAGACCTGTATCTGAAGGACCTTCAGCCAAGTCCATAATCTTCCTTTCGGCAGATGCCTTCGGTGTACTGCCTCCGGTATCCATCCTCGACCAGGATCAGATGGAGTATTATTTCCTGTCAGGATTCACTTCGAAACTGGCCGGAACTGAGAGAGGCATAACAGAGCCTACGCCCACTTTCTCAGCCTGCTTTGGACAGGCTTTCCTGGAGCTTCAGCCGCTTAAGTATGCTACGGAGCTTTTGAAGAGAGTGCGTAAGTCCGGGTCCAGGACCTTCCTGGTGAACACCGGTTGGAACGGAACGGGCAAGAGAATATCCATTAAGGATACCAGAGGTATAATCGATGCCATTCTGTCCGGAGATATTGACAAAGCACCGACAAAGGAGATTCCTTATTTCGGGCTGAAGGTTCCGACGGAACTGGAAGGAGTAAATGACGGCATACTTGATCCCAGAGACACCTATGAAGATCCAGCAGAGTGGGAAGAGAAGGCGAAGAAACTTGCCGGAATGTTCATGGATAACTTCAAAAAATACGAGATGTACACAGGAGCAGACAAGCTGGCAAAGGCCGGTCCAAGGCTGTAAAGGTAATACTTGCCAAATTGGCAAGTCGAATCCTTGATATTTGCCAATTTTGAAACATCATAATTGTGGAAAACCCCTTATTATTTATAGATAAGGGGTTTTTTGATTAAAGGAGACGGTCACGATATGTTAGCTGATAACATTAAAAAAATCCGTCTGGCCCGTGGATTGACCCAGCAAGAGGCTGCTGAACTCCTGGGAATATCGTCTTCCGTTTACTCTAGGTATGAGACAGGGAACCGTGTTCCTCCACTGGACATGTTTGAGAAGATGGCAGACATCTTCGATGTATCCTGCGATTACCTTTTGGGAAGAGAAAGCGTGACTGAGAGCACACTGACTGAGTACGAGCGAGATCTGGTGGAAGCTTTTAGGTCTGCTGACATGAGGGCCAGAGAGGACGCCGCAAAACTATTGGCGGATCATCCGGGGTCCGAGGACAAGTAAACGTACGGGCACGCTGCGCTTTGGACATGCAGATGTGTCCGGGGTTTTTATTTTTTTGCAATGGATGAAGAGCTTCTGAATGATGCTCTTTTTTTCTTTGAGAGATGGGGCAGGGATGAGCAAATGGACCGGCGAAAACATTGGTAAATGATTTTTTCAGAGATACTTGAATTTGGACACATATTACTGTAAACTATCTAATGGATTTTTACGACTCTGAATAAAATAACAGGAGGTAATACCATATGGGTATTTTACTTGAAAGGGTAAACGGATACGATGTAATAAGCGATGAGCAGAGAAAAGAAATGGAAGATTACTGCTCTCAGTACATCGATTTCATGAATGCTGCAAAGACGGAACGCGAATGCGTCGTTGAGTGCATAAAGCTTGCTGAGGCCAAGGGATTCAAGCCCTACGTTCAGGGAATGGAACTCAAACCCGGCGACAAGGTATATTACAACAACAGAGGCAAGAATATCGATCTGGCAGTCATCGGCAAGAGACCTCTCAGCGAGGGAGCCAACATCGCCGCTGCTCATACAGATTCTCCGAGACTGGACTTCAAACCCCAGCCCCTCTATGAGGATGAGGAGATGGCTTATCTTAAGACTCACTATTATGGCGGGATCAAAAAATTCCAGTGGGTCACTATCCCTCTGGAGATCCACGGAATGGTCTGCCTGAAGGACGGCACCAATCTGTACGTCAAGCTGGGCGAGGGCAATGAGCCCAAGTTCGTCATCACTGACATCCTTCCTCATCTCGGCAAGTCCCAGGCTTCCAAGACCATGAGCGAAGCCATTCCGGGAGAGAACCTGAACCTTCTCATCGGTTCCGAGCCCGTTAAGGATAAGGAAGCCAAGCAGAGATTCAAACAGCACGTGATGGAGATCTTAAACGAGAAGTACGGCATCATCGAGGAAGATCTGATGTCTGCAGAGCTTCAGGCTGTACCTGCCTTCGATGCTACAGAGATCGGTTTCGACGGAAGCCTCATCGGTGCCTATGGCCACGATGACAGAGTATGCGCCTTCGCTGAACTCAAGGCCCTTCTGGACATGGAAGAGATCCCCGACAGGACAGCGGTATGCATCTTCGCCGACAAGGAAGAAGTGGGCTCCATGGGTATCACGGGAATGATCTCGCAGGCCTTCGAGCACTTCATGAATTCTCTTTGCAAGAGCCAGGGCGTTGATCTCTATGACTGCTTCTCACAGTCCTTCTGCCTGTCCGCAGACGTTACGGCAGCACTGGATCCCATCTTCATGGAAGTGTTTGAGAAGAACAACGAGTCCCGCATCAATCACGGTATCGCCATCTGCAAGTACACCGGCGGCCGCGGCAAGGGCGGAGCTTCCGATGCCAACGCAGAGACAGTGGCATACATCAGGAAGATATTCAGCGATAACGGAGTTCTCTGGCAGCTGTCCGAAATGGGCAAGATCGATGAAGGCGGCGGCGGCACAGTGGCGCTGGATATGGCCAACAGAAACATCGAGACCATCGATGCCGGAGTACCTGTACTCAGCATGCACGCACCCTTCGAAGTCGTGTCAAAGCTTGACTGCTACATGACATACAAGGGATGCAAGGCTGTATTTGAAGCCAGAAAATAGACCAATAATGAAGAATGATAGTCTGCTTAGGGCTGAAGCCCTTCTTACCGGCGGCAACATCTTTAACAGGAATAAGAAGGATCCATACGGGAACCTTTCGGCCAACTACATCAAGGCAGGTGAGATGGGTCTGAAGGGCAGTCTGGGATTGATCAATGATCAGTCGAAGCTCTCTGACCTTGCCATAGGCCGCTCCAACATTGCTGTGGCAGGCTGCGAAGTGATCGCGGTATACAACCTTCTTAAGAGATACGGCAGGGGAGCCAGGGCGGTGGAACTGCCGGATCTCATCGAGTGCTTCGAAAGAAGCGGTGTGATGCTGGGCGGAAGGTTCGGCGTGTCATCCAGGGCCATGGCGGATTTTTTGAGGAGCATGGGTCTTAAGACCAATTTCACCTCCGATCCGTCGGACTTCGATGTGCTGGGCCAGTATTGTTCCGACCTGATCCTGACCGTGATGAATGACAGGACCAATATTTTCAAGCAGATACACACTATCTACGTGTCGAGAGAGGATGCACCGGATGGAGCATACTATTTCAGACCATACAATGCAGGACTGAGAGACCGGTTCAGTTCGATAGATGATCTCATCAAGGCACTTCCGGGAGGAAAGGCCAGCGGGATATCGCTGATCGGAGTAAGCGGGGAAAGCAGATATTAAATTCAATGAAAAGAAAAATAACACAAATGAGAATCAATAGCCTGATTAAAAGGATGATGATCGTCATCCTCATGACTTGCGTCATGTCTGTGACGCTTCTCGCTTATGCAGGGACTCTTCCTGGTGCATCAGTTCAGGCTGCGGGCAGGACCGGCATCTACAGGATAGCAGGATCCACCAGATATGATACAGCCTTTAAGGTGGCTGATCAGGTCAAGGCTGAACTGGGCGGCGGCCCGTTGAACAGCCTGATCGTAGCCTGCGGCACGTCATATCCTGACGCACTTTCCGGAAGTTATCTGGCAGCAGCTGCCAAGGCGCCCATCATCTTGGTCGATGGGAAAAACTTCAGGGATGCGGCGGACTACATCAAGAACAAGCTGAGCCCTCAGGGTACAGTGTACATCTTAGGCGGCAGCGGCGCTGTGACCGGAGAACTTGAACTCTACCTTGAGCAGTATCATACGGTGAGGCTCTGGGGCAAGGACAGGTTTGAGACCAACCTGGCAGTAATACGCAAGGCCGATGAGCTTATGGAGGCTGCCGGGATCCCCCAGACAGAGGTCATCGTGTGCTCAGGAGCGAATTTCCCTGACGCCATTTCGGTGTCAGCTCTTGGGAAACCGGTACTTCTGGCAGGAGCCGGGCTGACTCAGGATCAGAATGATTATCTCAGTTCCTTCTCATATGGAGATCACAATTTCACCCTTATAGGCGGTACCGGAGCAGTGCCCCAGACTGTGGCTGACAGTTGCACTGCATACGGAAATGTACAGAGGATAAATGGAAACGACCGTTATGAGACCACAGTCAATGTGGCTCAGCACTATTTCCCCGGTGCAAAAGAGGCGGTCATGGCATATTCCTCATCCTTCCCCGACGGACTCTCCGGCGGACTTCTGGCATATATCCGTAAGTGCCCCGTCATACTTTCGGCCAACGAAGCCTGCGGCAGGCCTTACAATTATGAGCTTTCCAAGGGAATGACCACCGTGACTATCCTGGGAGGTGCAGGACTCATCGAGGATGGGGCTGCAGGGCTTCCTCAGAACGCCAACAGAAGGGGCTTCGACCTGGTGGGCGGATATCGCTACCACTTCGATGACAGGGGATACATCTCCATGCAGCCATTCACGGAATACGGCTACACGGTCACACCCTATCCATCCTCCGGAAGGATCAAATATGAAGAGTACCAGGAGATGATGAAGAGGAAAGATCTCCACATCTACGGAAGCGGCATCATCGTAGACCTGAGCGAACAGACTCTGTGGTACCTCAAGGATGGAGTGGTGCTCCTTCAAAGCCCCGTGGTCACCGGCAAGCCCGGTTTTGAGACACCTCAGGGGACATTCTCGATCCTGGCTCACGCGAGAGACGTGAACCTTAAGGGAGAGAAGGATGAAGAAGAGTGGGATGTGACCGTTAACTACTGGATGCCCTTCAAAGGAAACTACTACGGCATCCACGATGCCACCTGGCGCTACTACTTCGGCGGCACCATCTACCTTTACAGCGGATCTCACGGCTGCGTGAACCTGCCCTACAACAAGATGCAGCAGCTCTACGATATGGTGCCCAACGGAACCAGGGTGGTAATAAGAGCATAGCCGGTCATTTTAAAGAAATCAAAAACCTTGTCCCTCGGGACAAGGTTTTTTGCATATTATGACTATGACTCTTTGTCTGTGCTGTTGTACTCTATGAGCTTCTCTGAAATCAGCTTCGCAAAAGATGAGAGTATGGCCATGTTCAGTATGAACCGGCTCATGCGGTCATAGGGAGTCTCGGAAAGGTCGCTGTGGAGAACACGGTTGCCGTCATCTTCAAGACGCCTTATGAAGTAATCTGCCGCCTTCGCGTGCTGATCTGCAAAGGCCGTATAGAACACCCTGAGATCCTCATCAGCCACTTCATTTGGGAACAGCTTGCATATCTCTGAAATGGTCAGTGACTGCTTAAGGATGCAGAGGACCAGAAGATAGGCTATGTGGACGCGGTAGTAACGCTTCTTCACAGGGGCGGGCATGAGTTTCTTTCGTACATAATTGTTTATGGCGGAGGCGGTGATTATCTCAGCGCCGTCCGGACCCACCTTGGCATAGCCGATCTTGTCGCGGATGTATGTGACGACCTGCTCCATGTACAGCCCGAAGTCGGGGATGCTCTCCCAGTCCGGGAGCCTGTAGTTGGATACGTATTCCTTCCAGTAGGGAAGCCACTCTTCAAGTGTCTTCTCGTTAAATTCCATAGTATTATCCTCCATGGCCCAATACATACAAACTTACAACTAATAATATACCATGATTGTATATAAAATCAAGAGAAATAATTCGCAAAACACCTTGACTTAGTTTGGCGGAAATGGTAATCTAATCCAAGAAATTAGGTGAGTTAGTTTAACAAAATCCTTAAAATAGGGATTGATTTAGACAGCCCATAGGGTATATAGTAGTAATGTATTTTTTGATAATATAAAGTAATCGACACAGGAGGAAAAAATGGCTAGTTTAGTCCATTCAGCTGAAAGGGCTGCATTCGGAAAAATTTTGGACAATATTCTCGAGAAGGGTCAGACCAAGTCTCCTCAGGAAACTTTCGGACCTCTCCTCAACATGGTAAAGAAGATCATGGGTGATTCCTGGTCAGATCTGGCATACAAGGATCTGCAGGAGATCATAGATAACCCTGACAGCAAGTGGGGACACTATGTTTCCAGAATCATGAGAGAAGTTGACCCCGGCGTGCTCAAGATGTTCCTTCTGAACGTATTCTTCGAAGCCGGTCTTACTGGATACAAGAATTCCAGAAAGCTGAGAGAGAAGTACGGCTGCAACATGCCCTGGCTGATCCTCATCGACCCCACCACAGCCTGCAACATGCACTGCACAGGATGCTGGGCCGCTGAATACGGTCACCAGATGAGCCTTACATATGAGCAGCTGGATTCAGTAGTTTCACAGGGTGAGGAACTGGGCATCAGAGCATATCTGTTCACAGGCGGTGAGCCTCTCATCAGGAAGAAGGACATAATCAAGCTCTGCGAAGCACATCCCAAGGTAGCATTCCATGCTTTCACCAACGGAACACTTATAGACGATCAGTTCTGCCAGGATCTTTTGAGGGTCAAGAACTTCTTCGTATCAGTATCAATCGAGGGATTCGAGGAATCCAATGACGGAAGACGTGGAGAAGGACACTTCCAGAAGGTTACTGCTGCAATGGATCTCATGCACCAATACAAGCTGCCCTTCGGAGTATCCATCTGCTACACATCCAAGAACTACAAGACTGTAACCTCCGATGAGTTCCTTGATATGCTCATCGAGAAGGGCTGCATCTTCGCATGGTACTTCCACTACATGCCGGTTGGAATGAATGCTTCCACAGAACTGCTTCTCTCACCTGAACAGAGGGAGTACATGTTCCACAAGATCAGAGAGATCAGAGCCATGGAAGGGGGCAAGGAGCTCTTTGCCATCGACTTCCAGAATGACGGCGAATACGTAAACGGATGCGTTGCAGGAGGCGAGAAATATTGCCACATCAACGCCAATGGCGATGTTGAACCCTGCGTATTCATCCACTATTCAGGAGCTAACATCAAAGAGAAGACTCTTCTGGAGTGCCTCCAGCAGCCTCTCTTCCTGGAATACATGAAGGGCCAGCCCTTCAATGACAACCTTCTCAGACCCTGCCCGATGCTGGAGAACCCTGACAAGCTCAAGGAGATCATAGCAAAGACCGGCGCCAAGTCCACAGACCTTGAGGCAGAGGAGAGTGCAGAGCATCTTTGCAGCAAGTGTTACAAGTATGCAGAAGACTGGACTCCAAAGGCTGAGGAGCTTTGGGCTCACGAGATGGAAGTTAGACCCATCTCCAAGGCTGTTCACAAGCCCCTTCCCAAGAACCTTGCTTAACTTTGAGAGGGTCAAAGACAAACTATGATGCATTTCAAAAAGAGCGTGATTTTATCGCGCTCTTTTGTTATTATATAGACTAGGGTATGGGGCGAGTTTTGCTGCACCTTGAGATGAGTTTTTTACGGAGGACGAAATGGATATGAAAGCAGTAGGAGACGACTTCAAGGTCTGTCTCTGCAAACAAAAAACAAAAAAAGAGATCATGGAAATAATAAAGGAGAATAACATAACGGACCTTAAGACTCTCAAAGAGGTAGGGGACGTCGGCAATAAATGCGGAGCCTGCGGAGAGGATCTCCAGCAGCTCATTGATATGGTTAACGGTGAAGAATAGGCTCAGGCCTTTATTGATAAAGAGGAGGTAATCATGTACTGTACAAAGAAGATCCTGGACGATCTGTACTGGGTGGGCGCCAACGACAGGCGTCTCGCCATGTTTGAGGGCGTTTATTCCGTGCCCAGAGGAGTTTCCTACAACTCATATCTTTTGCTTGATGAGAAGACGGTCCTGTTCGATACGGTGGACAAGGCTGTAGGTCCCATCTTTTTCCAGAATGTGGAACACGTGCTTAACGGAAGGAAGCTGGACTACCTGGTAGTGCAGCACATGGAGCCTGACCACAGCGCCACCATGATGGAACTTCTTTTGAGGTATCCCGATGTTACAGTCATCTGCAATCAGATGACAATGAACATGATAAAGCAGTTCTTTAACAGAGATCTGTCGGGACAGTCTCTGATCATCAAGGATGGAGACACATTCACCTCAGGAAAACATAATTTCACATTCTATTCGGCTCCCATGGTCCACTGGCCGGAGGTCATGATGACCTATGAGCACGAGGACTGCGTGCTGTTCACGGCAGATGCCTTCGGTACCTTCGGGGCACTGAACGGAGCCATATTCGCCGACGAGGTAGACTTCGACAACGAGTATATGGACGAAGCGAGACGTTATTACACGAATATCGTGGGAAAATACGGCGAGCAGGTCCAGCAGATCCTCAAGAAGGCTCACAGCCTGGAGATCAAGATGATCTGCCCCCTTCACGGTTTCGTCTGGAGAAGGAAGCTTGAATCCTTCATCGATAAGTACGTGAAGTGGGCCACATATACACCTGAGGAGACCGGCGTAGTTGTCGCTTACGCATCCGTATACGGAAACACCGAAAACGTAGCGGAGATCATTTCATCCGGTCTGAGAGACAGGGGAGTCAAGACGGTGATGTTCGACGTCAGCGTTACACCTGCCTCAGAGATGATCGCAGCTTGTTTCCAGTACAGCCATATGGTATTTTGCTCCACCACATATAACGCAGGGATATTCGTATCCATGGAGGAGTTCTTAAGAGACCTGGCTGCCCATAATCTTCAGAACAGAACCGTGGCTTTGGTTGAGAACGGTTCCTGGGCACCCACTTCCGGCAGGCTCATGAAGGAGATCCTGAGCCCGCTTAAGGACGTGAATATCATTAATGAATCCGTGACCCTCAAGTCCAGCCTTAAACCGGGACAGGAGGCGGAAGTTGAAGCTCTGATCGATGCCATCGACAGGACGATCCCCAAGTTTGAGGCTCCTGTGGTCGACGAGAAGGCCATGGCTGATGCGGTGGTGGATCCTGACGTGTTCAAAAAATTCAGCTACGGGCTTTTCGTGCTCACTGCCAAGGCCGATGGCAAGGACAACGGTTGCATCATAAACACAGGGGTACAGCTCACATCCAACCCCAACAGAGTGACCATTGCCGTCAACAAGGCAAACTTCACTCATGACATGATAAAGGCCACAGGAATGTTCAACCTTTCATTCCTTTCAGAGTCTGCGGTATTCGGCACATTCAAGCACTTTGGATTCCAGACGGGAAGAGAAGTCAACAAGTTTGATGAACACATCCCCGTAAGCTACAGACACTCGGCCAACGGCCTGGCCTATATAACCACAGGCGCAAACGCCTTCATGTCCTGCAAGGTGGTGGATTCCTATGACTACGGAACACATACCCTGTTCGTGGCTGACGTGGTTGAAGCAGGGATCTTAAGCGATGAACCTTCGGTGACCTACGCTTACTACTTCGCGCACATTAAACCGAAGCCCCAGGAGAAGCTGGAGGAGGAGCGCCACGGATGGGTCTGCAAGATCTGCGGATACTTCTACGAGGGTGAAGAGCTCCCGGCAGATTTCGTATGTCCTCTTTGCAAGCACGGTGCCGACGATTTCGAGAGAGTAGGCTGATGGAACCGGCGGTGTAAGCCGTAGAAGGAGTAAAAATGGATCTCATAGAAAGATTTTTGAAATACGTTTCATTTGAAACCACATCTTATGACGATACTGATGATTTTCCCACCAATCCCAAGATCTTCGATCTGGCGGATCATCTGAAGAATGAGCTTCTTGGCCTTGGACTTAAGGACGCAGAAGTGGATCAGTACGGTTACGTATATGCCCACCTTCCGGCTACGCCCGGATGCGAGGACGTTCCTGCGATAGGACTCATGTCACACATGGACACCTCGTCCGCTGTATCAGGAGCTGACATCCATCCCAGAAGATTCAAGTATGAAGGCGGGGACATCAAGCTTAATGACAGTGTAAGCATCACACTTCACGACTTTCCGGAGTTCAGCAAGCTTGTGGGACAGGAACTTATAGTTACCGACGGGACCACACTTCTTGGTGCTGACGACAAGGCCGGTATCGCTGAGATCGTGACAGCAGTGGAATATCTTTTGGCTCACCCTGAGATCAGGCACGGTAAGCTCTGCCTCTGCTTCAATCCTGATGAAGAGGTAGGAAGGGGCACTGAGCACGTCTCAACCGAAAAGTTCGGATGTCAATACGCCTATACTCTGGATGGTGATCAGCTGGGTGGCATCGAGTACGAGTGCTTCAACGCTGCCGGAGCCACCATTAAGATCAACGGCGTGAACATCCATCCGGGCTCTGCCAAGAACAAGATGAAAAACGCTGTCCTCATCGGAAGCGAGTTCATCCAGATGCTTCCACCGGCGGAGACACCGGCTCACACCGAGGGCTATGAGGGCTTCTATCACGTGGATGCCTTCTCCGGCATCGAGCAGGAGGCCACTCTTGGCATGATCATCAGAGATCACGACCGCAAAAAATTCGAAGAGAGAAAAGCCTTTGTGGAGAGAGCAGTGCACTTCCTCAACGTGAAGTACGGCGAGGGCACCGTGGAACTGGAAATGAGCGACACATACTATAACATGAGAGAGCTTGTGGAGCCCCACATGGAGATCGTGGACAGAGCTAAGGATGCCATGAGAGCCTGTGGAGTTGAGCCAAGGATCTCGCCCATCAGAGGAGGCACAGATGGCGCAGGACTCACCTACATGGGGATACCTTGTCCAAACCTTTCGACAGGAGGCGGCAATTTCCATGGAATCATGGAGTTCTGCTCAGTAGACCAGATGAGAAAGATGGTGGAAGTCATCGTAAAACTGGCGGAAGTGAAATAACAACGAAATAATGAGTGCAAAAAAATCCGGATACCTTAAGGCATCCGGATTTTTGCATGTTTATGATATTTATCTCTCGATCGGAGCCGTTTCCTGTCTCAGCCAATCGGCCTCATCTTCTGTAAGATAGGGTGACAGCTTCTGATAGACGGACTCATGATAGTCGTTCAGGGTCCTGAGCTCCGCATCTGTCAGGCGTTCCGGAATGATGGATTCTCTGTCATAGGGTGCGACTGTGAGGGTCTCAAATCCCAGGAAACCATCCATGCCGGGAGCTTCGCAGTTCACGGTGAGCACCAGGTTCTCGATCCTTACTCCGAACTTGCCGGTGAGATATACTCCGGGTTCGTTGGAAGTGATCATGCCGGGGCGGAGGGCGAAGCTTACGCCGGGCTCCAGGTCTTTTTTGCGGATGGTCTGGGGGCCTTCATGGACGCACATCACGTATCCGACGCCGTGTCCTGTGCCGTGGTTGTAATCGTGGCCGATCTCCCAGAGAGGACGTCTTGCCAGGGTATCAAGCTGAGGACCGGAAGTTCCTTCGGGGAATACTGCGCTCATCAGATCCAGGTGACCGCGGAGCACTGCAGTGTAACATTCACGCATCTCCTCGGTGGTTTCTCCTATTGAAAGGGTTCTCGTGACGTCAGTGGTGCCTTCCAGGTAATGACCGCCTGTATCCATCAGAAGGAATCCGTCCTCGATGGGTCTGTCTGTCTCAGGAGTTGGCTCATAGTGAACTATGGCTCCGTGAGCACCTGTGGCTATGATGGATTCAAAGCTGAGTTCCAGGAAGTTCTTCTGATCTTTACGCATATCGGTAAGAAAATGTTCTATGTCCAGTTCAGTCTTTTCGTGGATCTTGCCGATAGCGGTGAGTTGTTTGATATAGTAGATGGTCTTGGTGAGGGCCACACCATCCTTTAAGTGGGCTTGACGGAAGTTGGCTGCCTCCTCGGGAGTCTTAATGGCCTTGGCCAGTCTGACCGGATCAGCTCCGCGAACGGGCTTCTGCACTGCGGCCATCAGCGTCTCACTGATCTTTACCGGATCCACCAGAAGGGGAACATCGATCCTTGAAACCTCTCCATATACAGACTGATAGGGCCTGAAACGGACACCTATAGAGTCATAATATGCCTTTACCTCAGGGCTTACAGCATCCTTTGAGATGTAGACCACGGCCTCCCGGTCGGTGACCAGGGTGTAGGCCAGGGCAACGGGAGTGTATGCCACATCGTTACCTCTGAAGTTGTACAGCCAGGCTATGTCATCCAGGGCGGAGAGCACCGCTCCTTCTGCACCAGCTTTATGGTAGGCATCTCTTAAAGCCTGAAGCTTGTACTCGACACCGTGTCCGGCGTACTTCTCCTCCAGGACCCAGATGGGATTTGAGGGAAGGGCAGGCCTGTCGGTCCAGAAATTATCCACCAGATCCATATCTGTTCTGAAGTGTACGCCCTTGGGGCTGAGCTTCTTTTGGAGCTGTTCGCCGTAGGCCACGGTGACGGTGCGTCCGTCATAACCCAGGGTCTCGCCGAAGCGCATGGTCTGGGCCAGATATTCATCGATGTCGGGCACGCCGGGTTCACCCTGCTTCATGAGGATGATGCCGGATCCTTCCAGCTGGTCGGCGGCTTGCAGAAAGTACCTTCCGTCGGTCCAGAGCCTGGCGCTGTCAATGGAGACTATGAGCGTTCCGGCAGATCCGTTGAATCCGGACATATATTCTCTTTCCTTAAAATAATCTCCCACGTATTCGGAATCATGGAAGTCAGAAGACGGGATCATATAATGATCAATGTCGTTTTTCATCATCTCGCCTCTCAAAAGGTCGAGACGCATGGTTATGTCAGTCATTTTTTCCTCCTGTTTGAAACGGCGGGGTCTTCCCCGCACACGAAATAGTCTATCACAAGGAATGTTTTGTTTCAATCTTTTGTACCAAACAAGTATCTTTTGTGGTAGAATACACTGACAGTATTTTTGGAGGCATCAAAAGATGAGCAAAAAACGCAAAAAGAACAGTGACTACCACTATGCCGAAAGAAGAGATAATGCGGAGCGCATTCAGGCTCAGAAGGCAGAAAGAAAGAAGACCACAAGGAAGGAGAAAATAATCTACTTCGGTGCTTTTCTCCTGCTCATAGTTGCCCTCATCATATGGGTGGTGACAAGAAAGAACGGCATGGGGGAGAGCATGGCACCCCTGTACGGAGGCGTTTCCGGAGTGGGTCTGATCCTTCTGTCCTTCAGTTACAAGAGGGAAAGAGATAAGGCATCCAAGGCCTGCATGGTTCTGGGAGTGATCGCTCTGGCTCTGTCAGTCTTTATATTCCTGGTCAATCAGGGGGTAATCAATTTCGGCTGATGGGTATAATTCTTTCAAAAGTAGCTTCTGTATTCATACTCATGGGGCTGGGATTCGTCCTTAATAAGAAGGGGATCCTTCCCAGCGAGATGGACAAGGTACTGTCACGTCTTCTTATGAGCGTGACATCGCCCTGCCTCATAATATCCACCATGGCGTCAAAGGAGATCGGCGAAGGCCTGTGGGGCAACGTCATCACAGCCATGGTGCTGAGCATCGTGTATTTCGGAATATTCATGGCCATATCGGAGGTCCTGTGCCGCAAGATATTAAAGATACCGGCAGATCAGGACTGCGGCGTGTACATGATGCTTTTTGTCTCAATCAATAACGGTTTCATGGGATTTCCCATCACCTTGGCCATCTTCGGCGAGGACGTGCTTTTCTACATGGTCTTTTTCCAGGTGACTCAGCTTTTGTACCTCTACGGACCGGGGACGGTGAGACTTCACTACGGCGACGGAGAGGATTTTTCCAGGACCAAGGCTCTGAAGAAGATCCTGGGACCCAACACCATCGCCGCCGTCATAGGCCTCATAATAATGGCGCTGTCCCTCAAGCTTCCGGCCTTCATAATGGATCCCATAGACATAATCGGAGATTCCACCACCATGCTTTCAATGCTGGTGATAGGAATGGAGCTTGGGATGAGCGATTTCAAGTCGATCCTGAAGAACAAGCACCTGATCATAATGTCTCTGATCAAGATGATCATCTGCCCGGTGATAACATTCCTGGTGGTGAACTGGCTCCCAATCGCAGTGGAGATAAAGATCATCATGATCTTCGGTGCGGCATTCCCGTCTGCGGTGGCGGTGGCCGCCATATCCGCCATTGAGAACAAGAACTCAGTCCTGGGGGCTGAAGGAGTAGCCATCACCACTCTGATGTCTCTCGTAACTATCCCCCTGGCTGCTGCAGTGATATCCATGCTGTATCTGTAGGGCATAGCTTCTTGGGAGGCGCAAAAAACTTATTTTGCATACATGTGCCCCGCCTGTTGACAAAGGTGGGGTATTATTCTATAATCAAAAAAGAACAAATGTTCTTTTTTGGAGGTCCCGATGAGAGTGCTTGAAAGAGAGGTGGACATGCTCAGCGTATCATACGTTGGGAAGCCGCCCCAGCCCAGGAAATTTAAGATCAGGTACAAGGACGGACATCAGAAGACGGTGACCGTGGACCAGATAAAGAGGGTAGACTCTGTGACGCCGGCAGGTCACCCTAATTTCGTGTACTTTTGCTACTCTGAAGTGGATGACAGAATAATAGACTACGAGCTCAGATATTTTGTGAGGGAGATGAAGTGGGAACTGTACAGGGTGTACGAGTGATGAGCCATGGGCCTCTGTTTTTAAATAAATTATTATCATACTTTATTTGTATTTATCTCCGCATTCTGATATAATAAATTGATTTGGTATGACCGGATGCATGATCCGGTCAAAAAAATGGATACGGAGAGGGAAAAATTGAAAGAAGAAGCCAGGAAATTCGATGTGCTCGTCATAGGCTGCGGAATAGTGGGAGCAGCTGCAGCATTCGAATTGTCAAAGTATGATCTCAAGGTAGGAGTACTGGAGAGAGAGAACGACGTGGCCCTCGGCGCCACAAAGGCCAACTCCGCCATCATCCACGGCGGATACGACCCTGTTCCCGGAAGCCTCATGGCTAAACTCAATGTGAGGGGTTCGGAACTTTGCGAAGAAATATGTGAGAAATTGGACGTGCCATACAAGAGAAACGGCGCCATGGTGGTGGGATTCACCGATGATGACGTGCAGACTCTGAAGGGACTGATGTCCAGAGGTATATCAAACGGAGTCAAGGGCGTAATGGTCCTTGACGGCGATGAGGCCAGAAGGAGAGAACCGGGACTTGCTCCTGAAGTAAAGGCAGCTCTTCTGGTGCCCACATCTGCTATAGTTTCACCCTGGGAATACTGCCTGGCATTGGCGGAGACAGCCATGGTGAATGGTGCGGAAGTATTTCTGCGCCATGGTGTAGAGAACATCGAAAGAGAAGGAGACGCATGGAAGGTCACAGCAGCAGGTGAGGTCTTCGAGGCACCTTACATAGTTAACGCTGCAGGCACCTATGCTCTTAAGATACATAACATGGTGGCGGAGAGGAAGCATGTGGAAAAGTCCAAGAGGGGAGAATATTTCCTGCTGGACAAGGCTGAGGGAACGAGAGTCAGCCACACCATCTTCCAGTGCCCCAATGAGAACGGCAAGGGCGTACTGGTGACACCCACGGTACACGGAAACCTGCTGGTGGGTCCCAACGCTCAGCCTGTGGAATGGGATGACACCGCAAACACCACCGAAGGTTTGAACTTTGTAAGAAGCACGGCCACCAGATCCGTGAAGGATATAGATTTCAGGAAGTCCATCAGAAACTTCGCAGGAATCAGAGCCACCACCGATGCGGATGACTTTATCATCGAGGAGGCAGCTCCCGGATTCGTGGACTGCTGCGGCATCTGTTCACCCGGACTCAGCGCAGCTCCTGCCATTGCTGAATACGTGACTCAGCTGCTCTTCAAGGCCGGCATGCAGGCAGAAGCTAAGGAAGAGTTCAAGATGGAACGTCACAGAGTGAGGTTCAAGGAACTGTCCGATGAGGAGAAGGAACAGCTGGTAAAGGATGATCCCGCCTACGGCAGAGTGATCTGCAGGTGCGAGACCATAACAGAAGGCGAGATCAGAGACTGCTTCGAGACCCCAATTCCTCCGGTATCCCTTGATGGAGTAAAGAGAAGGGCAGGCACCGGCATGGGAAGATGCCAGGGCGGTTTCTGCGGTCCAAGGATCTCCGAACTTTTCGTGGAGGACTTCGGCAAGACCATCGAAGAGGTCCTTCAGGACAGAGACGGTTCAGAGATGTTTATAGGAAGAACTAAGGAGGTGCGCTGATGTATGACGTAATAGTTATAGGCGGCGGTCCAGCCGGAATGGCTGCGGCCTGCGCTGCACATGCAGGCGGCCTCAAGAACATACTTATCGTAGAGAGAGACGTAGAACTTGGCGGGATCCTCAATCAGTGCATCCATAACGGATTCGGACTGAGATATTTCGGAGAGGAGCTGACAGGTCCGGAATACGCATCCAGATTCATCGACAGAGTGAAGGAAGCCGGCATACAGGTGATGCTTGATACCATGGTTCTGGATCTGGGAACGGACGAGGACGATGGAAACGGCAAACCCCTCAAGACTGTCACAGTGGTAGGAAAGGAGACCGGCTACAGGAAACTTAAGGCCAGGTCAGTGATCCTCGCCATGGGATGCAGAGAGCGCACCAGGGGAGCTATCAGCACGCCCGGAATGAGACCTGCAGGCATACTTACTGCAGGAGCGGCCCAGAGATATGTCAACGTGGATGGCTACATGCCAGGTAAGCGTGTGGTAATATTGGGCTCCGGTGACATCGGGCTCATCATGGCCCGCCGTATGACTCTGGAAGGAGCCAAGGTCCTTGCCTGCGTAGAGGTCATGCCTCATTGCGGAGGTCTTGCAAGAAACGTGGTGCAGTGCCTGAACGACTTCGATATTCCTCTCTATCTTTCACACACGGTGACTGATATCAAGGGCAAGGACAGAGTCCAGCAGGTAGTTGTATCCAAGGTTGATGACAAGATGAAGCCCATCCCGGGAACTGAGATGTACTTCGATTGTGATACGCTTCTTCTGTCAGTGGGACTTATCCCCGAGAACGAGCTATCCCTCAAGGCAGGGATCAAGGTGGATCAGAAGTCCAATGGCACAGTGGTCCACGAAAACATGGAGACCACAGTAGAAGGTTTCTTTGCCTGTGGAAACGTAGCTCACGTCCACGACCTGGTGGATAATGTTACCAAGGAAGCGGAGCTGGCCGGAAGGTCTGCTGCGGAATATGTACTCACCAATTATTACACCATGTGGGTCAGACAGCAGCTCATGAAGAGCGGCACCTACAGATACAACAGGAAGAAGGGTGAAATAGTCCACTTCCTGCCGCCCAGCCCGGACGGAGCAGCCTTTAAGATGGGTGAGAATGAATTCATCTGCACGTCATGCCCCAGAGGCTGTCACCTCAAGGTATATCCCGACCAGAATTACAGGGTCACGGGAAACGGATGCCCCAAGGGCAAGATCTACGGAAGAAACGAGATGACCACTCCCTCAAGAGTGGTGACCACCACGGTGAGACTCAAGAGAAACGTACCTGCATCACTGAATCTTACGGGAGAGGACAGAAGTCCTGCTACCGACAGCATCCTCTATGATTTCAGAGTACCTGCCAAGACTTCAGGCCCCATACCCAAGTCCAGGATCATGGAGCTCATGGAGCTGGTGGATAAGATCGAACTTGAAGAGAGACCTGCCATAGGAGATGTGATCATCAAGGATGTGCTGGGCCTTGGAGTGGATCTTAAGGTAACCAAGAGATAAATATTTTCATCCGGAAGGAAGTGACGTTTGATTTGAAATGGACTGATCAGAGCCTCAACAAACCTCTCGGCGAACACGAAGGCTTTAAACTCTTTCACCGGGAGTATGATGACGCCATACAGACGGTCTACACAAGACTGGAGATACTGGTAAGCGACTTCGAGGTCAGAAACGACTATTCCCCCATTCATCACATTGATAAGAGACTGAAGACGCCGGAATCCATAGAAGAAAAGCTCAGAAGGCTGGATTGCGAGGTATCGGTCCCTTCCGCAAGAGAAAACATCAGAGATATAGCGGGACTCAGGGTAGTCTGCAATTTCATCGAAGACGTGTACGCCGTGGCGGACATGCTTACGTCTCAGGACGACATCGAGCTGGTATCCTTCAAGGATTATATCAAGAATCCCAAGAAGAACGGATACAGGAGCCTGCATCTGGCGCTGAATGTGCCTGTATATCACATCGACAGCAAGGTCATAACCCCGGTGGAGGTCCAGGTGAGGACCGTTGCCATGGATTTCTGGGCCTCACTTGAGAGACAGCTCAGGTACAAGCAGAACAACGAGGGTAAGATATCAGAGAAGACCAACATTGAACTGAAGGCCTGCGCAGAGGTATCTGCAAAGCTGGACGAAAGGATGCAAAAGATCTTTGACGAGGTCAAGAAATAGCCTAAATATCAAAAAAACCTTGATTTTTATGGCTTCGTATAGTAATATGACCATGTTATTAATGTACGTTATTGCTTTAGGAGTGGCGAAAGCCACTCCTAAGTTATTGATTAGAGGTATTTTATGGCAAACGGAACAGTGAACCTTGTGGAGGAACTCATAGCCAAGGTTCCGGAGGACTTCCACATAAGACTTTGGGACTGTGAGTTCACCAAGGAAGGAAGAGAACGATACCTTAAGGTCTTCATCGACCGGACAGACGGTGAGTATGTGTCCACAGATGACTGTGAGAAGGTGAGCGTTTACCTCTCGGATGAGCTGGACAAGCTGGATCCCATCGCGGAGAACTACTATCTCATGGTCAGTTCCCCGGGGATGGACAGAGAGCTTAAGAAGCCATGGCACTACGAGGCTTCCATCGGCAAGGAAGTGGAAGTCAGCCTGTATGCGCCGCTTTCAGGGGAGTATGACGGACTGGACCTTAAGAACTTCGGCATCAGGAGCTTCACCGGCATCCTCACATCTTTTGCGGAAGACGGGGAGGACTACAAGGCTGGTTTCGATACGGTCATAGACCTCAAAAAAAAGAACAGGAAGCCGGGGGCCAGAATCAGTCCCCAGGCTTTGAAAGAAATAAGCATTGAACTTTCACTTAAAGAGATAAGCAAGGTAAATCTTGCAGTAAAATTCGACTAAAAGCTACTACGAAAGGAAGATCCAAAAATGAACATGGAATTTATCGAAGCCGTCGATGCTTTGTCAAAGGAAAAGGACATCCCCAGGGACGTCATCTATGAGGCAATTGAGGCTGCGATCATCAGGGCTTACAAAAAGAACTACGGCACAGAGCAGAATGTCAGAGTAGAGATCAACCGCGAGACCGGCGAGATACTGGCATACCTCAGGATGGAGGTAGTTGAAGAGCTGGAGGATGAGGATACTCAGATGACACTTGAGGAAGCCAGGGAGATCGATGACAGGTACGAAGTAGGCGACATCATCGAGTTCCAGGTAGATCCCAGCGGATTCGGAAGAATCGCTGCCCAGACCGCCAAGCAGGTCGTGGTGCAAAAGATCAGAGAAGCCGAGAGAAAGATGATCTATGACGATTTCGTCTCCAGAAAGGGAGAGATCGTTACAGGCAGAGTCGGCAGGATATTCAATGATACCATATACGTAAGCCTAGGCAATACCGAGGGCGTGCTCTCCAGAAACGAGCAGGTGGCAGGCGAGAAGTACAGAGTGAACGACCGCATCAAGGTCTACGTCATGGACGTAAAGGACACTGCCAAGGGACCTCAGGTATTCCTTTCCAGAAGCCATCCCGGCCTGGTTAAGAGACTGTTCGAACTGGAAGTTCCCGAGATCGAGGACGGCACAGTGGTGATCAAGGGCATCGCAAGAGAGGCCGGTTCCCGCACCAAGATGGCTGTATATACTGAAGATGAGAACGTGGATCCCGTAGGAGCCTGCGTAGGAACCAGGGGAACCAGAGTTCAGGCCATCGTTGATGAGCTCAACGGAGAGAAGGTAGACATCATTCCCTGGTCAGAGGATACCGACGAGCTGGTAGCCAACGTTCTGAGCCCCGCCAAGGTGGAGAGAGTAATAGTACCCGATCCCGATGAGAAGAAGGCGGAAGTCGTAGTTCCGGATTATCAGCTTTCACTTGCTATCGGCAAGGGCGGCCAGAATGCCAGACTTGCTGCAAGAGTATCCGGCTGGACCATAGACATCAAGAGCCACAGCCAGTACTTCGGAGACGATGAGCCCAAGGAAGAGGCTCCTGCTGAAGAGGCTGAGGCCGTAGAAACTGAAAAGGAAACTTCAGATGAAGAATAGATCCATTCCCATGAGAAGATGCGCCGGCTGCGGCCAGTCCAAGCCCAAGGAGGAACTTGACAGATACGTTATACGTCCCATGGACAAGTGCTACGAGTACGATGAGACGGGAAACGCCCCAGGAAGGGGCGCCTATCTGTGCAAAAACTCCCCCGAGTGCCATAAGAAGGCCCAGAAGAAGCGCAGGATGGATTTCAGGAGGACCGATTGAACAGCAAAAGATCCAAGACCAAACCTGATCCGGAACTCATGACAAACGAGGAGAGAGCCGCCTTTTACAGCAAAAAAGTTCTTTCATACATGGGACTTTGCGCTAAGGCGGGGAAACTGAGATCCGGTACCAATACTTGTCTCATCGAGATGGAAAAAAAGTCCGTGAAGCTATTGATAGTAGCCGGGGACATGGCGGAAAACTCCGCGGAAAAGCTTTTGCGCAAGGCTGAGAAGCTGGGCGTGAAGAACAGAAGATATGGTGAGAGTGATGCTCTTGCGAAGGCCACGGGAAGATACGGGGCAGGAGTTTTCGGCATCACGGACAATGAATTTGCAGATACGGTCGCAAAGGCGATCGACAATACAAGATCAACGGGAGGTGCGTTTGATGACAGAGAAGAACACCAATGACTTGAAGGACCCAAAGGTGACCGTAAAGGCCGCCGTGATCCCCAAGCCACAGCAGGCCAAGAAGACACAGCCGAAGGACAGTGCCGAGGCTGCGGCTCCGAAGCCGGCTGCCAAGGGCAAGAGCAGGATCGTAGGGACTGTAGTCCCCAATAAGAACCTTGAGGGAAGGACATCCAGGATCCCCAAGGGGCTCGTTCCTGTGTCAAAGGACGTGACCGACAAGGCCCTTGAGGCTCAGAGAGCGGAACAGGCTAAGGAAGAAGAGGCCGTCAAGAAGGCTGCCGAAGAAAAGGCAGCAGAAGAGAAGGCTGCAAGAGAGGCCGAAGCCAAAGCTAAGGCTGAAGCTGAAGCGGAAGCCAGGGCCAAGGAAGAGGCGGAGATGAAAGCCAAAGCTGAAGCCGATGCTGAAGCTGCCAGAAAGGCTGAAGAGGAAGCCAAGGCCAAGGAAGAAGCTCTTAAGGCCCAGGAGGCTTCAAAGGAAGCAAAGGAAGAGAAGCCTGAAACTCCCGCAGAGCCTGCCAAGGAGAAGCCCAAGAAGGCAAAATCAAAGGCAGTGAAGGAGACCGCGGAGGTGGTAAAGGAAACAGCAGAAAAAGCTGCCACCGAAGTGAAGACCGAAGCTCCTGCACCCAAGAAGCCCGAGCCGGAGAAGCCCAAGAAGAAGGAATTCGTGGGTCCCAAGATCATAAAGACCGCAGCTGAAGTCAAAGCTGAGGAAGAGGCTCTCGCCGAAAAGATGAGGAGGAGAGAAGAAGAGCGCAAGGCTCAGAGAAACGTTGAGAAGAACGCAAGGAAGCCTCAGGACGGCGGAAACTCCAAAAAGAGACCTCAGCAGAAGGACGGAAGCGGCAAGGGTTCCGACAACAGAGGTCAGAACAAGGACAGGGAGCAGAACGACAGAAGGCAGCCTCAGGACAAGAAGCCCAGAGTCAGAGATTTCTCCGTTCAGGCCAACCAGTCTCAGAAATATTCCGGAAAGCCCGACAAGAAGAGGGGCGAAAAGGAACACGACAAGTTCAGCAAGCTGGAAGAAGGCGGCAAGAAGTCCAGGAAGGGAATGGAACTCCGTTCTCTGGAAAAGGCCGAGAAGCCCAAGAAGCATTCTCAGTACCGTCAGCAGGTCCAGGAGGAAGAGCCGGACATCATGGAGGATCTTCCCACCGGAACCATCGCAGTTACCGTTCCCATCACAGTGGGAGGATTCTGCGAGCAGGCTGACATCAGCTTGAATACAGTGATCATGGCCCTCATGAAGATGGGTATCATGGCTAACATCAACCAGAACCTGGACGAAGACACCGTTATGATCCTGGCAGACGAGCTGGGTATCAACGTTGTGGTAGCAAAGGTCGAGGAAGAGAATCCCGAAGAGGGAATAGAAGACTTCGAGGATAAGGAAGAGGATCTGGTTCCCAGAGCTCCTTTCGTTACCGTAATGGGTCACGTAGACCACGGTAAAACATCCCTTCTGGACGCTATCAGAAAGACCAACGTAGCCATAGGCGAAGCCGGCGGTATCACCCAGCACATCGGTGCTTCCGAGGTGTATTCCAACGGACAGAAGATCGTATTCCTGGATACCCCGGGCCACGAAGCTTTCACAGCTATGCGTGCAAGGGGAGCACACGTAACGGACATCGCCGTTCTGGTAGTAGCTGCTGATGACGGTGTAATGCCCCAGACCATAGAGTCCATTTCCCACGCAAAGGCCGCGGGAGTTCCCATAATCGTTGCCATCAACAAGATGGACAAGCCCGGTGCCAATCCTGACAGAGTCAAGCAGGAGCTTTCAGAGCACGGTATCCTGGTAGAGGAGTGGGGCGGAGACACCATCTGCTGTCCCGTATCAGCCAAGAAGGGTGACGGAATCGAAAACCTTCTTGAAATGATTCTTCTTCAGGCAGAAGTGCTGGAACTCAAGGCTAACCCCAACAGACTGGCAAAGGGTTCTGTAGTTGAGGCGAGACTGGACAAGACCAGAGGACCCGTTGCCACACTTCTTGTGGACAATGGTACACTGAAGGCCGGTCAGTCCGTGGTAGTAGGAAACTGCTATGGTAAGATCAGGCTCATGACAGACTACAGAGGCAAGAAGATCTCCAAGGCCGGCCCGGCCACCGCAGTTGAGATCCTGGGTCTGGACGATGTTCCGGAGGCAGGAGACGAATTCAACGTGGTCAAGGACGATAAGACGGCCCGTGAGATCGCCCAGAACAGAAAAGAGAAGCTGAGAGAAGAGATCCTGGCAAGGAACGCTTCCTCCACTCTGGAGCAGCTGTTCAGCCAGATCCAGGAAGGCGAGGTCAAGGACCTTAACCTGATCATCAAGGCTGACGTGGCAGGATCAGTTGAAGCTATCGTTTCATCTCTTGAGAAACTCAATACAGAGAACGTAAGGGTCAAGGTGGTACACACAGGAGTGGGAACCATCAACGAGAGCGACGTAATGCTGGCATCCACCACAGGATCCATCATCATCGGATTCAACGTTCGTCCCACCACTGCGGTCACATCTTTTGCGGATACCGAGAACGTTCAGATCAGGCTCTACAGAGTCATCTACGATATCATCAACGAGATCCAGGACGCTATGAAGGGTATGCTGGATCCGGAGTTCAAGGAAGAAGTCCTCGGCAAGGTGGAAGTAAGGGCTACATTCAAGGTGCCCAACGTCGGAACCATCGCCGGTGCCTATGTCACAGAGGGCAAGGTACTGAGGAATGCCGAAGTCAGACTGGTCAGAGACGGTATCGTCATCCACGAGGGCAAGATCAGTTCACTCAAGAGATTCAAGGACGACGCCAAGGAAGTTGCACAAGGCTATGAATGCGGCGTCGGCATCGAAAACTATAACGACATCAAAGAGGGAGACATCATTGAGTGCTTCCGCATGGTAGAGGTCGAGAGAGCGTAATGGCCAAGAATCACAGACCCGACCGTATGGCCGGAGAAATCAAAAAAATAATAGGTGAGATGCTCATCAACGGTGTGAAGGATCCCCGGATCACCGAGAATTTCGTGAACGTAACGGGAGTCGACGTGACCAACGACGGCTCCTTCGCCTACGTTTACCTTACCACACTGGATTTTTCCGATGACGAAGAGTTCAGGAAGGAACAGCAGGACGAGGTGCTGCGCGGCATGAACTCCGCAAAGGGCGTCTTCAAAAAGGAGATCGCAAAGGCTCTGAAGGTGAGACGCATTCCGGATCTGATCTTCAGGATAGACAGCGCCGAGGATTATGGAAGGCATATCGACGATATTCTGTCCACGCTTCCCTTCGATGAGTATCATGCAGTGGATCCCAATGAGCAGGACGAAGACGATGAGTAAACACTTAGAGACTGCGCAAAACCTCAAAGATAAGCTGCTGGAAGCTGAGAACATCCTGCTTTTCCCGCACATCGGCATCGATGGTGACGCCGTGGGTTCCTGCTGCGCCCTGATATGGGCTCTCAGGAAGAAGGGAAAGAACGCCTATGCCCTCTATGAAGAGGACATGCCGGGAAATCTCATGTTTTTGACGGATGATCCGGAGGGCAAGCCCTGCTTCACATCGGACAGGGACATAATTTCAGATGAAGATCTGGATGTGGCCATGGCCGTCGACTGCGGAGAACTCAAAAGGTTCCCGGCCTACAGGGACAAGTTCCTTGGGGCGCCGGTGAAGCTGGTCCTGGACCATCATGGTACCTCATTGAAGGAGCCCCTGGGAGACTTTAATATGATCGACCCGGACGCCGCGGCGGCCGGAGTCCTCATGTATTGGCTTCTCAGCCTGATAGAGGGGGCAGTTACCGACAGATATATAGGCCAGTGCCTGTTTTCTGCCATCGTTACTGACACGGGCAGGTTTCAGTATTCCAATACCAACCGGGAATGCTGGGAGATCATGAGCGAGCTTTCATCCTGGGGATGCGACTTCGTCCGTGCCTCCACTGAGCTCTATGAGAGCAAGAGGGAGGAACAGGTCAGGATAACAGCCTATGCCATAAATAAGATGACGGTATCTGAAGACGGCCGCTGGGCGGTCACGACGCTGTCCAAAGAGGAGCTGGACGCCATGGGCGTAAGGGCCGGAGAAACTGACGAGATAGTCGGAGAGATGCGGTCAGTCAAGGGCGTGGAGGTCTCCGTCTTTCTCAGAGAAGTTGAGAATAATGTGATAAGGGTGTCGTACAGGTCCAAGTATTTTGTGGACGTGGCAAGCCTTGCCTCCAAGCACGGAGGCGGAGGTCACCTGAGAGCCGCAGGGGCCACCCTCTACATGAGCCTGGCCGAGGCAGAGAGGATCATCTTAGACGACCTGAAGAACTATTTCAGCAACTGAAGGAATGGGAGAAAAAATGACCGATCCGGTAAAGGACGGAATAATAAATGTGTATAAGCCCGGTGGAATGACGTCCAACGACGTCATATACAAGCTGCGCCAGATCATCGGCATCAGGAAGATCGGACATACCGGTACTCTGGATCCCATGGCGGAGGGCGTGCTTCCGGTGCTGATAAACAGAGCCTCAAGGATAAACGAGTATCTCGACAGAGATTTGAAGACCTATGAGGCTTCCCTTATTTTGGGTCTGAGGACCGACAGCCTGGACGTAACGGGAAATGTGCTGGAGGAATCCGGATGCGGAGATGTTTCAGAAGAGGATCTGCGGGGCGCAGTAAGCTCTCTCTTTGACGGAGAGGTGACTCGAAACGCTGACGGATCATTTTCCGGAATGATATCCCAGCTTCCGCCGCTGGCATCCGCTGTCAGGGTGGATGGAAGGCATCTCTACGAGTACATGCATTCCGACGAGGAGATGCCCGAGGACCTTATGAAGAAGATAAGATCCAGACGTGTCTGGATAGACAGGATATCAGTGGATCGCGTGGAATTGCCTGAAGTCAGGCTCACCATAAGGTGCTCCAAAGGAACATATATAAGATCCATAGTCCGGGACATTGGTGAAGCGCTGGGCTGCGGAGCGGCCATGAGCGGGCTGAGGAGGACCGGTTCCGGGACGTTCGTTCAGGACGAATCGGTGACGGTGATGGAACTGGCGGAGGCTGCTGAAAAGGCCGGTCTGATCGAGATAGAGACGAGAGAGCCCCTAAGGATCAGGAGGCATTCCGGATTCGGAGAGGTGATACCCGAACCTCTTACGATATTCGTTCACGGGATCGACTATCCTCTGGGAGAACTGGGGGAGGTGCTGGTATCAAGGCAGACGGCCGGAAGGTTTTTTGACGGCTGGCACATAGGCTACGGGGAATGTGAGATACTCAAGGAGCCGGAGCAGGCCCCCTGGATCGAAAGGCTCAGCGAAGAAGAGGAGCGTTATGACCGCGAGGAGCGGGAGAGGAACGAAGGCTCCCATGCAGGGCTGAAGCTTCATTCGGAATTTTTAAGAACGTACAGGATATATTACGACGACGAGGCGGGCAGCCGCGTCTTCGTGGGAACTGCCGTCCACAACGACAGATATCACAAGCTGGTGGCGGATAAGGTTTTTCTCAGGCAGCATCCCTGAAAACAGAAAGAAAAACATGAAGATATACACGAAACTTGAAGAGATCACAGATATGCCGGATACTTCGGTGGCCCTCGGAAACTTCGACGGAGTCCACCTGGGACATCAGGCCATAATAAAGGAAGCGGTCAGCACAGCCAGGAAAAAGACATCCCAGGGCATACCTGAGAAGGCGGCGGTCTTTACCTTTTCCACCCATCCAAAGAATCTGATCCCCGGAGCAAAACATGTGGAGAACATTATCTATTCCGATGAGAAGAGGGATCTGATCGAGAGCCTGGGGGTGGACTATTACATCGACATCGAGTTCAACGAGGACATAATGACCATGGAGCCCGCGGATTACGTCAGAGATCTTCTTTTGGAGAAGTTCCATGCCAAGGATGTGTTTTGCGGTTTCAACTACAGATTCGGATACAAGGCTGCGGGAAATACGGAGACGCTGAGGCGTCTGGGAGAGGAGTATGGATTCAGACTTCACGAGATGCCACCGGTCATGGTGGACGGCGAGGTGGTGTCCAGCACCCTGATCCGGGAGCTCATAAGATCCGGAGACATCGATGAGTGTGACAGATTTCTTGGGAGAAACTACACCATCGGGGGAGAAGTGGTGGTAGGAAATAAGCTGGGCAAGTCCATAGGCTTCCCCACATCCAATATCATGATCGACGAGACCATGGTAACGCCCCCGAATGGCGTTTACATCACTTATCTGGTATATAACGGAGTCAGATACCCTTCGATCACAAACGTGGGCGTAAAGCCCACTGTAGGGGCTTTCAGGAAGAACATCGAGACCCATGTCTTCAACTTCGACAAAGAACTCTATGGAAAGCAGATCAGGGTGGAATTCATCAGGATGACGAGACCTGAAGCGAAATTTGCCTCCATCGGAGAACTCTGCGAACAGATAACCAGAGACTGCGAAGAGGCTAAGAGATATCACGGGATATGATGAAATCATATGTTTAAGGGGTAATGGAATGGATGATTATATCAGCACCATTGAAAACATTATAGAGAACAGCGGACGCGGATTGATCTATATAGATGAAAAGGGTGTGATCCGTGCATATTCCAGACTGGCCAGAAAGGTCACGGGAATAATCCTTGAGAGTGACAACGTACACGAGGGAGGCATTATTTCTGACGGCGATATCGTGATCATAGCGGATAATGACATCGGAAACGACGATGACCTTAAACTTGAGGATCTGGAATACATAGGCATAAAGGATAAGGATATCAAAGAAGGCGATGCGATCCTTGCGGTAGGGGTTTATTCTTCATCCGGTCTGAGCAGCATCAATACCGGAAGAAAAAACGGACCGGAATATAAGTACGCGTCCAACTACAACCCTAACGGAGAGCTGGTCCTCAAGACTGTCAGAAACGGACAGGATATAGAAAGTCTGATAGATTTCGGCAGACAGACGATAAAGATCAGAGTTAACGATGAAGCCTACTATATGTCATACTTTGAAGCTGTTGGTCATATGGTGGTGCTGGACGGTAAGACAGGATCCGTGAAGTTTTTCCAGGCCAGGGGCTACGGATATCGCAGGGAAGAGATAGGAAAACTCCTGAGGGGTAAAGCCTTCCTGGCAAAACTCACAGAGGGAGGAACTGAGAAGGATCGCATTATCGGCACACCATATAAGGACAGCATTTTCGGGGAAGAATTCGTAGAACTCATTGATAAAATGCTAAAAAGCAAAAAAGATGAGTTCTATGATGGTATTTTTGAGATATATAAGAGGAGATTTTACTGTAATATCATCAGAAGTAAGCAGTGGTGCAGATATGACGGAGTGTACATCACCATCATGGATGCATCCTCTCTCGCTTATCTGGCTGAAGGCCGTAATAAGCTAATAGAGCAGCTTGAAGAATACCAGAGGACCAAGAGGCTGCCGCACATAAGAGAAAGCATCTTCGAGGATTCAGAGGGACTCAGCGGAAGTACTCCCGAGATCCTTGAGGTCAGGCAGATGGCATTCAGGGCGTCCAAAGGCAGATTCGGTGTGCTTATCACCGGTGAAAGCGGTACAGGTAAAACAAGGTTAGCCAGAGAGATCCATGACCTGAGCGGAAGCTCCAGACCGTTTGTGGAAGTAAACTGCAGCGCTATTCCGCCTAACTTATTTGAAAGCGAGTTATTCGGATATGTTGGAGGCTCTTTCACGGGCGCGCTGGCAAAGGGCAAAGTCGGATATTTTGAAGAAGCCAATGGCGGAACGATCTTTTTGGATGAGATCGGAGAAATACCTTTAACTTCGCAGGTGAAACTTCTTCAGGTGTTACAAAGCAAAAAGATATATCGTGTAGGATCTGCTAAGCCCATAGACGTAAACGTGCGGGTAATTGCTGCGACCAATATGGATATAAAGAAGGCTGTAAATGAGGGCAGATTCCGTAAAGATCTGTACTACAGGCTCAATGTGTTCCCTATTTATATTCCGCCATTAAGAGCGCGTAAGGGAGATCTCAGAGAATTGACGGATCTGTTCCTTGAGGCTGCATGCAGGGAAAACGGAGTAGAGCTTAAAACGCTTTCCGAAAGTGCCTACAGAAAAATCATGGAATACTCATGGCCGGGAAATGTCAGAGAACTTGAAAACGTCATTATGAGAGCGGTTGCGATGTGCGAGGCTCCGATGATCTATGAAGATTATCTGGCACTGGATGATTTTGAACCGTCTTTAAATGATGAGCCGGATGAACCGGCTGCCATGACGGACGGCGATCTGAAGCATACATTGGAGGAAACAGAGAAAAAATTGCTTTTACGTGCTATTGAAAGCAATGGCGGAAAGAATGCGGAAGCCATAAAAATGCTTGGGATCAGCAAAACTGCATTTTATGAAAAAATAAAAAAATACAATCTATAGTTTCCCGAATTAAGGAAAAGCTTTCCTGAAATCGGGAATATATTGCCGAATAATAAACGATGCAAACACAAAACCCCCGGTTTTCAAGGGTTTTGTGACTTGGCATCGTTTTTGCTTTTTAATGAGATAAAGGGGTTTGAAAATGATAGACGGGCAGGTGATCGAAATGTTGAAGCACTGTGGAACGCTGCCGATCGAAACGGAAAACCTTATACTCAAGCCTTTTGAATACTCGGATGCAGAGGCGATGCTCAGATACTGGGTCGCTGACGAGAATATCCAGTTCATGTATGCAGAACCGGTCTATAAAACACTTGATGAGGTACATGGCTTACTGAATAAGTATATCAGTTCATATGAGAGAAGTGACTATTACAGATGGGCCGTAACGGACAAGGATGGACACGGGTGTATAGGCCAGATCGCCTTTTTCCTTGTGGACTCAAAAAATAATTTTGCTGAGATAGAATATTGCATAGGATCTGAATTCCAGCGCAAGGGCTATGCTACGGAAGCTACCGAAGCACTTATAGGATATGGCTTTGAGAAGATAGGTCTTCATAAAATACAAATATGCACAAAGACCATCAATTTACCATCAAAAAAGGTGATCGAAAAGTGCGGCTTCACATACGAAGGGACTCTAAGGGATTATTTTTACTATAATGGAGAGTATGTCGGAAGAATGTATTACTCCATGCTTAAAGATGAATATGAGGGCATAAGATAGGAGATAATTATGGAATTCTGGAAAATGAACGGCGCCGGAAATGACTTCATTATCATAAACAATTTTAAAGGTAATATTCCGGCTGAAAAGTTTCCGTATATAGCGGAGACCTTGTGTGAAAGGCATTTGTCTATCGGCGCAGATGGATTTATGGTGGTAGCTCAACCTTCTGAGGAATATAAAGATAAAGCAGATTTTAAGATGTTGTTTTTTAATTCGGATGGAAGTTTGGGAGAAATGTGCGGAAACGGCGCTCGCTGCATATGCCGATACGGTTACGAGACTGGGCTGTCCGGTGAGACCCAGAGGATAGAAACCACTGCGGGCCTTGTGACCGGCAAAAGGATCTCTGAACGCACATACAAAATAAGGCTGAACGATCCAAGCGTAATCAAACTTGACGAGGAGATCAAAGTGGGGAACAAGAGTGTCCGCGCATCTTATGTGGAACTCGGTGATCCCGGCATACCCCACAGCGTTGTAGAGATAAAGGACTTGGAAAAGTATCCTTTGGATAAGCTCTTTGAGCTTGGAAGATCCATCAGGTTTTATGAAGGATACCCCAAAGGAGCAAACGTCAATTTCTATGAGTTGATAGGAGACGACCATATTATCGAGAAAACATATGAAAGAGGCGTGGAAGACTTTACCTACGCTTGCGGCACCGGGACGGGGTCCGTTGTCGCAGCGCTCACGCTTAAAGGTCTGGTGTCGGGAAAGGACGTCAAAGTAGACGTGAGAGGCGGACGGCTGAACGTTGATATCGACAGGGACAAAAAAGACCCTGGTCATATAAATAATATTTATCTGAAAGGACCAACCAACATAGTAGCTAAAGGTGATGTCCTTGATGAAGAACTGGAATTATAATTGGAGGTGAATTGTAATGCAAAAGAATGAAGTAATGAAGAACTACCGCTTCCTTGCAATACTGATCGGAGCAATGATCCTTGGTTGTGTTGCAGGATGGGTAGCGCCGGGATTTGCGGCTGCCATCAGCCCTCTTGGAAAAGTCTTTATTAACATGATGTTTTGTATAGTAGTTCCTTTGGTATTTGCATCCATTGCGGGATCCATTGCCGGCATGAAGTCAAAAAAGAGAGCAGGTAAGATTCTCGGGACCACAGTTGCTACTTTCGTGATCACCGGCGCTATCGCTGCCGTCATCATGTTCATACTTATGAAGATCTTCCCGCCCGTACTTACACCCTGGGAAAACATTGAAGCTGAAGAGATGGGTGAGTATGCAAGCACCAGCGACATGATCGTAAACTTCTTCACAGCAAATGACTTCGTAGGACTGCTTTCAAGAAGAGCTATGCTTCCTCTCATCGTTTTCTCACTGCTGTTCGGATTCGCAACTAACCTTGCAGAGAACGGAGAAGGCGTCGTTACGAATTTCCTTCACGGACTGACAGAAGTAATGCTGAAGTTCGTAAAGATCGTTACATACTATGCACCTATTGCATTCTTCGCTATTTTCGCAGGCCTGGTAGCTGACTACGGTTCAATGATCACCGAGTCCTATGGCCGTGCAATGCTCGTATACTATCCGCTTTGCTTCGTGTATATCTTCACAGCGTTCCCTCTGTTTGCATATTTCGGCGGCGGCAAGGGAGCTGTAAAGGTAATGTTCTCACACATCGCAAGACCTGCCGTAGTATCCCTCGGTACCTGCTCATCTGTTGCTACCATCCCTACCAATATGGAAGTAGCAGAAGAGACCGGTATCTCCAAGGACGTATCTGAGATGGTACTTCCTCTGGGCGCTACGATGCACATGGACGGATCCTGTTTCTCCTGCGTACTTAAGATTGCTTTCGTACTCGGAGTATTCGGTCAGCCTCTTTCATGGGGACAGCTCATTCCTATCGTTCTCGTAGCTGTTCTTTCATCCGTAGGAATGTCCGGAGTTCCCGGAGGCGGATACATCGGAGAATACATCATCTGCTCCATCTTCTTCCCGACACAGATCGAGCTTGCATTCCCTATCCTGGTAGCTATAGGAAACCTTGTTGATCCTCCGGCAACCATGATCAACTCCGCAGGAGACTACGTAGTATCCTACATCGTATCACGTTACGTGGATGGCAAGGACTGGCTCCAAAAGAAGATTGCACAGAACGCTTAAAACGATTAAAATATATACAAATAATGTATAATGATTATTTAAAAGGCAGGTGATTGGATGATCTGTGATAATTTAAAAATATCAAAAGACGGACACCTCCTGTTCGCAGGACAGGACACCGTGGAACTTGCAAAAAAATACGGCACACCTGTGTATCTGATGGACGAAGATAAGATAAGGGAGAAGTGCAGAGCATATAAGAATGCTTTCATGAAATATTTTGATGAAAGGGCCATTCCTCTCTATGCGTCCAAGGCCAACAGTTTCAAACGTATCTATGAGATAATGACTGAAGAGGGCATGGGAATAGATGTCGTATCTTCGGGAGAGATATACACGGCATATAAGGCCGGCTTTGATCTGAAAAAAGCATATTTCCACTCCAACAATAAGACGGATGAGGATATTGCCTTTGCCATGGATCACGGCGTAGGATATTTCGTTGCCGATAATATAGAGGAAGTCAAGGCCGTGGAAGCGGAAGCAGGCAGAAGGGGTATAAAACAGAAAATGCTTCTCAGACTCACTCCCGGTATCGACCCTCATACCTTTGAGGCTGACGCTACCGGTAAAGTGGACTCCAAATTCGGAACAGCCATAGAGACTGGTCAGGCCCTTGAGATAGTCAAAGAAACCCTGAAGAATTCTCACATTGAACTTAAAGGTTTCCACTGCCATGTGGGATCCCAGGTATTTACCGAGGATGTATTCGAAAGGGCTGCTGTGATCATGCTCGAGTTCGTGGCTGAATGCCGCGACAAGCTTGGCTACACGGCTGATGAGCTGGATCTCGGAGGCGGCTACGGCGTAAGATACGTTGATACAGATCCCTATCTGGATATAGATACCAAGGTAAGACAGGTATCTGAAGCGGTCAAGACGACTTGCGAAAGACTGGGCTTGGAACTTCCTGAGATCCATATGGAACCCGGAAGATCCATCGTAGCTGATGCCGGTATGGTCCTCTACACTGCGGGAACCGTCAAGAAGATCCCTGGATACAAGAATTACGTATCCGTTAACGGCGGTATGCCTGACAGCCCGAGATACGCTCTCTATAAGGCGGCATATACTCTTTATGTTGCCAATAAGATGAATGAGCCCTGTACTTTCAAGGCATCCGTAGTAGGACGCTGCTGTGAATCAGGGGACATCCTTCAGGAGGGCGTGATGCTTCCCGAGTCTGTGGGAAGAGGAGATACCATCGCCTTATGCACAGCCGGTGCATATCACTACTCCATGGCATCCCGCTATAACAAACTTCCTATACCCGCTACCATCATGTTAAGGGGCGGAAATGAGAGCTACGTAGCGGTAAAAGGGGAGACCCTGGAAGACCTTGTAAGGAATGACGTATAATGATCTTACTCCTTTCATAAACCTGATGCCCGCAGACTGGTGTCTGCGGGCATTTTTCTCATTTAAAATGTTCACAGTGGGAGTTTTTAAGAAGAATATCGAGACCCATGTCTTCAACTTCGACAAGGAGCTCTACGGCAAGTTCATCAAGATCGAGTTCATCCGTATGACCCGTCCCGAGGCCAAGTTCGCAAGCATCGAGGATCTCAAGGCCCAGATAGCCAAGGACTGCCATGACGCCAGAGCCTTCCACGGGATATGATGGATCGAGCAGGTTACCGCAAAAAATCCATTGACAATCACATGGTTTAGTGATAGTATAAATCGATAATTTGTGCCTCAGACTTAGTTCGGCGACACTCCGGCGCCCGGCCCAGTCTCAGGTTTATTAAAGAAAAGGAGACAAAAAATGATTACAAAGGAAAAGAAAGAAGAGATCATCAAGGAGTATCAGCTTAAGGAAGGGGACACAGGTTCTCCTGAAGTTCAGGTAGCTATCCTTACATACAGGATCAATGATCTCAACGAACATCTCAAAGTCAACCAGAAAGACCACCACTCAAGAAGAGGTCTTTTGAAGATGGTAGGACAGAGAAGAAACATGCTTGCTTATCTTAAAGAGAAGGATCTTGAGAGGTACAGAAGCCTCATTACTCGTTTAGGATTAAGGAAGTAACAGGTCCGAAACTTAGGCGGGTTTAAAACCCGCCTTGAATTTTGTTAAGAGCATTACAGGAGGTAGTTGCAATGCCAAGATTTACAGATTACAAAACTTATAATTATCCTCTTGGAGGACGCCTGCTTCAGATAGAGATCGGCAAGGTGGCTGAGCAGGCCAACGGACAGGCTTGGGTCAAATACGGCGATACCGTCGTAAGCGTCACGGTCTGCTGCTCCAAGGAGCCCAGAGCGGGGATGGATTTCTTCCCCTTAAGCTGCGACTTCGAAGAGAAGATGTATTCCGTGGGCAAGATCCCCGGAGGATTCATCAAGAGAGAAGGACGTCCCTCGGAACACGCCATCCTCACATCCAGGCTTATCGACAGGCCGCTGAGACCGCTGTTTCCAAAGGGTTTCTATAACGACGTTGTGGTAGTGGCCACATGCCTTTCCGTGGATCAGGATTGCTCCCCGGAGATCACCGCAATGATCGGTTCCTCCATCGCCATCGCTATTTCGGACATCCCCTGGGACGGTCCCACAGCAGCGGTGAAGGTCGGAAGAGTTGACGGCAGATTCGTCATCAACCCCACTCTCGAGCAGAGAGAGGTGTCCGATATCGACATGACAGTAGCCGGCACCAAGGAAGCAATCATGATGGTGGAAGCAGGAGCAAAGGAAGTTCCTGAGATGGATATGTTGGATGCCATCATGTTCGCTCATGAAGAGATCAAGAAGATCGTTGAATTCATCGATCAGATCGTGGCTGAGGTTGGCAAGCCCAAGATGGAAGTTGAGCTTTACAAGCCCTTAGAAGAGATCGATCAGGCTGTAAGAGAGTATGCAGTTCCCAAGATGAAGGAAGCAGTTCTTACCTTCGACAAGCTTGAGAGACTTGAGAACATGGACAAGGTGGAGCAGGAGACCAAGGAGCACTTCGCAGAAATTTATCCCGAAGGCGACAAGGACATCGATTCCGTACTCTACAACATCACCAAGGAGTGCGTAAGAAATATGATCCTGGACGAGGGCATCCGTCCCGACTCCAGAAAGCTGGATGAGATCAGACCTGTATTCTGCGAGACCGGACTTCTTCCCAGAGTCCACGGAACAGGACTGTTCAAGAGAGGACAGACTCAGGTGCTCTCTTCCTGCACACTTGCTCCCGCATCCGAGGCTCAGACCATCGACGGCATCACAGAGCAGACAAAGAAGAGATACATCCATCACTATAACTTCCCGGGTTACTGCACAGGCGAAGCCAAGGCTCCCCGTTCACCCGGAAGAAGAGAGATCGGACACGGCGCACTGGCAGAGAGAGCTCTGCTTCCCGTGATCCCCGACGAGGAAGAATTCCCCTATGCCATCAGAGTGGTCTCTGACGTGCTTTCTTCCAACGGTTCCTCATCAATGGCATCCACATGCGGATCCTGCCTTGCACTCATGGATGCAGGTGTTCCCATCAAGAGACCTGTAGCAGGTATCGCCATGGGACTCATCGAGAGAGTCAAGGAAGACGGAACCTCCGAGTTCGCCATCCTTTCCGACATCCAGGGAATGGAAGACTTCCTTGGAGACATGGACTTCAAGGTGACCGGAACTGAAGTCGGCGTTACAGCTATCCAGATGGATATCAAGGTCCACGGCCTTGACAGAGAGATCCTTGAGAGAGCTCTCAGACAGGCTAAGATCGGCAGAATGTTCATCATGGACAAGATGCTTGAAGAGATCCCCGAACCCAGAAAGGAAATGTCACCCTGGGCACCCAGAGCACTTTCCACCAGAGTTCCTGTGGACAAGATCAGAATAGTCATCGGCAAGGGCGGAGAGACCATCAACGGACTTACCGAGAAGTACGGAGTAAAGATAGATATCTCCGACGACGGTCTGGTATCTGTATATGGTACGGACGCTGCCATGACAGAGGCCTGCATCGACGAGATCAAGACCTTAACCAAGGACGTGGTGGTAGGCGAGATCTACGAAGGAACAGTTACACGTATCCTTTCCACAGCCAAGGGATCAGTTGGAGCATTCATCGAGATCCTTCCCGGAAAAGAAGGTCTGCTCCACATATCCAGAATGGATAAGACCAGAGTCGCCAAGGTCGAGGACGTAATGAACGTAGGCGACAGAGTAACGGTCAAGGTAATAGAGATCGATTCTCAGAACAGGATCAACCTGTCAAGGAAAGAACTCCTCTAATGGTCAGTCCCAAAGGGACTTTAAGAGAACAATGCCTAATAATACGAGACCATCAACTAAAAAAAGAGGTTCCGGAAAGAAAAAGTCGGGACTGAAATTTACATGGCCGGAGATCTTAGCTTCGGCCATTGTTCTCATATCCCTGGGATTTCTCCTGGGGCACTTCACTTTGGACAACAGTTCCTACCAAGGTCTTCCATCTGAGCAGGAACTGGAGTACAATGACTATGATACCTCATGCTACTATTACACCGATGACGGAAGGCTTCATTACGAAGATGAGAATTACAAGTCGGTGACGGTCATGGACGTATCTTATGTCCAGAAGGAAATAGACTGGGAGCAGGTCAAGGAACAGGATATCGACATGGTCATGATCCGTCTGGGATTCCGCGGTTACAACAGCGGCATCAACACTCTGGACGAGTTCTACGAAAGGAACGTGGAGGGCGCCCGCAAGGCTGGGATCAAGATGGGAGTGTATTTTTTCTCCCAGGCCATCACTCCTGAGGAAGCCATTGAAGAGGCGGATTTCGTCTTAAAGCACATCAAGGGCAAACATATCGACGGACCCATAGCCTTCGACATGGAGCCTCTTGAGAACGCCAACAGGATCACACACCTCACCTCTGAAGAGAGGACCATGATCGCTGATGCCTTCCTCCACAGGATCGAGAAGAAGGGCCATGAGGTGCTTCTCTACGGCAATCCCACCTGGCTGGGCTCCAGCCTGTGGATGAGCCGCCTCACCAAGTACGACGTGTGGCTGGCCCATTACACCAACTACACTCAGTGGCCTTACGACTACGTGATGTGGCAGTACACCAGCACGGGCCGTGTGCCGGGAGTGACCGGAGACGTAGATCTCAGCGTAATGCTGATCAAAAAATAATTCATGGGCGTTTAGCCTCGCGGTATATTTTGCGGCCCCGCGCCGCGCAAAAAATCCAGAAGGAAGGGTTTTAATATGGCGAAGGATACAACACTTATACAGATGAAGGACATTTCCAAGTCCTACGACGGCGAGATAGTACTGGACGAGTTCGACCTGAACATCAGGGAGAACGAGTTCATCACGCTTCTGGGACCTTCGGGCTGCGGCAAGACCACCACCCTGAGGATCCTTGGCGGATTCACTAAACCTGATACGGGAAAGGTGATCTTCGAGGGCACGGATATCACAGACATGCCCGCCAACAAGAGACCGCTGAACACGGTGTTCCAGAAGTATTCTCTTTTCCCCCACATGAACGTGGCGGAAAACATCGCCTTCGGCCTCAGGATCTCCGGCAAGTCCGCAGCCTACATAAACGACAAGATCAAATATGCTCTCAAGCTGGTGAACCTGGCGGGCTATGAGAATCGTGCGGTGACCTCGCTTTCCGGAGGTCAGCAGCAGAGGATAGCCATAGCCAGAGCCATAGTAAACGAGCCCAGAGTCCTTCTTCTGGACGAGCCGCTGGGCGCACTGGATCTCAAGCTCAGGCAGGAGATGCAGTATGAGCTGATCCGCCTTAAGAACGAGCTTGGCATAACCTTCGTCTACGTCACCCACGACCAGGAGGAAGCCCTCACCATGAGCGACACCGTGGTTGTCATGAACAAGGGCTACATCCAGCAGATGGGCACTCCCGAGCAGATCTACAACGAGCCCGAGAACGCTTTCGTTGCGGACTTCATCGGCGATTCCAACATCTTTGACGGCATCATGATAGAGGATAGGGTGGTGGAGATCTGCGGCCACAAGTTCCCCTGCGTCGACGAGGGATTCGGCAGGAACAAGCCGGTGGACGTTGTCATCCGTCCCGAGGACATAATCATCGGAAAGCCCGGGCAGGGTATGATCGACGGAGTTGTTACCTCCAATGTCTTCATCGGCGTCCATTATGAGATGTGCGTTGAGGCAGGCGGATCCGAATGGCTCTGCCAGAATACCAGAAGCTTCCCGGTGGGGACAGAGGTCTCCCTCAACGTGGAACCCGAAAATATTCAGATAATGAACAAGCCTCAGTCTGAGGACGAAGAGGCTATATCTCTTGAAGAAGTACTGGGAGAGGAGCAGCAGGAAGAATGATGAAAAAACTTTTCAGTGCTCCCTTCATCATCTTCATACTTGTGGGAACTCTCATCCCCATGGGTGTCGTGGCCTACTACGGCCTGACAGACAGGACGGGGGCCTTTACGGTGGAGAATCTCCTGGCAGTCTTTTCAGGCGACCATCTGAAAGCGCTGATGCTCAGTCTTTTGCTTTCGCTGACCGCCACCTTGCTGTGCCTGATCATGGCCTTCCCCCTGGCTTTGATACTCAAGAATTCAAAGATCGGGAAGAAGGGCTTCATGATCTTCATATTCATCCTCCCGATGTGGATGAACTTCGTGCTCCGCACCATGGCATGGCAGGTACTCCTTGAAAAGAACGGCATGCTGGGGTTCCTGGGCATAATAAACACGCCGGTCGCGGTAGTTCTGGGCATGGTCTACGACTATCTGCCCTTCATGGTGCTTCCGGTGTACAACGCCATGGCCAGGATCGACGATTCCCTGATCGAGGCGGCCTATGATCTGGGCGCCTCCAGAAACACGGTGCTCAGCAAGGTCATACTGCCCCTTACGGTACCCGGTATCGTATCCGGCATAACCATGGTGTTCGTCCCGAGCCTTACCACCTTCGCCATCTCCAACATGCTGGGCGGAGGCAAGGTAAACCTCATAGGAAACATCATAGAGCAGGAATTCACCACTGCTTCCAACTGGAACCTGGGGTCGGGTCTTTCCCTCGTGATGATGGTGTTCATCGTGATCTCCATGGCCTTCATGGGCAAATTCGATAAGAACGGGGAGGGCACGATGATATGAAAAAATACCTGAAAGTCCTCTACATAGCCCTAATAGTACTTTTCCTGTATCTCCCCATCGGGACGCTTATGGTGCTCAGCTTCAACGAGAGCAAGTCTATGACCTCATGGCAGGGCTTCAGCTTCAGATGGTACCGTGAGATGTTTTCCAATGAGGAGCTCATGGAAGCTCTGGGGAACACCTTCACCATCGCCCTCTGGGCCAGCATGATCGCCACCGTCATCGGCGTTATGGCATGCATCGCCATGAATGCTATGACTGACAGGAAGAGAAACATCTTCATGGGGCTTAATAACATACCCCTTCTCAATGCGGACATAGTCACAGGTATATCCCTGATGATCAGTTTTTTGCTCTTCGGGATCTCCCTGAACTACGGGACGGTGCTCTTCGCCCACGTGACTTTCTGCATACCCTATGTGATCTTAAGCGTCATGCCTAAGTTCAAGCAGCTGGAGAACCACACCTATGAGGCGGCTCTGGACCTGGGCGCAAGCCCTGCCTACGCATTCTTCAAGGTGGTGCTCCCGGACCTGATGCCCGGTATCACATCAGGATTCCTGCTGAGTTTCACCATGTCGGTGGATGACTTCGTGATCACTCACTTCACCAGAGGCGCAGGGATAAACACCCTGTCAACACTGATATACAGTCAGCTCAAGATCGGCGTCAGACCTACGCTTTTCGCCCTGTCCACAGTGATCTTCCTGCTGGTGCTGGTGATCCTGCTGATATCCAATTACGTCAAGTCTGAGGATAAAGACCGTACGCCTAAGAAGGCAAAAAAAGCAGATGAAGTTACCGAGGATGACTACATCTACAGAAGCGGCATGACTCTCGGAAAGAAGATCCTTGTGGGGATCGTCTGCGTGGTGATCATTGCCGCAGCTGTGAAGTTCACTCCTTCCACCCCCGGAGAGGTAGGGGAGAACGGAGTGGTCTACGTCTACAACTTCGGCGACTACATCGACCCGGAGCTGACAGAGCAGTTCTTCGAGGAGACCGGATACACGGTGGTATGCGACTACTTCGATACCAACGAGGAAATGTATCCCGTCATCAAGAACAACACCGCGGATTATGACGTGATCTGCGCCTCGGACTACATGATCGACAAGATGATCAGGGAAGACCTCCTGATGGAGATCGAGTTCGGACAGATCCCAAACATGCAGTATCTGTCGCAAAACATCAGAGACTTCATGGAGGAGTTCGACCCGGGCATGTTCTACTCAGCGCCTCACACCTGGGGGACATACGGTATCATCTACAATACTGAACTGGTGGATGAGGAGGACTTCGAGGGAGACGTATCATGGAGCATCCTCTGGGACGAGAAGTACGCAGGCAAGATCATCATGCCCAACTCTATAAGAGAAGCAGACATGGTGGCAGCCAAGCTTCTGGGCTATTCCATGAACACCCTGGATGAAGAGGAGATGGATGCCATCACCCAGAAGCTCATCGAGCAGAAGCCGCTGGTATATTCTTATGCCAACGACAATGCCAGAGACCTGATGATCGGCGACAACGCTTCTATGGCGGTCATCACCTCGGGAGACGTGCTCTACGCCCAGGAAGACAATGAGAACCTGGCCTACGTCATACCCGTGGAGGGAACGGAAGTCTGGACGGACTGCTGGGCGGTGCCCAAGTCCTGCAAAAACTATGACGGCGCCATGGCATGGATCAATTTCATGTATTCCTATGACGCAGCCGTGGCAAACTTCGAATACCTGACCTACGCGATCCCCAATACCCAACTGGACGATTACGTCTATGAGGACTATATCGAAGGCGAGACGGTCCTCTCTGAGATCGGGATAATAAATCCTTCCGAGGAGATCCTGGCCAGATGCGAGACTCTCAAGAATCTGGGGCCGGAGGGAGACGACATGTACTCCAGGTACTGGAAGATATTCAAGTCTAAGTAAGGACGGTAAAAGAGATATTAAGACCCGTACTGTCAAAGTTTTTATGACGGTGCGGGTTTTTTGTGTTATAATAAAATGTATTTTTGTGTGCCTTAAATAAAAAGCGAGTAACAGAGGAACTGTATATGACAGAAAAAGCAAAAAAGAGATGGGGCGACAGGCGTGACGGCAGACTGATGAGAGACATCGATCCCATGCATGCCATCGTACCCTATGTATATCCCAACAGGGCTGACAACGAAGCTTTCATTCAGGAATCCATCGAGATGGAACCCATCTTCAGATATGTGGACAAAAAGAATGCAGAGCTGAAGGCAAAGGTGGAGAGAGGAGAACTTCCCGAAAGCGCCCTTGACGATCCATACAAGCCCTTCTACGTGATGCTCATGGCACTGGTCAAGATACTTTATCTTAGACCGGGCCTGAACCGCTTCGTGTGCAACATGAAGCTTTACCAGAAGGACGACGTCAGCATCGGATTCACCGTGAAGAAGAAGTTCGCGGACAACGCTGACGAGGGGCTGGCCTTCGAGTCCTTCGGGCCCGAGACCAACATGGATATCCTCTACGAGAAGATCGTAAAGGAGATCAACGCGGTCAAGGATGAGAACACCCTGGACAACTCCGTGGACATGATGGACAAGTTCATGAAGCTTCCGCCTTTCATACTGAGACCGGTGTTCAGGTTCATCCGTTTCCTGGACAGGCACGGAAGAGTGCCCTACGATTTCGTTAAAAAGGATCCCAACTACGCTTCTGCGTTCATAACCAATCTGGGATCTATTCATCTTAAATCAGGATATCACCACCTGAGCAACTGGGGGACTACATCCCTGTTCGTCATAATCGGCGAGAGGAAGATGAAGCCTTTCTTCGACGAGAAGGGCAACGTGACCATGAAGATGGTCAACGACATAGGTCTCACCATCGATGAGAGGATAGCGGACGGCTTCTACTACGCCAAGTCCGTAAGGCTTCTCAAAAAACTGGCTGAGAATCCTGAACTGTTGGAACTGAGAGCTGATGAGGAGGTTGAGTATTAAAATGGCTTTAGGTAAGAAAGAGGAAAAAGAAAACAAAACACAAGTGAAGACTCCCTGGATCAAGAATCTGGGTGCGGTTCCCGCTCATCTGGACTATTTCCAGGGATCGATGTACGACAAGGTAGCATATATCGCTGAACATTATCCCAACTATGTTGCCTATGACTTCATGGGCGGCAAGGTGAGATACAAGGATTTCAAGAAGAAGATAGACGACTGCGCCAGAGCTCTGGCCCTAATCGGCGTAAAGGAAGGCGAGGCAGTGACCATCTGCATGCCCAACACGCCCCAGGCCATCATAATGTTTTACGCAGTCAATAAAGTGGGAGGCATCGCCAACATGGTGCACCCCCTCTCCAGTGAAAAGGAGATCGAATTCTGCCTTAAGCTGAGCAAGTCCGTGGTCTGCCTCACTCTGGACCAGTTCTACGGAAAGTTCGCAAATATCCGTGAGAACGTAGTCCTGAGAAGCCTGATCCTCACATCCGTGAAGGACGTCCTTTCTCCCGTGAAGAGAAAGGGATACTACATCGTGGAGGGCAGAAAGGTGGCTAAGGTGCCCAAGACCGCAGAGGTCATCTGGTGGGAGAAGTTCCTTCTCGACGGAATGGCCTACAAGGGATCCAGCTACGTTCCCAGGAAGTCCGACGATCCTGCGGTGATCCTCTACTCCGGCGGAACCACAGGAACCCAGAAGGGAATCTCCCTGACCAACCTGAACTTCAATGCGCTGGCACAGCAGATCATCGCCACCAACCCCATGTTCAAGCCCGGCGACAAGATGCTTGCGGTCATGCCCGTGTTCCACGGCTTCGGCCTGGGCGTATCCATCCACTCCATGCTGGCCATGGGCGGAAGATGCATCCTGGTACCCAGATTCACAGCTGAGACCTACGCCAAGCTCATCAAGAAAAAGAAGCCCAACTTCATCGCGGGAGTGCCCACTCTTTACGAGGCGCTTCTCAGGATAAACACCCTGGACGGAGTGGATCTGTCCTTCCTGAAGGGCGTGTTCTCCGGCGGAGACTCCCTGTCAGTGGAACTCAAGAAGAGGGTGGACAAGTTCCTGAAGGATCACGGCGCCACCATTCCCGTAAGAGAAGGCTACGGCACCACTGAGTGCGTTACGGCGTCCTGCCTGACGCCCTCTCACTGGTACAAGGAAGGCTCCATCGGACTTCCTTTCCCGGATACATATTACAAAATAGTCAAGCCCGGCACTGAGGAAGAGGTGCCCTATGGCAAGGAAGGCGAGATCTGCCTGGCAGGTCCCACCGTCATGAGAGGCTATCTCGACAATCCTGAGGAGACCGAGCAGACCCTGAGAGTCCACAAGGACGGCATGACATGGGTCCACACAGGAGACCTGGGAATGATGGACGAGGACGGATTCGTCTACTTCAGACAGAGGCTCAAGAGAATGATCGTATCCTCCGGCTACAACGTCTATCCTTCACAGATAGAGAACGCTCTGGACGCTCATCCCCTGGTGCACATGAGCTGCGTCATCGGCGTTCCCGATCCCTACAGAGTCCAGAGAGTAGTGGCTTTCGTGGTGCTCAAGCCCGGCGTCACCGTCTCCGAGGACGAGGCCAGGGAAGAGATCAGGAAATATCTGGAGAAGCACGTGGCCAAGTACGAGATGCCCAGAGAGATCAATTTCAGGAAGGACCTTCCCAAGACACTGGTAGGCAAGGTGGCCTACAGGAAACTGGAAGAGGAAGTTCTGAAGGAATATGCCGCAAAAGATAAGAATGCTGAGGACAGCACGAAATAAGACATGGATTACGAAAGATTAGCTGAGATTCTTTTTCCGGAACACCTGGAGTCTCCGGAATACTATGAAACCATATACCCCCTGCGTGACCTCCCCGAAGGAGCAAAGGTGACCAGGCTGGGGCCTTCACCTACGGGCTTCATTCACCTGGGGAACCTCTACGGAGCCTTCGTTGACGAGAGACTGGCCCACCAGTCCGGCGGAGTGTTTTTCCTGAGAATAGAGGACACGGATGACAAGCGTCAGGTGGAAGGCGCAGTGGAGACCATCATCAACTCACTGAGGTTCTTCTCCATCAACTTCGATGAGGGAGCCGGGATCGACGGGGACACCGGAGATTACGGTGACTATACTCAGTCGAAGAGGGGACCCATCTACAGGGCCTTCGCCAAGAGACTGGTGGCTGAGGGCAAGGCTTATCCCTGCTTCCTTACAGAGGAAGAGATCGCTGAGATCAGGGAGAAACAGCAGGAACTCAAGGTAAACCCAGGCATCTACGGCAAGTGGGCCCACTCCAGAGAACTTACTCTGGAGGAGATCCATAAAAAGGTGAACATGGGTGAGGAATTCGTCATCCGTCTCAAGTCTGACGGAGACCTTTCAAAGCCCGAGGATCAGATCAGAAGGATCAGTGTGAAGGATGCCATAAGAGGTGAACTGTCCATGCCTGAGAATGATCAGGACGTGGTCATCCTGAAGAAGACAGGCATCCCCACCTATCACTTTGCTCACGTCATAGACGACCATCTCATGAGGACCACACATGTGGTGAGAGGCGCGGAATGGCTTCCGTCCCTTCCGATCCACGTGGAGCTATTCGAGAAACTGGGCTGGGAGCCTCCCATCTACTGCCATACCGCACAGCTCATGAAGCTGGACGAGGAGGGCAACAAGAGGAAGCTTTCCAAGAGGCTGGATCCTGAGCTGAGTCTGGATTACTACAGGCGCGAGGGTTACCATCCAAAGGCCGTCAGAGAGTATCTGCTCACCATTCTGAACTCCAACTTCGAGGAGTGGAGGATCGCAAACCCCGACGCTGACGTGGACGAATTCCAGTTCACTCTGGAAAAGATGTCCAACTCCGGCGCGCTCTTCGATCTCAACAAGCTGAACGATGTTTCCAAGGAGGTGCTCCTCAAGGTGCCCGCCTCTGAGATCTACGATTTCCTAAGAGCCTGGGCGGACGAGTTCAGACCTGACGATCAGGCGGTACAGACCATGCTGGCTGACAGAGCCTACATGGAGAGAGTGCTGGACATCGGACGGAACGCCGAGAGGAATCCCAGAAAGGACCACATCTTCGCAAGACAGATGATGGAGAACCTGACATACTTCTTCGACGAGACCTTCGAGATAACCGATCCCATGCCGGAAGAGGTGGTGAACGCAGGCGACGTAAAGGTCATCCTCGAGAAGTACCTGGCGACCTACGACCACTCCGATGACAACGAGACCTGGTTCAACAAGATCAGAGAGATCACCGATGAGCTGGGATACGCAGTGAAGCCCAAGGACTACAAGAAACACCCTGAGGATTACAAGGGACACGTGGGACACGTCTCCACGGTCATCAGAGTCGCCCTCATGGGAAGGCAGCAGAGCCCGGACGTCTGGGAGATTCAGCAGATCCTGGGAGAAGACAGAGTCAGGGCGAGACTTGAGGGATATCTCAGGGCTCTGGACAGATAGTTTTTTGCTCAAGGAAAGGGGCGCAAAACACCTGCTGCCCTTCACAGAATTTACACAAAAAACTTTAAAAACCCTGTTGACATGTGTTGTCGGCAGGGTTATATTAATATTGTAGTTTAGCACTCCAATAATGTGAGTGCTAATACAGAGAAGATGAGGAGAATGATAATGGAATTAAGTGAGAGAAAACTTAAGATTTTGCAGGCCATTATCAGTGACTATATCAAGACTGCAGAGCCGGTAGGTTCAAGGACCCTTTCCAAGCAGGACGGACTTAACTACAGTCCCGCTACCATCCGTAATGAGATGGCAGATCTGGAGGAGATGGGTTACCTGACTCATCCCCATACATCGGCGGGAAGGGTACCTTCGGACAAGGCATACAGACTGTACGTCAATGAGCTGATGGCCAAGTCTGAACTGTCCAAGGAAGAGAAGACCATAATCTCAAACCGGCTTCACGATACCACGGTGGATTTTGATGAGACCATCAAGCACGCCGCATCCCTTCTTTCGGAGATCACGAACCTTACAAGTTTCGCCATGACTCCCAAGAAGAACGAAGACGTGATCAAGTACATCAATCTGCTTCCTGTGGACGAGGAGACAGTGGTAATGATGATAGTCTCAGAGTCCGGCAAGGTCTCGAACAGAGCCCTGAAGATGTCCGTTCCCTATACGGAGGACAAGTTGGATCTTTTGTCCAAGACCATGACCTACAACTACAAGGGAAAGACCGTATCCCAGGCTCTTACCAACAACATCATCGCCAATTTCGAGACCGACGTGGTCGCCATGAGCGGCATGGCTGAGGATGTTATGCCCAACTTCATGAAGACCCTTGAGGAGATGCTCAACGTCAATCTCTATATGGACGGGCTCTCAAATATCTTCGACATTCCGGAGTACAGCGACATCACCAAGGCCAGAAACTTCATCGAACTCATGAGCCAGAAGGATGAGATCACAAAGAAGCTCATAGAGCGTGATGACGGCATACTGATCACCATCGGCGATGAGAACAAGGACAGTGAGCTTTCGGATGTGAGCCTTATCACCGCCAGCTATTCAGTGGACGGTAAGCTCGTGGGTAAGATCGGAGTCATCGGTCCCACCAGAATGAGATACAGCAAGATCACTTCCATAATGGAGTATTTAACAGACCATTTAACAGATAGTTTCAAGCTCGAAGCAGGAGATGCGGAGGCTGAGGGAGAGGACAGCGATCCCGAAGACACCGCACTGCCTGAAGAGCAGATCAATAAGGAGAATCAATAATGAGCGAAGAAAAGACCATTCCAATCGAAGAAGTCGAAGAGACAGTGACGGAAGAGACTCCAGCGGAGGAAAAGGAAACTGAAGATAAGGCTGAATGCGCGGAATGCACCGAAGAGAACACCGCTTCTGAGGAGCCGAAGGAAGAGGCGCCGAAACAGGATGCCAAGCTGGAAGAGGCCGAGAAGAAGTATCAGGAGCTTAATTCCAAGTACATGAGGCTGGCTGCAGACTTCCAGAATCAGAAGAAGAGATATGAGAAGGAGAAGGCGGACATCTACATGTACGCCGGAGAAGATATCATAAAGCAGATCCTGGATGTGATGGATAACTTCGACAGAGCCATCGACATGGGCGGAGATACGGATCCCAAGTTCAAGGAAGGAATGGAACTCATATTCAAGCAGCTCATGGCAGTGCTTGAAAAGGCGGGAGTCAAGGAGATCGAGGCTCTCGGAGAGGAGTTTGACCCTAACTTCCACAACGCCGTGATGATGGAGGATACGGACGAGTACGAGTCCAACAAGGTATCCGGCGTGATCCAGAAGGGTTACATGATGAAGTCAAAAGTGCTGAGACCCAGTATGGTCAAGGTTGCAAAATAATATAGTATACACAGTAAACAATCTTTTTATCAGGAGGAAATAAAATGTCAAAAGTTATAGGTATAGACCTTGGAACCACCAACAGCTGCGTAGCCATTCTTGAAGGCGGCGAGCCTATGGTAATCACCAACCCCGAAGGATCAAGAACCACTCCTTCCGTGGTAGGATTCAAGAAAGACGGTGAAAGACTGGTAGGAGAGACAGCCAAGAGACAGGCTGTGACCAACCCGGACAGAACCGTATCTTCCATCAAGAGACACATGGGAGAGAATTACAAAGTGACCATCGACGGTAAAGATTACACACCTCAGGACATCAGCGCCATGATCCTTACAAAGCTCAAGAACGACGCTGAAGCATATCTGGGAGAGAAGGTAACAGAAGCCGTCATCACAGTTCCCGCTTACTTCTCCGATGCTCAGAAGCAGGCAACAAAGGACGCAGGACGTATTGCAGGTCTCGATGTCAAGAGGATCATCAACGAACCTACAGCTGCATCCCTTGCTTACGGACTTGACAAAGAGATGGGATCCCACAAGATCATGGTATATGACCTTGGCGGAGGCACATTCGATGTATCCATCCTTGAACTTGGCGACGGAGTATTCGAAGTACTGGCCACCAACGGTGACACACACCTTGGCGGAGACGACTTCGACGACGTGCTGGTAAACTGGCTGGCTGATGATTTTGCAAGACAGAACGGCGTTGACCTTCGTCAGGACAAGATGGCTGCCCAGAGACTTAAGGATGCAGCAGAAAAGGCTAAGAAGGAACTTTCAAGCTCCCAGACAGCCAATATCAACCTGCCCTTCATCTCCGTATCTCAGGACGGACCTCTCCACCTGAACGTGGACCTTACAAGACCCAAGTTCGATCAGCTCACTGAGCACCTGGTACAGAGAACAGTTGAACCCATGAAGAAGGCAATGGCTGACGCCAAGGTAACACCGGCTGATCTGGACAAGGTCATCCTGGTAGGCGGATCCACACGTATCCCCGCAGTTCAGGCCATCGTACAGAAGGTTACAGGCAAGGAACCCTTCAAGGGCATCAACCCCGATGAGTGCGTAGCAGTAGGAGCTGCCATTCAGGCCGGAGTACTTACAGGTGAAGTACATGACGTCCTGCTTCTGGACGTAACACCGCTTTCACTTTCCATCGAGACTCTGGGCGGAGTTGCAACCAAGCTCATCGAGAGAAACACCACCATTCCTACAAAGAAGTCACAGATCTTCTCCACAGCAGCTGACAACCAGACTGCAGTAGATATCCACGTAATGCAGGGTGAGAGACCCATGGCAGCCGGCAACACCACACTGGGAAGATTCCAGCTTACAGGAATCGCTCCGGCCCCCCGTGGAATCCCTCAGATCGAGGTTACCTTCGATATCGACGCTAACGGTATCGTAAACGTATCTGCAAAGGATATGGGAACAGGCAAGGAGCAGAGGATCACCATCACATCTTCCACCAACCTGTCCGAGGACGAGATCCAGAGAAAGATCAAGGAAGCAGAGCAGTATGCTCAGGAAGATAAGAAGAGAGCTGAGGAAGTTGAACTCAGGAACAAGGCAGAAGCCCTCATCTACGATACAGAGAAATCGCTGAAGGATCTGGAAGGCAAGCTTTCAGACTCCGAGAAGCAGGAGATCACCGATGCCAAGGATCAGCTCAGCGCAGTCTTAAACAACGGTACTCCCGATCAGATTAAGGAGAAGACAGAGGCTCTCACAGAGAAGTTCCACATCATCTCCACCAGACTCTATGAGCAGGCAGCTCAGCAGAACCAGCAGGCTCAGCAGTATCAGGCCGGCCCTGACATGGGAGCTCAGAACATGGGCGGACAGGATCAGGGAACACAGGAACAGCCCAAGGACGACAACGTCGTAGACGCTGACTACACTGTAGTTGACTGATGAAAAAATAAAAGATATTACGGCTTCAGGGGGCCATTGGCCCCCTTGTAGCTTTGGATTGAAAGAGTTTTAGTAATGGCAGAAAAGCGTGATTATTACGAAGTCCTGGGATTGAAGAAGGGTGCGTCCGACGACGATATCAAGAAGGCCTACAGAAAGATGGCCATGAAGTATCATCCGGACAGGAATCCCGGGGACAAAGAGGCAGAGGATAAGTTCAAAGAGGTCAACGAGGCCTATTCCGTTCTTTCCGACGCCGACAAAAAATCAAAATATGACAGATTCGGCTTCGCAGGGGTAGATCCCAACTCCGGCTTCGGAGGCGGCGGACAGGGCTTTGGCGGATTCGGACAGGGCTTCGGCGGCTTCAGCGGCTTCGGCGGTTTCGAGGATATCTTCGACATGTTCGGCGGCGGCTTCGGAGGTGCCAACCAGTCTCGCCGTGCCAATCAGCCAAGAAAGGGCAGAGACCTTCAGAAGGCCATAGCCATCACCTTTGAAGAGGCGGCTTTCGGATGCAAAAAGACCATAACCCTCACCAAGAACGTCACATGCTCCACCTGTAAGGGAGACGGAGCTAAGCCGGGCACATCCAAGAGAACTTGTCCAAAGTGCGGTGGATCCGGCCAGGTAGCCACCACTCAGAGGACCCCATTTGGACAGTTCCAGACGGTGAACACCTGCGACCAGTGCGGCGGATCAGGTAAGGTCATCGACACACCCTGCTCCGATTGCGGAGGATCCGGACGCGTTAGGAAGAAGGTATCCATCACTGTGGACATTCCTGCCGGCGTGGATAACGAATCCGTGATACCCATCAGAGGACAGGGAGAGCCCGGATACAACGGCGGCGCATCAGGAGACCTGTACCTGGTGCTCAATGTCAAGCCCCACCAGATGTTCAGAAGAAACGGCGCAGACCTCTATCTGGATATCCCCATCAGCTTCGACCAGGCTGCTCTTGGAGCAGAGATCACCGTTCCCACTCTGGACGGCAAGGTGAAGTACAAGATCCCTGCAGGCACCCAGCCCGGAACCAAGTTCAGACTGAAGAACAAGGGCATCAAGTACCTGAAGCGTGACGACAAGGGCGACCTCTATGTCACCGTTAATCTTGAGATACCCACCAAGCTCAACGGCAAACAGAAAAAGGCCATCGAAGCCATGGCTAAGGAAGTTGACGAGGGCTGCTATCAGTCCCGCTCCAGCTTCGCCAGAAAGATCAGAGAGTGGTTTGAATAATTGAGCTCATGAAGGCATTGATAGCTATGAGCGGCGGTGTTGATTCCAGCGTCGCCGCTCTTCTTACAAAAGAAAAAGGAATAGACTGCATTGGCTGCACCATGAAGCTTTACGAGGCGGAGGATACAGATCTTGAGCCCACGGACGGAAGGACCTGCTGCAGTCTGGATGATGCGGAGGATGCCAGAAGCGTGGCGAGACGCCTTGGCATGCCTTTTTATGTCTTCAATTACAAGGACGAGTTCAGACAGCGGGTAATGGGTAAGTTTGCAGCCTGCTATGAGAGAGGGGAAACTCCCAATCCCTGCATCGACTGCAACAACTATCTTAAGTTCGGTAAGCTCCATGAGAGGGCAGAGGTCTTGGGATGCGACTTTGTGGTCACAGGGCACTATGCCAGGATCGAAAAGGTGGGGGATGAATATTTCCTAAAGAAGGCCCTGGACGACACCAAGGATCAGAGCTACGTCCTTTACGGCCTGACTCAGGAGAAGCTGGCCCACACCATGTTCCCTCTGGGAGAACTGACAAAGGCGGAAGCTCGCCTGATCGCAGAAAAGAACGGCTTCAGGAACGCCAACAAGCCTGACAGCCAGGATATCTGTTTCGTCCCAAATGGAGATTATGCAAGTGTGGTGGAGAAGATCACGGGCAACCATCCTGAACCCGGAGACTTCGTGGACAAGGACGGAAAGGTTCTTGGACGCCACCAGGGGATCATCAACTACACCATCGGCCAGCGCAAGGGCCTGGGCCTCGCCATGGGCCACCCGGTATTCGTCTGCGGGATCTGCCCTGAGTGCAATCAGGTGGTGATCGGCGAGAACGACGATCTCATGAGCAAGACCTGCACCGCAAAAAACTTTAACTGGATCTCAGGCCACGCTCCAAAGGAGCCCGTCAGGTGCAGCGCCAAGACCCGCTACCGCATGAAGGAGCAGCCGGGAACGGCTTATCCTACAGATGATGGGGTCAGGTTCGAATTCGATAAGCCCGTGAGAGCCATAACCCCCGGGCAGTCCCTGGTCATCTATGACGGAGACCTGGTGCTGGGCGGCGGCGAGATAATTTAGGGATAGGATAAAGTGTCCGCCTCAGGGATGAAAACGTGGGGCGGATTTTTTGTGCAAAAAATCCTTGACTATATTGTTACAGTATACTTTATGATGGTCTTGGAGGTAAAAATGAGACGAGAAGATCTGACTTTAAGAAATAAAATATGCTACGGAATAGGCGGGATCTGTGACAATACACTTTACACACTTACGGGAACGTATCTTTTGCTGTTCCTTACGACGGTGGCGGGAGTGTCGCCTGCGGTGGCAGGCACCATATCGGCTGCAGGATCCCTCTGGGAAGCCTTTGCCGGGCCTTACATCGGCTACAGGTCCGACAATACCAGGTCCAGATTTGGCAAGCGCAGGCCCTTCATGATGGCCGCATCGGTGCCGGTGGCCCTTACCACCAGTCTTCTGTTCATGACCATAAATGCCGGGCCCGGTGTCAAGACTGTGTATTACCTGGTGGTGATAGTGCTGTTCTGGACGTTTTTCAGCATGGACTTCGTCCCCTACGTCAGCCTGGGAGCCGATATTACAGATGATTATCACGGCCGTACCGTGCTCAGGTCCTATGCCTACGTATTCAATCAGGTGGGCATGCTGATCGGAATGGTGCTTCCCACTTTGATCGTGGAACGTGTTACGAGCATGGGGGCTACCACACAGCGCGGCTGGCTGGCGGTGGGAATATTCTGCGGAGTGGTGGCCGGAGCTGCTGCCCTGATATCTGCAGTTACAGTAAGGACTCCTGACAGTGCAAAAGATCCGGTTCCGGACGATACGACCCATAAGGAGAAGGCTGCGGGTGCCATATTAAAAGAATATGCCTCTCTTCTCAAACTCAAGCCCATGAGAATGGTGGTGGTGGCATCGGTGCTCTACCTGATAGCCAATACATTCTTCTCATCGGACAGGGTCTTCTTTATGACACTGAATGCCGGAATGGGGCAGGACAGAGTGTCTCTGGTCATGCTGGTGATCACATTGTCAGGCATAGCGTTCGTTCCATTTATCGAGAGAATAGCCGGAAAGACCGATAAGACGGCGGTCTTCAAGTACGGCATAGGTATAGCAGGAGCGATCATGATGGTGTTGAGGTTATTCGATATGACATCTATGGGCGGTATCATCATCGTAAGCCTTCTGTATTCCCTGGCTAATACCTGCTACTGGCAGCTGATGCCATCAATGATATACGATATAACGGAAGTGGTGGAGAAGGAGACAGGGAAGTCACAGACCGGAGCTGTCATATCCTTCCAGGCCCTTTCCGAGTCTTTGTCCATTGCGGCGGGGCTCCAGGGACTGGGATTGATCCTGGGACTGGCCGGATTCGATGAGAACATTGCGTTCAACCTTCAGCCCGTATCCGCACTGACATGGGTATCGAACTGCTTCACTCTTATCCCGGGCCTCTTCATGGTCCTGGTATTCATAGTCATGCTAAAGTATCCCATCAACAAAAAGACCATGGACGAGATTAGGAATGTTTAGTTTAAAATAGAAAAGAGCAGATCTGAAATATCAGATCTGCTCTTTTGTAATTATCTTTATCAGTCTTCTTCGAAGTCCCTCATGCCGAGGATATCTTCCTTTGTGACCTCCTGCTTTGCTTCCTTAGGTCTGGAAGAGAAGGCGTATCTCAGAAGAGCGTCTCTTAAGTGCTGAGGCTCCACCTTCATAAGGGATGCGCATCCGAAGGCAATAACTGAGTTGAGAACGTCATTGATATCTGAGGAGGCGATGGTAACTCCCACGAAAAGGTTCTTGTCATAGCCGGGCACGAACCTATTTATCATTCTCGTACCAAGATCCGATGCGGGCTTGTATACCAGCTCAAAACTGTAGCCTAAAGGGCCTTTTCGGATGTTTTGAGCGAAGAAATTGGCATCCTGGTCGTCCAGGTCGAAGGTGAGGACTTTGGCCTCACAGGACCCGGTAAGCTCTTCCAGAAGTGGATCGGCCAGGGGAGCCAGGATCCTTCCGTTTCTTCCCAGACTGAGACCGTCGTTAAAGGTATCCCGGTCAAGCTTCTCATAGGCTACGGAATCCGGCCTGGGCGTCTGGGGCTCAGGCATGTCATTGTCCCGCTCTCCTCCGGTTACGATCAGGCTTCTGTCTTCAAGCCTTCTTGATATGGGATCTATGGTGACATAGTTCAGCACATAGTCACAGAGAGGAATACAGGAGCCCTTATCAAGGCCTCTTCTTATTAAAATGGTTTTTCTTTCGTCTTTTGCCATGGTATCTTCCTAAAAAAATGAGCCCAGAGGAGACACATTCTCTGGGCAGTTGCTCATTCTTACGCATTTAACTTATGCGCTGTGGGGACGGGTGAGACTTATTTTGCAGCCTTTAAGTTGTTGAGTCTTCCGGCCAGTCTTGAAGTTTTACGAGAAGCTGCATTCTTAGAGATGGTTCCCTTAGCGGCTGCCTGCATGAGCTCCTTCTCAGCGAGTCTGAAAGTCTCTTCAGCCTTCTCTACGCTTCCTTCAGCGAGAGCCAGATCGAAGTTCTTGAGAACGTCCTTAAGATGTCCCTTGATCCTTCTGTTGGTCGCTGTCTTCTTGTTGATAACCAGGATTCTCTTCTTTGCGGATTTAATGTTTGCCATAAAATTTTCACCCCACTTTATATTATTTGTTCTTGGCCCGGCGATCCGGGTTAATGACCGCCGAAGCACAATAAATTCGCGACTATCATTATATATGTGACACCTGTAAAAAGCAAGGGATTTTTAAGGTTTTTTCGATCTAAAATTGTTCACTGGATAAATACTTTATTTGTGCGCCCAAAAGTGATATGATGTATTTGTGAAAAGTTGACCGCAAGGGAGCTGAAACAGTTTTATCCGCGGTATCGGGGGTATTTATAAAGGGGAAAAAATGGAAAACACTTTAAGCAGTCTGGATCTTAATACTGTTCTGATAGTGGGAGCGATAATCCTGGCAGGGATCGTCATCGCACTGGTCGCCCTTATCATTTCCAACAGAGGGCTGTCCAGGGAACTGAGCATCCTTTCCAGATCTTACACGGATATGGGGAACAGGACCGGGGACATGATGGAAGCCAGGTTATCCGATATGAACCGCAGGATCTCCGACATGGCGTTCCAGAATGAAGCAAGCCTGGAGAAGATGCGCCAGACAGTGGATGATAAGCTTCAAAAAACTCTGGACGATAAGCTCTCCAGTTCCTTCGGACAGGTCAGTGACAGGCTGGAGCAGGTATATAAGGGCTTTGGTGAGATGCAGACTCTGGCTCAGGGAGTGGGAGATCTTAAAAAGGTACTCTCCAACGTCAAGACCAGAGGCACCCTGGGGGAACTGCAGCTGGGAGCTATTCTCAGCCAGATCCTTTCCAAGGAGCAGTATGCGGAGAACATCGCCACCAAGCCGGGATCCTCTGACAGGGTGGAGTTCGCTGTGAAGCTTCCGGGAGAAGGGGAACGGCCGGTATATCTTCCCATAGACTCCAAGTTCCCCGGTGAGAGATATGCTAAGCTGAGAGATGCTTCTGAAAGCGGAAACAGGGAGCTGGTGGAAGCGGCCTGGAAGGCTCTGGAACAGGTGATAAAAGCAGAGGCAAAGGATATATCCGAAAAGTATATCGCGCCGCCCTATACCACGGATTTTGCGGTCATGTTCCTGCCCTTCGAGGGACTTTACTCAGAGGTAGTGAACAGAGGCATGATAGAGGTCCTTCAGAGGGACTATCACGTAAATATTGCAGGTCCTGCCACCATGGCGGCTCTCTTGAGCAGCCTTCAGATGGGCTTCAGGACCCTTGCCATTGAGAAGCATTCCAGCGAGGTATGGGAGATCCTGGGTGCGGTTAAGACGGAGTTTGCCAACTTCTCAACGGTGCTTGACAGCACCAGGAAGAGGCTGAGACAGGCAGACGAAGATCTGGACAAGCTAGTAGGCGCAAGGACCAGGGCTATAGAGAAAAAACTAAGATCCGTTGAGGCCATGAGCCATGCGGATCTTGACGATGAGCCGGAGACTTTGAAGGCGATCTACGGAGACTTTGACTCAGAAGATCAAGAATATTGATATAGGATAATTTAGAGAATGAGATTTTTTGCGATCGCTGACCCCCATCTCTCCTTCAATGAAGAGGGGGTAATGCAGAAGCCCATGTCTGTCTTCGGACCGATCTGGGACGATCATTGGCAAAAACTGAAGACCAACTGGATGGAACTGGTGGAAGACGATGACTGCGTCATCGTGGCCGGAGACATCTCCTGGGGACTCAAGCTGGAGGAGGCCAAGGTGGACCTTGACCACCTGAGGGAGCTTCCGGGTACCAAGCTTTTCTTTAAAGGAAACCACGATCTGTGGTGGCTGTCCCAGAAAAGTCTGGACATGCTTTATGCAACGGAGGGCGAGGATGGCTCAATGATCCCGGACCCCAAGATGCGTTTCATAAAGAATAACGCGTATATCGCTGACAACGTGGCGATCTGCGGCACCCGCGGCTGGGTATGCCCGGGCTCGGATGAGTTTACGGAACACGACATGAAAATATATCTGAGGGAGGCAGGAAGGCTGGAAAGGTCCCTTCAGGCAGGGCGAGACAGCGGTGCCGAGACTATCATAGGGGTGCTGCACTATCCGCCTACCAACGATATGCATCAGCCTTCTCTATTCACTCAGCTAATGGAAAGGTACGGAGTGAAGACCTGTGTCTACGGACATCTTCACAAGCAGGAAAATTTCAAGAGGGGCATAAAGGGTGTCCTTAACGGTGTGGAATACAGGCTGGTGAGCTACGACTACGTAGAGGGCCGGCCGGTCAGGATAATCTAGGAGGAAAAGAAATGAAAGTTTTGATAGTGGTAACGGATTCTCTGGGCGTGGGAGCCATGCCCGATGCTCCCGATTACGGCGACTATGATGTGGATACCTTCGGTCACATCTGGAAGTTTAACGGAGGACTCCATATTCCCAACATGCTGAGGCTTGGATGGGGCAATATAGAAGGAATCCTTGACGGTCAGCTGAAGGTGGAGGATCCCATAGGATCCTTCGGAAGGATGGCGGAAGCCTCCAAGGGCAAGGATACCACCACCGGTCACTGGGAGATCGCAGGCCTCAAGACAGAGGTACCCTTCAAGACATATCCCAATGGATTCCCCAAGGAATTCATGGACAAATATGAAGAGGCCATAGGTATCCAGTGCCTTGGAAACTGCACTGCATCCGGCACACAGATCATCGAGGACTACGGCGATGAGCACGAAGCCACCGGCAAGCCCATCGTATACACATCGGCTGACTCAGTGTTCCAGATCGCAATGAACGTTGAGAAGTTCGGACTGGATACCCTCTACAGATACTGTGAGATCGCAAGAGAGATGCTGGTGGGCGAGTTTGCCTGCGGCAGGGTGATCGCAAGACCCTATATCATAAACGCAGACGGCGAGCGCGAAAGGACCTCCGACAGGAGAGATTATTCGGTGACGCCCTTTGCTGAGACCATACTGAACAAGGTGGAGCAGGCCGGACTTACGGTTTACGCTGTAGGCAAGATCAGCGACATCTTTAACGGATACGGCGTGACCGAGTCAGTCCACAACACCGACGACATGAACGGTGTGGACAATACACTGGAGGCTCTGGACAAGGACTTCGATGGATTCATCTTCACCAACCTGGTGGATTTCGATTCCAAGTACGGTCACAGACGTGATCCCAAGGGATACGGTGAGAACATCGAAAGATTCGACAAGAGACTGCCTGAGATCATTGAGCACATGGGAGAGGACGATGTGCTGTTCATTACAGCGGACCACGGAAACGATCCCACATATACGGGCACAGATCACACCAGGGAGTACGTTCCCCTTATCGCCTACGGCAAGAATGTGAAGGCGGGAGTGGATCTTGGTACCCGCGAAAGCTTCGCCGACCTGGGCGCCACGGTGTGCGACCTTCTTGGAGCTGAACAGACAGGATTCGGAACTTCTTTTAAAGAGGAGATACTCAAATGACATTTAACATGAATGATTTGATCATCAAAAAAAGAGACGGCAAAGCTCTCACATCAGAGGAGATCAACTGGGTGATAGACGGTACAGTCAGAGGCACCATCCCTGACTATCAGCTTTCCGCCCTTCTGATGGCAATATACTTCCAGGGCCTTGACAGAGAGGAGACCTATGCTCTTACGGCCGCCATGAGGTATTCCGGAGACACGGTGGACCTGAGCTCAATCAGGGGCATCAAGGTGGACAAGCATTCCACCGGCGGAGTAGGAGACAAGACCACCCTGGTGGTGGGACCCCTGGCATCTGCCTGCGGCGTGCCCATTGCGAAGATGTCCGGAAGAGGCCTGGGATTCACAGGCGGAACCGTGGACAAGATGGAATCCATTCCCGGATTCAGAGTTGAACTTGAGCCCGAAGAATTCCTGGCTCAGGTTAGAGACATCGGAATGGCAGTCATCGGCCAGAGCGGCCACATAGACCCTGCTGACAAGAAGCTGTACGCCTTAAGAGACGTTACCGGAACAGTGAACAATTTCGGCCTCATCGCTTCCTCCATCATGAGCAAAAAACTTGCCGCCGGCTCTGACGCCATCGTCCTGGACGTAAAGTGCGGCGAGGGCGCCTTCATGGAGAAGCTGGAGGACGCAGTGACCCTGGCAGACCTCATGGTGGACATAGGATATGACGCGGGACGAAGGACTGTGGCCTGCATCACAGATATGAGCCAGCCCCTTGGAAAGGCCGTGGGAAATGCTCTTGAAGTGATGGAAGCCATAGATACCCTGTACGGAAGAGGACCGGAGGACATTACCGAGCTTTCTGTGAAGCTGGCTGGCATCATGGTATATCTGGGCGGAAAGGCTGAGACTCCGGAGGACGGTCAGAAGCTGGCTATGGAGGCCCTGAAGACCCGTACGGCTCTCACTCAGATGAGGATGTTCATCGAGGCTCAGGGCGGAAACGGCGACGTGATCTACGATTACAGCCTCTTCCCCCAGGCAGAACACACTCTGGAACTTAGAGCTGATCATTCCGGTTACGTTGAAAAGATCAACGCCAGACAGATAGGCATAGCCTCTCAGCACCTTGGAGCAGGCAGGGCATCAAAGGAAGATGAGATAGATCTTTCTGCAGGCATAGTCTTGAACAAAAAGGTTGGAGACAGGGTAGAGGAAGGAGATCTTTTGCTCACACTCATGGGCAATGACCTGACCAAGCTGGAGAACGGCAGAAGGCTTTCAGAGAGGGCCTTCCAGTTCTCAGATGAACCTGTGAAGAGACCGGAACTCATAAAGGAGATCATCGGACTTTAATGTTTTGCGCACTTGTTGCGCTTGGATTGTTGTGATATAATACTTGGAGTTATCTTCAAAACGGAGAGAAAAGGATATTCCAAATGAAAAAAAGTATATCCCTGATCCTGGTCCTGGCGGCCATAGTCGGATGCCTGTCATTCGTAAGCTACAGGAGCAAATCTTTTGCTTCAGACCTTAAGGTCGCCATACTGACAGCGGATGTTTTTGATGACAATTACACAGGACAGACCATAAAGGATGCCTCTCAGCAGCTGAAATCCCAGGGTATCACTGCGGATCTCATCGAATGCAAGGGGGAAAATTTCAGGCAGCGCCTGACCGAAGCCGCCTCATCTCACGAGATGGTGGTCTGCGTGGGCAAGCAGTTTTGGGAGATCGGTGAGGTTTCCGGCGACTTCCCATCGGTACAGTTCGTATGGATGGACAATACCGTAGAGGTGCCGGAGGACTATCCCAACCTGGAAAACGTGACCTTTAACGAGAACCAGGGAGCCTACCTGGCAGGCTATGTTGCGGCGGCTATGACAGAGTCCGGCGTGATAGGTATTATCGCACCTGATAAGAGCAGTTCATTCGTAAGATATGCCGCAGGCTTCATTCAGGGAGCCAAGTCCGCCAACTCCAGCGTAGATGTGGTTTCGGCCCTTGCAGGTACCGGAAACAGGGACAGCGCATATAAGGCTGCCATGGCTCTCATTGATCAGGACGCTGATGTTCTTCTGGAGATCGGCTACGGCAATAATACCGGTATCTATGAGGCTGCAAAGGACAATGATGTGTACGTCATAGGCACTGAAGTCGACAGGAAGCTCAGTCTCCCTCAGTACGATGATCTGATCCTCTGCTCAGTCAAAAAGGACATAGGCAGAGCCATCGTAAGGGTGGTGACGCGCTACGATGACTACGGACAGATGAGCGGCGGCATGAACATTTCTGTAGGTGTCAACGAGGGTTATGTCGACATCTGCTTTGGAAACGATTTTTCGGCTCAGCTGGTGGATGAGAATCTGGTGACCCAGGTCAAATACTTGAGAGACGGTATAATCAACAACGTAACGAACGTCGTCACCAATACCGATATATTTGATAAGGCCATAAAGATAACTGAACCTGTGTCCGATGATGGTACATCTCAGACATCCGACGGAAGTTCCGAGACCAATACAGGCACCGGAAATGGTGAACTGGACGTCCAAATAGTTCCGGATAAATAAAGATCATTACAGTCGATACTGACAGAAAGGAAATATAAAAAATGAAAAAATTTATGGTGTTGCTGCTGGTACTCCTTATGACAGCGGCCATGTTCACAGGCTGTGGTGCTGAGTACAAGATCAATATCAGCCCCTATGACACATATAATTATGACGAGTACGTAACTCTTCCGGATTACTCCGGATACACCGTGAACGTGGAGACAACCGAAGTTACGGATGAAGACGTTGACTTTGAGATCAACTCCAGACTGGCTGAGGCAGGCACTGAGGTAGAGGTCACTGAAGGTCAGGTCGGTGAAGGAGATACAGTCACGATCTCATATAAGGGTACCCTGGAAGACGGCACCACCGTGGACGGAATGAGCGCAGAAAACCAGTCTCTGGTACTGGGCTCCGGCACATACATCGAGGGATTTGAAAGCGGTCTCTATGGTCACTCCATCGGAGAGACCGTGACTTTGGACCTCAACTTCCCCGATCCTTATCCCAACAACACTGAGCTTTCAGGAAAAGGCGTGACCTTCGAAGTCACCATAGTTTCCAAGACTGAGTCTCAGCAGGCTGAACTCAACGAGGAATTCTTCAAAACTAACAGTGAAGGAGAAGCTAAGACTGAAGAGGAGTACAGAGAGTACATCAGAAATACTCTGCAGACAGAAGCTGACGAGCAGGCCATCTACGATGCCAAGTCAGAACTCTATCAGCAGATCCTTGACAACTCAGAGGTCCTCAAGTATCCCGAAGACGAAGTAGAAAAGCAGCTCCAGGTAGCTCGTGAGCAGTATCAGGGCTATGCCACCTCAAGCGGCATGAACTGGGAGGATTTCGTAGCTTCATACTTCGGCGATGAGGAGACCTTCAACTCACAGCTCCACACCTACGTTGAGAGCCAGATCGGCTCCAAGCTTGTGATCTTCGCCCTCTGCAACAAGGAAGGCATCAAGGTATCCGACAAGGAATACTCCGATCAGATCAAGGAATACATGGACGGCTTCGGCGTTAAGGATGCTGAAGAGTTCGAGACATACTACGGAACCCCCGTTCAGGAATACATGGAGATGTACGAAGTACCCACCAACATGTATCTTGACAAGGTGCTGGACAAGCTCTATGACCAGCTTAAGGGAAACAGCGAGGCTGCCGCTGAGTAAGGGCATTTCGCAAAACATCCAAAGTTTGAATGGTGGCGCAGGCCGGACAATTATTCCGGTCTGCGCTTTAGATTTTTTGCGCAGACCGATGGACGCAAACCACAAAATGTGGTAACATATTCCTGTGATCCGTTAAGGATTGTGGTTTTTGGAAGAAAAGGGACCTTAGATGTCCCTTTCTTGTGGGAGGATCAAAATGAAGTGTCCATATTGTGACAACATCGATACTAAGGTCATCGATTCAAGACCTACTGAGGACGGGCATGCCATAAGGAGAAGAAGAGGCTGCGACAAGTGCGGCCGCAGATTCACCACCTATGAGAAGGTGGAGGAATCCATACTTATGGTCATCAAATCCGACGGTAAGCGCAGGGAGGCCTTCGACCGCGACAAGCTTTTCAGGGGAATTGCCAGAGCTTGCGAGAAGAGACCCGTGTCCGCCGAGACCATGGAGAACATCGTAAATTCCGTGGAGCGCGAACTGAACAATCTCATGGTGAAAGAGATCGATTCCAAGCGCATCGGCGAGCTTGTTATGGAGGAACTGAAGAAGGTGGACGAAGTGGCCTACATCAGATTTGCATCTGTATACAGGCAGTTCACAGACGTGAATACCTTCATCACTGAGGTAGAGAAGCTGGTAGGGAAGAAGAAATGAGCGAGAGATTCCGTATAGCTATAGACGGTCCCAGCGGAGCCGGTAAATCCACTGTTGCCAAGCTGGTGGCTTCCAGACTGGGGATCGAGTACATCGATACCGGAGCCATGTACAGGGCCATAGGTCTCAAGATGCTGAGGCTGGGTCTTGAGATGGAAGAGAACGATGAACTTCAGAAGATGCTGGATGAGACTGACGTGGACTTCGAGAAGGAGAGGATCTATCTGGACGGAGAGGACGTGAGCGATCTCATCAGGACCCAGGAGATATCCAAGGCTGCATCGGACTGCTCTGCTTTCAGGATCGTCAGGGAGAAGCTGGTGGAACTCCAGAGAGCCATGGGTGACAGGAAGTCCATAATAATGGACGGCAGGGATATAGGCACTGTGGTGCTCAAGGATTCCAAGCAGAAGTTCTACCTTACGGCCACTGCTGAAGAGCGGGCCATGAGGAGATATCTGGAACTGAGAGAGAAGGGCACATCTGAGGGATATGAACAGGTGCTGGAGGATGTGATCAAGAGAGATTACAATGACTCACACCGCGACGTATCGCCTTTGAGACAGGCTGAGGACGCCGTGCTCATAGACAGCACCAACATGACCATCGATGAAGTGGTGAACTTCATAATCGACAGTGTGACCTCTCAATAAGAGTGTAACAGGGAGCAAGGGGAGCTCCTTAAAAAGGGAAAGGGGTAAAAGGATAAGAGATGAACATTAAGGAACTGCCTTCGGAGGAAAGGCCGGTGGAAAAGCTGCTTTCGTACGGAAGCGGCTCGCTTTCCAATTCAGAATTGATCGCTGTGCTCCTGGGCTCAGGCGTGGGAGGAATGTCCGCCATAGGTCTGGCCGAGAGAGTATTGAGCTCGGCGGGAGGACTCGCCGGACTTTGCGAGATCTCGGCAGAGGATCTCATTGATCTGCCGGGAATAGGGCCCAAGAAAGCCGCCACCATAATCTGCGCGCTGGAACTGGGCAGAAGAGCGTCTTCACCCGGAGGGAAAAAGAGAAGAAAGATCAGCACGCCCAGGGAGCTTGCGGATTTTTTCATGGAGGACATGAGGCACTTAAAAAAGGAGCATTTCAAGGTGCTGCTTTTAAATGTCAGGCTGGAGGTCATGGGACTGGAGACGGTGTCCATAGGAGATCTGGCCGGCGCCCCGGTGCACCCCAGAGAGACCTTCGAGCCGGCCATCAGGCGCGGGGCTGCCTGCGTCTGCTTCGCCCACAACCATCCGTCCGGCGATCCGGAGCCCTCTGAAGACGATATCAAGGTCACCAAGAGGCTGATGGAGTGCGGAGACATACTGGGCATCAGGGTGCTGGATCATATCATAATCGGCGACGGGTCATTTCGGAGCATGAAAGAGCAGGGCTTTATGAATCGTGCTTGAAAAATGTCCTGAATAGGAATACAATATTTCTGTTATGGGAAAAACTATCGTAGTATGTTCCGGCAAGGGCGGAACGGGCAAAACAATGTTTGCGGCAAATCTCGGGGCCATGCTGGCCAAGAGAGATAACCGTGTGTGTCTCATAGACATGGACACGGGGTTGAGGAATCTCGACCTCTATCTTGGCTTGGAAGATAACGTGGTCTATGACGTATCAGACGTGTTAAGCGGAGTGTGCCGTATCAAACAGGCCCTGATCAAGCACAAATCCTTCCCCGGACTGTACTTCATGGCAGCAAGTCCCAGACCGGATGAAGGGGAGTTTACCCCCTTACACATGCAGGTGCTCTGTAACAAGCTGAGCAAAAAATTCGACTACGTCATAGTGGACTGCCCCGCAGGCCTGGATGACGGTCTTCAGATCGCCACAGGAGGAGCGGATCAGATCATAATGATAATCACTCCGGAGTACTCTTCCATAAGAGATGCGGAGGCGGTGACAGCCAATCTCATGGATCAGAAGATCACAAAGATCCACTATATTTTGAACAAGGTCAACGTGGATCTGGTGAAGCTGGGTTACGAACTTTCCTTGGAGGACATGCCCGAAGTCATCAGAAGAAGGCTCATCGGCATAGTCAAGGAGGATGTGAATATCCACATCTCCACCAATCTGGGAATGCCTGCAGTTTTCCAGCCGGACACCTACATTTATCACAACTTTTACAAGATCGCAGGACGTGTGATGTCGCTGTAGAGACCATGGAAAGATATAAGGAGCTCTTCACTTTCAGGTGGGGGCTCTTTTGTTTTGCGCCCTACAATCTCATTGACAATTTGAAGGTAGATATAATATAATCAACTTTGTATGAGTGTATACGAATCTAATTGAATTTCAGGATTTTATATACGAAAATTGAATAAGGAGGTAGATGCATATGAATCCAGTAGTTTTGACTGTTGTCATCGCGGTCATAACGCTGATTCTCGGCGTTTTGATCGGTTACATATACAGAAAAACCGTTGGCGAGAGGGCGATCGGCTCTGCTGAGCAGGTAGCCCGCAACCTGATATTAGATGCGGAAAACAAGTCCGAAAGTATCAAGAAGGACGCACAGAAAGAGGCCAGGGAAGAGGCCAGAAGAATAAGATCTGAAGCAGAGAAGGATGCAAGGGAGAGAAGGGACGAGGCCAAGAGGACCGAGCGCAGACTTCTTCAGAAAGAGGAGAACTTAGACCGTAAAACAGAGAGCATCGAGAAGAAAGAAGAAAGTATTGCCCAGAAGGAACAGGGGCTGATCACAAAGCACAAGAACCTGGACAAGGTGATCGCTGACCAGACTGCTGAACTGGAGAGGATCTCCGGATATACTCAGGAGGAGGCCAAGCAGATCCTGCTCCAGAACGTGGAGAAGGACGTCAGGCACGACGCTTCCATCATGATCAAGGACATCGAGGCCAAGGCCAAGGAAGAGGCTGACAAGAAGGCGAAATACATCATAGTAAACGCCATCCAGAGATGCGCAGCTGACCAGGTGGCCGAGTCCACAGTATCCGTGGTGAACCTTCCCAACGACGAGATGAAGGGTCGTATCATCGGCCGTGAAGGAAGAAACATCAGAGCCATCGAGACTCTGACAGGAGTTGACCTTATAATCGACGATACTCCTGAGGCAGTCATCCTTTCCGGCTTCGATCCCGTAAGACGTGAGGTGGCAAGGGTAGCCCTTGAGAAGCTCATCGTCGACGGCAGGATCCACCCTGCAAGGATCGAAGAGATGGTCTACAAGGCAGAGAAGGAAGTGAACCAGATCATCAAGGAAGCCGGCGAGAACGCTGCTTTCGAGTGCGGCATCCACAACCTGCATCCTGAACTTGTGAAGATCCTGGGAAGACTTAAGTACAGAACATCCTACGGACAGAACGTGCTCCAGCACTCCGTGGAAGTTTCCCACCTTGCCGGACTCATGGCAGGTGAACTGGGACTGGACATCAAGCTGGCCAAGAGGGCAGGCCTTCTTCACGACATAGGCAAGGCTCTCGACCACGAGTACGAGGGAACTCACGTGGATATCGGTATCGACATCCTCAAAAAATACAAGGAATCCCAGGCCGTCATCGACGGCATGGCATCTCACCACGGGGACTACGAGCCCAAGAGCATGGAGGCGGTGCTCATCGCAGCTGCTGATGCTCTTTCCGCTGCACGTCCCGGCGCCAGAAGGGAAACTCTTGACGTTTACGTTAAGCGTCTTGAGAAGCTGGAGGAGATCGCAAACAACACCCCCGGTGTTGAGAAATCCTTCGCCATCCAGGCAGGCCGTGAGATCAGGATCATTGCCAAACCTGAGGAGATCAAGGACGACGAGATGGCTTATCTCGCAAGAGAGATCTCCAAGCAGATCGAGTCTGAACTGGAATATCCGGGCCAGATCAAGGTCAACGTTATCCGCGAGACCAGAGCCATCGACTACGCAAGGTAGTAGGGTGGGGCGCAGATGTTTTGCGGCAACTAAAGAAAATATCATGAGGGACAGCTCATCTGTCCCTCATGTTTTACAGGTGGTTTTTAGGAATGGAAGAAAGTCTCCTTTCAAGAGGGAACAAAGCGTTTTATATGGAGGCCGTGAAGATCGGCTTCCCAATAATGATACAGCAGCTGATAATCTTCGCTGTTGGGCTTTGTGATACCATCATGGTGGGAAAAGTCTCCACCCAGGCTCTGGCCGCCGTGGGGTCCGCCAACCAGATCACCATGGTGTATCTCAACACGGTGTTCGGCTTCCTTTCGGGAGTCGGGGTGTTCGCTGTGCAGTACTGGGGGATCAGAGATCTGAAGACTCTGAGGAAGCTTCTGGGCGTAGCGTATTCAGTGGTGCTGGCTGTGGGAGTTCCCATGACCATACTGGCATGGGTGTTCGCTCCGGAGCTGATCTCCATCTTCTCAAAGGACGCTGAAGTGGTGGCCATCGGAACGGAGTACATGAGGATCGCGGTCTTCACCTTCATAATCACCGGGATAACCTTCACCATTTCCTATAATTCCAGAGCCATTGCCATGCTGAAGTGGCCCACGGTGTTCAACGCTGTGGCGGTCAGCTTGAATATATTTTTGAACTGGGTGCTGATCTTCGGAAAGTTCGGCATGCCCGCCATGGGAGCCAAGGGAGCCGCTGCGGCCACCCTCATATCCAGGGTCATAGAGCTTTCCATGCTGCTCCTTTACGTTTATCTCTCCAAGGGGCATCCCCTCAGGGCGACCTTAAGAGAGCTTAAGTATGAGAAGGAACTGCTCAAGAGAGTCGTAAGGACCGCCTATCCGGTGGTCTTGAACGAGTTCCTCTGGATCCTGAGCTTCAGCACCACCTATGCCATTTACGGCCACATCGATGCGAAGGGAACTGCCCTGGCGGTGTCTCAGATCTCCATGACAGTGTCTGACATATTCATGGCCATATTCTGCGGCATAGCCAACGCATGCATGGTCATAGTGGGCCAGGAACTGGGGCGCGGAAACACCGATGCAGCCTTCCTCAGTGCGAAAAAATGCCTGCGCCTGGTATGGGCTGCCAACATCATTTGCACCGTAGGACTCATTCTTTCCAGAGGCTTCGTGATTGGGATCTATGACTACGAACCCGAGGTCAGCAAGATGATCATGGATACCCTCCTCGTGTCGGCTCTCACCATGTCGCCGAGGATGCTGTCCTATACCTTCATCTGCGGAATACTCAGACCCGGCGGAGATACGGTATGGGGATTCTTCGTGGACGCCGGCCTGAACTGGCTCTTGAACGTGCCCCTGGCATTCATATCCGTATACGTCCTTAAATGGCCCCTGGCAGGCTGCATGGCCCTTGTGGCCATAGGCGAGGTGGTCAAGACCATCGCAAGCTACAGAAGATTCTACTCCAAAAAATGGATGAACATATTCACAGGGAGATAAAATGATCGCATACCTTGACAATTCGGCCACTACCAGGCAGTACGATGAAGTCACCGACCTCATGGCCCATATCGCAAAAAATACATATGGCAATCCTTCGTCTCTCCATGCCCTGGGCTTCGAAGCGGAAAAGACGGTAAAGACGGGAAGACAGCAGGTGGCCGGGGCCATAGGCTGCAGCCCGGACGAAGTGTTTTTCACATCCTGTGGCACCGAATCGGACGATACCGTGATCCTTGGCTGCGCCGGTCCCTCGGGAAGACCCAGACCCAACCGCAAAAGGATCATTTCCACTCAGGTGGAGCATCCCGCGGTCCTGGAACCTTTGAACGAGCTGGAAAGGCGTGGCTTTGAGGTGGTGCGCCTCAAGGTGGACGGGAACTGCAGGATAGACCTTGAAGAACTTAAGAATGCTCTCACTGAAGATACCATTTTGATCTCAGTGATGACGGTTAACAACGAGACCGGCGCCATCATGCCCATAGAGGAGATAGGCCGCATCAAGGCTGAGTACAACAAGGCTCATGGAACTTCCATTCTTCTTCACACCGATGCCGTGCAGGCTTTCGGCAAGATAAAGATCGACATGAAGGGCAATTTCAGAGACGTTGACCTAATGTCTCTTTCCTGTCACAAGTTCCACGGCCCCAAGGGCGTGGGAGTCCTGTACGTGAGAAAGGGTACCAAACAGCCGCCCTTCATGCTTGGCGGCGGCCAGGAAAGGGGCTTCCGCTCCGGCACGGAGAACGTCCCCGGCATCGCAGGTACAGGTTTGGCCGCGGAGATGTCCGTGAAAGATCTGGACCGCAAGAGAGAGTGGATAGCTGCGCTGCGCGACCTGTTGAGAGACAGGATCGTTTCCGAGATACCCGACGTAAGGATCAATTCCCCCGAGAACGGAGTGTGCTCGGTGCTGAACGTGAGTTTTTTGAAGACAAGGGGAGAGGTGCTCCTCCACACCCTTGAGCAGCAGGGAGTCTTCGTGTCAACAGGCTCCGCTTGCTCCTCGAACCACAGCTCCAAAAAAGGCTCCCACGTGCTTAACGCCATGGGCCTCAAGCCTGCGGAGATCGAAGGAGCTCTCAGGTTCAGCCTAAGCGAATTCACCACGAGAGAAGAGATCGACCACGCCTTCGCCACTTTGAAGAGCGCGGTGGAGACCTTTAGGAAGCTGGGAAGCTTCAGGTAAGAAGTAAAGCCCTTTTTATGAAGGGCTTTTGTGATACTTAGGGGTGGCCGCTTTCCGTTGGCGGCTATTTTTTGTGGTCAGAATGAACCTCGCTACGCAAAAAACCTCGTCCCAACGGAATAAATGACTGGGCGCTTTCCGTTGGCAAACATTTTTTGCAGTCATAATGAACCCAGCCATGCAAAAAACTGCGTCCCAACGGAAAACAAGGCACGCACTAGGCCTGAAGGATTCTGTTTGGCACATTGCACAGAGAAGAAAATGAGTGTACTATCGAGCCAGGGTATTTTGATGTGAAAATGATCAAGAGGGGGTGATCACATTTTTAAAGATCTGGAGAAGGTCCTCCAAGATGAAATGGCAAGTGTAGATCTGTTTTTGGAAGGACTTGGAGAGTGTAAACTGGATGGCGTTTGCGGTGACCTTGTATTTGAAAACGGTCAGTTAAAAGGGCATCTTAGAGTTAAACGGAGCAGCTTAGCAGAACGATACTATTATGAATTCAAAGATGAAGATGGTATTTGTCACACTGTTCCTTTCGGCACCTCCACCGATCCCCGCGTAATACGCTTCAAGCAGTTCAAGTACAATGAGGTGCTGAGGTCGATCTTGAAGAAGAACAGGAGGCTGCTCAAACGTTTCATCCGGGCAGTTGAGAAGAGCCATTATCGTTACGACCCGGAAGCCATCGATGCATTGCTCAAACCCATCAACGTGGATCATACGGGCCTGGTGAACAAGTGTCCCGGCGTGATTTCCCCCGGGGACTGGCTCAAAATGCCTTACGAGGCCAACGGGGTGGAACTGGATAAGAACAGGACTCACAGGACTTGTGACGGCACCCGGGTACGATCCAAGGGGGAGGTAATCATATATAACACTTTGAAGATGCTTGGCGTGCCGTTCAGATATGAGCAGACCATCCGTCTTGTGGACGAGAACGGCATGACTGTGAAAAGAGTCCCGGACTTTGTGATACTAAAGCCTGACGGCACTGAAGTAATATTGGAATACCTGGGGAAGATCGATGACGACGAGTACCTTATGGATAATCTGAAGAAGATACAGCTCTACAGAAGAAACGGCTATGACCTGGGCAAAAATCTATTCATAATCGGTGACAGCTATGGGGGCTGGATCGATTCGGAGCAGATAGTTAAGACTATAGAACTTATAATGGCATAAAAAATGCTGCCCCGAGGGGCAGCATTTTTGACTCTTTGTACTATTTCAGGGCTTCCAGCACCTTCAGCAGGAAGTTCCATGTCCTCTGGGTGGAGGGGATGGAAAGCTTCTCGTTGGGGGAGTGGACGTCGAACATGTCAGGACCGATGGATACTGCATCGAAGTCCGATCCCATCTTGCCTGCGAAGAAGCCGCATTCAAGGCCGGCGTGGGTGGCAACTACTTCGGGTTCCTTGCCGTATACTTCCTTGAAGACCTTTACGCAGGTATCTCTTAAAAGTGAATCGGGCTTGTACTCCCAGCCGGGGTAGAAGAGCTTGTGCTCGATGGTTCCGCCGAACTGCAGGTAGTAGCTGGTCAGTCTCTTCTGGAGGAACATGAGCCTTGACTCAACAGAACTTCTTAAGCCGTGAAGTGTCCTGAATTCGTACTCCTTAAGCTCGCATACGCCCAGGTTGAGGCTGACTTCGGGAAGACCCTTGATGTCCATGCTCATGTTGATGATACCGTCGGGAACGTTCATGAGGAAGGCGATGATCCTGGATGTGCTCTCGCTGTCGATGGGGTCGCAAGAGGGAGCATCAGCCTTGGTGAGTTCCAGGCAGAGACCGGGGTCGGATGCGTGGAATTCATTCTGAAGCTTGGCCCTGATATCGTCCACCATGGCCTCCAGGAACTCCTCGCCGGAAGTTACCAGGATCTCAGCTGTGGTGTCCTTAGGAATGGCGTTGTCGAAAGCGCCGCCCTTGAAGGTCACGAGCTTGAATACTACCTTGGATGAAAGATCTGACAGGATCCTTCCCATTACGATGTCGGAGTTGGCTCTCTCTTTGTCGATCTCCATTCCGGAGTGACCGCCGAGAAGACCGTTGAGGCGCAAAACATACGCGGCCCCCTGTGCCTTCACGCGGGTGACAGGAATGTGGCCCTCACCGGAGGAGCCGCCTGCGCAGCTTACGGTAAAGATACCCTCTTCCTCGGAATCGATGTTGATCATCTTGTTTCCGTGAAGATTGGATACATCGATGCCCTCTGCACCTTCCAGACCTGTCTCCTCGTCAACGGTGAATACGCACTCAAGGGCAGGGTGCTTGTATTCCTTTGAGTCAAGAAGAGCAAGCATCATTGCAACTGCGATGCCGTCGTCTCCGCCGAGGGTGGTACCGTCGGCAGTGAGGAAGTCGCCGTCAAGCATGAGCTTGATGCCTTCTTTTTTCATGTCGATATCAAGACCGGTCTCCTTCTCGCATACCATGTCCATGTGGCCCTGAAGGATGACGGGTTCCGCATCCTCATAGCCCTCTGAAGCAGAACCGTAGATGATGACGTTCTCGATCTCGTCCTGAACATAGTTCAGTCCCCGTTCCTTTGCGAAATCTGCAAGATAATTGCTGATCGCTGTCGTGTTGTAGGAACCGTGAGGGATCTTCGCTATCTCTTCGAAGAATCTGAAAACATCATTAGGTTCTGGTCTCTTATATTCTGTCATCTTAACACCTCCTTGTAGGTAACAGATATTGTAAACTTTTTTGTTGAAAGAAGGGGATCCCCTTACTTTTCAGGCAGCCTGCCCGGAACGATGGTCACCGTTTCCTTGGACTCAACAGCCCTTTCCACAAGGCCCTCTACGTCCAGGCGGGACTCGCTTTCCAGGATCCTGTCCAGCTTTGGCTTGGTGGCAGGATGCTTGGGAAGGAATACGGTACAGCAGTCCTCATAGGGCTCTATGGACTTTTCGTATGTACCGATCTCCATGGCTCTGTCCATAATTTCTATCTTGTCCATTCCGATCAAGGGACGGAAAACAGGCATGGTCACAGAGTTATCCGTGACCACCAGGGCCTCTGCAGTCTGCGAGGCCACCTGTCCCAGGTCTTCACCGGTGATCAGGGCCTGACAGCCGCTTCCCTGGGCCAGACGCTGAGCGATCATCATCATGAAGCGTCTCACGTGAATGGTGGTCTCCTCTTCGGGACAGTTTTTGACGATCTCCTCCTGGATGGGAAGGAGATTGATTATATGCATTTTGAATTTGCCGGTGTAAGCTGCCACCAGCCCTGCCAGCTCGATGACTTTCTCCCTGGCTCTCTCGGATGTATAGGGGTAGGAGTGGAAGTGCACCGCTTCCAGCATCATACCGCGCTTCGCCATCATCCAGGCTGCTACGGGGGAGTCGATGCCTCCGGAAAGCAGGATCATTCCTTTGCCGTTGGTTCCAAGAGGAAGACCTCCCAGGCCGGTGACCTTGGAATCGTAGATGTATGTGCGGTCGTGTCTCAGGTCGATCTTAAGCAAAACGTCCGGGTCGTGAACGTCCACTTTCAGCACCTTGCAGCCGATGAGGACCTTGGCTCCGATGATGCGTCCTATCTCAGGAGACTTCACGGGGAAGGTCTTGTCCGCCCGCTTTGCCTCCACCTTGAAGGTCTTGACGCCTTTTTCCCGGATCAGGCGGTTCATGTATTCAACAGCCTCTTTTCCGATGGCGTCCAGGTCGGACTCAGCCTCTACGGCCTTGGATACAGATGCCACGCCGAAAACTCTGGAGGCGGTCTTTACGATCCTTTCGGGATCGATATCCTTTGAGGCCCTCACGAAGATCAGCCCTTCGTTTCTGGTTATGTCCAGATCCTTGTCTTTTCCGACTTCGCCAAGATCTCTCAATGCGGACTTGACTCTGTCCAAAAGCATGCGCTCGAAGTAGGGCTTGTTCATGCCCTTGAGAGCGACTTCGCCTGTTCTTACGATGAATATGTTCTTTTCGTTCATGTTACTCCTTTGGACCGGCAGATATAGTTGGCGCCGGTGAACTAGATTTTTTGCGCCTTATATTATATAGGGACGGAGCAAAAAATGCAAATCGGGGCGGAAAACAGGCAGGGAAGGAGAAAGTGTACAGGAAATATGAGCATTTAAGACTGTTCTAGTACTGAAAAAAGAACTTTATAGGGGTTGAAAAGTGTTAAAAAAAATGCTTTAATGGTAGCGTATGATATTATGACTTATCGTGGGGACATAGGGCTCGACGTAAGCATATAACTATTAATTTTTAAGGAGGCTTTTAAATGAACTTTCAACTGACGAAAGAGCAAGAATTCGTAAGAAAAATGGTCAGAGAATTCGCCAAGACCGAAGTTGAGCCTATTGCTGCTGATATCGACAAGGAACACAGATTCCCCGAAGAGAACGTGAAGAAGATGGCTGAACTCGGAATGATGGGAATTCCTTTCCCCACAGAGTATGGCGGAGCAGGCGGAGATCATATCGCTTACGCTATCTGCGTTGAAGAGCTCGCAAGAGCTTGCGCATCCACAGCTGTAATCGTTTCCGCTCACACTTCTCTTTGTGCATGGCCTATTTTCAACTATGGTACAGAAGCACAGAAGGAAAAATATCTTCCCGACCTTCTTTCCGGCAGGAAGCTCGGCGCTTTCGGTCTTACTGAACCCAACGCAGGTACAGACGCATCCGGACAGCAGACAAGAGCTGAACTGGTAGACGGACAGTGGATCCTTGACGGAGCTAAGTGCTTCATCACCAACGGTGGATATGCTGATACTTTCGTAGTATTCGCTATGACAGACAAGAAGAAGGGCAACCACGGAATCACCGCTTTCATCGTAGAGAAGGGTGACGAGGGATTCTCCATCGGAAAGACAGAAGACAAGATGGGTATCAGTGCTTCCTCCACAACAGAACTTATTTTCCAGCACTGCGCTATTCCTGAGGACAGACTTCTCGGCGAGGTCGGCAGCGGATTCAAGATCGCTCTTTCCACACTGGACGGCGGACGTATTGGAATCGCTTCCCAGGCTCTCGGAATCGCACAGGGTGCATTCGACGTTACAGTAGAATACATGAACGCTCGTAAGCAGTTCGGTAAGAAACTGTCACAGTTCCAGGCACTCCAGTTCGAGATGGCTGACCTTAAGACAAGGATCGAAGCTGCAAGACTTCTGGTCTACAGAGCAGCAGACCTTAAGGACAAGCACCTTCCTTACTCTGAAGCAGCTGCAATGGCTAAGCTTTATGCCGCAGAGACTGCTATGGCTGTTACCACAAAGTGCGTACAGTATCACGGTGGTTACGGTTACACCAAGGACTATCCTGTTGAGAGAATGATGAGAGACGCTAAGATCACTGAGATCTATGAAGGAACTTCTGAGGCTCAGAGAATGGTTATCTCAGCTCACACATTCAAGAAATAAAGAGTAGGAGGAAACAGATATGGCATTTAATATTATTGTATGTGCAAAGCAGGTTCCTGATACTAACGTTATTAAGATCAACCCCAAGACAGGAACACTTATCAGAGACGGCGTTCCGTCGATCCTTAACCACGACGACAACAACGCTCTCGAAGAAGCATTAAAGATCAAGGATAAATATGATGACGTGCACATCACAGTCATCTCCATGGGACCTCCTCAGGCATCCGACCTTCTTTTTGAATGTATCGCCAAGGGAGCTGACGAGGGCATCCTCGTATCCGACAGAGCAGTCGGCGGTTCCGATACATGGGCAACTTCCAACACACTTGAAGCTGCTGTAAGAAAATGGGAAAAAGAAAATGGCCCCTACGACATCATCTTCACAGGCCGTCAGGCTATCGACGGAGATACCGCTCAGGTTGGACCTCAGCTTGCTGAAAAGTTAAACCTGCCTCAGGTATCCTATGTTGAGGAATTCCACATGGCAGAAGATCGCAAGACCATCACAGTAAAGAGACAGTTAGAGGACGGATATGAGCTCATCGAACTCCAGACTCCCTGCCTTCTTACCACCATCAAGGAATTAAATACTCCGAGATACATGAGCGTTAACGGTATCTTCGGCGCTAAGGACATCAAGGTCTGGAACGCAAAGGATATCGAAGTCGACCTGACAAAGGTTGGACTTGAAGCTTCTCCCACAAACGTATTCAGATCATTCACACCCGCACCCAAGGCTCCCGGCATGAAGGTGGAGGGCGACACTGAAAACGAGCAGGCAAAGAACCTTCTGATCAACCTTAAAGGTAAGCACATCATCTAATTTGAGGAGGAAATATAATGGCTATTGAAATATTAAAAGAAAAATGTACAGGTTGCGGACTGTGCTTCAAGTCCTGCCCTTATGACGCATTTGAATTTGAGCCCTATGATGGAAACAAGCTTGGCAGAGTTGCCAAGGTAAACGCTAAGTGCTCCTTCTGTAACCAGTGCCTTACCGCCTGCAGATTCGGCGCTATCAAGGAAGTCCAGACAGCTTCTGGCGACGACAGATTCAAGGATTATAAGCACATCTGGGTATATGCAGAGCAGAGACACGGCAAGATCCAGAACGTAGCTCTGGAGCTCATCGGCGAAGGCCGTAAGCTTGCCAAGGACATCTCTGAGGATACACAGGTATGCGCTATCCTCGTTGGCGACAAGATCGACCACCTTGCTCAGGAGTGCTTCGAGTACGGAGCTGAGAAGGTCTACATGATCCAGGATCCTCTTCTTGAGCAGTACACCACAGACGGTTACACCAAGGTCATCTATGACGCTATCCAGGAATACAAGCCCGAGATCGTTCTCTACGGTGCTACACACATCGGACGTGACCTTGCTCCCCGTATCGCTGCAAGATGCAACACAGGTCTTACCGCTGACTGCACACACCTTGACGTAAAGGTATCCAAGTATATCGAATTCGCTAAGGCTAACACTACACTTGATACTTCCACACTGGATCCCAACGATCCTTCCACAGGAATCAAGCAGACCCGTCCCGCATTCGGTGGAAACCTGATGGCTACCATCATCTGCCCCAACACCAGACCTCAGATGTCAACAGTACGTCCCGGCGTTATGCAGAAACTTGAGAGAGTTCCCGGAGCAACAGGCGAGATCGTAAACGTTAAGCCCGCAATCACAAAGGACGACATTCACGTAACAGTTAAGGACGTTGTTAAGTCCGCAAAGGAACTTGTTTCCCTTACAGACGCTAAGATCATCTGCTCCGGCGGACGTGGTCTCGGTGGTCCGGAAGGATTCGAGCTCATCAAGCAGTTCGCAGACAAGGTCGGCGGAGTTGTTGGATCCTCCCGTGCTGCTGTAGACGCAGGCTGGATCGATCACTCTCACCAGGTTGGACAGACAGGAACCACCGTTAAGCCCGAGATCTACTTCGCTTGCGGTATTTCCGGAGCTATTCAGCACCAGGCTGGTATGTCCGGCTCCAAGATCATCGTTGCTATCAACAAGGATCCCGATTGCCCGATGATGGAGATCGCTGACTATGGTATCGTAGGAGACCTCTACAAGGTCATCCCCGAGATCATCAAAGAGTGGGACAACGCAGAGGAACTTTACGACGCTTCCACAAGGTAAGATACGCCTCTAAAAGTATCAGTTGAAAGTTAATAGCTATATTGAAGCTCCCGGTTCGCCGGGAGTTTCTTTTTATATAGCAGTGTTTGCATAATTATGATATAATCACCAATAAGGGGTATAGGAAGTGTATGTTAATTGCGGCTAAGTGCCGATAATAAGAACAATCAATTAAGGAGATACCGGTATGAAACTGAATTACAAGCGGACCTTGCTCATAGGATTCGCCTTTCTGGCCATCAGCGCTTTCTGGCAGATGTACGACAACATCATTCCTCTGATACTCAAGTACTTCTTCGGAGTAGGGGACACGATGTCCGGAGTGATAATGTCACTGGATAATATTTTTGCTCTGTTCATGCTTCCGATCTTCGGAGCCCTGAGCGACAAAGTATCCACATCCAGAGGCAAGCGTACTCCCTTCATCTTCGTTGGCACCATATTGGCGGTGATCTTCATGATCTTCATGCCCATAGCCGCCAACATCAGAAATCTGGCTCTGTTCATCGTCATGCTGCTTCTGACTCTTCTTGCCATGAGCATCTACCGTTCACCTGCGGTATCCCTCATGCCGGATGTGACACCCAGTCCTCTGAGATCCAAGGGAAATGCCATCATTAATCTCATGGGAGCTGTGGGTATAATTGCAGTTCTGGGACTTACCATGGTCCTTTCAGGAGAGAAGGGGGACAACACTCCCAACTATCTCCCGCTGTTCCTCTGCGTGGCGGCCATAATGGTAGCGGCCCTTCTGGTACTGATCTTCAAAGTCGATGAGAATCAGTTCGTAGCGGAAAGGATCGCCACAGAGAAGGAATTCGGCCTTACGGATGATGAAGAAGAGGATGACGGCTCCGGCAGCGCCAAACTGGCCCCGGATGTCAAGAGATCCCTCATATTCCTGCTTGCTTCAGTAGCTTTCTGGTTCATGGCATATAACGGAGTCACCACCGCCTTCTCAAAATACGCCACAGAGATGTGGGGCATGGGAGGAGGCTCCTACGCAGGAGCCATGATGCTGGCTTCCATCGGTGCTCTCATAGCCTTCATACCGGTAGGTATCATATCCTCCAAGCTTGGGCGCAAGAAGGTTATCCTTTTCGGAGTGGTTCTACTGGCTCTGGCCTGGTTTGCTGCATTCCTGTTCAAAACACCCAACGTAGGCATCTACGTGGTCTTCATCCTTGTGGGCATCGCCTGGGCATCCATAAACGTCAACTCATACCCCATGGTAGTCGAGATGTGCAAGGGATCCGACATAGGCAAGTTCACGGGATACTATTACACCTTCTCCATGGCAGCTCAGGTGATCACCCCCATCATATCGGGATTCTTCCTTGAGCACGTGGGATACTGGACCCTGTTCCCCTATGCCACCATATTCACAATTGTGGCCTTTGTGACCATGCTTCAGGTGAAGCATGGCGATTCCAAACCGGATGTACCCAAGAAAGGCGTTGAGGCTTTTGAAGACCTTGACATGTAAAGGAGCGCAAAAAATGGAAAAAACCGAGATCATCGAAGAACTCAAGAAACACCGTTATGCTCACAGGGGGCTGTTTACGAAGCCTACCTGTCCCGAGAATTCCCTCATGGCCTTTGAAAAAGCGGCAGAGATGGGTTTTGGCATTGAGTTTGATGTTCATCTCACCTGCGACGCCAAACTGGCTGTCATTCACGATTCCGGGCTCAAAAGGGTGACTACGGTCAGGGCTGATCACAGACCTGTGACACCGGCCACCGCATCCATCCCTTCGGATATCAAGGTGGGCTGCTCAGGCATAATAGAATATATGACTCTGGAGGAGGCCAAGGCCTTTTGCCTGGAGGAGTCCGATCAGCGTATACCGGAGTTCAGAGAGGTGCTGGAGCTCATAGGCGGCAGAGTGCCTCTGATCATTGAACTTAAGCCTCGGGATGGAAATCACGAGGAACTGGTGGATGCAGTAATAAGGGAAATCGAAGGCTACAAGGGTCTGTACTGTGTGGAGAGCTTCAATTCCTTTGCGGTGCTTTACCTTAAGAACAAGTATCCCCACATCGTAAGAGGTCAGCTGGCTTCCGACCTTATGCGGGATGCTGCATCCATGAAACCCAATGACCCCAGAGAAAGGGTCAAGACGGACCTGGGCAAATCTCTCATGGTCCGCGACATGATGATGAATCCGCTGACAAAGCCGGATTTTGCGGCATATAACGTACTGGATAGACGAAACAGAGCCTTCAGGAAATACGGCGGCATGAAGGTGATATGGACGGTAAAGGATCCGCTGGACCTGGAGATCTGTGAGAAGACAGGAGCCACCTGCATATTTGAGGGATTCATCCCCGACGGTCCGCTGAAGAAAGACTAAATGGGAAGACTGAAATTATTTCTTTTGCTGATTCCGATGTCTCTTACATGGGGACTGTCATTCCTCGCCACATCCATGACGGTGAAGAAGGTGGATCCTGTGCCGCTTCTTGCCATGAGGTGGGGGATAGCGGGCATTCTGTGCCTTGCTCTCGTCATATTCGGTATCATCAGGATAGACACTAAAAAGCCCGCCTTCAAGTGGATGCTTCTTGCGGGAGTGCTGGAGCCCTGCGCGTATTTTTTGTTCGAGACCAACGGTATCGCCAGGACATCCACCTCAGTATCATCGGTAATGATCGCGCTGATACCATGCATGTCCATGATCATCGGCGGCATATTTTTCCGCAAAAAAATTAAAAAAAGGGTGGCTCTCGGAATCGCTCTGGCCTTAGCCGGGGTGATCCTCTCCACCGCCATGGGGCAGGGAAACGGAGGCTCCAGCAATATCGTGGGCATACTGTTTCTTTTCTGCGCAATATCCATAGGGGGTCTTTACGGGCACGTCTCAAAGAAGGTGACGGAGGAATATACTCCCATGGAACTGACCTGCTGGATGGCCTTTAACGGACTGGTCTTCTTCAATCTGCTCAACTTCGGCTTGGGCTACGGGCTCTCCGGGTACAAGGCGGCCTTCAGCGACTGGCACATAATGGGAGGGGTGCTCTTCCTGGGAGTAGGCTGCTCATTCGTGTGCTACCTTCTTTTGAACTACATCCTTTCCAAGATGGACGCAGCGGGCGCCAACAACCTGTCTGCCAGCACCACCACCATGGTGGGAGTGGTGTCGGGCATAGTCATAGCCGGAGATCCATGGGGATGGTACACCATCTGCGGACTGATCTTAACGGTGATCGGCGTCTGGATCACATCCAGGGAGGCTGAAGCCAAATGATAATACAGACCGGACAGAGAACGGACATACCGGCCTTTTACTCCCAGTGGCTCATTAACCGGCTGAAGGAGGGCTCCGTAATGGTGAGGAATCCCTTCGAACCGAGGTCGGTGACGGAATATGTGCTGGACCCCAAGGAGGTGGACGTCATAGGGTTCTGTACCAAGGATCCTTCGCCCATGCTTCCCAAGCTGAGCGCCCTGGATGAGTACAGGACTTACTGGCACGTGACCATCACCCCTTACGGGAAGGACATAGAGCCCAATGTCCCGGAGGTGGACAGCGTGCTCAGGTCCTTCAGAGCGCTGTCAGACAGGGTGGGGCCTCAAAGGATGGCCTGGAGGTATGACCCCATACTTTTGAACGATAAGTACGATATCTCCTGTCACATCAGGGAGTTCTCACGGATGGCCGATGCTCTCGAAGGATATACGGGAGTGTGCATAATAAGCTTTCTGGACCTGTACGACAAGGTCAAGGCCAATTTCCCCGAAGCAGGGACTGTCCCAAGGGAGGCAAGGCTGGAGCTTGGCAAGGCCTTGATAGAGATAGCAGGGGAGAAGGGCATGACGGTAAGGCCCTGCGCTGAAGGGAACGACCTTGCTCAGTTCGGAGCGGACTGCAGCGGCTGCATGACAAAAGAGATCTGGCAGCAGGCTGCAGGAACCAAGCTGAAGTTCCCAGCCAGGAAGGCCATGAGGACAGGCTGCGAGTGCTTCCTCTCAGGGGACATCGGTCAGTACGATACCTGCGGTCATCTGTGCAGGTATTGTTACGCAAATACAAGCAAGGAGAGGGTCCTTAAGAACATGAGAGATCATGACCCGGGATCACCTCTCATAACCGGGCATCTGATGCCGGAGGATGTGGTTCATCGGGCTCCTGCCGAAAGCTGGGCCATAACACAGATGGACATGTTCAGCCGGTTTTGATAATAAATGATTTTACAAGGAGGGCATATGGGAAGAGGAATATATAACTACTCGGAGATCGGGAAGCTCAACAAGGCGCTTCTTCACAGACCGGGAGCAGAGCTTGAGGCTCTCACACCGGACACCCTGAAGAAGATGCTTTTCGAGGATATCCCGTTTCTCAAGGTCTCCAAGAAGGAGCACGACGATTTCGCACAGCTTCTCAGGGATAACGGAGTACAGGTGATGTACTACGTGGATGAGGCGGCAAAGGCTCTGGCCGATCCCGAGGTGCGCAGACAGTTTTTTGATGATCTGTTCGATCTTTCAAAGATCACGTCCCAGGGAATGAGAGAGGCTCTGGAGGAGTACCTCATGGCCATGGAACCCAAGGCCATGGTGGAAAAGGTCATCTCCGGCATCAAGAGGGCGGAGATAAGCACCGGCAAGATCACATCCCTCATGGACCTCATTGAAGGCGAGGATACATACATTTCGGAGCCCATGCCCAACCTCTACATGACCCGTGACCCGGGAGCCTGCGTGGGAGAGGGCATCAACATCCATCACATGCATTTCGAGGCCAGGCACAGAGAGGCCCTTATCCTGAAATACATCTATAAGTACAGCCCGAACTTCGCAAAAGACGGGGATCAGATCTGGTACGACCTGAGCGACAGCTTCTCCATTGAGGGAGGAGACGTGATGGTGCTTTCGAAGGATGTGGTTGCAGTGGGAATATCCATGAGGACCACCATTCTAGGTGCGGAGAATTTCGCCAGAAATCTGCTGCTTAGGTCCAACTTCAAGAAGGTACTGGCTATCGATCTTCCCAAATATGGCGCTTTCAGCCATCTGGATACGGTGTTCACCATGGTGGATCACGACAAGTTCACCATCGACCCCATGATCGAGGGGCCGCTTGATGCGTATGAGATGACGCTTTCTCCCAAGGGAGAGTTGAAGTTCAATTGCGTGAAGGACGGCCTGAACAAAATACTTGCCAAGGAACTTAAACTTCCCGCTGTGGACATGATAAGATGCGGCGGAAGCGACATCCTGGTCTCCCAGAGAGAGCAGTGGAACGATGCTTCCAACACATTGGCCATCGCACCCGGCGTGGTGGTGACCATCGATAGAAACTACGTGACCAACGAGCTTCTTGTGGATCACGGACTGGACGTTAAGACCATTTCTCTGTCTGAACTTTCCAGAGGAAGAGGTGGTCCCAGATGCATGGTATGCCCTGTTGACAGGGACGATCTGTAGATACGGTATTAAAGGGGAGGCTGAGACCTCCCTTTTTTTCGTATAGAATCTCGGACGGGGGCGCGACGCGGCTTCAGCCGCGTATTCAATAGGAGACTGGGACGCAAATGGCAAAAACCGGGGGTTGCGTCCTAGTCCGCACTCCGGGGCAGAGTTTTTTGTATAAAAGTTTAGGGGATATAGGGCGTTGAAATAGCTGCTGTGATATGTTAGTATTCTTTTAGTATCGTGCTCTTGCTAAAGAGCACTGTAAAACAGAATATGGGGAGGCTATTGTAATGAGATCGAGGAGAGTATTTTGCGTCCTGTTGGCTTTGATACTGATGTTTGGCTTGATGCCGTTAGATCAGGTTGCCGCTGAGACCAAAAGCGGTGATCTGGTCTATATTCATTTTCACGACCATGAGCCGGGTGAGGGTGCCATAGACAGCATCCTGCATACAGTCATCGTGAATCGTGGGGAAACGTATGGACCGAGACCAACTGAAGTTGCTGTAAGTGAACGTACAGAAGACAACATCACTCTGGTGGTGACGGGATGGAAGGACGCTGAAGGCAATGTATACAGTGAGACTTCACCCGTTCAGACTGAAGGTGCAGATGAAATAGATCTGTATCCGGTGATGTCAAAGGGTGCGTGGCTGTTTTTCAACGCCCAGGGCGGCGTGTATGTGGACCCGCAGTTCGTACCATACGGCGAGAACACTGAAGAGGTGACCACCACGAGAGACGGATATACCCTGGAAGGATGGTACGACGGGGATACGAAGTTCCAGTTCGGAAGCACCTTGGATGGGGAGAAGACCCTGACCGCAAAGTGGACACCGCAGGAAGTAATGTATCATGTGGAGATCTGGCAGGAAGCACCGACCCACTCGGATGACAGCTATTATCTGGAGACAACTCTGGAGGAGAAGTCTCTGGCAGGTGAGACTGTATCCTTGGAGCAGTTAAAGAATATCGCAGACACCTATGTGGCAGATCACTGGGGAGGAAGAGCATTTGTATTCAATGAAACCATGACCCAGCCCTATGCAGATACTGTGATCAAGGGCGACGGTTCCACGGTGGTGCGTATCTTCATGCAGAGAACAAGGCACACCCTGGTGGTATACGATATCGACGGATCGGAAATCAAGAGGATCGAGAACGTCAAGTACGATGTAGATGACTGGACCTATGCAGGATTCACATTCTGGAAGAATAACGTCTGGAATGACCCCAGAGTGGCTGAGATCAACGACATCAAGGGAGAAAACGGTCTTTCGAAGTATTACTGGAATCCCAGCTGGTGGAGAGGATTCTGGCTGGATCCCAATACCTATAACATGCATTTCAGACTTATCAGCGGCAGCGTGGGATTCCCTGAAGAGGTGTCCATAAGGGCAACGGAAAGAACCAACCGCTACGAATATACCATAAACAATTACTTCGAGTATCTGGATGATGAGACCACACCGGAAGGAGCAGAGCTTGTGGAGCACACCGATTCTGACGGGGTGACCAAACAGTACTATCTCGATACCACCTACACGGTATGGCTCAATACTCCTGAAAACGGGCATGTCCAGATAGGACCCGACGGATTCCACCTGGAGCGAGGAAAGGGGAATACCGTAAACGGTAACGGAGAAATCATGGTGGACAACGATCCTTCAGACAAATATTCGATCTGGGGAATGTCCACAGAGGTGCCGTCCAATGTTTTCTACACAAGAAACCTCAATACGGTGCGCTATATTCCGGGCAAGGGATATGAGGATACGGTATATCAGGACGAGGTCCCATTCAATGACCTTATCTCGAAGTATACTGCCCAGAACGGGCCGGTGGCAGGGGAGACTGTCAAGACCGTAGAGAACGTTACCTACATCTTCAGAGGCTGGAGCCAGACCGAGAATGGTGAGCCCATAAGCGCTGAAGAGTACGGCAAGATGAGGGTGTTCCCGGACAAGGACTACACATTCTACGGCATATGGGAGCCTCTCAAATACAATGTGGTCTTCGATCCTGCAGGAGGAACTCTGAGCGGCGATGAAACGGTCACAGTGGAGTCCGGAAACTCCGTTGAGCAGCCTGAAGATCCCACCAATGGAGACATGCGCTTCGTTGGCTGGTATACGGATGATAACAGACCTTACTATTTCGGCACTATCATGACTCAGGAAGTAATAGACAAGCTGGGAGACGGAGAGGATACGCTTACCCTTCACGCCCGCTATTCCGACTTCCCAGGAAACCCAGTGAAATACTATCTTAATGGAGGAACCGGCACTGAACCGGGGCGCGATGAGTACTTCTGTACTGGAGCAGCTTTCCCTGTGGCCTCTGACGATGGAATCATTCCTCCTGAGACCAGAAGCGTCACCATTCCGGCCAGAATGGTATTCATAGGATGGGAGGCGGCTGATGGAACGGTATATCAGCCCGATGATCCTCTGATCGTGACACCGGAAAAGGTCAAGAACGATGAGATACCTCTCAAAGCCCTGTGGGGATATGATATGTCGGAGACCACAGATATCACGGTCACCAAGGTCTGGGACGACCAGAACGATAAGGACGGCTTAAGGCCCAAGAACGTGACTGTGCAGCTCTACGCCAACGGTCAGCCTCAGGGCGACCCCGTGGTGCTCAGTGGGGACAATCAGTGGACCTATACCTGGAAAGAACTGAGCACATTCATCGAAGGTGAATCAGTGACATATACCGCAGACGAGCTTCAGGTACCCCAGGGATACACAAAGTCCGTAAAGGAAGAGGGGACCACCATAACCATCACCAATACCCATAAGCCTGAGAAGCCGAGAACAGGTGACTCAAATGACCTGGGACTTTGGGCAGGCTTAGGATCCCTTTCTCTGATCTCGCTGGGTTACATCTTATTCAGAAGGAGAAGAGAAGAGTTCTGAATAAGGAGGCGCAAAACATACTGAGCCCAACTGAACACATAGTTTAAACATGGATCCCCGGAAGATCTTTAAGTAAAAAGATCTCCGGGGATATTGTTTTGCGCAAAATCCCTAAAAAGTGGCTGGTTTGACCAAAAAAGTGGGGGAAAGTGCTTGCAAAGTGGTGGTAAGTGGTGTATAGTGTCATTGAGATATCCTCGAGGATTGGGTTATTATACCCTTTAGCTCAGTGATATCCCGCAATCTCAAACATCTGAACCTGCCGGCTCCGGCCTGCGCAGTACATCTGAGGAGAACCGAAATGTTCATGGGAACGATCTACAATTCCATAGATCTTAAGAACAGGATGATCGTTCCGTCACGCTTCAGGAATGAACTGGGCAGAAGCTGCGTGCTGACCAGAGGTCTTGACAGATGCCTCTACATCTACACCATGGAGGACTGGCAGAAGCAGATGGAAAAGATCGACAAACTTCCGGAATCTGATCCTAAGGTCAGAGCGTTCATCAGGCACTACTTAGGCAATGCAGCCGAGTGCGAATTCGACAAACAAGGCAGAATAGTCATCCCCCAAGAATTAAAGTCGTATGCCGGAGTCGAAAAGGAACTTGTGACCATAGGAGCCAGAAGTAAGATCGAAGTCTGGGCCAGGGAAGTCTGGGAGGATCCATTGAATGACAGTAAGATGGAGACCGAGGGCTTCGGAGAGGCACTGAGGGAATATGGCTTCTGAGGAGGTATCCAATGGAGTTCAAACATGCTTCAGTTCTTTTCAATGAGGTAATGGACGGGCTTGATCCTAAGCCGGGCGGAATTTATTTAGACGGCACATTGGGAGGCGGAGGCCACTCCAATGGGATCTGCAGCAGATTGGGAGAGAACGGACTCTTAGTCGGGGTAGACCGCGATAATGATGCACTTTGCGCGGCCCGCGAGAGGCTCTCCCAATGGCAGTGCCGAAAGGAATTCGTCCACGCCAGATTTTCGGAAGTCAAGAGAGTCCTGCAGGACCTTCATATTGACAGTATTGATGGTGCTCTGCTGGACCTGGGAGTCAGCTCCTTCCAGCTTGATAACCCTGACAGAGGTTTCAGCTACATGAGGGAAGCTCCCCTGGACATGAGAATGGACCAGACAGCTAGTTTCACCGCATATGACGTGGTGAATGACTATACAAAAGAACAGCTCACCGAAGTGATCCGAAACTACGGAGAAGAGAGGTGGGCTTCCAGAATTTCTGAATTTATCGTTAAAGAGAGGCGGCGAAAGCCCCTTGAAACCACCACTGAACTGGTGGACGTTATAAAAGCTGCGATACCTGCGTCTGCAAGGCGCGAGGGACCGCATCCGGCCAAGAGAACGTTCCAGGCCATAAGGATCGAAGTGAATGACGAGCTCACAGAGCTCAGAAATGCCATCGATGATTATCTGGACGTGCTCAGACCCGGAGGAAGGCTGGCGATAATAACCTTCCACAGCCTGGAAGACAGGATCGTCAAAGAAGCCTTCAAGACCAGATATGATCCCTGCATCTGTCCGCCCGGACTTCCGGTATGCGTTTGCGGCAGAGTGGGAGATATCGAAAGGCCCGGGAAGCCTATAGTTCCCGGCAAGGAAGAGTTGGAAGAGAATCCCAGATCCAGGAGCGCCAAGCTCCGCATTGCGATCAGGAAATAGATCACGGGGCCTCCGGACCCTGAGATCAAAAGGGTATTGGAGATCAAAATGGCACCCAGTTCGTACGCCCAGGAGTATCTGGACAGCCTCGCAAAAAAAGGAAAAACTGTAACTGACTTTTCTGCAGTAGCTGGTTCCCAGGCACTGGCTCTTGAAGAACCCGAGCCCGCGGAACTTCCTGTGGCAGCACCGTCACGGTCTGCTGTAAGGAAGCAGGAAAGGCAGCTGAGAAAGAGACTTGAAGCTGTACCCCAGGCAGGACAGAGACTCATGTCTGCTCCGGCCATGGTGCGTTCCGCTTTTTTGACTCTTCTGATCCTGTCCGTATGGATGGGAGCTCAGGCCACGGCTATCCAGTACAGGATCAATTCTCTGACCAAGCAAAACATCCAGTTGGAGGATGAGATAACCAACCTGGAGATCCAGATCGAAGGAGCGGTTAGTTTTGAGACCATTGAGAACTACGCCATTCGGGATCTGAAGATGGCGTATCCAAAGGAGAGCCAGTGCGTCTATATCGAGGACGGCATGGAGGTGTCTCCGGGTCTTGCGAACACTATAAGGGATAAAGTTTACGGTAATTAACAGGGGTAGTTTATATATGAGCAGCCGGACGAAAGTTCGGCTCATTTTACTAAAAGGATAAAAATGAAAGAGAAGCGCCCGAGCAAAATGAATAAGAGCAGAATAGTAATGGGGTTCGCCATAATCGCGTTCCTCTTCCTTGCGCTTACACTGAGACTGTCCAAGATCATGATCATCGATGCGGATGATCTCTCTAGGATGGCCATATCTCAGCAGACCAAGGATACTACCATCCCTGCAAAGAGAGGCGTGATCTACGACAGAAACGGCAAGGAACTGGCCACATCCACCATCTGCTATACTCTCTACGGCTTCCCTCAGACCTTCAGGGGCGAAGATGAGGACAAGGAAGTAGATAAGAACATAGAAGACCTTATGGATGCCATAGGCCTTACGGATGAAGAGGCGAGAGCATCTTTCTATGACAGCATGAAGAACGGCACCTCCATAACCACTCTTGCCAAACACCTTACAAAGGAGCAGACACAGGCCATAAGGGCCCTTAAGCTCAGGGGACTGGACATAGCAGAGGCCACCATGAGGTTCTATCCTCTTGGGAATTTCGCTTCCCAGGTGCTGGGTTCCGTCAACGATGACGGAGAAGGCAGGACCGGCCTTGAGATGGAATACAATGATTACCTTTCCGGTGTGAACGGACGCTGGGTCACCAATACGGACGTATCCGGAAACGAACTGGTGGAGGGCACCGAAAGGCTTTACGAGGCCAGAGACGGACTCAACATAGTGACCACACTGGACGAGGCCATTCAGTACTATTGCCAGAAAGAAGCCGAGGCCGCTTACACCAAGTGGAAGGCCAAAAAAGTAGAAGTCCTTGCCATGGATCCCAAGACAGGCGAGATACTGGCTTCAGTGGTATGGCCGGGATTCGACCCCAACGATGCATTCACGCCTCAGGGACTGAGTGCAGAGGAGATGGAAGCCTTCGGCAAAATGACTGAAGATGAGAAGGTGGCTTATCTCTTCAAGATGTGGAGAAATCCCATAGTGTCCGATACCTATGAACCGGGATCCACCTTTAAGCTGGTCACAGCTTCTGCAGGTCTTGACTCAAAGGTCATAGGAATGGAAGACACCTTCTACTGCGACGGATCCTTCGATGTAGCAGACTATACCTTGCACTGCTGGTACCTGGCAGGTCACGGTGTCCAAAACATTACACAGGCCATAGGAAACTCCTGCAACCCAGCCCTTGCTGAGGTTGGAAGAAGGCTTGGCGCATCCAGATTCAAGAACTACATACAGTGCTTCGGCTTCGGCTCAGCCACCGGAGTGGATTATCCCGGTGAAGCTACAGGTCTGATCCAGTCCACCATAGGTCCCGTGGAGCTGGCCAACATGAGCTTTGGCCAGGGTATAGCAGTGACCCCGGTGCAGCTGGTATCAGCTATAAGCGCCCTTGGAAACGGCGGAAATCTTGTGCTTCCCCACTACGTGAAGGCCCTTGTGAACGAGGACGGCGAAGTTGTTCAGGAGTTCGGCACCACAGTGGTAAGGCAGGTAATCTCCAAGGAGACCTCTGATCTCATGAGAGGCATCATGGAGTACGAGGTGGCAGAATCCGGCGGTAACACCGCAGCCATCCCCGGATACCGCATAGGCGGTAAGACCGGAACCGCAGAAAAAGCCGAAAACGGCGTCTATTCAAAGACCGATTACTATAGTTCATTCATCTGCATGGCACCCATGGATGACCCGAAGATCACCCTGCTGGTGGTGGTAGACTCACCCAGAGGAGCGATCTACGGTTCAGTGGTGGCGGCGCCTGCAGCAAAAAATATACTCACCAACGTTTTGAGATACATGGGAGTCAGCCCCTCAGAGGAGGCCGGAGAAAGCGCTCAGTCCTCACAGGCACAGGTAACTGTACCGAATCTGGTAGGCATGACATATGCGAACGCCAGCGCTACTCTGAAGAATCTGGGCCTCACCATAACCAGACCTTCAAGCGCCGAGGGCAGGGACGACTGGGTAATAGTCGACCAGTATCCCAAGGCAGGCACCAGCGTGGCTAAGGGCACCATAGTATACGTTTACAAGGAGTAACAGCCATGAAGACACTTACCCTTAAAGAGATAGCAAAAGCTGTAAATGGCAGCATCATAACCGGTAACGACCAGGCCGAGATCACCGGAGTCTCAACGGATTCCAGAACAGTAAAGAAAGGGGATCTTTTCATAGCTCTCATCGGAGCCAGAAGCGATGCCCACGATTATCTTCCTCAGGTGGCTAAGGCGGGAGCCAAGGCTGTAATAGTATCAGACAGGGAGAAGACGCTGGAGCTTCTCAAGGATGAAGATGTAACTGCCATCCTTGTGGAGGACACCCTTCAGGCACTCCTGGACCTGGGTGGATACTATCTCAGATCTCTTGGACTTAAGCATGTCATCGGTGTCACAGGCTCCGTAGGAAAGACATCCACCAAAGATTTCTTAGGAGGAGTCCTGAACGAGAAGTTCAGAACAGTCTGCTCCACAAAAAATCACAACAGCGTCTACGGACTGCCTCTCTGCATTTTTGAACTTGACCCGGAGGCTGAAGCTGCGGTGCTTGAAATGGGCATCACAGACCGGGATTCCATGTCCAAGCTTGCTGACATGGTAGGACCTGAAGCCGCTGTGATCTCCAATATCGGCATCTCCCATCTTGAATATTTTCCTGAAGAAAAGAGAGAGGGAATCCTTAAGGCTAAGCTCAGCGTCACCAGATACTTCAGTGATGATTCGGTCCTTGCGATCAACTGCGATAATGACATCCTTCACGAATTGGACCTTGAGGAAAGAGCCATAAAGGGAAGGCTCCTCAAGGTTGGCACGGAGCCCGGAAACGACTTCGTGATCTCAGATATCAGAGATAAAGGTGTGGATGGAATAGAATTTTCTTTGACATATGAGCAAAAGACATATAACATCTGTTTGGGAGTTCCGGGAGCTCACAATGCTTTGAACGGAAGTCTGGCCATCGCTTTAGGCGTGAATTACGGACTTACCATGGAAGAGGCAATAAGGGGTCTGGAAAATACTCAGATCACAGAGCACAGGCTGGACGTCAAGGAAGTGAGAGGCATAAAGATCATCGACGATTCCTACAATGCTGCTCCGGACTCCATGAAGAGCGCCATGAACACTCTGATGAGCACTCCTGTGCCTGAGAACGCCAAGCACGTGGCAATTCTGGGCGACATCGGAGAACTTGGATCTGAGAGAGAGGCCGGTCACAGAGCGGTGGGCGAGTACGCCTTCGCAAAGAGGATAGGCACAGTGCTCGCCATAGGCAAGGACTCCAAGTACATCTTCGACGGATGGATGGATGCAGCTCTGGCCAGAGGACACCGCCTTAAGAAGGTGAATGAGATGCCTCTGATCCTTATGGATGAAGACACGGGATGCTCTGTGGAATATTTTGATTCCATAGATATGGTAATAAACGGAGTGAGAGATCACATAGAACCGGGTGACTGCGTTCTTGTAAAGGCATCTCACCTCATGGGCTTTGACAGGATCGTCGCCCGTCTCACAGAAGAGTAGGAGGCGCAGTTTAGCCGCGGGGAGGGAACCGCTTCCCGGATAATTTAAGGAAGGAAAGGCTGTTATATGAACAATTATCTGCCGGTAATTCTGGCTTTCGTAATTAGTGTGGTATTAAGTGCCGTACTTACAGGAAGGCTCATACCATTTCTCAAAAAACACCAGTTTGCACAGTTCACCAAGGAGATCGGTCCCACCTGGCACCAGGTGAAGAATGGTACTCCCTCCATGGGAGGTATCGCCATCCTTACGGCAACTGTGGTTACAGGTCTTGTGATCGCTGCGATCTTCCACGTCCTGACCATTGGAATGGTCTGCGTGGCAATTACCATGATCGCCTTCAGCCTCATCGGATTTTTGGATGACTACGAGAAAGCCATCAGAAAGAACAACAACGGTTTAAGCGCCAAGCAGAAGCTGGTGCTTCAATTCGTCTTCGGCCTGGCCTTCGCAATAATGGCCTACTTTTTCAGCGGAAACTTCATCGCGGACGGGACGACTCAGCAGTTTGCATCCCATTCCGCCATCTGGATCCCCATTTGGGATCACTATATCGAACTTGGGATCTTCTATATTCCTTGGGTCATGTTCATAATGACCGCATTCTCCAACTCTGTAAATCTTACAGACGGCCTGGACGGCCTGGCATCCTCTGTAACAGCACTGGTAGCGCTCTTCATGGCGGTCCTGGCTCAGGGACTTTCCATCTCTGACAGCGCAGTGTTCTATGCTGCAGTTTCCGGAGCCTGCGTAGGTTTTTTGTTCCACAATCACTATCCTGCAAAGGTATTCATGGGAGATACGGGTTCCATGGCTTTAGGTTCCGCAATAGCGGCATGCGCCATCATGATGAAGATGGAATTCATCCTTGCCATCGCAGGATTTATCTACATTATGGAATCCGGAAGTGTTATCATCCAGGTGGCCTACTTTAAGAAGACCCACGGCAAGAGAATATTCCGCATGTCACCTATACATCATCACTTCGAACTGGGAGGGATGCACGAGACCAAGGTAGTAAGGCTGTTTGTCACTCTTACACTGATCTTCTGCATCATCGCATTCGGTGTATCCCTGATCTAAAGGAGGAATCATGAGAGCAATCATCGTTGGAATGGGAAGAAGCGGCAAGTGTGCCCTTTACGCCTTGGCAGACCTTGGTTACGAACTGGCAGTTCAGGACTCCAAGACCGTAGACAAGGCCGACCCCGAGATCAGAGAGTATTGCAAAAAACACAACGTAGAAGAGTTTTACGGAACTCTCCCCGAAGATTTCAGTTCATACGATCAGATGATCATTTCCCCGGGCGCCGACCCCGAGCAGGAATTCGTAGAGAAGGCCAGGGCACAGGGATGCGAGGTCATAGGGGAACTTGAACTGGCATACAGGCTTTCCAAGGGCACCTTCATAGGAATAACAGGTACCAACGGAAAGACCACCACCACATCCCTCACAGGGGAGATGTTCAAGGCATCCGGCAGGAAGTCTACGGTGGCCGGAAATATAGGCATACCCGTAGTTCAGTTTGCTGCCCAGAGCACTCCGGAGGACTGGATGGTTACGGAGGTCTCAAGCTTCCAGCTTCAGACTGTCTCCACCTTCAGACCTAAGGTGGCAGCCATTCTGAACCTGACTCCTGACCATCTGAACCGCCATCACACCATGGAGAACTACGGCCTGACCAAGGCTCAGATATGGAAGAACCAGACAGAAGAGGATTATCTGATCCTTAATGCTGATGATCCGGTGCTTCTGGATCTCTGCCTCGCAAAGACAGGAATGGAGAGGAAGGCGAAGCTGGCTCTCTTCAGCAGGACCAGAGAAGTGGAGCTTGGTGCATACCTCAAGGGAGATATGCTGGTCATAAGAGACGAAGAGGGAGCAGAGCATCCTCTGGTGGACAGGAATGAGCTCAAGATCCTGGGAGATCATAACGTGGAGAACGCTCTGGCAGCCTCTGCCATTGCATTCTTCAGCGGGATCGATACCGAGGTCATCTCAGGAGTCTTAAGGGAATTTCCCGGAGTGGAGCACAGGCTGGAATTCGTGAAGGAGATAAACGGAGTCAAGTATTATAACGACTCCAAGGGAACCAACGTGGATGCCACACTGATCGCATTGAACGCCCTTAAGGAGAACATCATCCTCATTGCCGGCGGAGACGCCAAGATGCAGGACTTTGGATTTTTTGCCACAAAGCTCAAGGGAAGAGTGAAACAGGTCCTTCTCTTTGGAAGAGACAGGGGAATGATCAAGGAAGCAATGGATGCCGAGGGCTACAAGGATTACGTGGAGCTCAAGGATCTGGAGGAATGCGTAAGATATGCGGCGAAGGTGGCTTCAGCGGGAGACAAGGTGCTCCTCAGCCCGGCCTGCGCATCCTGGGATATGTATAAAGATTTCGAAGTGAGGGGACGCCATTTCAAGGATTGCGTCGCGAGACTCTAAATGAAGATAAGCAAGGCAGAAAAGTTTAAAATTACAGATACCTTCAAGGGAAACCGGAACGGGGATCTCGTAATGGTCCTCATAGTGCTGGGACTGTGCCTTTTCGGCATAATCATGGTATTCTCCGCCAGCTACTATGACTCCATCTCTGAGACAGGATCCCCCTATGCCTATCTGATCAGGCAGTCTATGTGGTTCGCCATGGGTCTTGTTGCCATGATACTTTTCTCCAGAATGGACTATCATCTCTGGGGCAGGGTCTGGCTTATTGCCTACGCGGTAGGGCTGATACTTCTGATCGCGGTGCTGATCCCCGGGATCGGCGTAAACATAAACGACGCGACCCGCTGGATCAACGTGGGACCCATCACCATCATGCCCGGAGAGATAGCTAAGATCTGCCTGATCTTCTACGTTTCCGGACTCTATGCCAGAAGCCCGGAACTTCCGAAACAGTTCGTAGGCATGATGGCCATAATCATGATCACAGGCATATATGCGGCGCTAATACTAAAGCAGCCCAACATGTCCACCGCATTCACCATCATATTCATCTGCGGAGGAATGCTTCTTGTGGGCGGCGCCAAGATATATCAGCTGGGACTTTTGGCCGGAGTCGGTGCCGGGGCAGGAGTAATGCTCATCCTGACCTCTGAATACAGACGAGCCAGGCTTTTGAGCTTCCTGGATCCCTTCGAGGATCCTCTTGGAAGAGGATATCAGGTAGTCCAGTCGCTTCTTGCCTTAGGAACAGGCGGATTCAAGGGACTGGGCCTCGGAAACAGCGTGCAGAAGTACCTGTACCTCCCCGAATCCCAGAATGACTTCATTCTGGCCATCATAGGCGAGGAACTGGGATTTGCAGGGATCGTTGTGCTTCTCATAGTCTACTTGGTGCTGATCTGGAGAGGCTGCAGGGCTGCCATGAGAGCAAAAGATCTCTACGGCATGATGCTGGCCTCCGGTATCACCATCATGATAGGAGTCCAGGTGGCGATCAACGTGGCAGTAGTCACATCATCAATGCCTCCTACGGGAGTCATACTTCCCTTTGTCAGTTATGGCGGAAACGCCTTATTGCTTTTGATGGGTCTCATAGGTATACTATGGAACATCACCAGACAGTCTGAACAGGCCGACGAGGAGATAGCAGTCGAAAGGCTCAGACTGGAAGAAGAATCATCCAAAAAGATGGTCAAGAGAAACGTGGCAGTGCAGCCAGGCAAGAGTTTCAGATAATGAAGACAGTGATTACAGGCGGAGGCTCGGGAGGACATGTGTATCCTGCCTTGGCCATAGCGGAAAAGTTCAGAGAGAAGGATCCTGACGGAAAGATTATTTACGCCGGATACCCGGGAGGATTCGAACACGGAGTGGTCCCCAAGTACGGCTATGAAATGGTGGACATCGACACCAGGTGGTTCGAAAGGGGAAGCGTCAAGGAACTTTCAAAGTTCACCTGGCATGTTTTGAACGGCATAAGACAGGCCAGAAAATTTCTCAAGGAATTCAAGCCGGATCTCATCATAGGGACCGGCGGTTTCGTGTGTTTTCCTGTAATTTTTGCGGGCAAAAAACTGGGCATCAAGTGCTACGTTCACGAACAGAATGCATTCCCCGGGCTCTCCAACAGGACTCTTGAAAAGTACGTAAGAAAGATATTCCTGGGCTTCAAGGAGGGCGGAGAATACTTCTCAGATAAGAGTAAGCTGATCGTAAGCGGAAACCCCGTGAGACAGGAGTTCTTCACCCTGGAGAAGGACACCGCAAGGGCCAAGCTCGGCCTGGAAAAGGATGATTTCGTGGTCCTGATCTTCGGAGGCTCTCTGGGAGCGGAGACCATAGACAAGATTGGAGTGGAGCTTACCGCATCCATGAACGGAAAGCCAAACGAAGTACTTATATTCGGCACCGGAAAGTGGTATTATGACAAAGTCCTGGAAGAGCTTTCCGGAAGAGGGATCACCACAGAGCAAAACATCCGCCTGAACAGCTATATCGACAATATGCAGGATTGCCTTGCGGCCTGCGATGTGGTAATATCCAGAGCCGGGGCACTTTCCATGGCAGAGGCCATGGCTCAGGGCAAGGCATCCATACTGATCCCGTCACCCAACGTATCGGCCAATCACCAGTTCTTCAATGCCAAGGCTGCAGCCGACGCGGGAGCTGCGTACATGATCGAGGAGAAGGATGTTACTCCGGAGAAGGTCATGGAAATGGTCAAAGAACTGAGAGAACACCCCGAGAAAGCTGAAGAGATGGGCAGGAGGGCGAAAGCAATTGCGCCTTCCCAGGCCACGGATATAATTTACGAAGAAATAATAAAGGACTTAGGACTGTAGGGCTTACATAAGAGCCCTGCAGCTTGAAGATAATGGCAAAAAGCGACAGAGAAGCAAAAAGACATATGCGGAGGTTCAGGGGATTCACTGCCCTCGTAATTATCCTGGTGATCGTAGGCGCCGTGATATACGGCCTTAAATCACCTCATTTTGATGTGACCGCATACGAGGTGGAAGGAAACACCTACTACACTGATGAAGAGATCATAAACATGGGGGACTGCTCCACGGGAGTGAACATCTTTACGGGATTCAAGCCTTCCGACATCAAGAATCAGCTTCTCAAAGATCCTTACATGGAGAAGATCCGCATAAGCCGGAAGCTTCCATCCACGGTGGTGATAAGAGTTACAGAGAGAAAGCAGACTGCCGCTGTGGTCTACGGTGAAAGGTTCGTGGTCATAGACGATGAGGGGACCGTGCTCAGAATGACCTCGGTAGATCCGAAGGTCACCATCATAAGAGGTCTCAGCATCAGGAAGATGACCCTGGGAGAGCCCCTGGAAGTGGAGGAGACTGTGCTCTACAGGCAGAGCATGGAGATCATATATGCCATGCTGGCCAATGACATGTACTTCAGAGCCATCGACATTACCGATGCGGGATGCAGCGCATACGTCCTGGACAATCTGGTGGTGAAGGGTCTTGCTGAAAACATCGTGGACGCCCTGAAGAACAAGGATATTCAGCTGGTGGTCCAGAATCTCTTCAGCCAGGGAATAGAGAGAGGTACCATCAAGGTCACAGGGGAGAACTACGTGTCCTTCGACCCGGCCATCGAGTGAGGAGGGCCACAAATCAACGAAATCAAAGCCGGTTTGACCGGCTTTTTTGATGCAATGGAGCAGTCTTGTTTTTTGTTGCGAGATAATATATAATAGCTTAATTATTTATTTTCTTGCACAAAACACCCCAGAGGCAGCCATGAACAAAGAACTTATTGTCGTAAAGATAGGCACCAGTTCCATCACAGACCGGGACGGCAGCATAAGTGAGCCGAAGCTCAGAAACATAGTGAGGCAGATCTGTGATCTGAAGGACATGGGACACAGCATAATCATAGTATCATCAGGCTCCATCGCAGCAGGATTCAGGAGGCTGGGATACTCCATGAGGCCCACTACCGTACAGAGGAAACAGGCTGCGGCGGCCTGCGGACAGGGGCTGCTTATGGAAATGTACACAGAGGCCCTGTATGAGAGGGGGTATGTATCTGCCCAGATCCTTCTGACCAGAACAGACTTCACGGACATGAAGAGATACAGGAACGCCTTTAACGCCCTGGGCACCCTTCTGAAGGCCGGTGCCATACCTGTCATAAATGAAAACGACAGCGTGGCCACAGAAGAGATCAAGCTGGGGGACAATGATACGCTTTCCGCCCAGGTAGCGGGAATGATGCACGCGGATCTTTTGGTGCTCCTTACGGATGTGGACGGCCTCTATACCGGGGATCCCTCCAAAGAGGGAAGTGAGCGCATCCCGGTGGTAAACAGGATCACCCAGGAGACGGAGAAGCTGGCAGGAGGAGCAGGCTCCGGAAACGGAACAGGGGGAATGAAGACGAAGCTTTCCGCGGCTAAGTTTGCCACAACGGCTGGGGTACCGGTGTTCATCTGCTCCTATAGAGACGAAGACTCGGTCAAAAAAGCCGTTACAGGAGAGGGCCAGGGGACCCTCTTCACCTCAGTTGGAAGACTTAAGACAAGACTTCAGTGGATGGCGTTTTTTGCTGAACCCAAGGGAAACGTTTACGTGGATCGGGGCGCGGCGGAGGCCATAACAGAGAAGGGCAAGAGCCTCTTGAGACGAGGGGTGGTGGCCTGGGAAGGAGACTTCGAACAAGGAGATGTGGTAAACATCCTTCTGACCGAGACCCACAAACTTCTGGGAAGGGGGATCGCAGGCTGCTCAAGGCGTGACCTTGCAGGCTCCGGTGAAAACATAAAGGAAGTGGTCCACAAGGACAATATGGCGGTGAACATCAATGAGTGAATACAGAGAAGTAATTGACAAGGCCAAAAGCGTAAAGGAGAGATCCCGCAGCCTGGGCCTCATTAAACCTGAAGATAAGAATGCTGCACTTTTAAGTATCGCTTGTGCCCTGGAAGAGCAGGCTCCAAGCATACTGGAAGCAAACTCGATAGACATGGAGGGCGCAAAAAAATCAGGCATGAACCTGCAGCTCCAGGACAGGCTGAGGCTCACAGAGGACAGGATCAAAGCCATGGCTGAAGGAGTCAGACAGGTGGCTGGGCTGGAGGACCCGGTAGGAAGGATCATGGATGAATGGACCAGACCAAACGGCCTCCTTATCCGGAAGGTAAGCGTTCCCATGGGAGTGATCGCCATGATCTATGAGGCGAGACCCAATGTAACAGTAGATGCAGCGGTACTTGCTTTAAAAGCAGGAAGCGGTATAATCTTAAGAGGGAGCGGAAGCGCTCTTGAGACCAATAAGAAGCTGGTAAGGGTCATGAAGGGGGCCTTGAAAGGCACCGTGATCGACCCGGGATGCATGGAACTCATAGAGGAAAAGTCCCATGACGCGGTGAACCAGCTTATGGGGCTCACTGAGTATCTGGACCTTATAATCCCGAGAGGAGGTGCAGATCTCATCAGGAACGTAGTGCAGAATTCCAGGGTGCCGGTACTTGAGACCGGCGTCGGAAACTGTCACGTCTTCGTGGATGAGACGGCGGATCCTGAGATGGCAGGGAAGATCATCCTGAACGCAAAGACCCAGCGTCCGTCGGTCTGCAATGCCTGCGAGAGTCTTTTGATACATGAGGACTGGCTTCCCAATGCAAAAGACATCCTGGAGAAGCTGATCCGGGCAGGTGTGAAGATCCACTCTGATCAGAGGATAAGAGAGCTCGTGCCCGAAGCCGACCCGGCAACGGATGATGACTGGGGCAGGGAGTATCTCGGCCTCGAAATATCTGTTAAGACAGTGGGAAGCCTTGATGAAGCCATAGAGCACATAAACAGGTACGGGACACATCATACGGAGTGCATAGTGACCGAGGATGCTGAGAGCGCAGAGAGGTTCCTAAAGGAAGTGGATGCTGCCGCAGTCAACTGGAACGCCTCCACCAGATTCACCGATGGATTTGAATTTGGATTTGGGGCGGAGATAGGCATATCCACACAGAAGATGCATGCAAGAGGGCCTTTGGGCCTCAAGGAGATAACTTCATACAAGTACATGGTCAAAGGAAATGGCCAGGTGAGGGGATAGAATATGATCGAAAAGATGAAAACAGCATTTCTTGGAAGTGGCTTCATTGCAGGAGCTATGATATCGGGACTGACTGAGTCCGGGACTATTTCGGGAGATCGCATCATGGTGGTGAACCCGTGTAATCCAGTGACTGCGGGAGCTATTTCCGAGAAGTACGGAGCGGTCCTCGGAGAGCCGGAGGACCTTAGAGATGCGGACCTGGTGGTCTTCTGCGTGAAGCCCCAGAACTTCACGGAAGCCATGGAGCAGTATGGCAAATTCTTCGATGACCGGAAGCTCTACGTCTCCGTAATGGCAGGAATAACCACTGCGACCTTAGAAAAGGAGATCCCGGGTGCAAGAGTGGTGAGGGCCATGCCCAACCTGGGACTGTCAGTGGGGAAAAGCGCCACGGGTTATGCCCTGGGACAGTTCGCCACTGAAGAGGACGGAAGACTGACCGAGGAGCTCTTCGGGCCCATGGGTCTCACCGAGAAGGTGGATGAGAGCCTCATATCGGCCGTTACAGCCCTTTCAGGGTCCGGCCCGGCATATTTCTATCTTTTGACAGAGGCAATGGCTGAGGCGGCCATAAGGGACGGAATGGACCGGGATACCGCAGAGCGTCTGGCCCGTCAGACCTTCTTCGGCTCGGCAAGGCTCATGGAGATGAACGGAAATTCCGCGTCTGAAATGATAGATCACGTGGCGTCCAAGGGCGGCACCACGGAAGCAGGGGTCAAGGCCATGCTGGAAAAGGGTTTCAAGGAGTCGGTGGAGGAAGGCTATCTTGCCGCGAGAAGAAGAAGCGACGCTCTTGGTAAATAGCCCGGGAATGCAGTTTTTTGCGCTGCATGAAAGAGTGGACCGGACACATTGTTGATTGCAAAAAAAATAGTGCAAAAAATAGAGTCATATGCTATAATGCACTTAAGTATGTTTAGTGACACTATGGAGGTAGAATTTCATGCTACAGTTTGACACCAACGAGAGAAAAGGGGCAGTGATCAAAGTGATCGGAGTCGGCGGCGGCGGATGCAACGCCATCAATCAGATGATCGAAGCCGAACTCAGAGGAATAGATTACATCGCCGTAAACACTGACACTCAGGCTCTCGGTAATGCAGATACTAAGATCCAGATCGGAGAAAAACTCACGAGAGGCCTCGGAGCAGGTGCGAATCCGGAGATCGGCATGCTGGCTGCTGAAGAGTCCATCGAGGATATCGTAGCCCACATAGAAGACGCTGACATGGTATTCATCACAGCCGGAATGGGCGGCGGCACCGGTACGGGAGCAGCTCCCGTCATCGCCAAGGCTTCCAAGGCAATGGGAATACTTACTGTCGGAGTCGTTACCAAGCCCTTCTCTTTTGAGGGTTCCAAGAGAGCCAAACAGGCAGAACTGGGCGTTGAATACCTGAAGGAATATGTGGACGCTCTGGTAGTGGTTCCCAATGACAAGCTCATCGAGAACAGCTCCAAGACGACTTCCATGCTGGAGGCATTCAAGATGTCTGATGACGTCCTTCGTCAGGGCGTACAGGGAATCGCAGATCTTATCAGAGACGATGCTCTCATCAACGTTGACTTCGCAGACGTCCGTTCAGTCATGACAGACAGAGGCGTTGCTCACATGGGAGTGGGACACGGATTCGGCGAGACCAGAGCAGCTGACGCTGTCAAGGGCGCTGTTGAGAGTCCTCTTCTTGAGACCACCATCGATGGAGCAAAGGCTATCCTGCTCTACATCGTAGGCGGATATGACATCGGAATGATGGAGATCAACGAGATCGCTTCCGAAGTGCAGAGAAGGGCAGACGAAGACTGCATCCTGATCTTCGGAGTATCCAACGAAGAATCCATGAAGGACGAGGTCAAGGTGACCGTTATCGCCACCGGATTCGATGACGATGATGATTACGAAGAGGAAGAGCCCGTAGTAGAGGCACCTCAGCCTCAGGTCCAGCCCAAGCCGGTGACCACAGGCCTTAACAGGACCGACGAAGAGATCAGAATGCCCAAGGACGTACCCCAGGGCAAGGGTCTTGACGATGTTTTCGGCAAGGTAGAAGGTTTAAGCGGAACAGAAGTTACCCTTCAGGAACTTCTTGAAAAGAAAAAGAACGAAGAGGAAGGCGGATCTGAAAGATCAGAATTCGTGATCCCCAGCTTCCTTGAGGAATAACTGAGACCGGAAAACCGGTTTTGATATGACCGAGCCGGCGAAGCCGGCTTTCGGTGTATAATCGGACGAGCCGTTTGAAAGAGATTATATCTGACAAAAACAAAATATTCAGACATGCTCTTGAGCTTAAGAAAAAGAAATACCGTGAAAAGTGGAGAGAATATCTTATAGAGGGGCCCAATCTCATAGAGGAGGCTCTCAAAGAAGGTATTGAGATCAAAGCTCTCATGGTAAGGCATGAGGCCGGACCGGAAAGCCTTAACGGCATCGGAACTGCTTTCAGCGAAGTACCGGGGGACAGGATCTATATGCTGCCCCCTTCTTTGTTCTCTAAGTTGAGCGATACCGTGACGCCTCAGGGAGTCATGGGCATCATCGGAATGAAGGATACGGATCCCTACGCCCTGGACCTTAATGGTGGCAATATCATAGTGCTGGACAGGCTGCAGGATCCGGGAAACATCGGAACCATCCTGAGGACCGCAGATGCTGCCGGATTCAGTCTGGCAGTGTTTATGAAGGGGACATCCGATCCCTACTCACCCAAGGCCGTAAGATCTGCTGCGGGTTCAGTTCTCAGGATGCCGGTTGCATTTTTTGAGACGAACGAAGAACTGTCTGCTTTTCTTAAAGCCCGGGACAAAAAACTCATCGTCTCCTTTATGACCGCGGAGAAGGCGTATTACGAGGAGGATCTATCCCGTGACTGCGCCATAGTGGTGGGCAATGAAGGAAACGGAGTGTCTAAAGAGCTCATTGATATGGCAGACGTTAAAATATGTATTCCCATGGCCGGCGAGACCGAGAGCCTCAATGCGTCCATGGCGGCGGGAATACTGATGTATGAAAGGATAAGAAGCAAGAAATGAAGGAATCGTTACAGGAGATCCTTAACGAAGCGAAGAGGAGACTGGAAGAAGCCACGTCTCTCAAGGACGCCGAAGATGTAAGGATAAAAGTATTAGGCAAAAAAGGAGACCTGACATCCATCCTTAAATCCATGGGTGGACTTTCACCTGAGGAGAGGAAGCAGCTGGGAATGGAGGCCAACACAGTAAAGGCCCAGATCGAACAGATGCTCAAAAACACTCAGGAGCAGCTCAAGGCTGCTGCTCAGGAAGCCAGATTCAAGGCTGAGAAGATCGACGTCACGGAGCCGGGAAAGGAATACCACCTTGGAACAGAGCACCCTGTGACCATTACCATAAATGAGATCTCAGAGGTGTTTAAGTCCATGGGATTCACCCTGACAGAGGGACCGGAGATCGAGACCGTATATAACAACTTCGACGCCCTCAATGCCGGACCTGACCATCCTGCCAGAGACTGGACAGATACCTTCTACATAAATGACAAGGTCCTCTTGAGGACCCAGACCTCACCGGTACAGGTAAGGACCCTTCAGTCCATGAAGCCGCCCATCAGAGTATTCGCACCGGGAAGATGCTTCAGATGCGACACTCCCGACGCCACCCATTCCCCCATGTTCCATCAGGTGGAGGGCCTGGTGGTAGACGAGGGCATCACCATGGCTGACCTTAAGGGAGTTCTGGACAGCTTCGCAAAGAAGATGTTCGGATCTGAGACCAGGACCAAGTTCAGACCTCACCACTTCCCGTTCACCGAGCCTTCAGCAGAGATGGACGTATCCTGCTTCAAGTGCGGAGGCAGGGGATGCAGAGTCTGCAAGGGTTCAGGCTGGATCGAGATCCTGGGCTGCGGAATGGTACATCCCTCAGTCCTCAAGGTAGGCGGCATCGATACTGAGAAGTACACAGGTTTTGCCTTCGGCCTTGGAGTAGAGCGTGTGGCCATGCTCAAGCACGAAATAGATGACATAAGACTTCTCTATGAGAACGATATGCGTTTCATAGAACAGTTCAAATAGAAGGAGACGGCTTAAATGATAGTTTCTTTAGAATGGTTAAAAGATTATACGGACGTCAAGGTGAGCCCGGAAGTTTTTTGCGAAAGGATGATCATGTCAGGATCCAACCTGGAGACGATGGAGCTTACGGGAGAGGGCATCTCAGGCGTAGTCGTAGGTAAGATAGAGAAGATAGAAAAGCATCCTCACGCTGACAAGCTGGTGGTGCTTCAGGTAAATGTAGGTGACATCGGGGCTTACGGCAAGGATCCTGAGACAGGGCTCCTTCAGATAGTGACCGGAGCAACCAACGTATACGAGGGAGCTTACGTTCCCGTAGCCTTGAATGGGGCACACATCCCGGGACCCCTCCACGGTCAGCCCAAGACTGAGGGCGGAGTGGACCTGAGAGCAGGTGAGCTCAGGGGAGTTATGTCATATGGAATGCTCTGCTCCTTCGGAGAGCTGGGCTACGATGACAAGGTAGTTCCGGTCAATCAGAAGGACGGCATCTGGCTTCTGGATCACGACAGGAAGAACGCCGGCAAGTTCGAAAGCGCCCTGGGACAGGACGTGGTTGATGTCATGGGCCTCAAGGACGCTGTGATCGACTTCGAGATCACACCGAACCGTCCCGACTGTCTGGCCATGATAGGAATGGCAAGAGAGGCCGCAGCCACCTTCGGCACCGAGCTCAAATATCCCGAGACCGGCGTCAAGGAAGAGGTTGAGGATGTAAATGATTACATCACCTGCGAAGTGAGATCCGACCTGTGCAAAAGATACACCGCAAGGATCGTCAAGGACATCAAGGTGGAGGATTCCCCCTGGTGGCTCCAGAAGAGGCTCATCCAGGCCGGCATGAGACCCATCAATAACATAGTCGACATCACCAACTTCGTAATGCTGGAATATGGCCAGCCGCTTCACGCCTTCGACATCGAATCCCTTGCAGGACACAAGATCATTGTCGATACCGCAAGAGACGGCGAGAAGTTCGTCACACTGGACGGAACAGAGAGAACTCTGGACGACAGGATGCTTATGATCAATGATCAGGAGAAGCCTGTGGCAGTTGCAGGAGTAATGGGAGGTCTCAATTCAGAGATCCTTCCTGAGACCAAGACCATCGTTATCGAGTCCGCCAACTTCCAGGCGAATTCCGTGCGTACCACAGCCAAGAGGCTGGGACTGAGAACGGAAGCATCCGGAAGATATGAGAAGGGGATCGACCCCAACCTTGCAAGAGATGCAGCTGACAGAGTCTGCCACCTTATCGAGCTCGTTGGCGCAGGAACAGTGGTCAAGGGAAGGGTAGACATCTATCCCGTTCCAGAGGAAGCTGTTCCGGTACACGCAAGAGTATCCAGGATCAACAAGGTCCTTGGAATAGATATTCCGAGAGAGCAGATGGTATCCTATCTTGAATCTCTTGAGATGACCGTTACGGGAGAGGGCGATGACATGTACGTCAGCTATCCCACAGTCAGACAGGACATCAAGATCGAGGAAGACATAGTTGAAGAGGTCGCAAGACTCTATGGATATGACAAGCTTCCGGTGACCATTCCCAAGGGAAACAATGAGGCTTCTCAGAGCTACTCAAGAGACATCAGAGACACCATCAGAAAGAGCCTCTGCGCACTGGGACTGGACGAGATCCAGACCTATTCATTCGTAAGCCCTAAGAGCGTTGACAACGTCAGGATCGCTGAGGATTCCTGGGAGAGAGGCTTCGTTAAGATCCTGAATCCTCTGGGAGAAGATACTTCCGTAATGAGGACCATCCTCACTCCGCAGATGATGGAGGTCCTTGGAAGAAACTATTCCAGAAACATCGATACCGTCAAGGCCTTCGAGATCGGGAACACCTTCATGATGAACTACATAGAAGAAGATGGACTTCCCTATGAGGGATTCGATATCTCCTTCGGAATGTACGGAGAAGGTACAGGATTCTTCGAGCTTAAAGGTATCATACAGGAAATGCTCTACATGCTCGGTATAAGAAATCTTAAGTTCGTGCCCGAAACGGAGTACGGTATCTACCATCCGGGAAGATGTGCCAGGATCAGTGCGGTCCACACTGCTCATCTTGAGAACGGAGACAAGGAAGAAGAGATCGAGATAGGCATCATGGGTGAGGTACATCCGGAAGTCACCGAGAAGTTTGGAATCGGTACCAGAGCATATGCAGCCGAACTTACTCTGGACGGAATACTGACACTGGCCGATACCACAAAGATATTCAAACCGCTTCCCAAGTATCCTGCAATCATCAGAGATATCGCTCTGGTGGTAAAGGAAAGCGAAACGGTGGGCAATATAGAAGAAGTTATAAAGAAGTCAGCCGGCGATCTGCTTAAGAACGTGAAGCTCTTCGACATCTACAGAGGAGTTCCCATTCCTCCGGGAAAGAAGAGCGTGGCTTTCAGCCTGACCTACAGGTCGGATGAAAAGACCCTTAAGGACGATGAGGCTGCCCAGGTACACGCTAAGGTCGTCAAAGCCCTTGAAGAGGAGCTTGGAGCGATCTTGAGAGAAATATAGGTTATCCCTGATATATTCGGAACTTAAGGAGACATCATGGAAGACAACAAGGTAACAGTAAGGATCTACGGACAGGAGTACACCATTTCCGGAGAGAGAGACCCGGAAACGATCCAGGAGATCGCAGCATACGTAGACGAAAAGATGAGAGAGATCTCTAAATTCACATCCAGCGCAAGAGCAGGTTCTCTTGCCACTCTGGCCTGCGTCAACATGGCGGACGAAGTGTTCGGCATGAGGGAAGAAGTCACCAAACTCAGGGAAGAGAATGCAAAGCTGGAGAACGATACACAGCACTATATGAAGCTGTGGGATGAAGCAAAGCAGAACTTCATCCAGTACAAGGAAGGCGCTTCCAAGGCAGACGAAGACAAGAAAGAGATCGAGGATTACGCTGCCAAGCTGGAAGCTAAAGTTAAGGAATTCGAGTCTGCATATTTCGATCTTCAGATGGAAAATATCCAGCTCAAGGATGAGATATCAAAGCTCAAAAAATAAGATCATGGAGTCCGTAAGAGGTAAATGAACAAGAGAGCATCGGACATACTTGAATACAACAAAATAATAGAGATGCTTTCGGGAGAAGCCTGTTCCCAAATGGCTAAGGACAGGATCTCCCGGTTCAGTCCCAGAACGAACCCCTCAGAGATCAGAGACCTTTTGGAAGAGACTTCCGAAGCGGCAGAGGTGATAGTAAGAAAAGGAGTCCTGCCTCTCGGCGGACTTTACGACACGAAGCCTCTGCTTCTCCGCGCCAAAAAAGGCGGGTCGCTCACCATGAAGGAGCTCCTGATGGTCTTAAGAAACATGAAGATCACTGAGGATTGCAGGAACTTCCTGGGGAAGGACCTGCCGGAGCTTCCCTCCATCTCAGGAAGAGCTGAAGTCCTGGAAGTATTCCCGGGATTAAAGGACAGGATCGACCGTTCCATCCTTTCAGAGGATGAAATGGCAGATTCGGCCTCTCCGGAGCTTGCCAGGATAAGGCGTGACATTCTAAGGGAGAATGAGCAGATAAGAGCTAAGCTCAATTCTGTGGTCTTCTCAAAGACCAATCAGACCTATCTGCAGGATGCAATAATCACCATAAGGGACGGCAGGTACGTGGTCCCTGTCAAGGCGGAGCACAGGGCCAAGGTCCCGGGTATCGTACACGACCAGTCCGGTTCAGGCTCCACCTTGTTTATAGAACCACAGGCCGTGGTGGAAGCCAACAACCGCCTAAGAGAACTGGAACTGAGAGAGCAGGCTGAGATAGAGCGTATCCTTATGGAGCTTTCCGGAAACGTTGCAGAGCACTTTAAGGAACTCAACAACAACCAGACCATCCTGACGGATCTGGATGTGATCTTCGCCAAGGGCAAGCTTTCTTCACGGATGAAAGCAGAAGAGCCGAAGATCGATGAGGATGGATATCTGGAACTGAAGCAGGCCAGACACCCCCTGATCGACCGCAAGAAGGTGGTTCCCATCAACGTAAGGCTGGGGAAGGATTTCTCCACTTTGGTGGTCACAGGGCCAAATACGGGCGGAAAGACCGTGACCCTCAAGACCATGGGATTGCTTTCTATGATGGCCCTTACCGGTCTTCACATCCCGGCATCTTCCGAGAGCAGAGTGCCCGTTTACAAAGATATTTTTTGCGACATAGGAGACGAACAGTCCATAGAGCAGAGCCTTTCCACCTTCTCATCGCACATGAGAAATACCGTGGATTTTTTGGGCAAGGCGGGCGTGGGCTCACTGGTGCTTCTGGATGAGCTCGGGGCAGGAACGGACCCCACAGAGGGTGCAGCTCTTGCCATAGCCATTCTGGAATCCCTCATGGAGAAGGGCGCATCGGTGGCCGCTACCACTCACTATAATGAGCTCAAAAAATTCGCCATCGAGCGTGAAGGCGTCCAGAACGCTTCCATGGAGTTCAACGTGGAGACTCTGAGCCCCACATACAGGCTCATCATAGGGACTCCCGGAAAGTCCAACGCCTTCGAGATATCCAGAAAGCTTGGCCTGGATCAAAAGATCATAGACCGGGCAGATCACCTCATTGAGAGAGGAGATCTGGAGTTCGAGGACGTGCTGTCAAAGATCGAGCACGACAGAAAGTCAGCCGAGAATGACCGGGCAGAGGCAGAAAGAGCTCTGAGAGATATCCAGGAAAAGGAAGCCAAGATAGCCAGGAGGCTGGAGCTTCTGGACAAGCACGAAAATGAGGTGCTGGAGAAGGCCAGAAAGCAAGCCCGAGACATCGTGGATGATGCCAACCGAACCGTTGATGAGGTGAGGGAGGAACTTAAGGAACTGGCAAAGGAAGAGAGCCTTGGCGAGAGAAACAAGAGACTGGATTCCGGACGGAAGAGGCTTAAAGAAGTAAAGAATAAGTACTCTTCTGTGGAAATAAAGGAAGTTAACAATAATCCTGTTTCGGTAAATGAACTCAAGCCTGGAGACCGGGTCAAGATACTTTCTGTAGGCGAGATCGCAGAAGTGCTGGAGATACCTTCAGGTGACGGTCCGCTGCTGGTTCAGGCAGGTCCCATGAAGATGAGGATCAAGCCGGAGGATCTGATGCTGGTCCAGGGCGGTCCCAAGGGAGTCAACCAGCCAAAGAAGAGCATCTATGAGAGACGGACCGGATCCGGTGGAGGCACATCAGGGATCTACAGGACCAAGGCCATGCAGGTATCTTCCTCGGTGAATGTCATCGGTAAGAACCTGGATGATGCTGTGGAGGATGTATCCAAGTATCTGGACGATGCTTACGTTGCGGGACTTAAGGAGGTCACCGTGATCCACGGAAGGGGCCAGGGAATACTGCAGAACGGCCTCAGGAATCTTTTCAAGTCCATGCCCACTGTGGCCTCGTTCAGAAGAGGCAACTACAACGAGGGCGGAGACGGAGTCACCATAGTGAAGTTCAGGGAGTAGAGGAATGTACATCGTAAGCGCATGTCTGCTCGGTGAAAATGTAAAGTATTCCGGGGGAAACAACCTTTCGGAAGAGGTGCTGAGATTCCTTGAGAACAGAGATTACATCCCTGTCTGTCCCGAGGTGGCAGGGGGACTCAGAATACCGAGAGTGCCCTGCGAACGCTTAGGCGACAGAGTGGTAAACAGGGTGGGCGAAGACGTGACCCGCCAATTCCTGGACGGAGCAAGAGAGTCCATCGAAGGTGTTTTGCGACGATATGCTGTGGAGGACATAGAAGGTGCCATCCTTAAGGCCAACAGCCCGTCCTGCGGTCACGGCACTGTCTACGACGGTACCTTTACCGGGACGCTTATAGAAGGGGACGGAGTGTTCGCAGAGACGCTCACAGCCCTTGGAATCAAAGTATATAACGAGAACGATATTATAGAGCTTATAGGAGAAAAGATATGATTAATGTGAAAGAAGAACTGGCCAAGCTCCTGAAGGAACAGGTTGCGGATCTTTCTATCGAAGAGATCGAAGGCATGATCGAAGTTCCCCAGAACAGCGACATGGGAGACTATTCCTTCCCATGCTTCAGACTGGCAAAGGTCCTGAGAAAAGCACCGCCTCTCATCGCTAAGGGAATAGCCGAGGGCCTTCAAGGAGATCCCATGTTCAGCAAGGTGGAGCAGGTCAATGCCTACGTGAATATGTTCATTGCCCGTGAACCCTTCATCAAGGAAGTCGTGGACGAGGCTATGGCCAAGGGCGATGAATACGGAAAGTCCAACGTGGGACAGGGAAGACCTGAGATCGTGGAGTTCTCATCTCCCAACATCGCAAAGCCCTTCCATATTGGTCATATCAGATCCACAGTCATCGGCAATTCCATCAACCTGATCCATCAGGCCATGGGATTCAAGGTGATCAGGATCAACCACCTGGGAGACTATGGTACACAGTTCGGAAAGATGATCGTAGCCTTCCGCCGCTGGGGAAATGAAGAGGACGTAAGGAACAATCCCATTCCTACACTTCTTTCATACTACACCAAATTCCACGTGGAGGCGGAAAAGGATCCTTCCCTCAATGATGAGGCAAGAGAGACCTTCGCAAAGCTTGAGCACGGCGAAGAAGAGGAGACCAGACTCTGGCAGTGGTTCAGAGACGAGTCCCTCAAGGAGTTCGGAAGGGTATACAAGCTTCTGGGCATCGAGTACGATTCCTATGCGGGAGAGTCATTCTACTCCGACAAGATGCCTGCAGTAGTTGAGGAACTTAAGGAAAAGAACCTCCTCAAGGAATCCCAGGGCGCCGAGATCGTTGACCTTGAGCCCTACGGACTGACACCGGCCCCGATCCTTAAATCAGACGGTTCCACCCTGTACATCACCCGTGACCTGGCATGTGCAAAATACCGCAAAGCCACCTATGACTTCTACAAGAACATCTACGTGGTAGCTTCCCAGCAGAACCTGCACTTCCAGCAGCTCAAGAAGATCCTTGAACTAATGGGCTACGAGTGGTCAAAGGACATCGTCCACGTACCCTTCGGCCTGGTGAGCCTTGAAGAGGGAACCATGTCCACAAGAGAGGGACGTGTAGTATTCCTGGAGGACGTTCTGAACCGCGCCATCGATGAGACCAGAGATATCATCAAGGAAAAGGGAGTGGCCACAGATAACATCGAGGAGATCGCAAGACAGGTAGGAGTTGGAGCCGTAGTATTCAACGAGCTTTCCAACAACAGGATCAAGGACTATGTCTTCAACTGGAAACAGGTCCTTGACTTCAACGGAGAGACAGGCCCCTACGTGCAGTACACCTATGCAAGATGCGCATCCGTTCTCAGAAATGCAGGAGACGATGCCAAGGATCTGGAAGATTTCGATCCCAAATATCTGGCTGAGGGTTCAGCCTACACGCTGGTCAAGGAGATATATGCACTTAAGGACGTCATAATCGAAGCCGGTACCAAGTATGAGCCGTCCATTCTCACAAGACACATCGTGGATATGGCTCAGGCCTTCAACAAATTCTATCATGACGAGCACATCCTCACAGATAACAAGGATGAGAGAAAGGCCAAGCTGGCTCTGACCTCCGCTGCCAAGACAGCTATCAGAAACGGCCTGAAGCTTCTTGGAATGGAAGCACCCGAGAGAATGTAACAAACAGGGAGATCCCTGAAAGGGCAGTTTGTCCGGACAGGGATCTTTTGCGCAGGAAAGACTTTTATGAGATATATTGGAGACATTTACAGACCGCCCAGCGAGGCCTACAGCCTGCTTTTGCAGGTGACCGTGGGATGCTCACACAATAAGTGCGCGTTCTGCAACATGTACAAACTAAAACGATTCAGACTGAGACCCATGGCGGACGTTCTGGAGGACCTGGACTGGGCAAGAGCTCACTACAGGAGAGTGGGAAGGATCTTCCTCTGCGACGGAGATGCGCTGTGCCTGTCCAACAACAAGCTTCTTACGGTGCTGGACAGGATCAGGGAACTTTTCCCGGAGTGCGAGAGGGTCACCTCTTACGGAAGGGCGACCGATGCCCTCCGGAAGACTGATGAGGAGCTCAGGGAACTGAAGGCTCACGGTCTCACCATGATCTACCTGGGAGCAGAATCCGGTTCCGAGAAGGTGCTGGAAAGGATGAATAAAGGGGAGACCAGGGAAGAGATAATAGAGGGCGTGAAGAAGCTGGAGCGAAACGGGATCCAGACCTCTGTCACGTTCATTTCGGGGCTGGGCGGACCGGAGCTCATGGAGGAGCACGCTGTGGAGTCCGGCAAGATGATCGCAGAGATGAATGCCTCCTACGTCAGCTTCCTTACCCTCATGCTGGAATATCCGGCACCGCTTCTTGAGGACTATCAGAACGGAAAGTTCAAGCTCCTCACAGCTGAAGAGGTCCTTAAGGAGGCGGCGATGATGCTGGACTACGCAAGGCCCGAGAAGCCCTGCGTGTTCAGGTCCAACCACGCTTCAAACTACGTATCACTTAAGGGTGATCTCCCAAGGGATAACGACAGGATGATTGCTGCCCTGAACAGGGCAATGGAAGATTCAGAACTGGTCAAAGATGAAAGGTTCCGCAGATTATGAAGATCCTGCTCAGCACACTGAATTCCCAATACGTACACTCCAACCTGGCGATCCGCTATCTTTATACGGTAATCGTCAACGAGAGCGTGGACTGCGACATGAGGGAGTTCAGCATAAACAATGATCTGAACTACATATACAATGAGATCGTAAGGGCAGACTATGACATAGTTTGCTTTTCCTGCTACCTTTGGAACATCGACGAGACGGTGAAGCTTTGCTCAGACCTCAAAAAGGCTAAGCCCACGCTTAAGATTATTATCGGAGGCCCTGAAGTCAGCTTCGATGCGGTGGACTTCATGGAGCAAAACACCTGGGCCGACTACCTGATCTCAGGGGAAGGGGAGTATCCCTTCTTCAGGCTGATCCATATGCTCACCGGCAAAAAACTTACTCAGGAGCTCAGTTTCGATGAAGAGATGGGCACCATTCCGGGGCTTACCTATCGTTCCAGAGGGATGATATTTGTAAACGACCAGATAGAGCCTCTTGACTTCAACACCATACCATTTCCGTACTCGGTACTGGAGCCGGAAAAGGACAAGGTGGTATATTACGAATCCAGCAGAGGCTGTCCCTTCAGATGCTCATACTGCCTCTCATCCATAGATAAGAGTGTCAGGTCCCTGGATATCTCCAGAGTGGAACAGGAACTGAGATATTTCCTGTTTAAGGATCTGATGCAGGTGAAGTTCATCGACAGGACCTTCAACTACGATAAGGACAGGGCATACAGGATCCTCAGATACATCATCGGAAACGACAACAGAGTCACAAATTTCCATTTTGAGCTTTGTGGAGACCTCCTTGATGACAAGACCATACAATTGATAAAAACCGCCAGAAAGGGCCTTTTTCAGTTCGAAATAGGCATCCAGTCCATGAACCCCGAGACCCTGAAGGCATGTCACCGCTCTGAGAACGTGTATCCGGTCCTCTACAACACCGAGCGCCTCATAGAATGCGGCAACTGCCACGTCCACATAGATCTCATCGCAGGCCTTCCCCATGAGACCATGGAGACCTTTGAGAGAGGATTCGACAGGGCCTACAATCTCAAGGCCCAGGCCTTCCAGATGGGCTTCCTCAAGGTGCTTAAGGGTACCGTAATGGAGGAAGAGGCCGCAAAATACGGCATAGTCTATCGTGACTACGCTCCCTACGAAGTGGTCTCCACCAGAGACATGAGCGCAGAGGACATCGTCCTCCTAAAAGAGATCGACCGGATGCTGGACACCTACTATAACAGGGGCGGCTTCACCAATACACTGAGCTTCTTCATGTCAGAACTGACACCTTTTGCCTTCTATAAAGGACTGGCGGAGTTCTACTACGAAGGAGGCTACCAGAACAGAGAGCGCAGGAAGGAAGACCAGTACCGCATACTTTTTGCCTATGCCAAGGAACTGGAACGCACAGGACAGATAGAGAACTGCACAGAGGAGGCTTTAAAGACCCTGGACATGGATCTGAGAAGCACCATTGACGATATAAACTACAGAAGATTCAACAAAAAAGGTTGGGAGATCAAAAGATAATGGATCTGAACAGAACAGACAGAATAGGAGAACTGCTTACAGGATACCTTAAGGATTTCGTCTTCGACGAACTCAGCGAGGAATACCTTAAAAAGGCAGGGGTGTACGATATTTTGAAGGATGTGCCGGTGCCCATCAGGCGTACTGAAATGACCGGGATCACTGTGCTCAAGATCGCTCTTAACATGGCTTTCGTCATAGGCTGCGATCCGAATTTCAAATACAGAGACAACTACGTCAAGTACATCTTAAAGAACTTCGACAAAAGATTCAGCGATGGCCTTCTGGCCCAGGGAATGGACAGAGCAGAAAAGTCCAGCTTCGAAGAAGCTGTCATCGACTTCAGAGCAGCGATCCTTGTGGACCCTGATAACGCAAAGGCATACTACTGCTACGGCAGAGGACTCAAGGACTGCTACGAAAAACTCCTTAATGATGAGCAGGACATGACCTCCGGCGTAAGCTATTCCACAGAGACCGAGGACATGGTTGGTAGATACAAGGCAGAGTCACTGGAAGCCTTCGAAGTGGCGACCCTGAAGGACCCGGACCTTGCAGAAGCCTACTATTACCTGGGCTATGCCTACCTCAACATGGGACTCTACCTCAAGGCAAAGCTCACCTGGGAGACCTACGTGAAATTAGGCAACGAGACAGACTTCGATAAGCTTACAGATAAGGCGAGAAAGAGCCTGGAAGAATCACTTAAGGAGATCAGCCAGAGACTGGAACAGCTGGAGCAACCCGTTAAAATAGAGGAAGGATACAACATGATCCTCTCCGGCAAGTTCGAAGACGGCATCAAAGCCCTGAGACCCTATACAGAGTCAGATTTCAAGAACTGGTGGCCCCTGTGGTTTTACCTGGGAACAGCCTATAAAGAACTGGCAGCCCAGAGCAGGGACGAACTTCTGAAGGCAGAGCCCGAAGCTGATGCCGCAAAGGACGACGTGGTGGTGGCCGCATCGGAAGAGGCTGTGAAGAACTTCCTGGAGGTGCTGAAACTAAGCCCATCCAACAGAGATGCCATGGAAGAACTGGTAAAGCTCTACAGATTCCTCGGAAACGACGAAAAAGTCAATAAATACGAGACAAAACTCAAGATCGTCGAAGAGAATGCTGAGGCAGACCGCGAACTGATCCGCCACCAGGCGCAAAAAGACGCCGGAGTGACGAACCCGGTCAAGATGAGCTGATATGATTTGAAGAGAGGACCCGCTCAGCGGGTCTTTTTGTGTGCCAGGGGGGGCCTTTTTGTTAGTTGATGATGGCAGGGGCGGATGTTTTGCGCTGGAATAGTATACTATTTCGGTGTCAGGTCCAAGTCGGAGATCGCAGAGCAATTTCTGCTGTAAACTAAATAAACAAAGGATTTGAACAAAAAACCCTTGACATGGCGGGTGCTCTTGTATATAATACCATTTGTCGCCGAACGAGGCGACACTATTCCGGAGTAGCTCAATGGCGGAGCAGGCGGCTGTTAACCGCAAGGTTGTGAGTTCGAGTCTCACCCCCGGAGCCATTCGTTCCGCAGACTGCCGAGAGGCGGTTTGCGGAAATTTTTGCCAGAGGGCACGACATATGATCCTGCCGGAGTGGCGGAATTGGCAGACGCACGGGACTTAAAATCCCGCGATCCTTACCGATCGTACCGGTTCGACCCCGGTCTCCGGCACCAGCATAGTCTGCCGATAACTTGATATCGCGGGGTAGAGCAATTGGTAGCTCGTCGGGCTCATAACCCGGAGGTCGCAGGTTCAAATCCTGTCCCCGCAACCAGATTGTGCGACCAAAATAGATATCGCACCGGAAAACCCCGATACCACAACGGTTTCGGGGTTTTTCGTGCCCATTTTTTGAGTGAAAATTAATAGATATTTTTTCGGTTTGAGAGGACCTGAACCTCCGACCCCACCGTTTAGAGGCGGATTTTGAGAGAACTTTTCCCCCAAAATCCGCCTCTTTTCTATTTTCAGCGAAAAAATGATTGTAGAAATTTCAAAAAGGTTTTTGTTACATGTGACAATGCGCGGGCCAAACAAAACCTCGCAAAAAATACAGCCCTTAAAGATAGAGTACCAGCCGTCTACAGGTGGATGGTACTCAACTACAGAAAGGGTTGATAAAATGAAGCAGAATATAGGTCCATTGGAGGCTGTTGCCTTTATTGAATCTTTTTGCCCAAAAAAGCAAAACTCTTACTGACAGTAGGAAAAATAAAATCCGATTGATATGACCGGTCTGTTCACTTTCCGGTTTCGATGCATTATAATCATCGACAGAAACACAAAGGAGGCGGGCGTATGAAGATGATGCTGGCGGAGAACATCCGCGCTTTCCGCAAGGCGCGGTCATTGACCCAAGAGCAGCTTTCCGAGGCCTTGGGGGTGACGGCAGGCGCGGTATATAAGTGGGAGGCGAAGCTGTCCACCCCGGAGCTGGAGCTAATCATCCAGATGGCAGATTTTTTCGATACCTCTGTGGACGTGCTGCTGGGCTATGAAGTCAAGGACAACCGTCTGGAGACGACGGTGAAACGCTTGCAGGAATACCGCCGCAGCAAGGATTGGGACGGGCTTGCGGAGGCGGAAAAGGCCCTCAAGAAGTATCCCCACTCCTTTCAGATTGTCAGTGAGAGCGCCGCGCTTTACCGCGCCTTTGGCTTTGACAGCGGGGACAAGGCCCTGTTTCGCCGCGCGCTGGAGCTTCTGGAGCAATCCCGGCTGCTGCTGCCGCAGAACGAAGACCCGCAGATCAGTGAGCAGACAATCTACGGGAGACTCGCGCAAACGTATCTGGGGCTGGGCGAAACGGACAAGGCCATAGAGCTTTGGAAGACCCATAACGCGGACGGGGTGTTCAGCCCCCAGATCGGTCATA